>NZ_QUZT01000018.1 GCF_004682045.1 Pseudomonas nabeulensis
AAATGTGGGGGGGAGCTTGCTCCCGATGGCGGTGGGTCAGCTTGCAGGTGGGTTGACTGGTACACCGCCATCGGGGGCAAGCCCCCTCCCACAGGGGATCAGCGGTGTACTCAATTTCCAAGCCTGACATAGAGCCAAATGTAGTGAGGCCGTTAAGCTTCGCGGGGCTTGATCTTGAGGTGCCGCGCATACCAAGGCCGCTTCGGCACGCGTTTGAACAGTCCCTTCAGGGCATCGTTCTCATCACTGAACACAATTCGCAGCGCCAGCTTCATGGTTTCCGGATCCATCTCCATCGACCGCCCCATTTGCAACCCAGGCGTCGTGCTGCACCCGTGGGTATCCGGCCCCAACCAGGGGTCGCCCACCTCCACCCAGCGCCCCGGTGCGAACCAGGCCACGCCATTGACCTCCAGCCGGCTCACTTCCCCGGGGTTGAAGCGCTCGTGAGCGCGAAACCAGTCTTCGACACGGTCATCAATCCAGCCATGGAAGTGCCAGAACACAGGGTTCACGTGGGAGGAAAACGGGTCACCAAGAAAGTCGTTCTCGGGCGCGTACCAGCGTGGGGCAAAGTCCGAGGGGTCGCGGGCAAAGGGCACCGGGCCGCCATTGGATGGGTCGCGAGGCACCGAGGCCCAACGCATGTGCAGCCAGTCGTGCAGGCCCAGCTCCATCTCGGAACCCAGTTGTCCCAAGGTCAATTTGGCCAGGTAGCGCGGATCGCGGTACTGGGACTCCCAGACCTGAAAGTTGCTGTGATAGGTCTCGGCAGCTTTTATATCACTGACCCACTGGGTGTATTCGGCATCGTCCGGTGCCGACCACGTGGGCGGCAGCGCAAAGCCATCCTGGTTGTCGAAGTAGCGCACGAAGCCCAGGCGATCACGTTCCAGGGCGGGCTGGGGCTCGGGAAACGCGGGCCATGAGGGCAAGTCCTGCATGGAACGTGCGGTACCCAGCATGTGGCGGTGCATGAAGAAGAAATCGATGCCCGAGCCGTTACGGTCCTTGCGTTTGCCTCGGGCATCGCGCTCCTTGCCACGCGGGCCGGGTTGCCAGCCGATGCCCCGCAGCGCCTCGTGTTTTTCTTCGGAGAGTTTGTGCCACTTGTCACGGGTGGCGTGCCAGAGCTGGTGGAACAATCGGTGTTCGGGAGAGATCAGCCACGCAAGCAGCGTGGGGTTAAGCCCGATGCGTTGGCGCGCCTCAGGGAACAACTGCTTGTGGGCGACAAAGCGATGGTCGCGCTCGACCAGTGCCAAGGGCCGCTGTAAATCGAAGATCTGCCCACTGAGGGTTGTAGTGCCGGCATTGCCGAAGCTGGCCCAGACTTCATCGACCGTGGTCTTGAACTCATAGGCAGGCGAGCCGTCGGTGGTGTCGCGGTCGATCAGGCGCCAATAGAGCACATTGCCCGCTACGCCCGCCAAATCCCCCAATACGCGATAACGGGGCTCGCCCTCGCTGCGCAGATTGGCGGCGGTATCAAGATAGCCCCGCAGGCCACGACCGCGAGGCGCGATGTCCAGCAGCAGTTCCAGGCCTTGGTGCGGCAAGCCTTTGATAGCGGCATCACGCCCCTCCATGCGCAGGCTCCATACGCCGCGCAAGGTGTCAGCCAGATGCTGGCCAGTGGTATCGGCCAGGTCTACGGTGGCTTCACCCGGAGTAATGGGGAATTCTTCGCGCGTCAGCTCGCGATGGGCGTAAAAGGCCGCCGGCACGGCGGCACTCGTCAGCGCCAAGCCTGCGATGAACCCACGTCGAGAGATCGTCATTGTCTACCTTAGGAAACGGCTTTATCAGAGCTAGAACGTATGCATCGCGGAAAAATTTATAGCCTGCGCGACGGCACCTAAATTTCTCGCTCCATCGCTCGTTCTTCCCAGATAGCAAAGGCCTCAACCGACTGAGACGGCAATGACAAAACCACGTTCAAAAAAGGCACTGTATATAGGCCTGCCCCTGGCGCTGGCCATCGGGGCCGGGGCCGGTTTCCTGGCTTGGGACCATTGGTTCAGGAGCGATTACCCGCTTGCGGTGATCAAGCAGGCCAACGAACTGCAAGAGCGCGTGTTGTCCTTCGACAGCCATATCACCGTGCCTCTGGACTTCGGCACTGCCGGCAAGGAGGCCGACAAGGATGGCAGCGGCCAGTTTGACCTGGTCAAGGCCAACCGGGGGCGCCTGTCCGGTGCGGCGCTGACGATCTTCGGCTGGCCGGAGATGTGGAACGGGCCAAACGCGCCACACAAACCCACCGATGGTTTTGTCGACGAGGCCCGCAACCAACAAGAGGTGCGCTACAAGATCATCTCGGGCATGGTGCGTGACTACCCCAATCAGGTTGGCATTGCCTACACCCCCGAGGATTTCCGGCGGCTGCACGGCGAAGGCAAGTTTGCGATCTTTATCAGCATGCTCAACGCCTACCCGCTGGGCAACGATTTGAACCAGCTGGACCTGTGGGCCGCGCGCGGCATGCGCATGTTCGGGTTCAGTTATGTGGGCAACAATACCTGGTCCGATTCATCACGCCCGCTGCCCTTCTTCAATGACACCACCGACGCGCTCGACGGCCTGTCGGACCTTGGCCAGCAAGCGGTGCACCGCCTCAATGACCTGGGGGTGATCATCGACGTTTCGCAAATGTCGACCAAGGCCCTGGAGCAGGTCGCACGCTTGAGCCGCACGCCCATGGTCGCCTCCCACTCCGCGCCTCGCGCAGCGGTGGATATCCCGCGCAACCTCAGCGACAAAGAAATGCAATTGATCAAGCAGAGCGGCGGCGTGGTGCAAGTGGTCGGCTTCGGTACCTATCTGCGCCCACTGACGCAGAAGACCCAGGAAAAACTCAATACGCTGCGTGCGCATTTCGACCTGCCGCCCCTGCCCAACCTGCACGTGGCACTGATGCCGGGCGATCCGATCATTGCGGCCTGGCCCGAGCAGAAGTTCGGTGAGTACGCCAGCAGCCTGTACGCGATCCTCGAAGACGAACCCAAGGCCACCCTCAAGGACCTGGGTGACGCCATCGACTACACCGTGCGCAAGATCGGCATCGATCATGTGGGCATTGCTTCAGACTTCAACGATGGCGGCGGGATCGCAGGCTGGGACAACGTCGGCGAGATCCGCAACGTCACCGCCGAGCTGCTGCAACGGGGCTACTCGGAAGCCGATATCGCCAAGTTGTGGGGCGGCAACTTCCTGCGGGTCTGGGCCGAGGTCCAGCAAGCCGCCAAACCCGTCGCTCAGCGCTGACATACTTTCTTTCCCAAGCGAATCGACTTCATGACTGACCGCCGCACATTTCTCAAGCAGGCCGGCCTTCTCGCTGCCAGCCTGCCCCTGGGCGCCGCCTTCGCCCCCCAGGCTTTCGGCACGCAGCCGCCCGCGGGCAGCCAGGATAAGTGGACCGAACTGCGCCAGCTGTTCAACCAGGATCCGGCCTACCTGCATTTCTCCAACTTTCTGATCACCTCCCACCCCAAACCCGTGCGCGAGGCCATCGAACGCCACCGGGCCGACCTCGACCGCAACCCGGCCCTGGCCATGGATTGGGAGCTTGAACACACCTGGAAATGCGAGGCTCAGGTACGTGAATGGGCTGGCCGCTACGTGCAGGCCAAGCCCGCACAAATCGCCCTCACCGGCAGCACCACCGAAGGCCTGGCGATGATCTACGGGGGCATCCACGTGCGGCCCGACCAGGAAATTCTGACCACCGTCCATGAGCACTACTCCACACGCAACAGCCTGGAGTTCCGGGTGCGCAAGGAAGGCACCCAGGTGCGCAAGATCAAACTGTTTGAGGATGCTTACCGGGTCTCGGCAGACGAAGTGCTCGGTTCGATTGACCGCGCCATCCGCCCCAACACGCGCGTGCTGGGCATGACCTGGGTGCAGTCGGGTAGCGGCGTCAAGCTGCCCATTGGGGAAATCGGCAAGCTGGTGGAAGAACGCAACCGCCAGCGGGAAGAGAAGGACCGCATTCTCTATGTGGTCGACGGTGTCCACGGGTTTGGTGTTGAAGACCTGGCGTTTCCGGATATGCACTGCGATTTTTTCATTGCCGGCACCCACAAATGGATGTTCGGACCCCGAGGCACCGGGATCATTTGCGCTCGCTCCGAAATACTCACGGACGTGACCCCCACCGAACCGACCTTTTCCCAGGACACCGACTTCGCCACCAGCATGACCCCCGGCGGCTACCACGCATTCGAACATCGCTGGGCACTGGACGAAGCCTTCAAACTGCATTTGCAACTGGGCAAGGCCGACGTGCAGGCGCGTATCCATGAACTCAACAGCTACCTCAAGAGCCGCCTGCAACAACACCGCCAGATTGAGCTGGTGACCCCGCTCAGCCCCGCTCTGTCAGCCGGCTTTACCTTCTTCCGGGTCAAGGGCCAGGACAGCGAAAAAGTCGCCGCCCACCTGATGCAACAACGCGTGGTGGTCGACGCGGTGCACCGCGACGCCGGCCCGGTGGTGCGTACCGCCCCCGGCCTGCTGAACGACGAACAGCAGATCGACCGCCTGATGGCGGTGCTTGAACAAACCCTATGACCCGAAACGCCCCGAGGCGCCCTTTTTTCCTTTATAGAGACGACTCATGAACAAAGTCCCACTGCCTACTCGCCAGTCCCGCTCCCTGCGCGGGCTGCTGGCCCTGTCCCTGGCGACCCTGCTCGCGGGTGCCGCCCACGCAGCACCGACACCCGCACCCGGCAAGGTGTTCAAGGACTGCAAGAACTGCCCGGAAATGGTGGTGCTACCCGCTGGCAGCTACGTGATGGGCACGCCGGAGGGTGAAGTCGGCAAGGAAGGCGACGAAAGCCCGCAACATACCGTGACCTTCGCCAAACCCTTTGCCATGAGCCGCTTCCACGTCACCGCCGGGGAACTGGACGCTTACATCCGTGAAAGCGGTGTGGTGATCAAGGATGGCGACACCCGCCCAGGACGCCTGTGCCAAGCCAGCAAGCCCCGTTACAAACAGGGACCGCGCCAGCCAGCGGTGTGCATCGATTACTTCGAAGTCCAGGCCTATGCCGACTGGCTGTCGAAGAAAACCGGGCACACGTACCGCATGGTCAGCGAGGCCGAACGCGAATATGCCGCCCGGGCCGGCACTACCGGGCCCTTCCCCTTCCCTTTCGATGAGGAAGGCCAGTACCAGATCAGCAAACACGCCAATACCTATGGCCCCAAGGACGGCTATACCTACAGCGCCCCCGTGGGCAGCTACCCGCCTAACGCCTTCGGCATGTACGACATGCATGGCAACGTCTACGAGTGGGTCGCCGACTGCTGGCACCCCAACTACGAAGGCGCCCCCACCGACGGCAGCGCCTGGCTGACGGGCGGTGACTGCAACGACGCCCATATCCGTGGCAATGACTGGGGCGAAGCGCCGGTGTTCTCCCGCTCCGGGAATCGCAACAGCCGAGAGAAAAATGTCAGAGGTGATTTCCTCGGGTTCCGCGTCGCACGGGAACTCTGAACCTTCTGCGTCCCGTGGCGAGCCCGCTCGCCACACTGCCCTAAATCCCGCCTGCCGCCCTTCGTCTAGTTGCTAAGAACCCTCCAGAAATCCAAGCCCTTCGGGTCGTTCGTGCCGGATTTCGGGCATTCCCCACACAGGAATTTTTCATGACCAGCCAACCTCGCGGCGCCATCAGCGAACTTTTCGCCCTGCTCAAACCTTTCTGGCCCATCGTGACGCTCTCGATTGTGCTGGGCATGGTGGGTGGCTTGGCCATCACCACCCTGCTGGCGACCATCAATACCTCACTGCACTCGGACACCGGTCTCACCCAGGGGGTGGTGCTGCTGTTCGCCGGCCTTTGTGTGCTGGCCTTGGCCAGTTCGATTTTCTCGGATATCGGCACTAACTACGTCGGCCAGAAAATCATTGCCCGGCTGCGCAAGGAACTGGGGGAGAAAGTGCTCTCGGCGCCTATCGAGCAGATCGAGCGCTATCGCAACCACCGGCTGATCCCGGTGCTGACCCACGACATCGACACCATCAGCGACTTCTCCTTCGCCTTTGCGCCGCTGGCCATTTCCTTCACCGTGACCCTCGGTTGCCTGGGTTACCTGGCAATGCTGTCGTGGCCAATGTTTGTGATCATGCTGATCGCCATCGTCATCGGCAGCGTCGCGCAATACATCGCGCGCGCCCGTGGCATGAGCGGCTTCTATGCGGCGCGGGAGCAGGAAGAAGAGCTGCAAAAGCACTACACCGCGATTGCCTCCGGCGCCAAGGAGCTGCGCATCCATCGCCCCCGTCGCCACCGCATGAATGTCGATGGCATCCAGGCCGCCGCCAACAGCATCTGCGACACCCAGGTTCGCTCGGTGAACATCTTTATCGTCGCCAAGACCTTCGGCTCCATGCTGTTCTTCGTGGTGATCGGCCTGGCCCTGGCCTTGCAGGCCTACTGGCCGAGCGCCGACAAAAGCGTGATGAGCGGTTTCGTGCTGGTACTGCTGTATATGAAGGGGCCACTGGAGCACTTGATTGGAACGCTGCCGATTGTCAGCCGTGCGCAGATCGCCTTCCGACGCATTGCCGACCTGTCGGAGCGCTTTTCCTCGCCGGAGCCGCATCTGTTGCTCAGTGATGCCGAAGCGCCGAAAGCCTCGGTGCATAGCCTGGAACTGAACAATGTGCGCTTTGACTTCCCTCCCGTGGAGGGCAGCGAGCCATTTCGCCTGGGTCCGGTAAACCTGAACATCAAGCAAGGCGACATCATCTTCATCGTCGGCGAAAACGGTTGCGGCAAGACCACCTTGATCAAGTTGCTGCTGGGGCTCTATGCGCCGCAACAGGGCGAAGTGCGCCTCAACGGCCGACCGGTGACGGCTGAAAACCGGGACGACTACCGCCAGTTGTTCACCACCATCTTCGCCGACTACTACCTGTTCGATGACCTGGTACGTGACGGCCTGCACATTCCCGACACCGCCAACCAGTACCTGCAACGTCTGGAGATCGCCCACAAGGTCAGCATCAAGGACGGTGCCTTCACCACCACCGACCTTTCCACCGGCCAACGCAAACGCCTGGCACTGGTCAATGCCTGGCTCGAAGAACGCCCCGTACTGGTGTTTGACGAATGGGCGGCCGACCAGGACCCGACCTTCCGCCGGATTTTCTATACCGAGCTGCTGCCCGACCTCAAGCGCCTGGGCAAAACCATCATCGTCATCAGCCACGACGATCGCTATTTCGATATAGCCGACCAGCTGGTGCACATGAGTGCCGGGAAGGTCAGCGCCCAACAACAGGAAATCGCCACTGTTTAATTTCCGGTTTTTCCAGGGACGTGCGTCTTATTAGTTGATTGAGAAACAATCTCACTACCTTTAACCACTGCCGACCATCAAGAGCACTTTTTAAAATGCCTGCACATCGACTTCGCCCCCAGGCCCTGGCCCTAGTGATCCGTCATGCACTCAAGCCGGACCTGCGTTTCTGTACCCTGGGCCTGAGCGCCCTGTTGCCCATGTTGGTACAAGCCCAGGAAATAACCTTCAACATTCCGGCGCAGCCACTGAGCAGCGCATTGCAGGCCTTCGGCACCCAGTCGAACCTGCAAGTGCTCTACAGCCCGCAAGATGTGGAAGGCAAGCGCAGCACTGCCGTTTCCGGTCACCTGGAGCCGTCGGCCGCCATCGCCAAACTGCTGCAGGGCAGCGGTGTGTATTACCAAATGCAAAGTTCCTCCGTGACGGTCAGCGCCTCGAACAACAACGCGCTGCAACTGGGGGCGACCACCATCAGCGGCGAGGCCCTGGGGAGCACCACGGAAAACACCGGGTCCTACACCACCGGTGCAATGCAGACCGCCACCAAACTGCCCCTGTCCCTGCGCGAGACCCCACAGTCGGTGACCGTGATCACCCGCCAGCGCATGGATGACCAAGGCATGCGCAGCCTGGATGACGTCGTCCAGGCCACGCCCGGCCTGCGTCTGTCTGCCGCGCGCCCGGCCAACAGCGAGTATTTCGCCCGTGGTTTCCCGATCACCAACATCATGTTTGACGGCCTGCCAACCACCTACAACGCCGACTGGGTCGCCACTGCCGACCTGGCCCCCTACGATCGCGTCGAAGTAGTGCGCGGCGCCACCGGCATGATGCAAGGTGCCGGCAACCCATCGGCCGCCATTAACATGGTGCGCAAGCGTCCCACCAAGGAATTCCAGGCCAGCATCACCGGCAGCGCCGGCAGCTGGGACAACTACCGCAGTGAGCTGGACGTGTCCGGCCCGGTCAATGAAAGCGGCAGCGTGCGTGGCCGTTTTGTCGGTGCCTACCACGACAAGGACAGCTACCAGGATTACGCCGGGCGTGAACGCGGCGTGTTCTATGGCATCACTGAGTTCGATCTGACCGACAGCACCACCCTCACCGTGGGCGCCTCCGATCAGAACGACAATAACAACATCAACTGGGGTGGCTTGCCGGTCAGCCCGAATGGCAGCCACATGGGTTTCAACCGTTCCAAGTCGTTCGGCTACAGCTGGTCGCATCAGGACGTCGAAAACAAAACCGTATTCGTCGAACTGGACCAACGTTTCGACAACGACTGGCGCCTGCACCTGGGCGCGTCGAAGAACTGGTCCGACTTCAAGCTGGGTGGCGCCGTACTGGAGCGCAACAACGACGCGACGTACCGCCAGCGGGTGTTCAACCAGACCCGTGACTACGACCAGTCCACCTACGACTTCTTCGCCAGCGGCCCGTTCTCCTTGCTGGGACGCCAGCACGAACTGGTGGTGGGCGCCAGCAAGCGTCAACTCAAGACCGAGGCCGTGGGCGGCACCTCCTTCCTCAACAATATCGATATCAATAATTTCAACCCGAATACGCCCAGGCCTTTCGTTCCAGACATTTACTCCATCAATGACAAGGTCGACCAGGAGGGTCTCTACGTCACCACGCGCTGGAACCTCGCCGACCCACTCAAAGTCATTCTCGGCGCACGCCTGGACTGGTACGACTCGAC
Source organism: Pseudomonas nabeulensis (assembly GCF_004682045.1). GTDB lineage: Bacteria > Pseudomonadota > Gammaproteobacteria > Pseudomonadales > Pseudomonadaceae > Aquipseudomonas > Aquipseudomonas nabeulensis. The sequence goes on from NZ_QUZT01000018.1 coordinate 9,029, forward strand.
GTCGATCTACGACCAGACCAACGACCAGTACTACACCTCGGGCAAAACCAAGGAAGTACGCCACGTCACCAAGTACGCTGGCGTGATCTACGACCTGGACGACAACCATTCGGTCTATGCCAGCTACACCGATATTTTCCAGCCCCAGGACGAGAAAAACGGCGACGGTGCCGGGATCAAGCCAATCACGGGCGAAAACTATGAAGTGGGCATCAAGGGGGAATACTTTGATGGCGCGCTCAATGCCAGCGCTTCGTTGTTCCAGATCGACCAGCTCAACCGTGCAGCAGAAGTGGCGGACGTCAGCACTTGCCGAGTCATCCCCGTAGGCAGCTACGCCTGCTACGAGGCTGCCGGCAAGGTCCGCAGCCGGGGTATCGAACTCGAGATCAACGGCGCCCTGACGCCAAACTGGCAGATCGGCGCCGGCTACACCTTCGCCCAGGCCAAGTACGAAAAAGATGCCGACAAGAACAAGGAAGGCACCCTGTTCGACACCGATGTGCCTCGCCACATGTTCAAGGCCAATACCACTTACCACCTGCAGGGCGACCTGAACAAGCTGCGAATCGGTGCAAACGTCTACAGCCAGAGCAGCACCTACAACAAAGGCAGCAACGTGTTCGGCAACTACCATATCGAACAGGAAGCCTACGCCCTGTTCGGCCTGATGGCCGGCTACCAGGTCACTAAAAACCTGGATACCCAACTGAACATCAACAACGTGTTCGACAAAAAGTACTACCAGGGCATCGCCAGCAACTCCACCTGGAGCCCTTACGATGTCTACGGTGACCCACGCAATTTCACCGTTACCGCCAAGTACACCTTCTGATCCACGCGTAAAAAAAACCGCAGCCCAACGGCTGCGGTTTTTTTATGCCACCTGCAAAGGTCAACCCAACCGCTGGGTCAGTGCCTGCGCGACACGTTCACGGGCCAGGTCGGCCTCATCGATGATCGACCCCATCCGCAGGAAGTCATGGCACATGCCGTCGAAGACCTCCAACTGCACCGCCACGCCACCGGCCTCAAGATGTCGGGCATAGGCCACCGCCTCGTCATGCAAGGGATCGCACTCGGCAACGATCAGCAAGACCGGTGCAACGTGGGCATTCACCGTGCCCAACAACGGCGAGAACCGGGGATCCAAACGGTCAGCGGGGTTGCTCTGGTATTGCTGGTAGAACCACTCCAGGGTGTCTTTCTCCAGCAAATGGCCGACGCCATAGCGCTCCACCGAGGCACTGACACGGCTGGCATCGGTGACCGGATAGATCAACACCTGCAAACGCGGGTGCGGCAAGGCCTGCTGGGCCGCCAGGCTATTGGCCAATACGGTGGCCAGGCTGCCGCCGACACTGTCGCCCACCACCGCCATGCGCTCAGGGTCGATACCCAGCTCCCGTGCATTGAGAGCCAACCATTGCCAAGCGTCCTCGGCATCATTGAATGCCGTCGGAAAGCGCCATTGCGGGGCCAATCGGTACTCCAGCGAGAGCACGGGCAAGCCCGAATCCAGGGCCAGGTTCCAGCACAGGGCATCGTGGGAATCCAGGCTTCCCACCACGTAGCCACCGCCGTGCAGGTACAACACGGCACCACTGAGCTGGTTGGCGTCCCACTCCGGCGGACGATACAGCCGGGCTTGCAAACGCTGGCCGTCCCGGGCCGTCAGGGCAATAGTCTGGATAAATTCGGGCTCATCGGCGCCCGGGTCCATCAGCGCCGACGACTGGTCAAACTGGCGACGGGCCTCCTCAGGTTGCAGTTGATGCATCGGCAAGGCTTTACCGCTGCGGCGGCCGCTGCCCACCAGTTCCAGGTAGGCGGCGAGGTCGGGATTGAGAGGCATGATCAAGTGTTCTCCGGACGGGCACCACGCTCGGTGGTGCCCGTCGACTGGTTCAAGGTTCAGGAAGGTTCGGTAACCGCCAGCAGCTCATTGAGGGCATCTTCCAATTCACGCAATACCGACGGCTCGCGCGGCACCTGGAAGTGACCGCACGTCAACGGCTGGGCAACCCAGCCAGCAGAGCCGATCTGACGAGCCAGCTCGTGCTGTTCGTCGTCACGCCCGGCGACCCACCAGCTCAATGGCTGCACCGCAACTTTCGGGCAGTAGTCCAGCGCTCGGGACAAGCGTTTAAGGGTCCGGGCACAGGCGAAGACTTGCGTCAGCTCATCCACTCCCAATCCGGCAGGCACCTGGCCCAGCGCCTGCACGATCAGTGCCCGCACGGTCTGCGGATTTTCCTCGCGGGTGTCGGACACATCCACGGCGGCGGCGCCAGGGACGGTCGCACGCAACAACTCGCTCAGATCATCCAGCCAGTGATCCGACTGCTGAACATTGGCCGGTGACGGTACGAAGCTGTCGAGCAGCGCCAGAAACTCCACGCCCTGCCCTTGTCGCTCCAGCTCAGCGGCCATCAGCAGACTCAAGGTTGCGCCCAACGACCAGCCCAGCAGGCGATACGGCCCCTGGGGTTGTTTGTCACGCAGATACCCGACGTAGTCCTTGGCCATGGCGACCAGGGACTGCTCCTCCCAGTTCGGGTCCAGCAGTTGCCGGGCCTGGATACCGATCACCGCGCAAGTGCCGTTCAGGCGACGCGCCAACGGTTCGTAGTCAAATACCGTACCGAACCCCGCATGCACGCAAAATAGCGGCGTTGTACCACTGACCTCGGCATTGAGCGCCAGCAACGGCACGTTCTTGCCCGGCGCGGCGGTGAGTTGGGCAATGCTCGGCTTCTGGATCAGATCACGCAGCCGCAAGGTGAAGCCGAATTTTTTCAAGGCGCGGGACTTGGCCACCACCTGCATGCTGAGAATCGAATCACCGCCCAGCTCGAAAAAGTTATCCGTCACCCCGACCCGCTCGACCTTGAGCACGGTTTGCCAGATAGCGGCCATGGCCTGCTCCAGCTCGTTGCGTGGCGCCAGGTATTCGCTGCGCGCGTCGGGCATCGGCAACGCGTTACGGTCCAGCTTGCCATTGGGGTTCAGGGGCAGTCGGTCCAGTACCATCAGTTGCGCCGGCACCATGTAGTCGGGCAGCGCCTGCTTCAAGCGCTCGCGCAAGCTGTCGAGCACGCCCTGCGGCGCAAAATCACTCAGGGTGACATAACCAAACAGCTGATTGCCGCTCGGCCCTTCGCGCACCACCACGGCGGCGTGCCCGACCTCGTCCATGGCAGTGAGGCAGGCTTCGATTTCCCCCAACTCAATACGGAACCCACGGATCTTCACCTGGTTATCCAGGCGACCGAGGTAGTCGAATGTGCCGTTTTCCCGTTGGCGCACCAGGTCGCCGGTGCGGTACAGGCGACCGCCGCGGGCACAAGGGTCTGCCACAAAGCGCTCGGCGGTGAGGCCGGCACGGTTCAGATAGCCCCGTGCCACGCCTTCGCCCCCCAGGTACAACTCGCCCGCGACGCCCGGTGGCAGAGGGTTCAGGTCAATGTCCATGACATAGGCGCTGCGCTGGCCCACACACTCGCCGATCGGAGCGTAGATCGCACCGCATGGCTGGCCTTCGGCGGCCTTCCAGATCAATGGCGTGACCACGGTTTCCGTCGGGCCATAACCGTTGATGATGTACTGCGGCTTGAGCGCCTCGCGCGCCAGCGCGTAGCTGGCCTCGGGCACGGCGTCGCCGCCAAAGCAGTAGATCCGTACCGGTGGCGGGTTGCCGTCGAGCCGCGCATGCTCGGCCAACTGCAACAGGTACACCGGCGGGAACGCCGCCACGGTCACGCCATGCTGGTGCATCGCGCTGTAGGTCTGCTCAGGTGTCCAAAGCTCATCATCACGCAGCAACAGGCAACCGCCGTGAGTCAGGGTAGTGAGCCAACGCTCGTGCGCGCCGTCGAACGCGAACGACATGAACAACAGCTCGCAATCGGCAGGGCTCATTTCGTAGCGTTCACCCACGGCCTGGCAGTGCATGGCCAGCGGGCCGTGGCTGACGACAACGCCTTTGGGCTGGCCGGTGGAGCCGGAGGTGTAGATCACATAGGCGAGATTTTCCGGATGAACCCGGTTCTGCGGGGCCGACGCGGGCCATTGGCAGGTTTCGAGACGGTCCACTTCAAGCACATGCAGCGCCGGATTGATGGGCAGGCTGGCGACGATCCGCGAGTCGGTCAGCAACAGCGCAATGCCGGAATCCTGCATCAAGTAGCTCAAGCGCTCGCGCGGGTAAGCCGCATCGATGGGCACATAGGCCGCGCCGGCTTTCAAGACAGCGAGCAAAGCGACGATCATGGTTTCGCTGCGGGGCAAGGCCACCCCTACCCGCACTTCCGGCCCCACGCCTTCGGCGATCAAGTGATGGGCCAGTTGATTGGCACGGGTTTCCAGTTGTGCAAACGACAGGCTGCGCTCACCGACCTTGACCGCCGTCGCGCTGCCCTGGCGCTCGGCCCAGTGCTGGATGCGCTCATGCACCAGCGGCGCGGGTGCACTGGCTGGCAGTGCAAGCTGTGGCGCAGGCGGCGTGTACTTCAGGCCCAGATTACCGACAGGTTGGCGAGCGTCGGCCGCCAGCGCCAGCATCAACGCTTCCATATTCGCCCGGATGCCTTCCACGGCCGCGTCACTGAAGCATTGGCGCAAGTACATGTACTCGATCGCCAGATAGTCTTCCAGGGTCACCATCAGGTCCATCGGGAAGTCTGTCAGGCCCGCACCGCCAACATCGCCGAAGCGCAGGGAGTCATCCTTCCACTCCCGTAGGGTGCGGTCCAGCGGTTGGTTTTCGAACACGATAATGCTGTCGAACAGGGCTTGCCCGCTGCGGCCGGCCCAGCGCTGGATATCCCCCAGCGGGGTGTATTCATGATCGCGCAGCTCCAGGTTGACCCGCTGCAAATCCTGCAACCATTGGCCGACAGAAGCCTGGGGGTCGACTTCATGGATCACCGGCAAGGTATTGATGAACAGGCCGAGCATGCTCTGTGCCCCCGGCAAGGCGCTGGGGCGCCCGGCCACCGTCGCCCCGAAGCACACGGTACGCTGGCCACTGTAACGGCTGAGCAGCAACAACCACGCGCCCTGTACCAGGGTGTTCAGGGTTATACGCTGCGCAGCCGCAAACGCCTTCAAGTCCTGGGTCACTTGCGGCGTGAAGCGACTGTAAAGGGCCTGGTGCCCCTGTTCGCGTTTGCCACTGGCGAAGGCATCGGCGAGGTAAGTCGGTTCCTCGAACTCGGCCAGCTGCTTGCCCCAGAACGCTTGGCTGATCGAGGGGTCCTGTTGGCGCAACCAACCGATATAGTTGCGATAAGGCACTACCGGCGCGAGGGTCTGCCCGGAATAGGCGGCCAATATTTCACCCATCAACTGCGACGTGCTCCAGCCGTCCAGCAGGATGTGGTGATAGGTCCAGATCAATTGGTAGCGGTCATCCCCCAGGCGAATCAACACCACGCGCTGCAAGGGCGGCTGGGCGAGGTTGAAGCCGCGCAAGCGTTCCTCCCGCGCCAGGTCCTTGACCAGCACGTCCGTGGCCGGCTCATGACGCCAGTCCAGTTCGGTCAGCGGCAACCCGATATCACGCAGTACGAACTGCACGGGCTCATCCAGGTTCTGCCACAGGAAGCCGGTGCGCAGCACATCGTGGCGCTGCGCGACGGACTCCCATGCCTGGCGCAGGCGCGCCACTTGCAGGCCTTCGACCGAGACATTGAGCTGGTTGATATACAACTCATCCTCAGGGTCGCTGTTGAGCCCCAGGAACAACATGCCCTGCTGCATCGGTGACAAGCTGTAGAGCGCTTCGACCTGCCCATGGGGAATCGGCAACGCCTGCACCTGCCGCTCATTCAAGCCATGCAAGGCCACAGGTTGCACGTCAGCCGGAGCCTGCACCTGGGTCACAATGCCAGCCAGTTTCTCGATGGTCTGTTGCAGGAACAGATCCTTGGGGGCGAGCTGCAAACCCAGCTGCCGGGCCTGGCTGACCACCTGGATCGAAATGATCGAATCTCCGCCCAGGGCAAAGAAGTTATCGATAACGCCCACCCGCGGCAGGTTCAGCACGTCTTGCCAGATCGTCACCAGTTGTTGCTCGACCTCCGTGCGCGGTGCACGGTACTCCTCCAGCGCCTGACTCATATCCGGCGCCGGCAACAGGTTGCGGGCAAGCTTGCCGTTGGCCGTAACCGGCATCTGTGCCAGCAGCAGCCAGTGTGCCGGGACCATATAGTCAGGCAATTCCCGGCCCAGAAACTGCGCCAGTTCACTGCGCAACCGGGCGCCCTCCTCGCTGCCCGGCGCGGGCACCGTACCGTCGGCCGTCACGCAATAGCCCACCAACTGTTTGCCCAGCGCACCGTCAACCGCCAGCACCACCGCCTCGCGCACCTGAGGGTGCTCCACCAGTCGCGCCTCGATTTCGCCCAGCTCAATGCGCAGGCCACGGATCTTCACCTGATGGTCAATGCGACCGACGTAGTCAATCACGCCGTGCTCGCGGTAACGCGCCAGGTCGCCGGTACGGTACAGGCGGCCGCCACCGACGGGGTCGAACGGGTCAGGCACAAAACGTTCGGCGGTGAGTGCCGGGCGCTGATGGTATCCCCGGGCCAGCCCGATCCCGCCCAGATACAGCTCACCGCTGACCCCACGGGCCGCCGGGGTCAGGCTTGGCTCCAGAATGTGGGTCTTGAGATTGTCGATCGGCAGGCCGATGGGCACGCTGACGCCGTGCTCCTCGCCACAGGTCCAATGGGTCACGTCGATAGCCGCTTCGGTCGGGCCATACAGGTTGTACAGGCCAGCGGCAGGCAAGCGCGCCCGGGTCTGGTCCGAGAGTGCCTTGGACAAGGCCTCCCCGCTGCACACCACCCGACGAAGGCTCTGGCACTGCTCCACACCTTCGCTGCTCATAAACACCTGCAACATCGAAGGTACGAAATGCAGGGTGCTGACCTGATAGCGCTGGATGGTGTCGCGCAAGCGTTCCGGGTCGCGATGGTCGCCGGGCTGGGCGATGGCCAGGCGCGCGCCGGCCATCAACGGCCAGAAGAACTCCCACACCGACACGTCAAAGCTGAACGGCGTCTTCTGCAACACCGTGTCGTCAGCCTGCAAGCCATAGGCTTTTTGCATCCAGTCCAGGCGATTGAGCAACGCCTCGTGAGTGTTGCCTGCCCCCTTGGGTCGACCGGTTGAGCCAGAGGTGTAGATCACATAGGCCAGGTTATTGGACGACAGTGCTGGCGACGGGTTGCTGTCGCTGTAACTTTCCAGCCAGCCGCCGTCCTGGTCCAGGCACAGACTGTGCATCGATTCGGCGATGGGCAACTGCGCCAGCAGGTGGCTCTGGGTCAGCAGCAGCTTCACCCCGCTGTCTTCCAGCATGTAGGCCAATCGGTCCGTCGGATAGTCCGGGTCCAGGGGCACATAGGCACCGCCAGCCTTGAGAATGGCCAGCAAGCCCACCACCATTTCCAGGCTGCGCTCCAGCGCCACGCCCACCAGCACTTCAGGGCCCACGCCCAATTCGCGTAGCTTGTGCGCCAGACGGTTGGCCCGACGATTGAGTTGCTCATAGCTCAGGGTCTGGTCGGCGAACAGCAACGCAGGGGCATGGGGCTGCTGACGAACCTGGTGCTCGAAGCGCTGATGAACATAGCGCTCACCCGGATAGATCGCATCGGTGCGGTTCCAGGTACGCAGAATCTTGCGCCGCTCGGCGTCATCCAGCAGCCGCAGTTCATCGACACGCTGCGCCGGCTGCTCGATGATCGCCTGCAGCAGGTTGCGCCAATGCCGGCCCATCTGTTCAATGGTGCTGGCGTCGAACAATTGGGTCGCATAGGTAAACGCCGCAGACAGGCCACTGTGGTGTTCGACGGTGTCCAGGGCGAGGTCGAACTGGGTGCTGTGGGCTTGCCAATTCAGACCTTCCACGGTCAGGCCGGGGAGTGATAGACGGGGGCCCTTTACGTCGGTCTGGTGGTTGAACATCACTTGGAACAATGGGCTGTGGTTCAAGCTGCGCTGTGGCTGCAACGCATCCACCAGTTGCTCGAACGGCAGGTCTTGGTGGGCCTGGGCCTCCAGTGCCGTGTGCTTGACCTGTTGCAGGACGTCGCTAAAGGTCGCATGGGTGTCGAATTCGGCCTGGAGCACCTGGGTATTGACGAAAAAGCCGATCAATCGCTCGATTTCGCCACGCGTGCGGTTGGCCACCGGCACACCCACCCGCACCTGCGACTGCGCCGAATAGCGCTGTAACAAGGTCTGGAACGAGGCCAGCAAGAGCATGAACAAGGTCACGCCCTCATGTTTGGCCAGGGCCTTGAGATCGTTGATCATGGCCGGCTCAAGGTTGATCGTCACCTGGGCGCCGGCACGACTGGGCAACGCAGGGCGGGCACGGTCGGTGGGCAACTCCAGCACCGGTTGCTCGCCGCCCAGTTTCTGCGTCCAGTACGCCAACTGGCGGTCGCGCTCGCCGGCCTGCAACCACTGGCGTTGCCAGGCGGCGTAGTCGGCGTATTGGATCGGCAATGGCGCCAGCTCTACGGCCTGCCCCTGGCTGAATCCGGCATAGCGTTGCACCAGTTCATCCACCAAGATGGAGGTTGACCAGCCGTCGGTCACGATGTGGTGCAAGGTCAATACCAGCACGTGCTCATCAGCATCCAGGCGCAGCAACTTGACCCGCAGCAACGGGCCCTGTACCAGGTCAAACGGCAGTTGCACCAGGTGCTGGACCCGCGCCGTCAGTTGCGCCTCGCTGTCCAGCGCTTCCTGATCCAGCACAAAGGCCGTGGCCGGATGAATGATCTGCAACGGCGTATCACCGTCCTGACGGAAGGTGGTACGCAGGGTTTCGTGGCGGCTGATCAACGCCTCGAAAGCCTGGCGCAGCGCCTGAGGGTCAAGGTGGCCAGTCAAGCGCAGGGCAGCGCTGATGTTATAGGCGGCGCTGGCAGGCTCAAGCTGCCAGAGAATCCACTGCCGCTGCTGGGCATAAGACACCGCCAGCGGCTGGCCGCGCTCGACTACAGGCATCGCCTGTACGGCGGCACCACTCGCCTGCGCGGCGAGTTCGGCAAACCCCTGCAGGTCCTGAGCCTCGAACAGACGGCGCAACGGCACCTCAAGATCCAGGCGCTGACGAATGCGTCCGATCATCTGAGTGGCGAGCAACGAATGCCCGCCCAGTTCGAAGAAGTTGTCGGTCAAGCCGACCTGGTCCACCTTCAACACCTCGGCCCAGATGTGTGCCAAGGCGACTTGCAGTGGCGTCTGCGGCGCGACATGGACGCCTTGCTGCGCAGTGGCATCCGGGCGCGGCAGGGCCTTACGGTCGACCTTGCCATTGGGGGTCAGCGGCAGCTTGTCCACGACTACCAGATGCGTCGGCACCATATAGTCGGGCAGTTGCTGTTTCATATGGTTTTTCAGCGCCTGGCGCCAGGCACTCTGGGCATCGTCGTCGGCCTGGTGGGCAGCGGCGTCAACGCTGACCAGGTAGGCAGCCAATTGTTTTCCCAGCGGGCCATCGATATCGATCACCACGGCTTCGCGCACTTGCTCATGGGCCACCAGGCATGCTTCGATCTCACCCAGCTCAATGCGGAACCCGCGGATTTTCAATTGGTGATCGAGGCGCCCGATGTACTCCACCACACCGTCCTGGCGATAGCGCACCAGGTCGCCGGTACGGTACAGGCGACCGTTGCCGAACGGGTCCGGTACAAAGCGTTCGGCGGTCAGGCCGGGACGCCGCAGGTAACCCCGCGCCAGACCGTCACCGCCGATATACAACTCGCCGCTGACACCCACGGGAACTGCATCGAAGTTGTCATCCAGGATATGGAATGCGGTATTGGCAATGGGTCGCCCCAGCCAGGTTCCGGCGTGCGGGCCGACGTAGTGTACGCCGGACCAGATGGTGGTCTCGGTGGGACCGTACAGGTTCCAGACATGACCGGCCTGGGCGATCAGGCGCTGGGCCAGTTCCGCCGTCAGGGCCTCGCCGCCGCAGAGGATTTTCTTGCCCTTGAGTGCGCCTTCCGGGGCCGCATCCAACACCATGCGCCAGGTCGACGGCGTGGCCTGGATCACGCTGGCCGCTTGCTCATCGATAACCTTGAGCAGCGCATGGGGGTCCTTGTTTTCCTGGTCCCGCAACAGCACCACCGCAGCGCCCCGCAACAGCGGCAAGTACAACTCCAGGCCCGCGATGTCGAAGGACAACGAGGTCAGGGACAAAACCCGGTCACTGGCGGTTATGCCCGGTCGCTCGCCCATGGTCCACAGGAAGTTGACCAAGGCGTCGTGACGAATGGTCACGCCCTTGGGCAGGCCTGTGGAGCCGGAGGTATAGATCACGTAAGCCAGGTTCCCCGGCAATACCTGCGCCACAGGGTTTTGCTCACTGCAATCGTCCAGCCAGCCTGACGCCTGATCCAGGCACAGGCTCTGGACCGTTGCCGGGATCGGTAGGTTTTCCAGCAGGCGGCCCTGGGTCAGCAGCAGTTGCAGGCCGCTGTCATTCATCATGTGGGCCAGGCGCTCGGACGGGTAATCCGGGTCGAGGGGGACGTAGGCACCGCCGGCCTTGAGGATCGCCAACAGGCCGATGATCATCTGCGGTCCGCGCTCGAGGGCCACCCCCACCAACGCTTCCGGACCGACACCCAGGTCGCGCAGTTTGTGCGCCAACTGATTGGCCTGCCGGTTGAGTTCACGGTAGCTCAGCGATTGCCCGGCGAACACCAAGGCACAGGCCTCGGGGGATCGCTCGGCCTGGGCTTCGAACAGCTGCGGTACGCACTGCCCCTGGGGATAGTCCGCCGTGGTGCGGTTCCAGTCATGGATGATGCGCTGGCGCTCGTCGGCGCCCAGCAACGGCAGTTCATCGACCCGTTGCTGCGGCTGCGCAATGATTGCCAGCAGCAGGTTATGCCAATGTCGACCCAACTGTTCGATGCTGCCAGCGTCGAACAGGTCGACGGCATAGGTCAGGGACGCCGACAGGCCGGCGGTATGCTCGGCGGTGTCCAGGGTCAGGTCGAACTGGGTGGTATGGCTTTGCCAGTCCAGCGTGTTCACGCTCAGTCCAGGGAGCTGGCGGCCAGCACTCGCGGCTTGGGTTTGGTGGTTGAACATCACCTGGAACATCGGGGTGTGGCTCATGCTCCGTTCCGGCTGCAGCGCTTCCACCAGTTGCTCGAAAGGCAGGTCCTGATGGGATTGGGCATCCAGCGCCGTCTGCCGCACCTGTTCCAACAAGTCGCTGAAGCGCATCTGCGCGGTGAACTCGGCCTGCAGCACCTGGGTGTTGACGAAGAAGCCGATCAGGCTTTCGGTCTCACTGCGGGCCCGATTGGCAATCGGCACCCCGACCCGCACCTGGCGTTGCCCGGAGTAGCGATGCAACAACGCCTGGAAAGACGCCAGCAGCACCATGAACAACGTCACGCCCTGCTGTTGCGCCAGGCCCTTGAGGGACGCCAGCAAGGCCGCATCCACGTCGATAGCCACCCGTGCACCGACACCGCTGGGCACCGTCGGACGCACACGGTCGGCGGGCAGCTCCAGCACCGGTTGCTCGCCCCCGAGTTTTTCCAGCCAGTAAGCCAGTTGGCGCTCGCGTTCGCCGGCGTCCATCCAATTGCGCTGCCAGAGGGCATAGTCGCCGTACTGGATCGGCAGTGCTGGCAACGCCGCCGCCTGACCCTGGGTGTAACCGACATACAGTTGCACCAGGTCATTGACCAGAATGGGCATCGACCAGCCATCGGCGACGATATGGTGCACTGTCAGTACCAGCACATGGTCCTGTTCGGCCACTTGCAGCAACTTCATGCGCAGCAGGGGGCCCTGTTGCAGGTCAAACGGGCTTGAAGTCTGGGCCTGTACATAGTCGGTGATCTGACGTTCAGTATCGCCATCACTCAAGGAGTCGACGTACAAATTGAATTCACCGGCGGGATGCACCACCTGCACCGTCCGATCATCCTCCTGCAAAAACGTGGTGCGCAGCACCTCATGGCGTTCCACCAGAGCAGCACAACTGGCCCGCAGGGCATCGACATCCAGCGCGCCTTCCAGGCGCAGGGCCGCGCAGATGTTGTAGGCGCTGCTGTCCGGCGCCAACTGCCAGAGAAACCACTGGCGTTGCTGGGCATAGGAAAGCAGGAGAGGTTCGGCACTGGCTCTTTTGAAGATCGGCGTGAGCCCATAGAGGTTGACGCCCTGGCGCTTGAGCAAAGTGGCGAGCGCCTTGCGTTCCTTGGGTGACAATGACTCTACGGAATCGAGCAATGCTTGCACTTGAACCTCTCCTACAAAGATATCGGCTCAACACGCCTGGGGCACGCATGGGTGTTGAGCACATGAAAAAGCCGGACTTTTGCCGGCTCCTTGAATGCTGAAAATGAGCGTCCACCCTGGGTGGCACGGCCTGCGGGCACGGCATCCGCAATGCCTGGATGCGGTGCCCGCAAGGGAGCGCTAAATCAACTCATCAATTTCCTCTGTAGTAAGACGTTTGAGGGCCTCCAAAGATTTAGCCAATTCGCTGTGAATCGTCTGGCTCTGGTCTTGCTTGCCCGCTGCCACGCGGCAGAACGCCGCCAGGGTGGAATGCTCGAACAGCTCCCGCAGGTTCACCTCGATCGATAACTGTTCGCGTACCCGCACCACCACTTGCACCACCAATAACGAATGGCCGCCCAGTTCGAAGAAGTTGTCGGTCAGGCCAACCTGGGGCACTTTCAGAACATCGGCCCAAATGGCGGCCATCTGTTGCTCCAACGCCGAGACCGGTGCCACGTAATCCTGCTGCAGTTGGCTGATATCCGGCTGCGGCAGGGCCTTGCGATCCAGCTTGCCGTTGGCGGTCAACGGCAGCGCTGCCAACATCACCCACTGCGCCGGCACCATGTAACCCGGCAGGCTGGCACGTACATGCTCGGCCAGGTGGGTGCGCAGCTCGCCCAGCGCCTGGTTGCCGGCGTCGATCAACGCGAGGTCGCGAGGCACGCAGTACGCCACCAGTTGCTTGCCTCCCGCCCCGTCGACATCCACCACGACAACGTTGAGCAATGCCCCATGGCTTTGCAGGCGCGCCTCGATTTCGCCCAGTTCGATACGGTAGCCACGGATCTTCACCTGGAAGTCCGCACGCCCGATGTACTCCAACACGTCACTGTCCGGCTGCTGGCGTGCCAGGTCACCGCTGCGGTACAGACGCTCGCCAGGGCAGGCGCTGAACGGGTCCGGCACAAAGCTCAACGCGGTGCGCAACGGATCCCCCAGGTAACCACGCCCTACCCCAACCCCGGCGATATGCAGCTCGCCCGTTGCCCGCACCGGCATGGGTTCGAGCAGGTCATTCAGTACATACAGACGGTTGTGGTCGGTGCGCGTGCCAATCGGCAAATGGGCTTGCTCGCCGGTTGTGCGTACGCGGTACAACGCCACGTCATCGGAACATTCCGCCGGGCCGTAGGCGTTGATCAGTTCTACCTGCGGGTAACGTTCCAGCCAGCGCCGCGCCAGCGCCGGCGGCATGGCTTCGCCGGTGGTCAGCAGGTAGCGCAAGGCCGGCAATGGCACCGCCGGCAGTTCCAGCACGGCCTGGATCATCGCCGGTACACACTCCAACACGCTGACCCCGCTACTGCGCACGTGTTCCAGTAACCGTTGCGGATCCTGGGCAATGGCGTCCGCGATGATTTCCACCCGCGCCCCGCAAAGGGCGGCGGTCAGCAGTTGCCAGACGCTGATGTCGAAACTCTGGGAAGCGGTCTGGGCAATGACATCTGCCGACGACAGGCCCAGGTACGGGATCTTGCTCAACTGATTGTTGAGCATACCGGCCTGCTCCACCATCACCCCCTTGGGCACGCCAGTGGAGCCGGACGTAAAGATCACATACGCCAACAAACGCCCGGCATCCTCCGGCATGCCACGCAAGGGGTTGGCGAATGACGGCTGCGCCTGCACCTGCTCCCACACCAGCAGCGCCGGCGGCTGTGCGAGCCCGTCGAGCAACTGCTGCGCCAACGGCTGGCATGCGGCGTCGCACACCAGCACCGCCGCCTTGCTCAAGCCCAGCACCTCCACCAGGCGTTTGACCGGCAAGCTCGGGTCCAGTGACAGATACCCCCCACCCGCCTTGAACGTCGCGACGACCATGCCCAGCAACGGCAGGTCACGCTCGCCCAACACCGCTACCAGTCCATCGGCTTCGATGCCGTTGGCTTGCAGCGCTTGCGCCAAGTGGGTGGATTGTCGATCCAGGTCCTCATAACGCCAGCTGCGGCCCTGGCTACTGGCGGCCACGCGTTGGCGATGCTCCAGCGCACTGGCCGCGAACAAGCGAGCATAGCCCTGGCTCAGGGCAGGCGGCACGGCGTCGCTTCCAGCCAAGTCCCGGGTCAAGGCCGGCAGTTGGTGGAACGGTTGGTCCAAACCTTCGGCCAGGGTCAGCAACGTGGCCTGGAAGTCAGCCAGCAAGGCTTCGATGGTTGCCGCCTCGAACAGGCGCTGGTCGTAGGACAGGTGCAAGCCCAACACCTCGCCGGGGTATACCACCACGGTAATCGGATAGTTGGTGTGCGTACGCGAGGTGCCTGCCTGCACGTTCATGCTGGCCGCCTGCACGCCGACACTGGACTCCACCGGGGCGTTCTCGAACACAAACAGGCTGTCGAACAAGGGTTGGCCGGCACCGATTTCACTGCAGCCCTGGATGGTCACCAGCGGTAGATGCTCATGCTCACGCAGGTCCAGGTTGTGTTCGAACATCGCCTGCAACCAAGCCTTGGCAGATTGGCTGGAGCCTGCACCCGGCACGGCCACACGCAACGGGATACTGTTGATGAACAGCCCCACAGTCGCCTGCATTTCCGGAAACTCCACCGGGCGGCCGGCCACGGTGATGCCGAACAGCACGTCACGCTCACCGCTGTAGCGTTGCAACAGCATTGCCCAGGCGCCCTGCACCAGGGTGTTGACGGTCAGCTGGGCCGCTTGGGCCTTTTGGGCCAGGGCCGCGCTCTGTTCGTGGCTGAAGTAGACAATGCGGTCGTCGACCGTCGCCTCCCCCTGCTCACGGTTGATGGTGTGGTCGAACGGCAACGGCGTCGGCCGTTCGAACCCGCGCAGGTTGTCGCTCCAGAATGCCTTGGAGGCATCTTGGTCCCAACCTTCAAGCAGGGCGATAAAGTCGCGATAGCGCGACGGCACCGGCAACTGAACCTGCTCACCCTTGAGCAGGCCTTCGTAGACCTTGAAGAACTCGTCCACGATGCCCATCCGGCACCAGGCATCCAGCAGCACGTGGTGGTTGCTGAACACAAAACCGAAGCGTTCCGGCGCCAGCTGGATCAGACGCAGACGGAATGGCACCTCCCTGGCCAGGTCGAAGCCCTGGCGCAACTCCTCGGCCAATTCGGCGGCCAGTGTGCTTTCATAGTCGGCACTGTCGATGTGCTGCCAGTCATAGAACCGAATGACAGGCTCCTGTCGACGATGAACGATTTGCACCATGCGCTCACTGACGTCCCAATTGAACGACGTACGCAGCACCTCATGGCGCCCAACCACCACCTTCCATGCCTCCATGAAGGCGGGTACATCAATGCCATGCTCTACCCGGTAGCAGTACTGCATCATGTAGATGCCCGAGCCCGGCTCCAGCAAGGTGTGCAACAACAGCCCTTCCTGCATGGGCGACAACGGGTAGATGTCCTCAATGTCCCGCGCGGCGACTGGCAGGCGATCCAATTGTGCTTGCGTCAGGCGCGCCAGGGGGAAGTCGCCCGGCGTGACGCCCTGGTTGGATTCATCCAGGCAATGCTCGATCACCTCCTTGAGTGACTGCTCATAGGCGCTGGCCAGGTGTTGCAGGGTTTCTTCGCGGAACATGTCCCGGCTGAAAGTCCAGTCCAGGACCAACTCGCCGTTGTAGACCTGACCATTGATGCTCAGCCAGTTGCCCAGCGGTGCATGGTCGTCCTGGCGGCGACCGCAGTCTTCACTGGCCGGCACAAACAGCGCGCCCTGGTCGGGGGAGAAGCTGCCGTCGAACTGCCCCAGGTAATTGAAGGTCACCCGCGCCTCGGGCAAGGCCCGCAGCTGGCTGGCGTAGTCCTCGCCTCCCAGGTAACGCAGCACGCCATAGCCAATGCCCTTGTGGGGCACTTGCCACAGCTGCTGCTTGATGTGCTTGATGCTGTCGCCGACGCCGGCGTGGGGCGTGAGCCGAACCGGGAACAGGCTAGTGAACCAACCCACGGTACGGCTCAGGTCGATGTCGTCGAACAAGTCTTCGCGGCCATGGCCTTCCAGGGCAATGCTCACCCCAGGTTGCCCGCTCCACTGGCACAGCGTACGGGCCAGGGCGGTGAGCAGCAGGTCGTTGACCTGGGTACGATACGCCGCCGGCGCCAGCTTGAGCAGTTGATGGGTCAACCCCTTGTCCAGCCGCGAGGTGACACGGGCGGCCTGCAGAGTGGTCATGGCGCCGTCGGCTGAATCGCAGGGCAACTCCTGGCCGCCCTCTCCCTGGGCATTGAGCCAATAGTCGCGCTCCGCCGCCAGGGTGTCACTGCTGGCATAACGGCTCAGATGTTCTGCCCATTCCTGGAAAGAACCGGTCTTGGCCGCCAGAACCACTGGCGCGCCCCGACTCGCTTGGCGATAAGCCGTTTGCAGGTCTTCGAGCAGAACGCGCCATGACACGCCGTCCACCACCAGATGGTGGATCACCACCAGCAAGCGTTGCTGGCCGTCCGGCAGGTCAAACAGCACTGCGCGCACCAGTTGCCCCTGCTCAAGGTCCAGGCTGCCCTGGGCCTCGTCGGCGGCATTGGTCAGGTGGGCCGCGTCGTCCAGGGTGTTATGCCACAGGAGGGTCGATACCTTGGGTGCCTGGAACTCGGCTCGCCATTGCCCCTGTTGTTCACTGAAGCGCAGGCGCAAGGCATCGTGTGCCAGAACCACAGCCTGCAAGGCAGCCTCCAGGGCCGACGCGCTCAAGCGCTCGCCCGGGGTCAGCAAGACAGACTGGTTCCAGCGTTGGCGCTGAGGGATGGGCGCCTGGAAAAACCGCTGCTGGATCGGCAACAGAGGCACCACGCCGCTTGCCACCGATGATACCGACGCCGCACGGGGCTTTTCCTCGACCGGCCTGGCCACCTGAGCCAGCAAGCCGACGGTCTGTTTCTCGAACAGCTGCTTAGGTGTGATCTTGATGCCCTGGCGCTTGGCACGGGCAATGATTTGCAGGCTGAGAATCGAATCACCGCCCAGTTCGAAGAAGTTGTCGCTGGTGCCCACTCGATCCAGCTTGAGTACGTCGGCCCAGACGTTGGCGAGCTTTTCTTCAACGTCGCCTACCGGCGCCACATAGGGACGGCTGGTCACTTCGGGTTTGGGCAGGGCACGCTTGTCCAACTTGCCGTTGGGGGTCAGTGGCAACCGCTCCAACAGCAGGATATGGGCCGGGACCATGTAGTCCGGCAGTCGCGCCTGCAACTGTGGAGCCAAGGTCACGGCGTTGACACCATCGGCAGCTACGCAGTACGCCACCAGTTGCAGGCGTTCGGGATCGCTGTCCAACGCTTGCGCCAGGACAACGGCGTCCTGCACGCCGTCGAGTTGGCGCAACCATTCAGCGATTTCCCCCGGTTCAACCCGATAGCCACGGATCTTGACCTGTTCGTCGGCCCGCCCCAGGAACTCCACCCGCCTCTGTTCGATTCGGGCGCGGTCGCCAGCCCGATACAGTCGCTCGCCATGCCGCGCCTCAGGGTCTGGCACAAAGCGCTCGGCGGTCAGGGCTGCGCGCCCCAGATAGCCGTGGGCGACGCCCTGCCCGCCCAGGTACAACTCGCCTGCCACCCGTTCGGGGACTGGGTTGAGCCCGCCGTCCAGCACCCGCACGCAACTGTTGGCCAGCGGCTGGCCGATTGGCACGCTGCGGTAGCCGGCCAGGGTGTCACCCACTTCATGGGTGAGAATGCCGACCGTGGTTTCCGTCGGGCCATAGTGGTTGACCACCCGGCAATCGGGGCGCAGTTGGCGCACCTTCTGCGCAAGGGACCAAGGGCATGCCTCGCCCCCCACTATCAGCAATTGCCGAGGCAGCACATTCCCGGGGGTGGCGGCTTGCAACAGCCCCTGCAAGTGGCTGGGCACGATTTTCAGCACGTCGACCTGGTGCTCGCTCATGTAGGCGGCAAAACTATCGGGGTCGAATGCGTGGTCCTTGGACAGCAGGTGCAACAGGCGACCGGAGGCCAATGCACCAAACAGCATGGTGTGCCCCAGGTCTGCCGCCACCGTCGACGCCATGGCCATGCTGGCGCCTGCCGGCACGTGCAGACGGTCCAGCACGCCTTGCAGGTAGTTGGCCAACATCTGATGGCTGAGGACCACACCCTTGGGCTGGCCGGTGGAGCCCGAGGTGTAGATCACGTAAGCGGTTTGCTGTGGCAGTACGTCTACACTCACCGCTGCGTCACTGCATTCACGCCAGATGGACGGGTCGAAGGCCAGTACCGGGCAGGCGTCCAACCGGGCCAAGGCCTCATCACCCAACGGGCGAATCAACAACGCTGCCTCGCTGTCCACCAGCAACTGCTCCAAGCGCTCGGCCGGCTGGGCACCGTCCAGGGGCAGGAAGGCCGCGCCGGTTTTCAGCACGGCGAGGATGCTGGTCACCCACTCGATGGAGCGCTCCTGGGACAAGGCCACCAAAGAGCCAACGCCGACGCCCTGCTCGCGCAGGTACGCCGCCAATCGGTTGGCATGGCGCTCCAACTGCTGATAGCTGACGACCTGGGCACCGCAACGCAACGCGGGCTGGTCGCCCGCTGTCGCCAACGCCTGTTGCCACAGCCCGAGAAAATCTTGATGTGCGAAGGTGGCGACGTCGCCTTGCAGGGTTGTCGAGGCCATCGGCGGCTGATCGAGCAAACGGCTGCCAGGTGCCTGCGCCAACTGCTGCAACACCTGCTGCAACGACGCGGCAATGCGCTGGATGGTCGGCGCGTCGAACAAGTCGGTGGCGTAGGTGAAATAGCCCTCGATGCCCTGGGGGCTGTCGCTGAAGTCGAATGCCAGGTCAAACCGTGCATCGGCACCACTGAGCGGGAACTCTTCCACACTCAGTCCACTCAAGGTCTTGCGTGTATCGGCACTGCTGGCTTCGCCCGCGACATTCTGGTTGAGCTTGAACTGGAACAGCGGGTTGTGGCTCAGGTTGCGCTCCGGCGCAAGGGCGTCCACCAACTGTTCGAACGGCAGTTCCTGATGCGACTGGGCACCGCCTACCACCGCCTTGACCTGTTCCAGCAAGCCATTGAACGTGGCGCACTCATCGACCTGCACACGCATGACCTGGGTATTGATGAAAAAGCCGATCAGGCCTTCCAGGTCCTTGCGATTGCGTCCGGCGTTAGGCACGCCGACACGGATGTCCGACTGCCCGCTATGGCGCGACAACACCACGGCCACCGCCGCCAGCATCAGCATGAACAGGGTCTGGCCGTTCTTCTGTGCCAGGGCCTTGAGGCTTGCCGACAGCGCGACGGGCACATCGGCCCTGACCACGGCCCCCTTGTAACTGGCCTGGGCCGGACGCGGGCGATCCAGGGGCAGCTCCAGCACCGGCTGCTCGCCCCCCAACTGTTGCTGCCAGTATTGCAATTGGCGCTCGCCCTCGCCGGCCTCGAGCCAGGCGCGTTGCCAGATGGCGTAGTCGGCGTACTGGATCGGCAAGGGTGCCAGCTCCACGGTCCGCCCGCTCACAAGGCCGTCGTAACACTGCACGAAGGTTTCGATCATCAGTTCGCTGGACCACCCATCACTGACGATGTGGTGCATGCACACCGTCAACACATGATGGGTAGCGTCCACGCGGAACAACTTGACCCGCAGCAACGGGTCGTTGAGCAGGTCGAACGGGCGGCGCAGTTCCGCCTTGACCAATGCTTCAATGTTCGCCTGTGCATCGACCTGCGCATGCTCCAGGCTCACGTCGGAATGCTCAAGGATTTGCTGGTAGAACTCACCGTCCTCGCTGACCAACCGCGTACGCAGGGTTTCATGCCGCTGCACCAGCGACGCGAGCGCCTCGGCCAGGGCCGCCTCGTTCAATGCGCCCGTCAGGCGCACCGCCATCGGGATGTTGTAGAACGAACTGGTCGGTTCCAGTTGCCACAGGAACAGCATGCGTTGCTGGGCGTATGACAAGGGGATACGAGCCACGTCGTGGCGAGTGGCGGCAATGGGCAGCAGTTTGAAGCTCTGGCCGGTGGCGTGCATTTTTTCCAGGATCTGGCGACGCTGCTCCAGTGGCAGGCCGACGAAGCGCTTGGCAATCCGTTCAGCGGTAGTCTTATCCATGTTCAAGCCTCCGTCATTTCGTTCATCAGTCGCTCGATATCCGACAAGCCTTCATCGGTCAGCGACCGGCCGGCACTCTCCAGCGCGCGTGAAAATTCACTCAGGACGGGTGTTTCGAACAGTTGGCGAATTGGCATATCGATACCCAGTTGAGTGTTGATTCGTGAGATGGCCTGGGCTGCCAGCAGGGAGTGGCCACCCAATTCAAAGAAGTTGTCTTGCATGCCGACCCGCTCGATTCGCAGCACCATGGCCCAGATCTCGCACAGCTGGTGTTCCAGGTCGGTTTGTGGTGCGACATAGCGCGCCTGCATCTGTCGGGTGTCGGGGGCTGGCAGCGCCTTGCGGTCCAGCTTGCCATTGGGGGTCAGGGGCAACCCGGACATCCACATCAGGTAAGCGGGAACCATGTAGTCCGGCAGGCTGCTGCGAAGATCGTCGCGGATACGCCCCAACTGCGCGTTCTGCACCTCGGTATCGGCATGCAGAATCGCCGGATCGGCCGGCACCAGGTAACCCACCAATTGCTTGCCCAGTACGCCATCGATGTCGATAACCAGGGCGTCGGCAAGCAACGCGTGCTCCAGCAAGCGCGCGCTGATTTCCCCCAGTTCAATACGGAAGCCACGAATCTTCACCTGATGGTCGATACGACCGACGTACTCGATCACCCCATCATCGACGTAACGGGCAAGGTCGCCGGTGCGATACAGACGCCCGCCGTGCGGACTGAACGGGTCGGGAATAAAGCGCTCAGCCGTCAGCGCCGGACGGTTGTGATAACCCCGCGCCAACAGCCCGCCGCCGACCTGCAGTTCTCCGATGGCACCAGGGACCGTCAGGCCGGCACTGTTATCCAACAGGTAGATGGAGCGCCCGCCAAGGGCCTTGCCAATGGGCATCAGGGCCGGCGGTGCAACACTGTCGGCTGCGGCAAACGCCGTACAGTCGTGGGCGGTGACGGTGACGGTGGCTTCGGTGGGCCCATAGGTATTGAGCAGACGCACATGCCCAAGCCCCGCCTGTCTCCAGGCCACCACACCTTCCGGCGGCATGGCCTCGCCGCCCGCGTGCAACTGGTGAAGGCGCCCATAGTCCCGTGGGCCCTGGGCGGCGAAATCCTTGGCGAGCATGAACCAGTAGGCCGTGGTCAGGTCGACCACGCTGATGTCTTTGTCGATCAACTCGCGGTAGAAGGTTTCGCTGTCCCATAGCGCCGGCCCGCGAATCACCACCGATGCGCCACAGATCAGCGCCGGGTAGAGCTGCTCGACAAACCCGTCGAAATTGAACGTCGCGAACTGCAGGATGCGGTCGCTGGCCGACAGGTTGAAAAAACCCAGCGAGACCTGGGCGTGCAGGCTTAAGGAACCCTGGTTGATGCCCACACCCTTGGGCCGTCCGGTGGAGCCGGAGGTGTACATGACATAGGCCAGGGACTGCGGGTCGATGTACGTGGACAGGTTGCCCGCGTCGTAATCGGCCAACCAGTCACCCGGCTGATCGAGGCACAGGCTGGGCAGCCCTTCGGGTATCGGCAATTGCTGTTGCAGGCCGGTCTGGGTCAATAACAAGACAATCCCGCTGTCCTGCATCATGTAGCCCAGACGTTCGCGAGGATAGTCCGGGTCCAGAGGCACGTACGCACCACCGGTCTTGAGGATGGCCAGCAGGCCGACCACCATTTCCAGGCTGCGCTCCACCGCGACCCCAACCAGTACTTCCGGACCAACCCCCCATTCGCGCAGCTTGTGAGCCAAACGGTTGGCCTGGCCATTCAGCTCGTCATAGCTCAGTTGGGTGTCGCCCATCAGCAATGCAGGCGCATGGGGCTGTGCCTGGACCCGGGCTTCGAATAACCGCGCCACGGCGGTATCGGCCAGGTGCACAGTGGCTGGGCCCTGGCACCAGTCCTGTTCCAGGCGCGCTTGCTCGTGGGGCAGGAACAGCGGCAGACGGTCTACGCTTGTGTGCGGTTGCACCACCAGTGCCTGTAGCAGGTTCAGCCAGTGCGCGGCCATCTGCTCGATGCGGGCATGGTCAAACAGGTCACTGGCATACACGAACGTGGCCAGCACACCGTCAGAGCGTTCAACGGTGTCCAGGGACAAGTCGAACTGTGCCGTGCCTTCCACCAGGTCGATTTCCTCGGCGCTGACCCCGGCCAGGCTCTGCCCAGTGACTTGTTCTCCCAGGTCGCGCATGTGGTTGTACATCACTTGGAACAGCGGGTTATGCCCCAGGCCTCGCTCCGGGCCCAGCTCCTCCACCAGCACGTCAAAGGGAATGTCCTTGTTGGCCTGGGCCTGCAGGCTGGTTTCCTTGACCGACGCCAGCAACTGATCAAAGGTCGCGGCAAAGTCCACGCCCACCCGCACCACCAGGGTATTGACGAAAAAGCCGATCAAGCCTTCGAGCTCAAGGCGATTGCGATTGGTGACCGGCACGCCGATGTTGATTTTTTCGTTCGCGCTGTAGCGCGCCAGCAATAGGCCGAAAGAGGCCAGGAAGATATGGAACAACGTGGCATTGGCCTTTACCGCCAGACGGCGCAGACCGCTGGCCAGTTCGGCGGGCAGGCGCACGTCGACGCGCCCGCCGCAGTAGCTCTGGATCTGTGGCCGCACACGGTCGGCTGGCAATTCCAGTACGCTGAAATCATCTTCCAACTGGGCCTTCCAATAACCCAGCTGTGTGTGCATCTGCCCCTCTTCGAGGCGCTCGCGCTGCCAGGTGGCATAGTCGGCGTATTGCACCGTCAGCGGTGCCAGCACAGGCACGGGTTGCCCCAGAACCTGGGCGTTATAGCTGGCGATGCATTCGCGCACCATGACACTCATGGACCATCCATCGGACACGATGTGGTGCAGATTGAGCAACAGCAAGTGTTCTTCGGGGCTCACTTGCAGCAAGTTGAGGCGTAACAGAGGACCATTCGCCAGATCGAAGGGTTGCTGGGTTTCTTCCTGCAACCGTCGCTCCAGTGCCTCGCCCTGCAACGCACCGATGAACGCTTTGACCAGCGGCACCCGTACGCTGGGCAGTGGCTTCAAGTAGGGCACGCCCTGCTCTTCGACAAATACCGTGCGCAGGCTTTCATGACGGGCCACCAGCGCATCGAACGCAGCCTGCAGGGCCAACGTGTCCAGCGAACCACTGATACGCACGGCCATGGGAGTGTTGTAAGCCGCGCTGCGCGGGTGAATTTTCCAGAACAGCCATTGCCGATGCTGGGCATGGGACACCGCTAGCAGCTGCTGGCGATCCAGTTGCCGTATCGGCGCGTCATCAACCCCAGCCTGGCCGGTAACGGCGGCGCAGAAACTGCCCAGGTCAGCGCTGTCAAACAGCAGTCGCAAAGGAATATCCAGGCCCAACTGGCGGCGGGCCCGAGAGACAATTTGCGTCGCTAGCAAGGAATGCCCGCCCAGGGCGAAAAAATTGTCCCCGAGGCCGACACGCTCAACGCCGAGCACGTCTTGCCAGACTTGCGCCAGAAGCTTCTCCTGCTGCGTGACCGGCGCCGCGTACTGCGGCTCATCGCCCCCGAAACCGCAGACCGGCAAGCGACTGGCGTCGACTTTCCCGTTGGCCGTCAACGGCACTTCGTCCAGGAACAGGATATGCCCCGGAATCATGTGATCCGGCACAAACCCCTGCAGGGCCTGTTGCAGCGCCAACCGGGCCGCCTTTACCGCCGCCTCGTCCGGTAGCGCCTGGCTGGCAACCACATAAGCCACCAATTGCGGCGCATCCGGGGCGCCCGTTACCCGGACCAAGGCCTGCCTGACCCCCGGCAGGCCCTGCAAACGCTGCTCGACCTCCCCTGGCTCAACTCGATAGCCACGGATTTTCACCTGGTGATCCATGCGCCCGATAAACCGCAAGGCACCGACCGCGTCGCGGCGCACGAAATCCCCGGTACGGTACATGCGCGCACCCGCCGGGCCGAAGGGGTCCGGTACAAAACGTTGTGCCGTCAAACCCGGCTGCCCCACATAACCACGGGCCAGGCCCGCCCCGGCGATATGCAGCTCCCCCTGGGCACCGCCGGGCACCGGCAACAGGCTGGCATCCAACACCTCGACCCGCACATTATCCAGCGCAGCCCCCAGATGCGGCGGTTGGCCCATTACCAGCGGCGTGGTCAAGGCCCCCACGGTGGACTCGGTCGGGCCGTAGTGATTGATCACCGCAAGCTGCGGCGCGAATCCAGCAATACGCGCCAACAACCTTTCGGAGCAGGCTTCCCCACCCAGGATCAGGCACTGGCGCGGCAGCACCTCGGCACTGGCGTTGGCCGACAGCATCGCATCCAGGTGCGAGGGCACGATTTTCAGTGCATCGATCGAATGTTCATTCATATAGGCCGCGAACGCGTCGGCGTCCAGGACCCGCTCCCTGCTCAACAGGTGCACACATTTGCCGTTGCACAGCGCACCGTAAAACACCGTATGGCCAAGGTCGGCGGCGGGCGTGGAAGTCATTGCAAGGTGATGGATATCCGCGATGGGCAAGCGCAAGGACACGGCCTGGATGTAATTGACCAGCGCACCGTGCGTAACCGCAACGCCCTTGGGCGTGCCAGTGGTGCCAGAGGTGTAGATGATGTACGCCAGGTTGCCAGGCGCCACGGGTGCAGGCAGCGCTTCGATTGCCGTCTGCTCGATCCGGTCGAAGGCAATGGCCTGCACTCCCTCCGGTAACGCCCCCTCCCAATCGCCAGGAGCCAGCACCTGAACGACGGCCGCGTCCCGGAGCATGAAGGCCAGGCGTTGCTCTGGCTGATCAGGTTCCAAGGGCACGTAGGCCGCGCCACTCTTGAGCACTGCCAACATGCCCACCACCATGCCAAGGGAGCGGTCAGCCACCACACCAACAGCCTGCTCCGGCAAGACTCCGGCAGCCAGCAACTGTTGCTGTAATTGGCTCGCCTGGCGATTCAGTTGGGCATAACTGAGGGACTGCCCTTCATGGACTACCGCCAGGCGCTCGGGAAACTGCCGGGCAAACTGCTCGATCAACTCGTGCACGCCCAACTGGGGCTCAAGCCAGTCCGCCGCAGGCACCACCGGCACTGCATCGCCCAGGCAAAACTCACCGATGGGCATCGCAGAATCCTGCGCCAGACCGTGCAATACGCGCACCCAATGCTCCGCCAGGCGAACAATGGTGGGCCGTGCAAACAGCTCGGTGGCAAAGGTAAACGCGGCCTGCAACTGGCCGTCGTTTTCGACGGTGTCCAGGGCCAGGTCAAAGCGTGCGGTGGTCTTGGGCAGGGCGAGTTTTTCCAGCAGCAGCCCGGAGCGGGTGTTGATCGTCCCGATATCGGTCACGTTCGACTGATGGTTGAACAGCACCTGGAACAACGGGCTATGGGCGTTGCTTCGATCCAGGTTGAGCGCTTCCACCAGCTTTTCGAACGGCAGGTCCTGGAACGATTGCGCCTCCATGGCGCTGGCCTTGACACGACGCAACAGCTCGGCCGTATCGATCACGGGATCGACGACCGTATGCAGGACCTGAGTGTTGATAAAGCAACCAATCAACCCTTCTGTTTCAGGGCGGTGGCGGTTGGCAATAGGCACCCCGACTCGCTGGATGTTCTGTCCGGTATAGCGGTACAGCAGCAGGCTAAAAGAGGCCAGCAGCAACATAAACAGGGTAACGTTGTGCTTACGTGCAACATCCCTGAGTTGCGCCACCAATTGCGGATCGATGTCCACCCCGTACCGCTCACCCTGATGATCGGGTTTGGCGGGCCGCGAAAAGTCGGCAGGCAATTGCAGCACCGGATGCTCGTCACCCAGCTTGTCCAACCAGTAACCCAATTGCCGCGCCTGCTCACCGGCCTCCAGCCAGCTGCGCTGCCAGAGTGCATAGTCGCGGTACTGAATCGGCAAGGCCGACAACCCTGCGTCCTCCCCCATGCTCGCGGCCTCGTAAAGGCGCACCAGTTCATCGATCAGCACACCCATCGACCAACCATCGGCGACGATGTGGTGCAAGGTGACCAGCAGCAGATGTTCCTCGTGATTTTTTTTCAGCAGTTTGATGCGCAGCAACGGACCACTCACCAAATCGAAGGGCGCCAGCGCCTCGGCCCTGGCAAGGGTGTCGATCCGCGCGTCACGCTCGGCCCCCTGCTCCTGGGAGAAATCCATGAATTCAATGCCGACCTGACTCACCTCAACGACATGCTGGACGACTTGGTCTGCCTGCTCGCGAAACACCGTACGCAAGCTTTCATGGCGCATCACCAGAGCATCAACCGCACTTTTCAGCGCGTCCACGTCCAACGCGCCGTGCAGTTTGACCGCCATGGGCAAATGGTACGCACTGCTACGCGGATCCAGCTGCCAGGCGAACCACATACGCTGCTGGGCGTACGACAACGCATCGCGGTCAGCCACCTGCACATCGGACGCAATGGGGAAAAGCGAGAAGTCGACGTTCTCCGCCTCCAGGGCCTTAAGAAACAAAGACCGCTTCTGGGCAGGCAACTCGATGAAACGGCGAGCGAGCCGAAGTGAATCCTGGGTGTTCATTGCATTCCGTCCTTACTGATCTGCGGCCAGGCCTGCGGGCCAAGGCGTTTTCAGTAGAACGATCAAGCAAGGGGCTAATTTAGACAGGAGGACCACAGAGCGACCGTCTGCATGCAGCGCCGCAAGGCGCTGCTGCACGGGCACCTGGCCAAAGGTTCAGCGCGGTTGTTCGGTATGCCCCTCGGCCATCGCCACCACCACTTTGCGTGGCCCGGTGAAGGGCGAACGAGCGTGGGCGGCCAGCATATTATCCAACATCAGCACATCGCCCTCCTGCCAGGGAAAGCTGATGGCGCAGCTATCCAGCACCCGCCGAACCTCATCGAGTACCTGGGCCTCGATCGGCGAGCCATCCCCGTAGTAGACGTTACGAGGCAGGTCTTCCTCGTCAACGATTTCGAGCAACGTCTCGCGCACTTCCTGCGGCAGGTTGGAAACGTGAAACAGATGGGCCTGATTGAACCAGACCCGGTCCCCGGTAGAGGGGTGAATGGCCACGGCCTGGCACACCTGGCGGGTACGCAACTCACCGTCGTCCTTCCATTCCCATTCAATGGCATGGGCCTGGCAATAGGCTTGCACCACACTGCGGTCATCGGTATTGAAGACTTGCTCCCAGCCGACATCCAGGCCGTTGCCATAGTTGCGCACATACATCAGGCCCTTTTCGACAAAGCGCTGACGGATGTACTCGGGCATACGGCGGTAGACTTCACGGCTGTCGGCAATGGGCGTCTCACCGCCGGTCTGTGCGGCAACCACGCTGTAGAACCAGATCTTCATCGGCCATTCGAGGGTGTAGGCCTGCTCGTTATGCAGCGGAATACTCTGGTGTGCCGGGTATTCAGTCGAGGTGTACACCCCTTGGGTCACGTTACTGCGGGGCGTGGAACCAAACTCGTAATTGAGCAACGGGTGACCGAACGATTGGGCGAACAGGCGAAACTCATCCACGCCTCCCACCTCAAAGCCGCGGAACAAAATCCCGCCACTCTGAGGCAGGTGCTGCTCCACCAAAGGTTTCAGCTCGGCGAATACGTCCATCAAGCCGAGGCCAGCCTCGGGCGCCTCGATTAACAATGGCAAGCTGCCCCGCTCGCTCAACAACGCAGAAACGTTGAATTCCAACAATACGGTCATGTCGCTCCACTCCAAAGGCACGTCGTCCCTATAAAACGAATCGAGCGAGGAAAAATTAGCGCGAGGTGGGAGGCCGGGAGGGGTGTCATCAAGGGTTACATCAATCCCGAGAAAACCACGCAAACCCGAGCTAGCATTGACGGACACCACTTTTTGCAACTACATTTAGTTACACGCAGGGAACGCCGTGTCCAAAAATGAAAAGCTGCTCGCCAAATTGCTCAATGAACATATGGCATTTACCTGGCCCGAACTCGTTACGCTGTTGCGACGACTGGGCTACACACAGATTGAGGGGGCGGGAAGCCGGGTCAAGTTCGACATCGGCGACCCCAGTGCAATGATCACCCTGCACAAGCCTCACCCCGGCAACGAACTGAAACACTACATTCGGCGCCAGATCATCGAACAATTGAAATCAGGAGAACTGATTCAGTGAACAACCAACTGAAACACAATGGCTACATCGGCTCCATCGAAGCCAGCCTCGAAGACAACTGCCTGTTCGGCAAAGTGCTGTTCATCAAGGCACTGGTGAGCTACGAAGGCAAAACCGTCGCGGAGCTGGACGCCGCATTTCGCGAAGCGGTGGAAGACTACCTCGCGACCTGCCAGGCGCTGGGGCAAACACCCGAAAAACCTTGTAAAGGCTCTTTCAATGTTCGCGTCGGCCACGACCTGCACCTGGCGGCGGCCCTGGCGGCGACCCGCAAGAAAGTGACACTCAACGACCTGACTCGCCAGGCACTGAACGAGTTTCTGCAACATCACAGCGCGGATACGTGTCCGGCACTTGGCTGATCAGCCCAGCCGCCGATACCCCAACACCGCTGACCCCATCACCACCGCTCCCGCCACCAGCGCCACCCAGAACCCGCTGGTGGCGCCAAAGTGGTCGATCATCCAACCGGAGCTGGCGGCACCGATCGCTACACCGATGCTGAGGCCGGTGATCAGCCAGGTCATGCCTTCGGTGAGGCGGCTCGGTGGCACAACCCGCTCCACCAGCGCCATCGATACGATCAGGGTCGGGGCGAAAAACAGGCCGGAGATAAAGATCGCCGCCGCCAGTCCCGGAATGTTGGTGACCAGCAGCAACGGCAAAGTGGTCAACGCAGTAGCCACGCCACAGAACAGAAACTGTCGGGCCAACGGCGCCTTGAGCTTGAGGGTGCCGAAGGCCAACCCGGCCAGGCATGAACCAATGGCGTACACCGACAGCACAATGCTTGCCGCCGCCGGCTGGCCCTGGTGCTGGGCGAACGCCACGCTGACCACATCGACCACGCCAACGATCACGCCCATGGCCAACAGCAGGATCATCAGGATCAACACCGAAGGCGAAGCGATCAGCCAACCGCTGTGATGTTCGTGATGCTCATGCACCGGCGGCTCGGTCTCACGTTGCAACACAAACGTGGTCACACCCACCGCCAGCAGCAACGCCGCAACCAACGGCCCCGCTTCGGGGAACAGCACCACACTCAACCCCACCGACATCGGCGGACCAATGATGAAGCACACCTCGTCGAGTACCGATTCCAGGGCAAATGCGGTTTGCAGCTTGGGTTGACCGCGATACAGTTCGGTCCAGCGTGCCCGCACCATCGCCGACATGTTTGGCATGCAGCCGGCCACTGCCGCGAACAGGAACAGCGTCCAGTTCGGCGCCTGCAAGCGAGTACACAGCAACAGCAATAACAATGCCCCGCCGCCGATCAGCGCCGCGATGGGCAATACCCGCCCCTGGCTATACCGGTCCACCAAGCGCGAAACCTGTGGCGCACAAAACGCCGTAGCCAAGGCAAATACCGCCGCCACCGAACCCGCCAGGCCGTAGCCGCCGTGCACTTGGGACAGCATGGTGATCAAGCCGATACCGGTCATGGACACAGGCATGCGCGCCAGCATGCCGGCCAGTACAAAAGCACGAGCGCCAGGCACCTGAAACAGCTCGGCGTAGGGGTTTGCCATGGGTTAAACGCCTTCAAGCCTTAAGTTGCGCCACCTTTTATCACACCAACCGCGTGATCTGCTTGTGCCGCCATACCAATCGGTAATACGCGGTCTGCAAGGCCAACATCGCCAGGTAAGTCACCGGAAACGCCATCCACACCCCTTCCAGGCCGAAGTGTGCGTTGAGCAGGTAGGCCATCGGCAACTCAACACAGAGTACGCAGAAGATCGAGATCGCCACCGGCATCAACACCACACCGCTGGCGCGCATGATCCCGCCCACCACCGCCTGGAAACCGAACACCAGGATGCTCCACAGCATGATGTGCAGCAGGTGTTCAGCCTTGATCCGTGCCGCATCGTCGGTAATGAACAGACCCAGCAACCAGTGGGACAACACGTAGCCCAGCACGATCAGGCCACCAGTCAGGCAAGTGTTGATCAACAACCCGGTGCGCAGGATCGGCCCGATACGTTCCAGACGCCCGGCGCCAATGGCCTGGGCGCCGAGGATCGAGGCAGTGATAGCAATCGACAGCGCCGGGAACTGCACATAGTTGACGATCTGTGTCACCGCGCCATACGCCGCCGTGGCCTGGGAACCGTGGCTGTTGACCAGGGCGAGAATCACTAATTCCGATAGCGACAACACCACCATCTGTAGGCCGGTGGGCAGGCCGATGCGTAGGACCTTTCCCAAAATCACGCGATCCAGGCGCAAGGCGGCGATCAGTTCCCTGTCCGGCGCCATCACATGATTTTTATGGCGCAGACGCAGGACCAAAAACACCATGGCCAACGCGTTGCCCACCAGCCCGGCGAATACCGCGCTCTGGATGCCCAAGGGCGGCAGGCCGATCCAGCCGCGAATCAGCGCTGGGGTCAGCAGCAAGCCCACCAGGGTCGAGACCATCAGCGCCAGCAACGGCGAGACCGTATCGCTGACGCCACGCAACAATTGGGTATAGAGGATGAACACCAGCAACAGCGGCATGATCAACATCATCATCTGCGCGTAACCCACCGCATCGTCCAGTACGTCAATGGGCGTGCCCAACGCCTGCAACGCTGGCCGCGCAAAAAGGCTGCCCAACACGGCCGCAATCACCCCCACCAACGCCCCCAACGTCAGGGTGGCGCCCGTGATCACCTTGACCATCCCCGTTTCCTGGGCGCCCCAGGCCTGGCCGATCAACACCGAGGCGCCCGCCCCCAAGCCGATCACCAGGGCGATAAAGAAAAACACAATGGGAAACATGCCCGACACCGCCGCCAGCGCCTGGGTGCCGAGCATTTGCCCGACATAGATGCCATTGAGGGTGCCGGAAAAACTTTGCAGGAAGTTGGACAGCACCATGGGTGCCAAAAAGATCAGGTAGACCTGCCACAGCGGACGTTGCAAAGGGCTTTGCATGAAAAACGGGGCCTCGGATAACTAAAGCGTCCGAGGGTTATACCGTAATTGGATCCCACCTTCCTGTGCTTTCGGGTTCAACCACCAGGCCGGCGTTGCGCACCGTCGCAATCAAGTGCCGAGCGCCGCTTTGCAGCAGGCATTCGGCAAGTGCCGGCTCCAGCTCCACCCGCAAGCGCCTGGTCAGCGCCCTCGCGCCAAATCGCGCGTCGTGCTGGCGGCACAACCAGGCCTTCGCCTGCGCATCCACGCTTAACCTGCGCTGTTGCGCTGCCAAGCGTTGGTTGAGTTTGCCCAGCTCCACGTCCAGCAGCGCATCCAGCCACTGAATATCGATAGGCTCGAACATCAAGATACGATCAATGCGGTTGAGAAACTCCGGCTCGAAATGACCGTGCAACGCCTCTTCCAACACCGCCGCTTCATCGCGTACAAAACCACGCACCACGCGCCGCCACCCCTGGGCAAACCGCTGGCGATGGCGCCGCGCCTGCTGCGCGCCGATATTGCTGGTCATGAAGATCAGGCTGTTGCGAAAGTCCAGCGTGCGCGTACCCCCGGCCAACGTGAGCTGGCCGTTTTCCAGGATGCCCAGCAGGCTGCGCACCACTTCCTTGCTGGCCTTTTCCAGCTCATCGAACAACACGATGCCCGGCCGACTGTAGGTGCCCTGGATCAACTCGCTGTTGAACAGGCTGATGCCCTCCTTGCTGCCCACATACCCCGGCGGCGCGCCGGTCAGGGCTGCCGCGTAATGTTCCTGGGCCAGCGTATGCATGTCGATACGGCAAAAGCCATCGCTGCGACCGTGCAGCGCCTGGGCCAGCAGCCGCACGATCTCAGTCTTGCCCACGCCGGTTGGCCCCATGAACAGGTTGACACTCAGCGGTCGATCACGCTCGCCGATATCGGCCTTGACCACCTTGAGCAACCCCTCCACCTGGGCCAACGCCGCGTCCTGGCCGACGATGCGACTGCGCAGCAACGCCATCACCTGCGCCGGTTCAAAGGTAAAGCGCATGCCCTACCCCGCAGTCTTTTCTTTACCGCCATGGGGCAGTTGCCCCACCGGGCACTCGGCCACACCGACGGTGCTGCGAGTGATTTTTTCCACATTCTCCTGGGCCTTTTGCGCGTCCAGCACCCAGGTGCGATAGAACTCGAAAGGACAGTCCGCCATGCCCTTGTCGCCATCGCCCGAGGCATGCATGCCGGTGTAGCCGCGATGCAGCAATTTGAACAGATGGTTCTGCGACTGATCATTGGCCCGCGCATCGCGAATCTGCGAGATCGACAACTGCGCATACTGGATGCCCATCTCTTCTTCGCCGCATTCGCCCAGGGTGCGCCCATCAAAACCGATGATCGCCGAGTGGCCAAAGTACGAATACACCCCGTCGAAGCCGGCCGCATTCGCCACGGCCACATAGCAGTTGTTCGCCCAGGCCATGCTCTTGGACATCTGCACCTGCTGCTCCTTGGCCGGGTACATGTAGCCCTGGCAACGCACGATCAGCTCGGCGCCCTTCATAGCGCAATCGCGCCAGATTTCCGGGTAGTTGCCGTCATCGCAGATGATCAGGCTGATCTGCATGCCCTTGGGCCCCTCGCACACATACGTGCGGTCGCCCGGATACCAGCCTTCGATGGGGCACCACGGAATGCACTTGCGATAACGCTGCACGATTTCGCCGAGGTTATTGATCAGCACCAACGTGTTGTACGGCGCCTTGTGCGGATGTTCTTCGTGGCGCTCGCCGGTCAGGGAGAACACACCCCAGGTATTCGCCTGGCGGCAGGCCGCCGAGAAGATCGCAGTTTCCTCGCCAGGAATGCTCGCGGCGGTGGCCATCATCTCGTCGTGGTCGTACATGATGCCCATGGTGCTGTACTCGGGGAACACCACCAGATCCATGCCGGGCAAGCCCTGCTTCATGCCGACAATAATTTCGGCGATCTTCTTCGCGTTATCGATGACTTCGGCCTTGGAATGCAGGCGCGGCATCTTGTAGTTCACCACCGCTACACCGACGGTGTCCGGGCTGCTGGAAATGTCGCCATGGCGCATTGCAACGCTCCTGTTCTAGTGACTGATCATCCACGGCCGTGGGCCGGTCCTGGTCTTGAGGCCCAAAGGGTTGGCCTTGCTCGGCACGACTTTTTTACTCGTGCCGCAGCAACTGCAACCGGCCGGGTGCCGGCGGCTTTCCTGGTATTCGCCCACGGTTTGCGGCGCATTGGCGCTGCGTTCGTTGCCGGCGATGGCCTTGCGCTGGTGGGCCGACAAGGTTTGCAGCGCGGGAGCGGACACCAGCAGGTGCCCGCCCGGCCCTTCGCAGTACGGGCACTGGCTGGGTTCGTTGCGCTGGGCGATAGGCCGCAACATCGTGAAGGTGCCGCACGCGGCACACGTGTATTCATAGGTCGGCATGGCTACAGGTCCGGGGCGATGGGCAAATCGATGCTGCCGTCGAGGAATTTGGTCGGGCCGTTGGCATTCGGGTTGATATCGAATTCGAAGATTTCCGTGGGCAACCACAAGGTGGCGCAGGCATTCGGAATATCCACCACACCGCTGATATGCCCCTGCACCGGTGCCGAGCCGAGCAGCGCATAGCCCTGGGCCGGCGAGTAGCCGAACTTGGTCAGGTAGTTGATCGCGTTGAGGCACGCCTGGCGGTAGGCGATATTGACGTCCAGGTAATGTTGCTGGCCCTGTTCATCCACCGAGATGCCTTCGAAGATCAGGTAGTTTTTGTAGTTCGGCGTGATCGGACTGGGCTTGAACACCGGGTTCTTGATGCCGTACTTGGCCATCCCGCCCTTGATCAGCTCGACCTTCATGTGCACCCAGCCGGCCATTTCAATGGCGCCGCAAAAGGTGATTTCACCGTCGCCCTGGCTGAAGTGCAGGTCGCCCACCGAAAGCCCGGCACCGTTGACGTAGACCGGGAAGAAGATCTTCGAGCCTCGGGACAAATCCTTGATATCGCAGTTACCGCCATGCTCGCGCGGTGGCACGGTGCGCGCGCCGGTTGCAGCGGCATCGTCACGGGCCTGGCCTTTCATCTTGCCCATATGCGCCGTAGCCGCCAGCGGTGCGTTGGCCAGCGGAGGGACGCGAGTGGGGTTGGTGTCGATCAGTTCCTGTTCGCGACGGTTCCAGTCAGCCAGCATCACCGGGTCGGGCAAGCAGCCGATCAAGCCAGGGTGAATCAGACCGGCAAAGTTCACCCCCGGAATGTGCCGGGAGCTGGTGAACATGCCCTTGAAATCCCAGATGGCTTTTTGCGCGCTGGGGAAGTGATCGGTGAGAAAGCCGCCGCCGTTCTGGCGCGAGAAGAAGCCGTTGAAACCCCATTGGGAATCGGCCTTGGCGCCGATGTCCAGCAGGTCCACCACCAGCAAGTCACCTGGTTCGGCGCCGTGCACACCCACGGGACCAGACAGGTAATGCACGGTGGACAGGTCCACATCACGCACATCGCTGGCGTCGTCGTTGTTCTTGATCGCGCCGGCGGTCCAGTCGTAGGTTTCCAGGATGAAGTCATCCCCCGGCTTGACCCAGCAGGCCATCGGGATATCCGGGTGCCAGCGGTTGTGGATCTGTTCGTTTTCAGTGACGGGTTGGTTGAGGTCGACTTTGATCAGCGTTTCGGTCATGGACTGGCTCCTGGACGGATGACATTGCGTGCGATCCAGTCTCGTGGAGCCAGGTAAAACGGGGAATACGTTGGATGACGTATGGGGTCAGAGCTTGTCGCGTTTCATCTGCATGGTCAGGGTGAAACGGTCGGCAGGATAGATCGATTCCGCCACCGCAATCAGCACACCATTTTCATCGCGGTATTGGCGGATGATTGCCAGGCCCAACGCACCGTTTTGCGCCTTGAGGCTGGTGGCCAACTCGGCGCTGAGCTGCACCGGGCGCACCTGTTGGTCCACCACATCGATATGTCGTGAGTAGGCTTTGCCGATCAAGGCGGCGATCAATTCATCGGGGTGTTTGCGCGCCTCAGGGATCACATCGACATAGGCCTGCTCGGCGTAGACGTCAGTCCAGCACAGCGGTGCATTACCGTCGCCGGCATCCACCTTGATGCTCGACACACAGAAGTAATGCCCGCCCGGCTCCAGGCCCAGGCGCCGCGCCAGGGCAATATCCGCGACAAATTCACGTACGCCCTGGATATCGCGAATGTGGGTTTCAGCCACTTGCACCAGGTCGGCCACCGAGGCCATCGCCTGGGAATAACCGCCCTTGGGCGATGAGGCCTCGACCCGCGTCCCCACGCGCTTGCGCCGCGAGACCATGCCCTGCCCCTGCAACTGGTCGATGGCCGCACGCACGGTGTGGCGGCTTACCGCGTACAGCGAGCACAGCTCGAATTCCGTCGGCAACAACGACCCCACCGGGTAATGGCCGCTGCCGATGTGTTCGATCAAGTCCTTGGCAACCGCCGCATAACGCCTCTGGCTCACGCTTTCCATTTTTACCCTCGCTGACGAGTTGACAGTGTATCAGCACACGCGCAATCATAATGTACGGACATATTAAATATGTATGGTTTAAAAATAACAATTAGGATTTTCCCATGTCGAGTACCGTTTTTGATTCCGCCCTGTTCCGCGACATGTTCGGCACCGCCGAAATGCGCGGTGTGTTCTCCGATAAAGCGTTGATCGAGCGCTATATCGAAGTGGAAGTGGCCCTGGCCCGCGCCGAAGCCCGCTGCGGTGTGATCCCGGCCGAGGCGGCCGAGCAAATTGCGGCGCTGTCGCGCTACGAGGCGCTGGACCTGGCGCTGATGCAACACGAGACCGAGATCGTCGGCTACCCGATCCTGCCGCTGGTGGAGCAACTGTCGAAGATCTGCGGCGAAGCCGGGCGCTACGTGCATTGGGGCGCCACCACCCAGGACATCATGGACACCGCCGTGGTCCTGCAAGTGCGCGCTGCGCTGGCCATTGTCGAGCGGGATATCCAGGCGGTGCGCGGCCTGCTCGCCGGCCTCGCCGAGCGCTATCGCGACACGCCAATGGCCGGCCGTACGCACCTGCAACACGCGTTGCCAATCACCTTCGGCTACAAGTGCGCGGTGTGGCTGAGCATGTTCGATCGCCACGCCGAGCGCCTGGTGGAGCTGCGTCCACGGGTAGAAATCGGCCAGTTCGCCGGGGCAGCAGGCACCCTCGCCTCCCTCGGCGACAAAGGCCTGGAAGTGCAGGAAGCGTTGATGGCTGAACTGGGCCTGGGCGTGCCGCAAGCCACCTGGCACGTGGCCCGCGATGGTCTGGCCGAAACCCTGAACTTCCTCGGCCTGGTCACAGGCTCCTTGGGCAAGATCGCCCTGGACATCATGATGATGATGACCAGCGAACTGGGCGAAGTGTACGAGCCGTTCGTCAAGGGCCGTGGCGCCAGCAGCACCATGCCGCAAAAGCGCAACCCGATTTCCTGCGAACTGATGTACGCCGCCGCCAAGGGCGTGCGCCAACACGCCGGGCTGATGCTTGACGCAATGATCCAGGACTTCGAACGCTCCACCGGTCCGTGGCAGGCAGAGTGGATTGCGATTCCGGAAGCCTTCGCCCTCAGCGCTGCATCGCTGGGCCAGGCGACCTTTATGCTCGCAGGCCTCGAAGTGCGCCCCGAGCGCATGCGCAAGAACCTCGACATGACCCAGGGCCTGATCGTCGCCGAAGCCGTGATGATGGGCCTCGCCCCGGCTCTTGGTCGCCAGGTTGCCCACGATGTGGTGTACGCCGCCTGCCGCATGGCCAACGACCAGGGCACCAGCCTGCTCGACGCCCTGCTCGCCCAGGGTGAAGCCACCGCGCAACTGGACGTGGCCGAACTGCAACGCCTGACCGACCCGGCCAACTACCTGGGGCTGGCGCCGCAGATGGTGGATATCGCGCTGGCGCGTGAAGGGGCGGTCAAGCGCTAACCCCAATCCAATGAAGATCCAATGGAGATCCAATGGAGATCCAAATGTGGGAGGGGGCTTGCCCCCGATGGCGGTGTGTCAGCCACTAAACATGCCAACTGACACTCCCTCATCGGGGGCAAGTCGAGTCGTCGCACCGCCCCTCCCACAGGGGATCTACGGCGCTACATAGAACCATAACAACAATGAGATCACAGACATGTCATCCACCCCTGCTAAAAAACCGCTGTACAAGGACCTGACGTTCCAGGTCGTTGCCGCCATGTTCCTCGGCATTGCCTTCGGCTTTCTCGCCCCCGAGATGGCCGCCAGTTTCAAGATCCTCGGCGATATCTTCCTCAAGCTGATCAAGACTGCCGTCGCGCCGTTGGTGTTTTTCACCGTGGTCCACGGCATTGCCTCGGCCGGTGATATCAAGCGTGTCGGCAAGGTCGGCCTGCGGGCGCTGATCTACTTTGAAGTGGTGTCCACCATCGCCCTGGCCATCGGCCTGTTGTGGGGCAACCTGTTGCAGATCGGTTCCGGCATGCACGACGCGCACCCAAGCAGTGCCGCCGCCGCGGCCGCCAGTGCTGCGGTCGCCAAGGGCCATGCGCCCGCCTCGACCATGGACTTTATCTACGGCATCTTCCCCGACAACTTCGTCGGTGCCTTTGCCGGGGGTCAACTGCTGCAAGTGCTGGTGATCTCGGTGTTGTTCGGCTTCGCCCTGCTGGCGCTGAAACCCGAGCGCCGCGAAGTGATCGAGGACGGCCTGAACCGCATCTCCGAATGCTTCTTTGAATTCATCAACCTGATCATGAAGTTTGCGCCCCTGGGTGCCTTCGGTTCGGTGGCCTACGCGGTGGGCAGCAACGGCACCGCGGTGCTGATGTCGTTGGCCAATCTGGTGTTGATGTTCTACGTCGGTATCGCGTTCTTTATTTTTGTGGTGCTGGGCGCGGTATGCCGGTTGAGCGGTTTCAGCCTGTGGCGTTTCCTCACCTATATCAAGGATGAGATCTTCATCGTGCTCGGCACCGCTTCGTCGGAAAGCGCGCTGCCGCGCCTGCTGCAAAAACTCGAGAAGTTCGGGTGTTCCAAGCAGAGCGTCGGCCTGGTGCTGCCTACCGGTTACGCGTTCAACCTCGACGGCACGTCGATCTACATGTCGCTGTGCGTGTTGTTTATCGCCAATGCCTACGGCGTGCCGCTGAGCTGGGAACAACAGCTGGGCATCATCGCGATCATGCTGGTGACATCCAAAGGCGCGGCGGCGGTATCGGGCGGCAGTTTCGTGGTGTTCGCCGCGACGGTGACCGCCATCGGCGTGCTGCCGGCGGAAGGCCTGGCGCTGCTGTTTGGCGTGTACCGTTTCATGTCGATGGCGATTGCTACCTGCAACACCATCGGTAACAGCGTCGCAACCGTGGTGGTGTCGAAGTGGTCCGGCGAGTTCTCCGAGCAGACCGCCAAAGTCGAATATCAACGGGTGCTTGGCCGTGCTGCCGGCGCGGCGTTGTAAGGGAGCGCCTGGATGAGCACGCTACGAATCGAACACGACGCGTTCGGCCCGGTATCCATCCCGGCCGAGCGCTACTGGGGCGCACAGACCCAACGGGCACTGGAGGTGTTCGGCAGTAAACAGCCGTTCGCGCCGAGCCTGATCCGCGCCTTTGGCCAACAGAAACGCGCCTGTGCCCGCGCCAACGCACGCCTTGGCGCCCTCAAGCCCGAGCTGGCGCAGGCGATTGAACAGGCCGCCGAGGAATTGGCCAGCGGCGCCTTTGACGCGCATTTTCCGCTGTCGATCTGGCAAACCGGCTCCGGCACCCAGACCAACATGAATGCCAACGAGGTGATCGCCAACCGCGCCAACCTGGCTCTCGGCAGCGAACTGGGCAGCAAGTCACCGGTGCATCCCAACGACCACGTCAACCGCTCGCAGTCATCCAACGACAGCTTCCCCACGGTGATGCACCTGACCACCGTGTTGGAGCTGCGCGGACGCCTGCTGCCGGCCCTCGGTCATCTGCGCAATGAGCTGCAAGCCAAGGCCGACGCATGGCAAGACGTATTGAAGATCGGCCGCACCCACCTGATGGACGCCGTGCCCATGAGCCAGGGCCAGGCGTTTGGTGCGTTTGCCCAGCAGATTGCGCACGGCATCGCACGTATCGAAGCGTGCCTGCCGCGCTTGCGCCTGCTGCCTCAGGGCGGCACGGCGGTGGGCACCGGGCTGAATACGCCGCAGGGTTTTGATGTGGCGTTCTGCGAGGAAATCAGCCGACTGACCGGCGAGCCTTTCGAAACCAACCCGTGCAAGTTCGAAGGCATGGGCACTCACGATGCGCTGGTGGAAGCTTCCGGTGCGTTGAACGTGCTGGCAGTGTCGCTGAGCAAGATCGCCAACGATATTCGCCTGCTGGGCTCCGGCCCGCGTTGTGGCCTGGGGGAATTGATCGTCCCGGATGACGGCCTCACCTCTTCGATCATGCCCGGCAAACGCAACCCCACCATCGCCGAAGTGCTGGTGCAGGCGGCGATGCAGGTGATGGGCAATCACACCACCATCACCCTGGCCGGCGCCTCCAGCACATTCGAATTGAACGTGGCCAAGCCGGTGCTGATCCACAACCTGCTGCAATCGATTGAAGTCCTTACCGACTGCGTGAGCCTGTTCACCCACAAGCTGCTGCATGGCCTGGAAGTGAACCGCCCGCAGTTGGCGCGCAATGTGGAGCATTCGTTGTTGATGGCGACTGCGCTCAATCCGTTATTGGGCTATGACCGAGTCGCGCAGATCACCCGCAAGGCAGCGGATGAAGGGTTGTCACCCAAGGACGCGGCGGTGCAATTGGGCTTCATCACGGCCGAGGCGTACGCGCAACACGTACGCCCCGAAGCGATGATCCGCCCTGCTACACCGACAGATAACGACTGATCGTCGCCTCATCCACGCGGTCCCGGGTCTCTTCGATCACGAAGCGGCCCTTTTCGATCACCAGGAAACGGTCGGCGATTTCCAGGGTGAACGACAGCACCTGCTCCGAGACCACAATGGTCAAGTCCCGCAGGTTGCGGATCTCTTTGAGCGTGCGTGCAATGTCCTTGATGATCGACGGCTGGATGCCTTCGGTAGGTTCATCCAGCAGCAGCACCTTGGGGTTGGTCGCCAATGCGCGGGCAATCGCCAGTTGCTGTTGCTGCCCGCCGGACAGGTTGCCGCCCTTGCGCGATTGCATGTCGTAGAGCACCGGGAACAGCGCATACAAATCCTCCGGCACCTTGCCCCGCGCCGAGGCCGGAAGGCCGGTCTGGATATTTTCCAGCACCGTCATGCTCGGGAAAATCATGCGGCCCTGGGGCACGTAGGCGATGCCGCGCTCTACCCGTTCATGGGTTTCCAGCGCAGACACATTGTGCCCATCCACACTCACCTGACCTTTCCACTGCGGCAGGATGCCCATCAGGCTCTTGAACAAGGTGGTCTTGCCCATGCCATTGCGGCCCATCACCGCGACAATCTCACGCTTGGCCACATTCAGGTCCAGGTCGTGGAGAATCTGGCTCTGCCCGTAGCCGCAGGACAACTGGTCGATCTTGAACATGCCTGCTTCCTCAGTGGCCCAAATACACTTCGATGACTTTAGGGTTGCTTTGCACCGACTCCATGCTGCCTTCGGCCAGCACCTTGCCCTGGTGCAGCACCGTGACTTTGTGGGCGATGCTTTTGACGAATTCCATGTCGTGCTCGATCACCAGCACCGAACGGCCCTGGCTGATACGGTTGAGCAACTCGGCGGTTTGCGCGCGCTCGTTGACGCTCATGCCGGCCACCGGTTCATCCAGCATCAGCAGCTCCGGGTCTTGCATCAGCAGCATGCCGATTTCCAGCCACTGCTTTTGCCCGTGGGACAACAGGTCGGCCTGTTGTTGCAGCAGGTCGCCGAGGAAGATTTCCCGGGCGACCTCTTCCACCCGCGCAATCACCTGGGCGTTGCGCTTGAAGAACAGCGCGCCCCAGACCTTGCGTCCCGCCGGATACGACATTTCGAGGTTTTCGAACACCGTGAGGTTCTCGTAGATCGACGGGTTCTGGAACTTGCGCCCCACACCGGCCCGCACGATGTTGTACTCGCGCATCTTGGTCAGTTCCTGGCCGTCGAACTGAATACTGCCGCTGGTGGCGCGGGTCTTGCCGCAGATCAGGTCGAGCACCGTGGTTTTACCGGCGCCGTTGGGACCGATCACCACGCGCACTTCATTGCGGTCGATATACAGGTTGAGGTTGTCGACCGCCTTGAAGCCGTCGAATGACACGGTGAGGCCCTCGATGGCCAGCACCGGTTTTTTCATTTCAAAGCCGACGGCGGTCATGGCTGGGTCTCCAGGATTTTGCTTTTCGCAGCGTTTGCCTTGGGTTTACGCCGCAGCAGTTTCGCCAACGCCTGGCGCCCATGGCTCTCCCACAAACCGGCCAGGCCGTTGGGGAAATACATCACCACCGCAATAAACAGCCCGCCCATCAAGTACAGCCACAGCTCGGGGAAGGATTCGGAAAAGTAGGTCTTGCCGTAGTTCACCAGCAGCGCGCCATACACCGCGCCGAGCAGCGACATGCGCCCGCCCACGGCGGCGAAGATCACCATCTCGATCGACGGCACGATGCCGACGAATGAGGGCGACATAAACCCCACCTGCAAGGCAAACATTGCGCCGCCAATCGCCGAAAACGCGGCGGCTATGCAGAACACGAAGATCTTGAAGCTGGCCACGTCATAGCCGGAGAAACGCACGCGCTCTTCCTTGTCGCGCATCGCCATCAGCAGGCGGCCCAACTTGGACGCGAGGATAAAACGCCCGATAAAGATGCAGCCAAACAGCAAGCCGGCGTTGATGAAGTACAGGATCAGCTTGGCGCTGTCGGTGCGCAGGTCCCAGCCGAGCAGGGTCTTGAGGTCGGTGATGCCGTTGACGCCACCGGTCAAGCCTTGCTGGCCAACGATCAGTACCGTGAGGATCAGCGCAATCGCCTGGGTGACGATGGAGAAATACACATCGCCCACCCGCCGCTTGAACAGCGCCATGCCGATGATAAATGCCAGCAGCACCGGCACCGCGATCACGGCGAAAACAGTAAAGCCAAAACTGTGAAACGGTTGCCACAACAGCGGCAGTTCGGTGATCTGGTTCCAGTCCATAAAGTCCGGAATGCCCGGCGTGGATTGGATCTTGGTGCTCTCCGGGTCCGAGGCTTCGAGCTTGAGGAACATCGCCATGCAGTAGCCGCCGACGCCAAAGAACACGCCTTGCCCCAGGCTGAGAATGCCGCCGTAACCCCAGCACAACACCAGCCCCACCGCGACGAACGCATAGGTCAGGTACTTGCCCACCATGTTCAGGCGGAATGCGTCCAGGGTCAGGGGAAATACCACCAGGATCAGCAGCGCCAACAACACAATGCCGATCAGGTTTTGCTGGCCGCCCAGCAGCTTGTCTAAAGCCTTCATCCGCTCGCCTCTACTTGCGCACTTTGATGGAGAACAACCCTTGCGGGCGCAGCATCAGGATCAGAATCACCGAGGACAAGGTAAGCACCTTGGCCATCGAGCCACTGAGGAAAAACTCCGACAGCGATTGGGTCTGGGCGATCACGAACGCCGAGGCGATGGTGCCGAACAGGCTCTGCGCGCCGCCGAACACCACCACCAGGAAGGTATCGACGATGTACTGCGAACCTGCCGTCGGCCCGGTGGAGCCAATGGTGGTGAACGCCGCACCCGCCACACCGGCCACACCGCAGCCGAGGGCGAAGGTCATGCGGTCGACCTTGCGCGTATTGATGCCCACTGCACGGCTCATCAGGCGGTTCTGCACGGTGGCGCGGACTTGCAAGCCCCAGCGCGAGCGGTACAGCATCATGAAGATCGCGCCGGTGAGCAGCAGGGTCAGGCCCATCATGAACAGGCCATTGCGCGGGATCTCGATGGAGTCGGTAAAACTCACCGAACCCATCAGCCACGCCGGCGGTTCGGCGCTGACTTCGCGGGCGCCAAACACCGAGCGGAAGGTTTGCTGCATCACCAGGGACAGGCCCCAGGTGGCCAGCAAGGTGTCCAGCGGGCGCTTGTACAAGCGGCTGATCATCGCCCATTCCACCAGCCAGCCAATGGCACCGGCCACCAGGAATGACAGGGCAATGGCGAAGAAGAAGTAATAGGGTTGGAAGCTTGGCGCAAAGTGCGCCGTGAGGCTGGAACACACGTAGGTGGTGTAGGCGCCGATGGTCAGGAACTCACCGTGGGCCATGTTGATCACGCCCATCTGGCCAAAGATGATCGCCAGCCCCAATGCCATCAGCAACAGCACGCAGAACACGGACAAGCCGTTGAACCCCTGCATTGCCGCGATGGCTCCAAATTCCGATAGCCATTCCATGATGATGGTCTCCTACAAAAGAGATGAAATGCAGACTGCTTTTGCTTGGCTTTGCTTGGCTTTGCTTGGTTTTGCTTGGTTTTGCTTGGCTTGGCTTTATGTGGGAGGGGGCTTGCCCCCGATAGCGGTGGGCCAGCAACAAATCAGGTGACTGACACTCCCTCATCGGGGGCAAGCCCCCTCCCACATTCAAACCTCTTACATCAGTTGGTTATTGGTAGCCCTTTGGAAACGGATTCGGCTCGATCAGATCCGACTCGTAAATCACCTTGAA
This sequence comes from Pseudomonas nabeulensis, assembly GCF_004682045.1. Classification (GTDB taxonomy): domain Bacteria; phylum Pseudomonadota; class Gammaproteobacteria; order Pseudomonadales; family Pseudomonadaceae; genus Aquipseudomonas; species Aquipseudomonas nabeulensis. Next base: position 53,126 of record NZ_QUZT01000018.1, read on the forward strand.
CTGCCCATCCGGCTGCACTTCACCAATGCGCGACTTGCTCCACAGGTGATGGTTCTCGTGGATCTTCACATAGCCTTCCGGCGCGGTTTTCAGCTCGATGCCCGGTGAGGCCGCGACGACTTTATCCACGTCGAAACTGCCGGCCTTCTCCACCGCGGCTTTCCACAGCCATGGGCCGAGGTACGCCGCCTGGGTCACGTCGCCGATCACCGCGTCCTTGCCGTACTTGGCCTTGAAGGCTTCGACGAAGGCTTTGTTGTTGGGGTTGTCCAGGCTCTGGAAGTACTTCATCGAGGCGTAGAAACCGGCCATGTTTTCGCCGCCGATGCCGAGCAACTCATCCTCGGTCACCGACAGGGTCAGCAAGGTTTGCTTGGATGAATTCACACCCGCCGCGTTGAGCTGTTTGTAGAAGGCCACGTTGGAGCCGCCCACCACCGCGGCGAACACCACATCCGGTTTTTTCAGCTTGACCTTGTTGATCAGCGAACCGAACTGGGTGTTGCCCAGCGGGTAGTAGTCTTCGCCGACCACGGTGCCGTGCAGCACGTTTTCAATGTGCTTGCGCGCGATCTTCATCGAGGTACGCGGCCAGATGTAGTCCGAGCCCACCAGGTAGAAGGTCTTGGCGCCTTTGGTCTTGGCGATCCAGTCGAGGCTGGCGAGGATTTGCTGGGTGGCTTCCTGGCCGGTGTAGATCACGTTTTTCGACTGCTCCAACCCTTCATAAAAGGTCGGGTAGTAGAGCAAGCCGTTTTCTTTCTCGAAGATCGGCAACACGGCTTTGCGCGAGGCCGAGGTCCAGCAGCCAAAAACCGCGGCGACCTTGTCGTTGACCAGCAATTTCTTGGCTTTTTCAGCGAAGGTCGGCCAGTCGGACGCACCGTCTTCCTGGATCACCTTGATCTGCCGTCCCAGGATCCCGCCCGAGGCGTTGATCTGTTCGATGGCCAGGCGCTCGGCCTGGATCGAGCCGGTTTCGGAAATCGCCATGGTGCCGGTGGCCGAGTGCAGCTGGCCGACAGTGACTTCAGTGGGGGTCACGGCCAGCCCTTCGTTATCGGCCAGCACGCCCTGGCTGAACAAAGCGGCGGCCAACAATGACAGGGCCAACAGCGGTGTGGAGCGGATCAATCGTGGTGCCATGGGGCGACTCCTCTGCAATGAGGGGTCCAGCATGGCGGCAAGGGGCCAGCTCGGGTATACGCAGCCTGACGTAACGGCGTACGTCATTTGACGTATGCCGCGGCGCACCATTTTCGAGCAGGATCGCGCCCGCCCCACTGCCAATGGCGATCCAATGTGGGAGGGGGCTTGCCCCCGATAGCAGTGGGTCAGTCAACTGATGAGTCACAGATACACCGCTATCGGGGGCAAGCCCCCTCCCACATTTGCCCCCCTTCGTCTGCAAGGGCATGGAACTTGCTCATTCACCTCGTCCCCTTCTGGAGATCCCCACCGTGCACCCTCCTTCCGGCACCCAGCGCATCGTCAAGATCCGCCGCGACTACAACTCCTGGGTCGCCGACGAGACCATGGAAGACTACGCCCTGCGCTACACCCCCAAGTCCTTTCGCAAATGGTCGGAGCTGCGTATTGCCAACACCGCCCTGGGTGCGGTGTCGTTCCTGGCGCTGGAAGCCATCGGCGGCGTATTGGCCTTGAGCTACGGTTTCACCAACACGTTCTGGGCAATCCTCACCATCAGCCTGGTGATCTTTTTCACCGGCCTGCCCATCAGCTATTACGCGGCGCGCTATGGCCTGGACATGGACCTGCTCACCCGTGGCGCAGGGTTCGGCTATATCGGCTCCACCATCACCTCGCTGATCTACGCCAGCTTCACCTTCCTGTTCTTTGCCCTGGAAGCGGCGATCATGGCCCTGGCGCTGGAGCTGTATTTCCATATCCCGCTGGCCTTTGCCTATGTGATCTGTTCGCTGCTGGTGATTCCATTGGTGGCCTATGGCGTGACCCTGATCAGCCGCCTGCAATTGTGGACGCAACCGGTCTGGTTGTTGCTGCTGGTACTGCCCTACGGCTTTGTGTGGTGGAAAAACCCCGACGCCTTCAGCGACTGGACCAGCTTCGTCGGGCGCAGCGGCGACGGCGGCGAGTTCAACCTGTTGGCGTTCTGCGCCGCCTGCACCGTGGCGCTGTCGTTGGTGACGCAGATCGGCGAACAGGTCGACTACCTGCGCTTCCTGCCGGAAAAAACCGCCGCCAACCGCAAGCGCTGGTGGGCTGCATTGCTCAGCGCCGGGCCGGGTTGGATCATTCCGGGTGCGTTGAAGATGTTTGCCGGCGCGTTCCTGGCGTTTCTCGCGCTGCAACATGAGATCCCCATGGAGCGTGCCGCCGAGCCGACCCAGATGTACCTGGTCGCGTTCCGCTACGTGTTCAGCTCGCCGGAATGGGCCCTCGGCGCCATGGTGCTGTTTGTGTTCATCTCGCAGATGAAGATCAACCTGACCAACGCCTACGCCGGTTCCCTGGCCTGGTCGAACTTCTTCGCCCGCGTCACCCACAGCCACCCCGGCCGCGTGGTGTGGCTGGTGTTCAACGTGGCCATTGCGCTGATGCTGATGGAGCTGGGGGTGTTCGATGTGATCGACCAGGTGCTGGGGCTCTACGCCAATATCGCGATTGCCTGGATCGGCACGCTGGTCGCCGACTTGGTGATCAACAAGCCATTGGGCCTGTCGCCCAGGCATATCGAATTCAAGCGCGCGCACCTCTACGACATCAACCCGGTGGGCGTGGGCTCGATGCTGATCGCCTCATTGCTGTCGATCCTCGCCCACTTCGGCCTGTTCGGCGCCCTGGCCCAGGCGGCGCCGCCGTTTGTTGCCCTCGGCACCGCACTGGTGATGGCGCCGTTGTTGGCCTGGCTGACCAAGGGCAAGTACTACATCGCCCGCACCAGCGATGCGCAATTGATCCACCCCGTGGCGCCCGCGACCCACGTGGTGTGCGGGCTGTGCAGCAACCCGTTTGAAACCGCAGACATGGCGTTCTGCCCGGCCTACAGCACGCCGATCTGTTCATTGTGTTGTTCGCTGGATGCGCGCTGCGGTGATCGCTGCAAACCCCATGGGCGGCTGGTCACCCAATTCGAAGGCGTGCTGCGCTGGTTGCTGCCCAATACGATGATGCCGCGCCTGCACACCCGATTGGCGCACTACCTCGGATTACTGCTGGCATTGGTGTTGATGCTCGCGGGCGCCCTGGCGTTGATCTATGTGCAAGCGGCCCAGGGGCTGCCCCATTCCGAAACCTTGTACCAGGCGTTTTTCAAGGCCTTCCTGACCTTGTCCGTCCTCGCCGCCGTACTCGCCTGGTGGGTGGTGCTGACCCGCGAAAGCCGCGGCGTGGCCCAGCAGGAATCCGACCGCCAGACCCTGCTGTTGATGCAGGAAATCGACGCCCACAGCCTCACCGACCAGGCGCTGCAACAAGCCAAGGAAGCCTCGGAGGCAGCGAACGCCGCCAAAAGCCGCTACGTCACCGGGCTGTCTCACGAACTGCGCACGCCGCTCAACAGCATTCTCGGGTTTACCCAGATACTGCAACGTGACAGCGCCATGCCCGAGCAACATCAAGACGCCCTGGCAACCATTCTGCGCAGCGGTTCGCACCTGGTGTCGTTGATCGATGGCTTGCTGGATGTGGCCAAGATCGAGGCCGGCAAGCTGCGCCTGGAGCTCACCGAAATCCCCTTCCCGGAATTGCTCCACGACCTGGAACAGATGTTCACGCCCCAGGCCCAGGACAAGGGTTTGCGTTTTCGCCTGGACTGCGTGGGCAAGATCCCGGCGGTGGTACGCGGGGATGAAAAACGCGTGCGGCAGATCCTGATCAACCTGCTGGGCAACGCGGTGAACTTCACCGACAGCGGCGAAGTACGCCTGCGGGTCAGCTATATGCGCGAGACCGCCAATTTTGAAATCATCGACACCGGCATCGGCATTGATCCGGGCCAATTGGAACGGATTTTCCAGCCTTTCGAACGTGGCGACCTGATGCGCCAGGACAACGGCGTGGGTCTGGGCCTGACCATCACCCGCATGCTCACCGCATTGATGGGCGGCGAGCTGCGCGTGACCAGCGAGTTGGACAAGGGCACGTGCTTTCAGGTGCGATTGTTCCTGTCCCAAGTGCGTGCGCCGCAGGCCGTGGTGCATGTGGAGCACGACATCATCGGTTATGAGGGCGAGCGTCGACGCATCCTGGTCGTGGACGATCACGTGGACCATCGCAAAGTCCTCAGTGGCATGCTCACGCCCCTGGGCTTTGAGGTGATCCAGGCCAGCAATGGCCAGGACGCGATTCGCCAGGTGGCGTTGCTGGCGCCGGACCTGATCCTGATGGACCTGTCGATGCCGACGCTGGACGGTTACGAAACCAGCCGCCTGATCCGGCGCAATGCGCTGTCCAGCGCGCCGATCATTGTGATCTCCGCCAATGCCTTTACCGACGACCGCGAACGCAGCATTGCCGCTGCGTGCAACGATTACCTGGCCAAACCGGTGCGCACCCCGGAACTGCTCGGGCGCGTGCAGCAACACCTGGGCTTGCAGTGGCTGCGGCGCACCCAACGCCGCGTGCCGCCAGCACCGCCCAGCGTATTGCCCAGCGCCGAAGACCTGGCCGAACTCGCGGAGCTGAGCGCCATCGGCTATGTGCGCGGCCTGCACGGCAAACTCGACAGCATCCTGGAACACCACCCTGACACCGCGCCGTTTATCAGCAAGGTGCGCGGGCTGCTCAAAGGCTACCGCCTGGATGAACTCAACCGAACCCTCAAGGAGGCCGAAGATGAATGCACTCACCCGCAGCACTGAACCTGGCGTCGTGCTGATCGTCGACGACACGCCGGACAACCTGGCAATGCTCTCGGATGCCCTCGACGACGCGGGCTACATGGTGCTGGTGGCCCTCGACGGTCTCAGTGCACTGAACCGCGTGCAACGCCGGCGCCCGGACCTGATCCTGCTGGACGCGATGATGCCCGGCCTGGACGGCTTCGAAACCTGCCGCCGGCTCAAGGCGCAACCGGCCAGCGCGGATATCCCGGTGGTGTTCATGACCGGCCTCACGGACACCAAGCATGTGGTGCAAGGCTTCGAAGTGGGCGGCAGTGATTACGTGACCAAGCCGATCCAGACCGACGAAGTGCTGGCGCGGGTGGCGGCGCATTTGCGGGCATCGCGTACGTTGCTGTCGGCACGGGAGGCCAGGCAGCCGAGTGTGTTGACGCTGGACGATGAGCCGGCGCATCGGTTGTTGTCGGCGCGGTTTGCGCTGACGGAGCGCGAGGTGGAGGTGTTGCGCTGGGTGGCGTGTGGCAAGACCAATCGGGACATTGGCGATATTTTGGGGCTGAGCCCGCGGACAGTGAATAAGCATTTGGAGCATGTGTATGTGAAACTCGGGGTGGAGACCCGCACCGCCGCCACCTCGGTTGCGTTGGCGGCCATCTGAAGCTGTGGGGGCTTGCTCCCCGCAAGCCCCCACAGCTGTTTCAAAGCACCCGCGACATATGCTCGCCGATCCGCCCGCGCAACCAGCGCTCCGCCGGGTCGTTGTCATGCACCCCGCTCCACACCATCGACAACTCGGCCGCATCGATGGCGAACGGCGGGTCTTCGGCGCGTAGCGACGTGCCCTCGGTCAGCGCACAGGCGGCATAATCCGGCACCGTCGCGATAATCTGCGTACCGGCCAGCAGCGCCCGCAACCCGCTGAACTGCGGCACCGCCAACACCACCCGACGGGCGCGACCGATACGCGCCAGGTCCAGGTCGATGTTGCCGCTCAAATCCCCCGAGAACGACACCATTGCATGGGGCCGCTCGCAGTAGTCGTCCAGTGTCAGCGGTGCCGTCCCGTCATCCCCACGCAGCACCTTGCACGGGATATCCCGCAGTTTCTTGCGCTTGGCATTCGCCGGCAATTCCGTGGTGTAGCTCACGCCCACGCTGATCTCGCCACTGGCCAGCAGCGATGACATCAACAGGTAATTGGCGCGGCGCACCACCACGACAATCCCCGGCGCCTCTTCGCGCAGTTGGCTGAGCAATGGCGGGAACAGGCCGAATTCAGCGTCGTCGGACAGGCCGATGCGAAACACCGCACAGCTGGTGGAGGGGTCGAAATCCTTGGCGCGGCTGACGGCGCCCGAAATGATGTCCATGGCCGGTTGCAACTCCTTGAGTATCGCCACCGCACGTGGCGTGGGCTCCATGCCCCGCCCGTTGCGCAACAGCAACGGGTCGTCGAACAGATCACGCAAACGTCCCAAGGCCGCACTCACCGCCGGTTGGCCCATAAAGAGCTTTTCGGCGACCCGGGTCAGGTTCTTCTCGAACATCAGTGCCTCGAAAATCACCAACAGGTTCATGTCGACGCGACGCAGGTCGTTGCGGTTCATAGCGGTATCCAGACGATGAGCAAGCCGCCAGATAAGCATGCAAACCCCGACCGTGATTGCACGCCTGTGCTGTCTTTTCAGCGCCCAGGCCTGGCGAAATTAACAACGATTAACTCGTCAGCAGCGGCCCTGGCGCCAAGAATGTGTCGGTCTACACTGCATCCATTCACCGGGAACGCTCCCATCGACTGCGGATATTCGTCATGGCCCGACTTGAGCACAGTGCTCCCCGTTTATCCGCTACCGGCGGCCTATGCCCTCGGCGCGAGCGTATTGCCAAGCAATTGATCCTCGCCAACCTCGGCGAAAGCCTGGCGATTGCCGACCTGGCCCAGGCCTGCGCGCTGTCGCGCAGCCATTTTTCCCGGGCCTTCAAATGCACCACCGGGCTGTCGCCTCAGGAATGGATACGCCAACAACGCATCCAGCGCGCCAAGGAACTGATCACCGGTTCGTCCTTGAGCCTGACGCAAATCAGCCTGGAGTGCGGGTTCTGCGACCAGGCGCATTTCTGCCATATGTTCACCCGCAGCGAGGGCGTCAACCCCATGACCTGGCGAAATCACCAATTGCGCGAAAAACCTCAAGTGATCGCAGCCTAGTGGTCTGCACCTACCTGGAATATGCTTGCCGCTCCCTTACGCCAGAACCTGGGCGACCATGAGCGACTCAAGCGACAAGGCCGTGCACTTCGGCCCCTACTGCGTCCACCCGCACCAACGCCTGGTGCTGGAGGCCGGCCGGCCGTTGCGCCTCGGGCGCCGCGCGGTGGAGATTCTGCTGGTGCTGCTGGAACAGGCCGGCAATGTGGTCAGCAAGCAGGAACTGATCGCCCGCGTCTGGCCGAAAAGCGTGGTGGAAGACGGCAATCTGCGGGTGCATATGGCGGCGTTGCGCAAGGCCCTGGGCGATGGCCAGGCCGGGCAGCGCTATATCGTTACGGTGGCCCAGCGCGGCTACAGTTTTGTTGCACCACTGAGCATCGAACCGATGAGCCTACCCACCGAGGGTGCCCCGCAAAGCCAGGGCCACAACCTGCCCCTGCGCCGTACGCGGATGATCGGCCGCCAGGCCCTGATCGACAGCCTGGTGCAACTGCTGCCCGAACAACGCTTCATTACCCTGACCGGCGCCGGCGGCATCGGTAAAACCACCGTGGCCTTGCGTGTCGCGGAGTTGCTGATCGGCCATTACCGCGACGGCATTCGCCTGCTGGACCTGGCGCCACTCAGCGCACCGTCGATGATCCTGCCCAACCTCGCCGCCCTGCTCGACCTCAGCCACGTCCAGCAAGAGCCCCTGGCGACGTTTGCCCGCAGCGTGCAGGAGCGCCAATTGCTGCTGGTGATCGACAACTGCGAACACCTGTTGGACGACATCGCGCTGATCAGCGAAACCCTGCTGCGCCACGCGCCCAAGCTGCACATCCTGGCCACCAGCCGCGAAGCCCTGCGCGCCGAAGGCGAATACGTACAACGCCTGGAGCCCCTGGCCTGCCCACCCGCCAGCGGCAATCGCGCCCAGGCCCTCGGCTACCCGGCCCTGCAACTGTTGATCGAGCGGGCCATGTCGCAACAGGACAGCTTCGCGTTGAGCGAGGCGGAACTGCCGCTGGCGATTGATATCTGCCAGCGACTGGACGGTATTCCCCTGGCCATTGAGCTGGTGGCGGCGCAAATCGAACGCTTCGGCCTGCCAGGGCTGCTGGTGCAGATGGAAGATAATTTCCGCCTGCTGACGCGGGGCCGAAACAGTGCCCTGCCCCGTCACCAAACCCTGCGCGCCACATTGGACTGGAGTTTCGAGCTGCTGACCACGTGCGAGCAAATCTGCCTGCGCCGTTTGGCCGTGTTCCGTGGCGGATTCAGCCTGGCCAGCGCGGCGGCGGTGATTGCCGGGGAGCAAATCGCGCCGAATGAAGTATTGGGTTCCATCACCCAACTGGTGGCCAAGTCCCTGCTCAATGTCGAAGCCGGTGATGACGAGGTGGTCTATCGCCTGCTGGACATCACCCGCACCTATGCCCTGGAAAAACTCAGCGTTGCCAACGAACTCGACGCCACCCGCGAGCGCCATGCAGAACGCTGCCTGGCGCTGATGAACCAGGCCCAGGACGATTGGCAAATCACTGCCACGCAGGTGTGGATCGACCGCTACGCACCGCTGCGCGAGGATGTCCGGGCCGCACTCGATTGGGGCCTGGGCGACCACGGTGTGCACCTGCTGGGCGTCCGCCTGACGGTCAGCGCAATGCCGCTGTGGCAGGAATTGTCGCTGCTGCGTGAGCACGGCTTGTACGTGGGCAAAGCCCTGGCGCGACTGGAGCAATCCAATGAGCCAAGCCCGCGCTTGAACATGGCATTGCAACTGGCACTGGGCAGTTTTTTCTATCACACCCAAGGCGGCACACCGCAAACCATCGCGGCTTTCGATACCGCGCGACGCCTGGCGGAAACCGGCAAGGACCAGGCCGGTCAACTGCGGGCCGTGTCCGGGCATATGGCGGTCAACCTGTGCTGCGGCAACTACCGTGAGGCCCTGGCGCAAAGCCTGCACTTCGACCGACTGGGGCCCCAGGCCGAGCCATTACTGGCCCTCAGCGCCCAACGCCTGCGGGTATTGGCGCAGCACTATGCCGGCAACCAGGCGCTGGCGCTGCATAACGCTGAACAGGTGATCCAGCGCATGGCCCAGAGCGGCCACCTCAACCGGTTCACCCATGGTTTTGGCGTGCAATACGACCAGAGCGTCGCCTCGCTGACCGTCCTGGCGCGCATCCTCTGGCTGCGGGGTTTTCCGGAGCGTGCCTGGCGCACCGCACGCCAGGCCCTGGAACTGGCATTGCAGATCAATCATGGCACCTCCATTTGCTACACCCTGGCCTTGGCCGGGGTGGTGATCGCCCAGTACAACGGCGATTCAAACGCCGTCCGCGACAACCTCGACCTGTTGTTGCAACAGGCGCAAAAGCATTCCGCACAATTGTTCCAGACCTGGGCGCGCTGCTACGAAGGCACGCTGCAAATCGCCGAAGTAGAGGGGCTGGGGCTGGTGGAAGATACTCTGGTGACGTTCAACACCATCGAGGTGCAAGACGCCGTGTTCGAGCGTGCCCGCAATGGCGAGGCCGGCTGGTGCACGCCGGAGATCCTGCGAGTGCGCGCCGAAAGCCTGGCGGACACGCGCGCGGCCGAAGCCTTGTTGCTGGAAGCCCTGGGCCTGGCGCACCAGCAAGGGGCACTGGCCTGGGAGTTGCGGTGCGCGACCTCGCTGGCGCGGTTGTGGCAGCGTCAAGGCCGTCTACAGCCCGCGCGTGACGTACTGAATCGCGTCTACGCACGCTTTACCGAAGGGTTTGCCACCCAGGATCTAGTCCGCGTACGCCGCCTGCTCGACGAGTTGCAGGACAAACGGCCGGCCTGAGAACGGTCCCAGATAGTGCCCATACCCCTGCTGTAGACGCGCCACCTGCTCGGGATCACGCAACTGTGCCAGCGCATAGCTGCGCACACAGTTGAGCAGGCGATAGCGTGCAGTGCCCGGGCCCGGCTCGATGCTCAGCAGGGAGGTGCCGACCAAACGCCCCAGCAGGTAGGCCAGGTCGGCATGTTCCAGTTCCGTACCGGCCACCAGTTCGCTCAAGGTGGGCAGGGTCACGGCCATCTTGAACAGGCCCAATTGCAGGAACAGCCAGCGCTCCGGCAGGCTCAGGCGTTCGAAGGTCCAGTCCAGCGCCGCCGTCAGCGACTGGTGGCGCTCCACCGCCGTGCGTCGGCCACGGGTCAGCACCTGCAAGCCCCGGCGCAATTGCATCTGCAAGCCGCGCACACCCAGCGCATCGACTTGGGCGGCCGCCAGCTCCAGGGCCAAGGGAATACCGTCGAGACGGCGGCAGATATCCCACAGGGGGGCCAGGTCCTGCTGACGCAATACAAACCCCTGTTGCCCGGCACAGGCACGCGCGACAAACAGTTGCACCGCCGGATACGCCATCGTCTGCTCGACACTGCCTACCGCCGACGGTGCGGGCACCGTCAAGCGAGGCACGCGCTGCACCCATTCGCCAGCGACCTGCAACGGCTCACGGCTGCTCACCAGCACACTGACATGCGGCGCTTGATCGCCCAATACCCGCAGCAGATGTCGACAGGCACTCAGCAGAAGATCGGCGCCGTCGAGCACCAGCAATAACTGGCGAGAAGACAATTGGCGGGCCAACTCGGTGGCGCTGGCACAGGGTTCAAGATGCAGCGCCGCCGCCAGGTGGCGCAACATGGCCATCGGCGCCTGCACCGTCGCCAGGTCCACCCACCACACGCCATCGCGGTATCGCGACAACACGCGCTCGGCCAGCACCAGGGCCAGGGTGCTCTTGCCCACGCCGGCGCAACCGGTGAGCGTCATCAGGCGTTGCCCGGAGAGGCGTCGAACCAGCACGCCCAACAGCTCATCGCAACCCATCACCGGGCTGAGCCGTGCCGCCAGGTTATGCCGGGGAGCCGCGTACTGGATCACCCCCTGAACGGGCGCGGCAAAGCAGTAGCCGCGCTGGGGGTCGTTGAGGATGAAGCGGGGCCCGTCGAGGGCGCGGCGCAACGCGGCGATATGCACCCGCAGGTTGTTTTCTTCCACCACGCTATTGGGCCAGACCCGCTCGATCAACGTGGCCTTGCTGATAAATTGCCCCGGTGCCTCAAGCAACACGGCGAGGATGTCCAGCGCACGCCCGCCCAGCGGCACCGGCCAACCGGCCTTGCTGACCAGTCGCTGTTGCCGGTGAAAGACATAGGCACCGAAACGCAACGTGCCATCAGCGTCCATCGCCTGGGGGTTGTTCATGTGTGTAATAGCGCTGAAACACCCGGCCTTGGGCGTTTGCGCATCCTTTTCCGTGGGCTTGGGGCTATCTTGCCAGCTAGCGATGACAGGACAATGCTGGCACGGGGAGCGACACGGACAATCGGGTGTCCGAGACGGACATTATGTCGTTAACTGAACTGCTGTCGGTATTGGGTGGGGTTGAGGCCGAGTTTTTCACTGAACAGAAATCGCATGTAGCGCACGCTGCCGAAGCCTGCGTGGAACGCCACGGTCTTGAGCGGCAGGTCGGTGGTTTCCAGCAAATGCCGGGCACGGTCAATGCGTGCGCCTTGCAGAAAGGCCATGGGGGTCATCTGCACATCCTTGGCAAACAACCGGGCAAAATGGCGCGGGCTCATCCCGGCCAATTCGGCCATGGATTCGATGGTGAACGGTTGGTCCAGGTGGGCCAGCACATGGTTTTGCACGCGGGTGATGGCGGTTTCCTGAGTGGCCACCGCTGCCGTCATCGGGCTGAACTGGGCCTGCCCGCCCTGGCGCTTCATCACCACCAGCAGCACCTTGGCCACTTCCACCGCGACGTGCTTGCCATGGTCCTGGGCAACAATCGACAGCGCCAGGTCGATACCGGCGGTCACCCCGCCCGAGGTAATCAGCCGCCCATCCTGCAGATAGATTCGATCAGTCTCGACCATCGCCTTGGGGAACGCCTTGATCAGCCGCTCGGTGTAGTGCCAGTGGGTGGTCACGCGATGGTCATCCAGCAGCCCGGCATGCCCGAGCACAAAGGCGCCGGTGCAGATTGAACCGAAGCGCCGCGCACGGGGGGCGGCGGTTTTGAGCCAAGGCAGCAGTGCCGGATGGCATTCGTTGTAGGCGCCTGGGCCGCCGGGCACGAGTAATAAGTCATAGGCACCCTGGGCCTGATCCAGCAACAGGTCGGTATGCACCACGACGCCATTGGAAGCGCGCAAGGGCCCGGGCTCGGTGCCAATGGTAAGGATCTGATAATGCGCCGCCGCCGGCAGATAACGGTTGGCAATGGAAAACACTTCAAGCGGCCCGGCCATGTCGAGCAGCAGGAAGTCCGGAAACAGCGCCATGGCCACGGTTTTCATAGGGTGAACGTCCATCGAGTAAAAAGAGGCGGGTGGAAAACGCGCATTATGGCACGCCTTTAACTGTCAATCACACAGAGACAGTTATTCAGATTTCAGCTTCTTAATGAATATTTGGATAACCATTAATCTTCTTCTCAACGCAGGAGCCCTGCATACCGCAGCCCGCTCCCACTTGAGGACAAGACCATGCTGACCCTTCGCAAAGCTTCCGAACGCGGCGCCGCCAATCACGGTTGGTTGAAGTCGTTCCACACCTTCTCGTTCGCCAACTACTGGAACCCGAAAGAGCAGGGTTTTTCCGACCTGCTGGTGATCAACGATGACCGGGTTGCCGCCGGCAAAGGCTTCGGCCAGCACCCGCACCGCGACATGGAGATTTTCTCGTATGTGCTCGAAGGCGCCCTGGAACACAAGGACACCCTGGGCACCGGTTCGGTGATCCGCCCTGGCGATGTGCAACTGATGAGCGCCGGCAGCGGCGTGGCCCACAGCGAGTTCAACCACAGCCAGACCCGTGGCGTGCACTTCCTGCAAATCTGGATCGTGCCTGCCGTGTCCGGTGCCGAACCACGCTATCAGCAAGAGCATTTCAGCGAAGCGCAAAAACGTGGACGCCTGCAATTGATCATCTCGCCGGAAGGCTCCGACGGCTCCCTGACCGTGCGCCAGGATGCGCGGGTGTATGCGGGGCTGTTCAACGGTGATGAAAGCGCAACCCTCGACCTGGCGCCGGACCGTCACGTGTACATCCACGTGGCCCGGGGCAGCGTTGAAGTCAACGGCCAGCGCTTGCAGGAAGGCGATGGTGCCCGAGTGCGTGATGAGCGCCAGATCCGCCTGGGCCAGGGTGAAGACGCCGAAGTACTGGTGTTCGACCTGCGCCCCAACGAACTGCCGCAGATGCCATGACCAAGGCTGCGATAGCCCGCAATAACGGGCTATCGCTGGCGTCGATAGTCACCATCAGCCCAATGAAGTTCTCTTAAAAAATGCAACGCGTAACATCAAACCCATACCCAGCAGCACTTAACTAAAACACTTGGAGCACACCCTCATGAAACGCCAAATCTTGCTTAGCCTCGCTTTCTCGGTACTGGCTGCAAACGCTTTTGCCCACCCGGTTGTCGCTGAAGGCGGCGCGGATCGCCTGATGGAAAGTCGCGTTGCCGAGGGTGGTTCTGACCGCCTGCTGGAACGTCGTGTAGCTGAAGGTGGGTCTGATCGTCTGCTGGAACGTCGTGTGGCCGAAGGGGGTTCTGATCGCCTGCTGGAACGTCGTGTGGCCGAAGGGGGTTCTGATCGTCTGCTCGAACGTCGTGTAGCCGAAGGCGGTGCGGATCGTCTGCAAGAGCGTGGCCTGGCCGAAGGCGGTGCGGATCGTCTGCAAGAGCGTGGCCTGGCTGAAGGTGGTGCGGACCGCTTGCTGAGCACTCACGTATAACCCCGCAGCGCTTGCGGGACACCCCAAACCGGCCTGATCAGCCGGTTTTTTTTTCGCCTGTAATCAACCCAGCGCGGCTTTCCTGACATTGGCCTCGGCGTCGTCTCGGCCGATATAGAGAAAACCCTTGCCCTCCTGAACCTTCAACACCACCTTCATGCCAACCAGTCGTTCCAGGTCATTGCGGGCAGTATTCTCGGTAATGTCATAGTCATGGGTGAGCTCCTTGGCCGTGAAGATACGCCCAGGATGCTGGAGCACTTTCTTTAAAAAATGCGCTTGCCGATAGTTCAGCCCAACCTTCAATTGCAGGGTTTCCACCCAGGTCATCAGCTCTAACGCTTCAACGCGTTTACCTTCGAAATAGTGCATGAATTGCTTGATTGCGCGTTCCACCACCCGCAGTTGGTAAATCACGAAATAAGTCAGATCAAACCCATCGGTTTCGCAATACACATAGGAGCGGCCATATTGCATGGGCGCTTCCTTGAGCAGTGTACTGATGGAGATGTACTCGAATGGCCAATACCCGCTTTTGAGCATGAACCAGTAGAACAGACAGCGTGCAGTGCGCCCGTTGCCGTCCCTGAAGGGGTGCTCATAGCCAATCATGAAATGCAGGATGATGGCCTTGACCACTGGATGAATGAACGCCCTGCCCTCCTGCCCGTCGTGCCGCTCATTGGCAAACTGGCACAACGCCTCAAGCCGGGCCGTCAGCAGTGATGCCTTGGGCGGTTGATGGACAACATCATCACTTGGCCCGCCGACAAAAATATCATCCGTCTCCCGGATGTGCCCCGGATGCGCCTCGGCCTCATCGACACCGGCGGTCGCAATGCTCTGGAGCTCGCAGATCAACGCGACAGACAGCCGCTCGTCCTTGTTGAACTTGGCATGCTTCATCAGTTGATAGTTGTTGAGGATCATCCGCTCGTCATCGTTCTGCGGTGCGCGCTCCTTGGCCAACATGTCCTTGGCGATTTTGCGAGTCGTGGCGGCGCCTTCCAGTTGGGCGCTGGAGATGGCCTCTTCCATCATTAATGAATCGACCAGGTACTTGGCGTTGTCCCGATAGTGGGGCGAGGACGCCGCCGCTCCGCCCAGCCGCGAGGTCATCGACTCCACGGCATGGATCACGGCATCACAGAAATCGGTGGTGTGCAGGAGAAATGGGCTGCCACACTCGCTGCGCAGTTCGAGGGATTTGCTGGCACAGGCACGGGACAACTTGATCGCAGCCCACGCAGCCTCTTTGTTGAAACCCTGGGCGGGATACCGGCGAAACTCGTCCCAATGCAGGTACCGACCGTTGTCATCTACCGCCTTGAACAGACGTGCCAGCTCGAAGACTTCCATGCCGTACTGCTTGAGCAACACAGTGAAGTCGGTTGGCTTCTGGACTTTGGCCATCGCTGAAACTCAATTTATGAAAATTGAGTTGATCGTTGCGCGCGGCGCTTACAGTGTCAAGCCTGCTTGATCAGCCATGGGCAACCCGCTTGAAACTGACCGCCGCCGGTCGCGCCGCCGGCGTGTCCACTTCCACCCCCAGCAGGTGCAGCAAGCGCGCACGAATCGCCTGGAAACCGGCCTGGCCAGTGTCCCGCGCACGCGGCAGATCAATGTGCAGTTGCTCGGCGATCTTGCCGTCGGCCAGCACGATCACGCGGTCGGCCAACAGGATCGCTTCGTCAACATCATGGGTCACCAGCAATACTGCCGGGGTGTGCTTGCGCCACAGGTCGATGATCAGGCGGTGCATCTTGATGCGGGTCAGGGCGTCCAGCGCCGCGAAGGGTTCGTCGAGCAGCAACAACTTGGGCTCACGCACCAGGCCACGGGCCAGGGCCACACGTTGAGCTTCACCGCCGGACAATGTGGCCGGGTAGGCTTCCAGGCGATGGGCCAGGCCGACTTCGGTCAAGGCCTGCACCGCACGCGCCCTGGCATCGGGAATGCGCAAGCCGAGGATGACGTTTTTCCAGGCGCGTTTCCACGGCATCAGCCGTGGTTCCTGAAACACCGCCGCGCGAGCCTTGGGCACCCGCAGTTGGCCGCTGTCGATACTGTCCAGCCCCGCCAGGCTGCGCAGCAAAGTGGTCTTGCCGGAACCACTGGCGCCAAGCAGCGCGACGAACTCGCCGGGCGCAATATCCAAGTCGAGGCCATCAATGACCCGTTGCTGGCCAAACTGACGGACCACATTGCGCAGTTGCACGGGAGCTTCAATTGCAGACATATCAGTTCCTCACAAAGGATGGGCGCCAGGCCAGAGCGAAGCGTTCGAGGGTGCGGATCAGGCCGTCGATCAACAGGCCGAGCACGCTGTAGATCAGCAGACAGATGACGATCACATCGGTGCGCATGAAGTCCCGCGCATCACTGGCCAAAAAGCCGATGCCGGCGGTGGTGTTGATCTGCTCGACAAACACCAGGGCCAGCCAGGAAATGCCCAGGGCATACCGCAGGCCGACAAAAAACGAGGGCAGCGAGCCTGGCAGGATCACGTGCCAGATCAGCTCGCGACGGTTGAGACCCAACGTGTTGGCAGCCTCGATCAATTTGGGGTCGATATTGCGGATGCCGGCAAACAGGTTGAGGTACACCGGAAAGGTCGTGCCGACCACAATCAGCGCGATCTTGGTGAACTCACCAATGCCGAACCACAGGATAAACAGCGGCACCAGCGCCAGGGACGGGATGGTGCGCACCATCTGCATCGGCGAATCAAGGATCACCTCGCCGCGCCTGGACAGACCGCTGATCAATGCCGCCACCACGCCGATGCTCACGCCAATACCCAGGCCGAACAACGCGCGTTGCAGGGACACCAGCAAGTGCTTGCCCAACTCTCCGGATACGATCATCGCCCACAGCGTGCCGCCGATCTGCGACGGCGCCGCGATGACCCGCGCCGGAATCCAGCCCAACTGCGAAGCCACTTCCCACAGCAGCAACAACACCAGTGGGCTGACCAGCCGCAACACCGCGTCCGGGGTGCGCCAGGCACGCGCCGCGCGGGGCTTGGCGGCGACCTTGTTGATGGAGAGCGTCTCGGTCATCGGGTGGCTTCCTTATAAAGAGTCGATCACATGCTAATCGCATAAAAAACCGCCGTGAAAGTCTTTCTGGGAATAACCTAATGCACACAAAATGCAAATTACTGATACATATACCAATCAATGATTCTACTTTTTAATAATTAGGTTAGAACCAATCGGCATTTTACAGGCCCGCCCCCTGCCCCTACTTTGGACGCGAATAACCGACCCCCTGCCCGGTGGAGGTAGCGATCACGCAGCGTCTCAAGTACAGGAAAAGGACAGACCATGAGCATTGAATTCATCGGCTACATTGGTGGCCATCACGCCTCTGAGATCCACCCCCGCAGCGGCCCGACCCTGCAACCGGACTACGTGGAAACCGTGGCCCGCGCCCACGAAGAAGCCGGTTTCGACCGCGCCCTGGTGGCCTTTCACTCCAACAGCCCGGACAGCACGCTGATCGCCTCCCATGCGGCCAGCGTGACCAAAAAGCTGCAATTTCTCATCGCTCACCGCCCCGGTTTCGCCCAACCCACGTTGGCAGCGCGCCAGTTCACCACTCTGGATGTGTTCAACGGCGGGCGCACTGCCGTGCATATCATCACCGGCGGTGACGACCGTGAATTGCGCGCCGACGGCAGCCATATCGGCAAGGATGAACGCTACGCGCGCACCGACGAATACCTGAGCGTGGTGCGCCAGGAATGGACCAGCGAACAGCCGTTCGATTTTGAAGGCACCTACTACCAGGTCGAAGGCGCACACTCCACGGTGAAATCGCCGCAGCAACCGCATATCCCGCTGTACTTTGGCGGCTCCTCTCCTGCCGCTATCGCCGTCGCCGGCAAGCACGCCGATGTCTACGCGCTGTGGGGCGAGACCTACGAGCAAGTGCGCGAGATCGTGACCCAGGTACGCGCCGAAGCGGCCAAGCACGGGCGTACGATTCGTTTTAGCCTGTCACTGCGGCCGATCCTCGCCGAGACTGAAGAGTTGGCATGGGCACGGGCCGACAGCATCTTGCAGCAGGCGACCGCGCTGGCCGAGAAGAATGGCTTTGTACGGCGTGAACCACCGAATGAAGGCTCGCGCCGGTTGTTGGCGGCGGCGGCGCAGGGGTCGCGGTTGGACAAGCGCTTGTGGACCGGGATTGCCGGATTGCTCGGTGCCCAAGGCAACTCCACCTCGCTGGTGGGCACCGCTGAGCAAGTGGCTGAGGCGTTGCTGGATTACTACGATTTGGGCATCACCACGTTCCTGATTCGTGGCTTTGATCCGCTGAACGATGCGATTGATTACGGCAAGCGCTTGATCCCGCTCACCCGCCAGCTCATTGCTGAACGCGAACAGTCCAAACAAGTCGCTTAATCAGGCACAACACAAAACCCATGTGGGAGGGGCGGTGCGACGATTCGACTTGCCCCCGATAGCAGTGTGTCAGTCTCAGTTGATTTGACTGACCCACCGCCATCGGGGGCAAGCCCCCTCCCACATTTTGATCTCCACAGAATTTCAGATCAGTTCTTGTAGTCAGTATCGGTACGCTCCAACTGCCGTACCAACGCATTCCAATGCCGCGCCACACCTGGCCCATCGCCACTGGCGAACACCTTGGCCTGCTGCTCCACCTTCTCCACCACCTCTTTGGGCGGAAAGATCAACTCCGCATTCCCCGCCGCCTGCGCCGCCACCTGGATATTGCACGCACGCTCCAACTGTTGCAGTTGCTGAAAGGCATGCTCAACGCTGACACCCGCGGTCAACAAACCGTGGTTACGCAGGATCATCACGCTCTTGTCGCCCAGGTCCGCCACCAAGCGCTCGCGCTCATCCAGGTCCAAGGCCACCCCTTCATAACCGTGGTACGCCACGCGCCCGGAAAAACCGATGGAATGCTGGGAGATCGGCAGCAAGCCGTCCTTCTGCGCCGACACCGCAATGCCGTCACGGGTGTGGGTGTGCAGCACGGCTTGCAGGTCATGGCGTGCACCGTGGATGGCGCTGTGGATCACATACCCGGCGTAGTTGATGCCCAGTCCGGTCGGGTCATCGACGATGGTGCCGTCGAGGTCGACCTTGACCAGGTTGGAGGCGCTGATTTCATCGAACAACAGGCCAAAGGCATTGATCAGGAAATGCTCCTCCGGCCCCGGTACACGGGCGGAGAAGTGGGTGTAGATGTGGTCGGTCCACTTATACAAGGCCGCCAGGCGATACGCGGCGGCCAGCTTGACGCGCACTTCCCATTCTTCTGGCGTGACGCGTTGGCGAACGTTGTTGGAAACGCTGGAAATCGAGGTGACGCTGCTCATGGCAAAACTTCCTGGATGGCCTTAAGGACTTCCAGGCAAGCCTAGGGGATGCCAAAAAATAATAAAAAGCACATTTTAATCTAAGCTAATTATTATTTTTTTTCATAACCATGATCGTTCCCACGCTCCGCGTGGGAATGCATCCCCTGACGCTCCGCGTCATGACCCAGAGCGGACGCGGAACGTCCGAGCGGCATTCCCACGCAGAGCGTGGGAAGGATCATCAGGCGGCGTCGCGGATCTTGTGCAGGGAAGCCGCAACCAACTTCCCGAACGCATCCACCGGCCCCTGCAAGTTGCCCAGGAAGTGCGGATAGATCAGCCACAAATCCATCACCGGCTTGAAGTCCTTGAGCGGCATCACCGCCAACTGCTCACGATGGGCGCTACGCTCCAACAACGGACGCGGCACCAGGCCCAAGCCCAATCCGTCCGCCACCAGGCCCAATTGCAACTCGGTGCCGAAGGTTTCAAGGTTTACCCGCAAGGCCAGGCCCTGGTCAGACAAGGTGCGCTGCAACCCGGCGCGGAAGCCACAACCATCCGGGTTGAGAATCCAGCCACTCTCGTACACGTCCGCCAGCTTGCACGGTTTCTTCGGCAGTTGCGCCTTGGCACACACCACCACCAACTCCATCTTGCCGATGGACTCGCCGACGATGTTGTCCGGGAAAATTTTGCCCGCCGGGAACAGCGCCGCCGCCGCGTCCAGCTCGCCGCGCTCGATCTTGCCGACCAATTGGCTGCCCCAGCCGGTGGCGACTTGTGCGCGCAGGTCGGCGTATTCGGTGCGCAAATGCTTGAGAGCATCCAGCAGCACCACGTCGCCGATGGTCTGCGGCACGCCCAGGCGCAACAGGCCGGTGGGCGGTGCGTCGGTGGCCACCAATTCGCGCAGGGCATCCATCTCGCGCAGGATCAACCGGCACTGCTCGTAGACGCGGGTGCCGATCAGCGTAGGCTTGAGGGGTTTGGTGTTACGGTCGAACAGCTCCACACCCAACGCCTGCTCAAAGTTCTGCACACGACGGGTAATGGCCGGCTGGGTCAGTTGCAACGACTCGGCGGCATGGCTGATGGACTGGCAACGAATCACTTCGACAAAGGCATCGATATCGTCAATTTTCATTTGGGCCGCACATAGAGAACAGTCATTAAGATGTGTGCCAAGCATAGTTGCAGGACGGCTATCTGGATAGCCTGCGCTGTGATCGATAACGTCTAACCCTAGTCGGAGCGGTTCTAAATTACCTTCAGATATAAGCTAATCATTAAAAAATAGCATATTAACTATAAACATTATGCTTATATAAACCCATCAACACCCACCGATGGAATTGCCATGACCCAGGCCAAACACCCCGAGCGACTCAGAGCCTTTATTGGCGCCCTGGCGGAATTGATCGACGGCAATCCACGTGAAGGTGACCTGCTGCACCGTGGCGGCAAGCTACTGGCGCAACTGGTCAGCCATGACGACTGGCTCCCCGATGAATTCGCCCAACCCGACCCCGAGCGCTACCAACAATTTTTGCTGCATGCCGATTCGCGCCAGCGTTTCAGTATCGTCAGCTTTGTGTGGGGGCCGGGGCAAAGCACGCCGATTCATGACCACCGGGTGTGGGGGCTGATTGGCATGTTGCGCGGTGCGGAGTTTTCCCAAGGCTTTGAGCGAGCGCCCGATGGCCGCCTGGTGGCTGAAGGCAAGCCGATCCAGCTCGTGCCCGGCCAGGTTGAGGCCGTATCGCCCAAGGTTGGCGACATTCACCAGGTGAGCAATGCCCACAGCGACCAGGTGTCCATCAGCATTCATGTGTACGGCGCCAACATCGGTGCGGTACGCCGCGCGGTGTACCAGCCCGACGGCAGCGAAAAACTGTTTATCTCCGGTTATTCCAACGCCTTCCTCCCGAATATCTGGGATTTGTCCAAAGAAAAGAGCCCTGCCCTATGACCACCGTATCCACACGCAGCTTTGCCCAGATTCGCCAGGCCCTGTTGGACCATCAGGAAGTTGCCCTGGTGGACGTGCGCGAAGAAGCGCCGTTCGCCGAATCCCACCCGCTGTTTGCCGCGAATATCCCACTGTCCAAATTGGAACTGGAGGTGTATTCGCGCATTCCACGCCGTGACACCCAGGTCACCGTCTACGACAACGGCGAAGGCCTGGCCGCCCGCGCCGCCGAGCGCCTGGTGGCGCTGGGCTACACGCAGGTTGGATTGCTGGAAGACGGCCTGGACGGCTGGCGCAAGGCCGGCGGCGAGCTGTTTATCGACGTCAACGTGCCGAGCAAAGCCTTTGGCGAACTGGTGGAAAGCGAACGCCACACCCCGTCCCTGGCCGCCGAAGAAGTGCAGGCGCTGCTCGACAGCCAGGCCGATGTGGTGGTGCTCGACGCCCGCCGCTTCGACGAATACCAGACCATGAGCATCCCCACCGGCATCAGCGTGCCGGGCGCCGAGTTGGTGCTGCGCGCCCGTGAACTGGCGCCGGACCCGGCCACCCGCATCATCGTCAACTGCGCCGGGCGTACCCGCAGCATTATCGGCACCCAGTCGCTGATCAATGCGGGCGTGGCCAACCCGGTGTCGGCGCTGCGCAACGGCACTATCGGCTGGACGTTGGCCGGGCAGAAACTTGCCCATGGCCAATCGCGCCGCTTTGCGCCGACCTCGGAAGCACATCGCCAAGTGGCCGCAGTGGATGCACGCGGCGTCGCCGACAAGGCCCGTGTCGGCCGCGCCACATTGGCCGACCTGCAAGGCTGGCAACAGGAAGCCCATCGCACCACGTACCTGTTCGATGTGCGTACCCCGGAAGAATTCGAAGCCGGCCACCTGCCGGGCGCCCGCTCCACACCGGGCGGCCAACTGGTGCAGGAAACCGACCACGTCGCCAGCGTACGCGGCGCGCGCCTGGTACTGGCGGATGACGATGGCGTGCGCGCCAATATGTCCGCGTCCTGGCTGGCCCAACTGGGCTGGGAGGTGCATGTGCTGGACGACCTGCAACCGTCGCACTTCAGCGAACAAGGTGCGTGGGTCGCCCCGGTGCCGACGCCGCCCCAGGCCGAGCTGATCAGCCCCCACACCCTCGCCGAATGGCAGGCCCACGGCGACACCGTGGTGCTGGACTTCACCGCCAGCGCCAACTATGTAAAACGCCATATCCCCGGCGCCTGGTGGGCCCTGCGTGCACAACTGCCCGAGGCCCTGGCCAAGGCACCCGCCGCCCAGCGTTACGTATTGACCTGCGGCAGCAGCCAACTGGCGCGGCTGGCGGTGGCCGAAGTCGAAGCCATCACCGGCAAACAAGTGTTCCTGTTGCAAGACGGCACCGCCGGTTGGATCAACGCCCAACTGCCGCTGGAAGAAGGTGAAACCCACCTCGCCTCGCCGCGCATCGACCGCTACCGCCGCCCGTACGAAGGCACCGACAACCCCAAGGAAGCCATGCAGGCCTACCTGGACTGGGAATTCGGCCTGGTGGACCAACTGGCCCGCGACGGCACCCACGGTTTCTACGTGATCTGATCCACCCCACTGCCTGCACCCACCGAGGGTGCAGGCCCCCACATCCGACCCCTCTCCAGGCGGAGGCTGAACCCATACACGAGAGGACACCCGCATGACCCTGCATATCACCCGCCTGGAACCCACCATCGGCGCCGAAATCGCCGGCATCGACCTGCGCGAGCCACTGACCCACGCCTTGCGTGATGAACTGCGCCAACTGCTGCTCACCCACAAAGTGCTGTTCTTCCGCGACCAGGCCATCAATACCGAACAGCAAATCGCATTCGCCAAGGAATTCGGCGAGCTGTACGTGCACCCCACCACCCAGCAAAACGATCCGACAAAACCCCAAGCGCACCTGATCGAAGCCCAGGACGAACGCAAACTCTACGGCCCGCGCATCAGTGGCCGTTGGCACACCGACACCAGCTGGCTGCTGCAACCGACCCTCGGCGCGGTACTGCGCGCGGTGGACTTGCCGGAGGTCGGCGGCGACACCCTGTGGGCCGACGCCGGTGCGGTGTACCGCGCCCTGCCCGACGACCTGCGCGCCGAAATCGACAACCTGCACGTGGTGCACGACTTCAAGAAGTCCCTGGATAAAGTCGGCTACGACTACCCGATCCTCGCCCATCCCCTGGTACGCACCCACCCGGAAACCGGCGAAGACGGGCTGTTTATCAACTTCTCCCAGAACCCCTCGGTGATCGGCTGGACACCCCAGCAGAGCAAGCAGTTGATCGACCGTCTGTTGCTGGAATTCAACAAGCCCGAGCACCAGGTGCGCTTCAAATGGCGCCCCGGCTCCGTGGCGTTCTGGGACAACCGCTCGACCCTGCACTACCCGGTCTACAACTACGGCGACTACCCGCGTCGCATGGAGCGAGTGTTGATTGCGTATGACGATATTCCGCATCGGGTAAGAGCCGCCAACGCCGCCTGACCTTTTCTCTTAAAGCCCCACACAGTCCCCCCAGGTGGATGCAATCCCCTGTGGGAGGGGGCTTGCCCCCGATAGCGGTACATCAGCCAACTCATCAGTGACTGACACTCCGCCATCGGGGGCAAGCCCCCTCCCACACTGACCGCATTCACAAAGGGCGATCTGCGGCGTTCTCTCGTCTTTTGGAAACAACCTCCATGCCTCCATCGCGCTTTCACTACTGCGCAGCAGCGCTGAGCCTGCTCGCCATCCATTTCCCGGCCCTGGCCGAAGACACCGATAAAACCCTCGGCACCGTGGTCGTCACCGGCAACCGGGGCAACCAGGCGCGCACCATCGCCGACAGCCCCTCGCCCATCGACGTGATCAGCGCCGAGCAGTTGCAGGCCAGCGGCAAGGTCGGCCTCAAGGAGTTGCTGGCGCGCCTGCTGCCGTCGTTCAACCTGCCCGCCATCAACGGCGGCGGCACCTCGTGGTCGGTGCGGGGCGTGACCATGCGCGGCTTGTCCGGCGACCAGGTACTGGTACTCGTCAACGGCAAGCGCCGCCACAACACCGCACTGATCAACAACCTGGCGCGTATCGGCACCGCTGCGGTGCCGGTCAACCTGGACTTGATTCCGGTGAGCGCCATCGACCATATCGAAGTGCTGCGCGACGGCGCCTCGGCCCAATACGGTTCGGATGCGATTGCCGGGGTGATCAATATCATCCTCAAGGAAAACGACAGCGGCGGCAGCGCCGAAACTTCCTTCGGCCGCTACGGCGCAGGTGACGGCGACACCGTGCACCAGACCGTCAACTACGGCCTGCCGCTGCCCAACGACGGCTTTGCCAACCTGGCGCTGGACGTCAAGGAGCAAGAACCCTTCGACCGCACCGGCAGCGCCACCGGCCGCCTGTATGGCACCGCCGCCAACCCCGACAGCCGCGACCAGACCGTCAACCGCCACGGCTGGAACCCCAGCTACGGCCTCGGCCGCGAGAAGGTCACCAACGCCAGCTACAACCTGGAGCTGCCGCTACAGGATGACCTCAAGTTCTATTCGTTCTCCACCGCCAGCTACATGGAAACCACCAAGGTCACCGGCAACTACCGTCCCAACGAGATCACCTCCCTGGCCGGCGACCCGAACACGCCCTACCCCGATGGCATCCACGCGCAACGGCGCAACCGCACCAAGGACTTCCAGGTGGCCGGTGGTTTCAAGGGCCTGATCGGCGGTTGGGACTACGACATCAGCTCGACCTGGGGTGAAGACGACTCCACCCTCAATGCCAACAACACGCTCAACCCGTCCTGGGGCCCCACCAGCCCGACCTCGTTCAACCTGGCCACGCAGATCTTCGACCAGTGGACCAACAACCTCGACCTGAGCCGCACCTTCGATATCGGCCTCAGCCACCCGCTGCAAACCGCGTTCGGCTTTGAATACCGCTGGGAGAAATACCAGATCGAAGCCGGCGACTACGCGTCCTATACGCCGGGCAACTACGTGCTGCCGAGCGGCCCATTTGCCGGGCAAACACCGCTGCCGGGATTGGCCTCCTACAACGGCACCAGCACGGCGGATGCCGGTGAGATCAGCCGCAGCAACGTCGCCAGCTACCTCGACCTGGGCCTGGACGTGACCGACCGCTGGTACGTCGGTGCTGCCGCACGCTACGAGCGCTACACCCAGGACATCGGCAGCACCTGGAGCGGCAAGTTGTCGACCCGCTTCAAGCTCACGCCGGAATTTGCCCTGCGCGGCACCATCAACAATGGCTTCCGGGCGCCGTCGCTGGCGCAGACCATTTATGCATCGTCCACCTTTACGTCCGGCGGCGTGGTCAACGGCCAACAAGTGTCGGTGCCGGTCAAGGTGCTGCCAGTGGACACGGCCGAAGCGCAAGCATTGGGCGCGGAGAAACTCAAGCCGGAAAAATCGCTGAACTACAGCTTTGGCTTCACCTACGAGCCCACGCAAAACTACCGCCTGACCACCGACCTGTACCAGATCGGCATCCGTGATCGCATCGTCTCCACCAGCCTGCTCGGCGGCCCGGCCGTGTCGCAGATTCTCGCGGCCAACGGCCTGTCGCCGGGCCTGTACGCGCAGTACTACACCAACGCCGTCGACACCCGCACCCGTGGCATCGACATCATCAACGAATACCGCCAGCAGCTGGACGAATACGGCCAAGTGCGCTGGAGCCTGGCCTACAACTGGAACCAGACCAAGATCGAAAAGCTCCAGGACACGCCACCGGCACTGGCCAGCCTGGGCTCCAACTACCAGATCTTCGACCGTCGCCTGCAAAAAGACCTGACCGTCGCCACGCCCCAGTCCAAATTGATCCTGGCGGCCAACTGGAAGGTCAGCGCCTACACCCTCAACCTGGCCTTGACCCGCTACGGTAGCTACATCGAAGGCGACAACAACCCGATCAACGACCGCAAGTTCAGCGCCAAGTGGATCAGCGATATCGACGCGGCCTACGACATCAACAAGCACTTCACCGTGGCCCTGGGCGCCAACAACCTGTTCAACGTGTACCCGGACAAAAAAGGCATCAAGGACTGGGCTGGCGGCTATGAATACGGGCAATTCTCGCCGTTCGGTTTTGGCGGCGCGTATTACTACACACGGCTGGCGTACAACTTCTGAGGCCCTGACATGACTCAATTGTGCTGCGATGTATTGATCGTCGGCGGCGGTTTGGCGGGCACCTGGGCCGCCATCGCGGCCGCCCGCGAAGGCGTCAAGGTGATCCTGGTGGACAAGGGCTACTGCGGCACCAGCGGCGTCACCGCCACCGCCGGGCCCGGCCACTGGTGGGTGCCGCCGGGCGCCCGCGAAGCCGCCATCGACAAACGCCTGGGCACGGCCTACGGCCTGGCGGATGCACGCTGGATGGCCCGCGCCATCGACACCACCTGGACCAGCCTGCCGGGCTTGAGCGACTACTACGCGTTCCCGCAAAACGAACAGGGCGAGACCCAATACCGTGGCCTGCGCGGCCCGGAATACCTGCGCGGCCTGCGCCGCCGGGTGCTGGACAGCGGCGTGACGATCCTCGATCACCACCCTGCGCTCGAGCTGCTACGTGATGACCATGGCGACGTGGTCGGCGCCCGTGGCTGGCGCCGCCAGGCCGGCGGGGACTGGTTGATCCGTGCCAGCGCAGTGGTGCTGGCCACCGGCGGTTGTGCCTTCCTGTCACGACTGCTGGGCAGCCACACCAACACCGGCGACGGCTACTTGATGGCCGCCGAGGCCGGTGCCGAACTGTCGGGCATGGAGTTTTCCAACTACTACTGCATCGCAGCGGCGGGTAGCAGCATGACGCGTTCGATGGTGTACAGCTTTGGAGAATATTTCGATGCGGCGGATCGCCCATTGAATATCAGTGGCGGCCCCGGCTTTACCGATGACCTGGCCAGGGCCCTGCTCAATGGCCCGGTGTATTGCCGCCTGAATCGAGTGCCCGCGGATATCCGTGCGCAACTGCCCAGTATCCAGCCGAACCTGATGCTGCCGTTTGATCGGCGCGGGGTAGATCCCTATCGCGAGCGGTTTGCCGTGACCTTGCACCCCGAGGGCACCATCCGCGGTGTCGGCGGGCTCAGGGTGATTGATGACGATTGCCAGACCACCGTGCCCGGCGTATTTGCCGCCGGTGACGCCGCCAGCCGTGAGCCGATTGCCGGTGCCACCTCGGGCGGTGGTGCACAGAACTCGGCGTGGGCGTTGTCTACCGGGCAATGGGCGGGCCGTGGGGCGGCGCGATTGGCGCGCCAGAAAGCGGCGTATCACGGCGCGCTACGCGGGTTCGATGGCGTTGCCGGTGGCAGCCCGGAACTGATCCAACGCATCCAGGCCGAAGTGCATCCGCTGGACAAAAACCTGTTCCGCAGCGGCGCACAACTGGAGCGGTCCTTAAGCGCGCTCGACAACATCTGGGACCAAGTACGTGCAACACGCCCTGGCGCCAACCCCCTGCGCGCCCGCGAAACCGCCGCCATGGCCGCCACCGCCCGCTGGTGCTACACCGCCGCCGCCTTGCGCAAGGAAAGCCGGGGCATGCACCAGCGCAGCGATACGCCGCAGCAGAGTGTGTTGTATGACGCGCATTTGCGGGTGTCCGGTGTGGACCAAATACAGGCGCGTTTCGACCCCGTTCACCCAGGCTAAAGACTTCACCTGTGGCGAGGGAGCTTGCTCCCGCTGGAGTGCGCAGCACTCCCAAAAAAAGCCGGCTCCAGCTGCGCTGTCGAACGGGAGCAAGCTCCCTCGCCACAGCAAGCTCCCTCGCCACAGCAAGCGCCCTCGCCACAGCAAGCGCCCTCGCCACAGGTAACTCACACACTAGAGATATCCAACATGCTCGAGCTGATCTACTCCGACCTGTGCAACGGCTGCGGCCAATGTGTCGCTGTCTGCCCCACCAACGTGTTGGCTGCCAACGCCCAGGGCAAACCCCTGATCGCCGATCAACAAGCCTGCCAGACGTGCTTCATGTGCGAACTGTATTGCAGCAGCGACGCGCTCTACGTCGACCCGGACGTTGAACAACTGCGCCATCCCGATCCGATAGCCGTGCGTGAAGCCGGGCTGCTCGGCCAATACCGCCGCGACTCGGGTTGGGATGAATGGGCGGATGATCCTGCCCATCGCAACGAACACTGGCGCATGGATGGCATCTTCGCCCTGGCCCGCAGCACGCCAACAAATGCAATAAGAGAATAATCAATCATCTAATAATGAATTATTTTGATAATTACCATATAACCAAAAAGAACTTCACAGCGAGTTCTTATGGGAATAACGTCAACTCACTCACCGACCCCTTCTCCAGGCGGAGGTAACCGAACCCTTTCTTGATCTGCCTGGAGCCTGTATCCCATGGTCTTTACCACCCCGTTCAAACGCCTGCTCCTGGGCACCGCCCTCGCCCTTGGCCTGATCGGCAGCAGCCATGCCGCCGACCTGCAACCGCTGCGGGTGGCCAATCAGAAATCGACGATCAAGGCACTGCTGGAAGTCTCCGGCGAAACCAAGAACGTGCCTTACGACATCCAGTGGTCGGAGTTCCCGTCCGCCTCGCCACTGGGTGAAGCGTTGAATGCCGGTGCGGTGGATATCGGCGCCCTCGGCGATGCACCGTATGTGTTCGCCCTCGGTGCCGGCGCTTCGCTCAAGGTGGTCAGCATCATTCACGCCGAAGGCCGCAACACCACGGCCCTGCTGGTGAACAAGGATTCGCCGATCAAGACCGTGACGGACCTGAAGGGCAAGAAAATTGTCACCGGGCGCGGCTCCATCGGCCATTACCTGGCGATCAAGGCCCTGGCCACCGCCGGATTGACCACCAAGGATGTGCAGTTCATTTTCCTGCTGCCCAGCGAATCACGCCTGGTGCTGGATAACGGCACCGCCGATGCCTGGGCCACCTGGGACCCGTACACCACCGTGGTCACTTCGCAAAGCCAGGCCCGCGTGTTGATCAGCGGCAACAAGCTGCTGAGCAACCACTTGTACCTGGCGGCCACCAGCCAGGCCATCGCCGACAAGCGTGCGCAGTTGGACGATTTTGTTGCGCGCCTCGACCGCGCCTACGCCTGGGCCAACACCCACCCTAATGAATATGCCGCCGCCCAGGCCAAGATCACCGGCCTGCCGCTGGAAGTGCACGTGGCAGTGGCCAAGGACACCCAGCTGACCCCGGTGGCGATTGACGATTCGGTGATCAGCGGCCTGCAAGCCACTGCCGATATCTACCAACAAGAAGGCCTGCTGACCAAACACATCGACGTGTCGCAGGGCTTCGATAAAAGCTTTAACGCCAAGCGTGCCCCCCTTTCCCAAGCCTCGCGCTGATAAACAGCCTCGCGCTAACAGGAGCAGAACATGAGCAAGCCACGTCAACTCAAACTCGGTGCAATGGTCCACGGTGTCGGTCACGGTTGGGGCGAATGGCGCCATCCCCAGGCCCTGCCCAACGCCAGCACCAACTTCGGCTTCTACAAGCAGCAAACTGAACTGGCCGAAGCCGCCAAATTCGACTTCGTGTTCATCGCCGACAGCCTGCATATCCACGCCAAATCCAGCCCGCATTACCTCAACCGCTTCGAGCCACTGACCATCCTCTCGGCCCTGGCCGCGATCACCACCCATATCGGCCTGGTCGCCACCGTGACCGTCAGCTACACCGAGCCCTACCAGGTGGCGCGCCAGTTTTCGTCCCTGGACCATATCAGCGGCGGCCGCGCCGGTTGGAACGTGGTCACGTCGTGGCTGAGCGGCACCGCCGATAACTTCGGCAAGGCCGAGCACCCGCCTCACGCCGTGCGCTACCGCATCGCCAAGGAGCACGTGAATGCGGTCAAGGGCCTGTGGGACTCATGGGAGGACGATGCGTTTGCCTACAACAAGCAAAGCGGCGAGTTCTTCACCCCGAGCAAGCTGCATGCACTGAACCACAAGGGCGAGTTTTTCTCGGTGAAAGGCCCGTTGAACATTGCGCGTTCGCGCCAGGGCCAGCCGGTGATTTTCCAGGCGGGCACCTCCGAGGACGGGCGCAACTTCGCGGCCGAGAATTCCGACGCGATCTTTGTGCATGTGGAGAGCATCGAAGAAGGCCTGGCGTACTCTCAAGACTTGAAGCGCCGCGCCAAAGGTTTTGGCCGCGACCCCGACAGCCTGTCGATCCTGCCGGGCATCCGCCCGATTGTCGGGCGCGATGCGGCCGAGGTGGAAAGCCGCTATCAGCAGGCCGTGGACCTGGTCACCGTGGAAGACGCCATCGTTGCCCTGGGCCGTCCATTCAACGACCACGACTTCAGCCAATACCCACTGGACGCGCCCTTCCCGGACCTCGGCGACCTGGGCTCGAACAGCCAGCGCGGTGGCTCCGACCGTATCAAGCAACTGGCCAAGGACGAAGGCCTGACCCTGCGCGAAGTGGCCCTGCGTTTCTCGCGGCCCAAGCGTGATTTTGTCGGCACCCCGGAGCAAGTCGCCGATGCGATCCAGACCTGGTTCGAACGCGGCGCCAGCGACGGTTTCATCGTCAACTCGGTGCTGCCGGACGGCTTGCAGTACTTCGCTGAACTGGTGGTGCCCGTGTTGCAACAGCGCGGTCTGTTCCGTACTGAATACAGCGGCCAGACCCTGCGCGACAATCTGGGCCTGGACGTCCCGGCCAACCGCTACAGCGTCGCCGAGGTTGAAGAAAAACAGGAGGCACTGGCATGAGCGAATCCCTCAATCGTCAATTGGCGGACCTGCACGCCGAACGCGTCGCCACTTGGGCGCCCGAGTCGTTGAAGGTCAATATCGACCAGCGCCAACGCCTGGTGGACGAAGCTCGCCCAGACGACTACGTACAGGTTGGCGATGAGCTGGACCCATTCACCCTGCGCAACGTCGAAGGCGGTGAACTCAATCGCGACCTGCTGTTGGCCGATGGACCGGCGGTGTTGGTGTTCTTCCGCTTTGCCGGCTGCCCGGCGTGCAACATCGCCCTGCCCTATTACGAGCGCCAGCTCTACCCACGCCTGCGCGAACTCGGCGTGCCGCTGGTGGCGGTGAGCCCGCAAGTGCCGGAGCGTTTGGTGGAGATCAAGACCCGCCACAACCTGCAATTGCTGGTGGCCAGCGACAAGGACAACAACCTCGGGCGACGCCTGGGGATCCTCTACAGCTTTGACGAGGCCTCGCGCAATGCAGCGCTGGCCAAGGGCAGCAGCATTGGCGAGACCACCGGCACCGGCACGTGGGAGTTGCCGCAGCCGACGGTGGTGGTGATTGCCAAGGATGGGACGGTAGCGTTTGTGGAGGTGAGCCCGGACTGGTTGGTGCGTACGGAGGCTGAGCCGGTGTTGCAGGTGGTTGAACACCTGTTGGGCCAACAGCCCGTACGCCTAGCCATCTGATTGACGCCGATCCCCTGTGGGAGGGGGCTTGCCCCCGATAGCGGTGGGTCAGCCAGTACTTCTGTAGCTGATACACCCTCATCGGGGGCAAGCCCCCTCCCACATTTTGACCGAGTACATTCCTATGACCCAACCATCTCTACGCTCCGTGGAAGTCGCCAACTTCGAGGCCCTGCTCGAACGCCTCACCACCGAACTGGCCAGCACCGCCCACCTCTACGATGAAAGCGGCGCCTTCCCCCACGCCAACTTCAAGTTGCTCCACGAGCACGGCCTGGTCGCTCTCACCGTGCCCAAATCCCTCGGCGGTGGCGGTGCCAGTCTGCCCCTGGCACGCAAGGCCATCAGTGCGATTGCCAAGGGCGAACCCTCCACCGCGCTGATCCTGGTAATGCAGTACCTGCAACACACCCGCCTGCAAGACAGCAAGACCTGGCCCGCGCACCTGCGTACCCAAGTGGCCGAAGACGCCGTGCGCAACGGCGCATTGATCAATGCCCTGCGCGTCGAGCCCGACCTCGGCACTCCGGCCCGTGGTGGCCTGCCGGCAACCACCGCCGTGCGTACCGCCGAAGGCTGGCGCATCAGCGGGCGCAAGATCTACTCCACCGGCAGCCACGGTCTGAGCTGGTTCAGCGTGTGGGGCCGCAGCGATGACGCCGACCCATTGGTGGGCGCCTGGCTGGTGCCAAAAGACAGCCCCGGTGTAAGCATCATCGACACCTGGGACCACCTGGGCATGCGCGCCACCTGCAGTCACGAAGTGGTGCTCGACAACGTGCTGGTGCCGCTGGATCACGCGGTCAGCGTCAGCCCCTGGAGCGCGCCCTCGCCAGAACTGGATGGCGAGGGCTTCCTGTGGATGTCGGTGTTGCTGTCCTCGGTGTACGACGCCGTGGCCCACGCCGCACGGGATTGGCTGGTGAACTGGCTGGAAGAACGCGCACCGTCCAACCTCGGTGCTTCCCTGGCCACCTTGCCGCGCTTCCAGGAGACCGTCGGGCATATCGACACCCTGCTGTTCGCCAACCGCAGCCTGCTCGACGCCGCCGCCGAGGGCCACACCCCGACCGCCAACGCCGCGCAATTGAAGTACCTGGTGACCAACAACGCCATCCGCGCCGTGGAGCTGGCCATCGAGGCCTCGGGCAATCCTGGCCTGTCGCGCTTGAACCCACTGCAACGCCATTACCGCGACGTGCTGTGCAGCCGTGTGCATACGCCGCAGAACGACGCCGTGTTGCAAGGCGTCGGCAAAGCCGTCTTCGCCCAACGCCAGAAGGAACGCACATGACCCAGGTGATTATCGCCAGCCAGCTGGACGAAGACTTCAACGAAGTGATTCGCGAGCGTCTCAAAACACTCCACCCCGAAGCCCAAGTCATCGGCATTCCCGCCGGCGTGCCGAGCGACTTGCCGCCCCAGGCGAATATCCTGCTGGCCCGACCGATCAACGTACGCGGCTACAGCGCCCCGGACACCCCGCCGCCGGGCTGGCCGTATGGTGCGCAGTGGGTGCACCTGGTGTCGTCGGGCATCGACTTCTACCCTCGGTGGCTGTTCAACGGCCCGCCGGTAACCACCTCCCGAGGCAGTGCGGCGGATAACCTGGCCGAGTTCGCCCTGGCGGCGATCTTTGCCGCGTCCAAGCATTTGCCGGATATCTGGGTGAAGGACTCTCAGTGGAATTTCACCCCGTTGCGCCCGCTCAAGGGCACCACGCTGGGCATCCTCGGCTTTGGGGCGATTGGTGAAAGCCTGGCGCAAAAGGCCCTGGCCTTGGGCATCCACGTGGTGGCGCTGCGTCAAAGCCAGACGCCGTTCAGCGCCGGGGTAGAAGCCGCCAAGGACATCCACGACCTGTTCGCCCGCGCCGATCACCTGGTGGTCGCGGCACCGTTGACCGAGGCCACGCGCAATCTCATCAACCGCGATGTGCTGGGCAGTGCGAAGCCAGGGCTGCATTTGATCAACATTGCGCGGGGCGGCTTGCTGGACCAGGCGGCGCTGCTGGAGGCGTTGGATAACGGCCAGGTGGGGCTGGCCTCGCTGGATGTGACGGAGCCGGAGCCGTTGCCGGATGGGCATCCGCTGTATACGCACCCCAGGGTGAGGTTATCGCCGCATACCTCGGCGATTTCGACGAACAGCAAACAGGAGATTGCGGATACGTTTTTGGCGAATTTGGAGCGGTATGCCGGCGGTCGGGCGTTAGCGAACCTGGCGAATTCATAACGTCGTATCAAGATCCAAATGTGGGAGGGGGCTTGCCCCCGATAGCGGTGGGTCAGCCAGTACATCTGTAGCTGATACACCCTCATCGGGGGCAAGTCGAGTCGTCGCACCGCCCCTCCCACATTTGCCCTGTGTTGCCTGGGAGGAATCAGAGGTCATTTGATGCGGTAGTGGAACGTGTTGCGCACTGCCGGGACGGGTACGGGTTTTCCGTCCACGATCCTCGGCTGATAGCGAAAGGTATTCGCCGCCGCCAATGAAGGCCGCATAAACAATGGATGGCAACCTTCCAACACCTTGGGATTTTCCACCCGCCCCTGGGTGTTGACCGTGTACTCCACCGAACAATCGCCTTCGATGTTCTTGTCCAGCGCACGCTCGGGATAGTCCGGGGCTTCCTTGCTCAAGGGTTGATATTGCCGACTGTCGAATGCCGGTGCCGGTGCCGGGACAGGCGCGGCGGCAGCCGGGCGCTCAGCCACCCGGCGCTGTTGTTCCAACTCGCGGTTGCGCTGCTCTGTCGCCAAGCGTTCTTGCTGCTCTTCGATTCTCTTTTCTTCGACGCGCTTGCGGGCCAACGCCGCTTTTTCGAGCTTGCGGGCCTGGATCTGTGGGTCAACCGTCGGTTTGACGGGAACCACCACGGGCTCCGGCACCGGTGCTGCGACGGCAACCGGTTCAGGCGCAGGCGCAGGTGCGGGCGGCATGATCACCAATTGGGTATGCATCACCCGTGGCGCCTCCACCGTCGGCTTTTCCGTCGACCAGCCGAGCATCAGCGCCGCCACCACACCCACGTGCAGCGCCACCGCGAGACTGGCCGCGAAGCTGTTTCGCCAAAAACCCGAGGGTTGCCCTGGCGCCATCGTCAACGTGGGACTGTGCATGATCATCGCCGTCATTGCGGGGCCTCAGTCACCAGCCCCAGGTTGCTCACCCCACCCTTCTGCAACACCGCCATGGCCGCGACCACTCGGCCATAGCCGGCGTGATCGTCGGCGCGGATATACACCTGGGTGTCGCTGCGCGCCGCCACCACCTGCATGACCTTGGCGCCCATTTCGTCGAGGCTCACGGCGCTGTCGGTCTGGTGCTGGGTGTCGAGTTCGCCGCCGAGGTTCCAGTAGTAGCTGCCATCGGCCTTCACCGACAACGTGAGAATCTGCTGGCGGGTGTCGGTGGCCAGTGCTTCGGCGGCGACCTTGGGCAGTTCGATCTTCACGCCCTGGGTCAGCATGGGCGCGGTGACCATGAAGATCACCAGCAACACCAGCATCACGTCGATATAGGGCACCACGTTCATCTCGGCCTTGGGCCCGTGCTTGCGTTGCGGCCTGGTCAGCATGGTCTTGCTCCTGTTCAGGCGGCCACGGCCAGGTTGATCGACGTACCGCGCAGGGTGCGATGCAGGCGCACTTGCAGCTCATTGCCGAAAGCGTAGTAGCGGGTGAGCAAGGTCTGGCCGCGTGCGGCAAAGCGGTTGTAGGCGATCACCGCGGGAATCGCCGCAAACAAGCCGATGGCCGTGGCGATCAACGCTTCGGCGATGCCCGGCGCCACGGTGGACAACGTGGCCTGTTGCACCTGGGACAAACCGATAAAGGAATTCATGATGCCCCACACGGTGCCGAACAAGCCGATGTAAGGGCTGACCGAACCCACCGTCGCGAGAAATTGCAGGCCCTTTTCCAACTCGATTTCCTGCTCGGTGATCGCCACCTGCAAGGCCCGCTCGACCCCTTCCAGCACCGCCGGATCATGGCTGTGCAAGTGCTGGTATTCCTGGACCCCGGCGACAAAGATCGGCGCGATACCGCCCTCACCCGCCTGTAGCGTTTCGCGGTACAGCGGCTGCAAGTCGGACGCGGCACGAAAGCGCTGCACAAAGCCGTTCAACTGGCGTTCCAGGCGGCGCAGCACGCTGGCGCGCTGGATGATCAAGTACCAACTGACCAGGGAGGCCAGCAGCAAGGTGACCATCACTGCCTTGACCAACAGGCTGGCGTCACTGATCAGGCCCCAGATCGTCATATGTTCCATCGTCGCGTGCATGGTAGAGCTCCTATTCGATTAAAAAGTCATGACCGAGTGATGACGGTTCACGGCAAATTCAACGTGCGGGTCACCTCGGCCCACGGCACAAACTTGAAGTTCTGGGCCTGCTCGGGCATGCGCTTGCGCCCGTCCTGCACCACCAGCATGCCCTTGTTCCACGGCCCACCCAGGTTGACGGCGGTAACTTCGATCCCGTCGGTTTCCGAAGCACCGTCGATGCCGGCGGCGGCGTTCAGGCCGACGCGGAACGCACCGTGACTGGCAAACGGTGGTTCGGCATCCACCACCAGGTAGCTGTCGTTGCCCTGGCTTGAGATCACCAGGTAGTCGCGCTTGTCGCTCTGGTACAGCGCCAGACCCTCGACATCGGCATGCAGCTGCGCACCGACCTTGATCACGTTGGTCAGCGTGGCCGGTTGGTCGGCGCGGGCATCCACCGCCCACACGCCGACGTCTTCTTCACCGATAAACAGGCGCTGGCGCTGGTCATCGGCCACGCAGCCTTCGGGCTGGCTGTCGACCTTGAACTGGCGCACCAATTCGCCCTGCACGCGGCCATCCGGCGCGCTCAGGCGGTATTGCAGGAAGGTGCCGTCCTTGTCGTTGGCGACGGCATAGACCTCGCCGCTGGCGGGCTGGAACAGGCAGATGCCATAGATGGCCTTGAGCGGCGTCGGCACTTCACCGGCTTCACGCAACTCACCGGTGGCGCGGTCGATGCTGAACAGGCTGAGGCTGTTGTGGTCGCGATTGCTCGCCACGGCCAGGTCGACGGTTTGCGTGCCAAGCTTGAAATTGGGGCGCACGTCGACGTTGTTCAGGCGGCCGACGGCCAGCTCCTGCATCAGCTTGCCGTCGAGGTCGTAGGCCAGCAGGCCCTGTTTTTTATTGGTGCCCAGCACGCGGCTTTTCTCCGGGTGCTCGGGGTGAATCCAGATGGCCGGATCATCGGCGGCATCGCCCTGGCGCGCGACCGGGTCGCTTTGGCGTAGGGCGGCGACTTCCGGGATCACCGGCTCGACCGGTACAGGCTTGGCCTGCCAGTTGAGCTTGCCCTGGTACAGCTTGCCGCTGTCGTCGTCACGCACCAGCACCTGCTGGCCGTGGATGCTCAGTTGCTCCGGCTCTTTCAGGCCCGGCAGGCTCAGGCTGGCTTGCTCGGTCCAACGTTCGCCGGTTTGTTGAAACAGATGCAGTTGGGCGGTCTTCGGGTCCAGGCCGATCACGCCACCCGGCACCAGCGCCAGGGCACCGGCTTCGCGTTTCGGCGTGTCGAATACAGCGATTGGCGTGCGTTTTACATCCGCTTCCGGATGCGCCGGGTAGGCCCACCAGCCGACGTTTTCTTCATTCACCACCAAGCGATTGCCGGCGTCATCCACCTGGCAGAACTGCGCCGAAGGCGGCAGCGGCAGGCCGCGTACGCGCTGGGGTTGGTTCAACAAGGTTGCGCCGTTGCCCACCAGCCACTGTTCGCCCTTGCCCTCTTCGCCCACCAGGAACACAAACACATTGGCCGCGGAATCGCGGTATAGGCACAGGCCGTTCACGGCGAAGTCGCGGGTTGGCAGGTAGAGCGGCTTGCCGAAGGTTTTGGTGGAGGCGTCGAGGCTGATCAGCATTGCTTGCTGGCGATCGTTGTCGAGGCTGGCCACCAGCGTCTGGGCGCCTGCAGCGCGGGTGTCGAGGCTGGTGAAATTGCCGTTGAAGCGCGCCAGTTCTGCGCCCTTGGCATCCACCAGTTGCAGGCCGTCGCGGGGGCTGGCGGTGAGGTGCTCCTTGGCATTCAAGAACGTCATGGCCTCGGCATTGAGGCTTGGTGCCCAGGGGGTCAAAGCCAAATCAGCGGCGAATGCAGGCGCAGAGGTAGCTAATGCAATCAACAAGTACAGCTTGGAAATTCTCATGTACGGCTAAATCCTTCAAAAACAATGGAGATCTACTGTGGGAGGGGGCAAGCCCCCTCCCACATTTGGATCAGTGTGGGGGCTTAGAAATGGGTAAAGGTCAGGCCCAGCTTGTAGGTCGGGCCGTACTCCTCGTACTGGCCGTTGTAGCTGCGGTGGCCGGTGTAGACGAAGTACGACTCATCGGTGAGGTTCTGCGCCTCGAAGCTCACTTGCAGGTTCTTGGTCAGCGAGTAGCGCGCACTGAAGTCCACGAAGGTCTGCGCATCCACGTGCAGGTCGTGGGCCTTGTCATTGATCGAGGCCAGCTCGTACAGGTAGGCGGACTTGTAGTTGGCCGACAGGCGCAGGCTGAGCTTGTCGTCTTCCCAGCCGAGCATCAGGTTGCCGACGGTGTCCGATTGGTTCGGCAGGCTGATGTTGCGCTTGCGGTGGGTGCCGCTGGCACTGTCGAAGCCTTCGATATCCGCACTGGAACGGCTGAAGGTGGTGTTGGCACCGATCAGCAGACCGTTCCACGGCGCCGGCAGCCAGTCGAACTTCTGTGAGTAGGCCAGTTCCAGGCCGTAGAGCTTGGCGCTGTCGCCATTGGCGTAGGTGTGGGCCTCTGAGAAATTGGTCCAGGCGCCGGTGCCGGCCAGGTCGGTGTTGTAGACGAAGTTCTTGATGTCCTTGTAGAACACGAACGCCGATACGGTGCCGGCACGGCCCATGAAGTGCTCGATCCCCAGGTCGAGGTTGCTCGACTCCAGCGGCTTGAGGTCCGGGTTGCCGAAGGTGGCTTCGTCATCGTCGATCACAAAACCCGGTGCCAGTTGGCCGAAGGTCGGGCGTACCACGGATTTGGTCCAGGCCGCGCGCACCTGGGTGTTCTTGTCGATCTGGTAGCGCGCATGCAGGCCCGGCAGCCAATGGTGATAGCGGCGCTTGGTCTCGCTGGCGGTGAACACGCCGTCGGTGGCGCCAGTGCCCTTGGCTTCGAATTCGGTGCCTTCGTAGCGCAGGCCGGCAATGAAACGCCAGTCATCGATATCGACGGTGTTCATGAAATAGCCGGCGTTGATGTCTTCGCGAATGGTGAAGTCATTCACCCGCGATTCGGTCTCGTCATAGAAGTCCGCCGCGTTGAGGCCGCCGATCAACTGCTTGATGCTGCTCGGGCTGATGCCGGGGCCGAAGTTGCCCAGGCGGTAGTCGACGTTGCCCTTCTGGAACTGGGTGAGGTTGAGCTGATCGGCCGTGAAGCCCAGGGTGTCGAAGTCTTCGTAGCTCCAGGCTTCCAGATCGTTGCTCTTGTGGCGACGGCTGACCTTGCCGCCGAACTTGAACTGCGACGCGTAGCCGCTGAGGTCGTAGTCGCGGGCCAGGTCCAGGCGCAGGTTTTTCTCGGTGTCCTTGGTGTTCTGTTTTTCCCAGTCGACTTTGTCCAGGGTGTAGTTGCTGGTGTCGTAGAACCCGGCGCCGATGATCGGGCGTGGCTTGTCCAGGTCGTAGAAACCGCTGTTGGCGAAGTCGCCGCCGTCGAACGTGGCGCTGGCGATATGGCCCGGGCTGTCTTCGCTGGATTGGCTGTAGCCGGCCTGGCCGCTCAAGGTCCACAGGCCCAGCATGCGTTCGCCGCCAAACACATAGGATTGGATTTCCTGGGTTTCTTCGCGGTTTTTCAGCTTGCGCTTGGCCTCTGCATCGCCCAACTCGCCGGCGGCCAGTGGGTCGGCAAATTCGATGCTGGTGGAGTTGCGGGTCTCGGTGTCTTTGTAGCGGCTGTAGAGGGTGCGCAGGTAGTAGCTGCTGAGGTCATCGGGCTTGTAGTCGAAGTTCAGGCCGCCGCCGGCGCGTTCGCGGCTGATGTCGTAGTCGCGCTGTTCGAATTCGTTGAGCCTGGCGCCGTCGGTGAAGTCCCAGGCGCCGCCGGTTTCGACGTTGTCCGAACCGAAGTCGCGCTTCTGCCAGCTCAGGGCGGCGGCCACGCCGAAGTTGTCGATGCCATCGCCCAGGCTGAACCGGTTACTGGCGGCGCCGGAGAATTTCGGACTGGTCTGGTGGGTGTTCTTGTCGTAGCTGGCCTCGGTGCTACCGGTGTAGAACAGGCCCTTGTGGTCGAAGGCCGAGAGGCTTTGCACATCGACGGTACCACCGAGGGAGTTGGCGTCCATGTCCGGGGTGAGGGTCTTGATCACCGACAGCGACTGCACCAGCTCAGACGGCAGCACGTCGAGGGCCACAGCGCGGCGTGCGCTTTCCGGGGCGGGTACGAGAGTGCCGTTGATGGTCACGCTGTTGAGGTCCGGGCCCAGGCCGCGCACGCTGACGAAACGGCCTTCGCCCTGGTCGCGCTCGACGCTGATGCCGGGCAAACGCTGCACCGCTTCGGCAACGTTTTCATCCGGCAACTGGGCCACGCCATCGGCGTGCACCACGCTCTTGATGCTGTCGGAGGTGCGCTGTTCTTTCAGCGCCGAGTCGATGGCAGCGGCCTGGCCGACCACCTCCACATGCTCGGTGGCATCGGCGGCGTTGAGTCGCTCGCTGGCCATCGCCAGGGCCAAGGCGGTAAGCGTGAAGCTGACGAGCCCGGTGCGCTTGTACATGCAATCCTCCCCAAGAATCCGTTGGCGCCAGGCAAGAGACCCGGCAACTGGGAGGGCACGCTAGGGGTGGGGGATGACGGTTCTGTGACAGGGGGTGGCGGGAAGGCCCGTAAACCGAGGGTTTGAGCCTGAAATGAGCTGATATGACCTGTGAAGTTCTACTGTGGGAGGGGGCTTGCCCCCGATAGCGGTGGATCAGTCACCTTGTTTTTTACTGATACACCGCTATCGGGGGCAAGCCCCCTCCCACATTCTTTGACCTTTGTTGCCTGTGAGATGAGCTGATTCGACCCACCCCCGCCGTCACGCAACCGTCACATCCATCTGCTGTGCTGGCGCCCACGACTGAATCACCAGAGGCCCCCGGCCATGTTTTCCGTGCTCAAACCCCACCGCTGGAAACTCACCGCGCTGCTGATCGCCGCCAACCTCGGGCTGATCCTGCACTTGGCCTGCGGCACCCTCAAAAGTGTCAGCGAGTGGGAATGGCTGGATATCGTCGGCGAAGGTGGCTCGGCGCTGTTGGCCCTGGTCTGGCTGGGCCTGGTGCTGAAAAGCCGCCCCGCCGGACGCGTCACCAATTACCTGGCACTGGGGCTGTCGTGCATCTTCTTCTCCTGGTGGATCGACAGCCTCGACGAGTTCATTCGCCTGCCCGACAGCATCACCTGGGACCACTGGCTGGAGTCCGGGCCGATGCCGGTGGGCATGATCCTGCTGACCATCGGCATCTTCCACTGGCACCGCGAACAACTGGCAATCAGCACGCAGATGGAAAAACGCGAGCGGCTGTTCCGTGAACATCGCCTGTTCGACAAACTCACACCCCTGGCCGGTGCCGACTACCTCAAGCGCCAGCTCGCCGATAGCCTGCAGGACAGTCACACCCAACAGCAACCGCTGTCGCTGCTGGCCCTGGACCTGGACAACTTCGCCGCCATCAACCAGGCCTACGGGCATGCCGAAGGCGACGCGGTATTACAGGCACTCAGTCACTTGCTATTGCTCAACCTCCGTCGTCAGGACCTGCTCTGTCGCTTGGCCGGTGACCGTTTCGTCGTGCTGCTGCCCAACACCGGCGAACGCCAGGCCCAGATGCTGGCGCTGGAGTTGCAGCAGGCCGTACGCGCCCTCGCCCACAAGACCCGTCAGCAAGGCGAACGTTTGCAACTGGGCGCCACCACCGCCGTGGTGATGGCCTTGGACGAACCGCCCCAGGACCTGCTCAAGCGCCTGAACCTGGCGTTGGCCAAAGCCAAGCAACCCCTTGCGAAAAGCGCTTGAGATGGCCGTGAAAAGCAACTGGTATGAAGCCGACAGCCGCTTCATTCCGGGGCATTACCAACCTGCCACCTTGATCGATCTGGCGTTGTCGCGGGACATCGACAGCCATCGCCTGCTGCGTGGCACCGGGCTGTTTCATGAGGACGTCCTGGCCGGCACGGCACGCTTGAGTCCGCAGCAATTCCTGGGATTGATCGGCAACAGCCGCAAGTTGTTGGACGCCGACGACAGCAGCTTCCTGTTCGGCCAACGCCTGTTGCCGGGCTATTACGGCGCGGCCAGCCATGCCTTGGGCCATGCACAGAACCTGCATCAAGCGCTGGACATCCTGATCCAGCAGCAGGTCCTGCTCAGCCCGTTGGTCACCCTGCACCTGGAGCTGGATGAACACCACGCCTACCTGTACTGGCTGGACAGCTGCGGCGCTGGCGAACACTGGCGCTTCCTGCTGGAAGCCAGCATGACCTCGCTGGTCGCCATGAGCCAATGGCTCAGCGGCGAACGCCTGCCGTGGGTGTGCAGTTTCAGCCACGCCGAGCCGCGCTACGTCGAGCAGTATTGGGTGCACCTGGGGGAAGACACGCGCTTCGGCCGCCCATTGGATGTGATGTGTATTCCTCGCCAATACCTTGCCCGCCCCTGGCCGGGAGCCTCCGCCACCGCCGGCCAGGTCGCGCGCCAACACGCCCGCGAGCAAATCGAACAGTTGGGCTTCGCCAGCAGTTTTCTCGATTGTCTTTACGACTATCTGCACGAACACGTGCGTCAACCGCCGAGCCTGGAACAGGCGGCGCTGGCGTTCGCCATGAGCCCGGCGACCCTCAAGCGCAAACTGCACAAGCACGACACCGGTTTCCAGCAGCAAGTGGACCGGGTGCGCAAGCAAGTGGCGCTGCACCTGTATCAGGTCAAGGGCTACAGCAATGAGGAAGTGGCGGC
Organism: Pseudomonas nabeulensis; assembly: GCF_004682045.1. Taxonomy (GTDB): domain Bacteria; phylum Pseudomonadota; class Gammaproteobacteria; order Pseudomonadales; family Pseudomonadaceae; genus Aquipseudomonas; species Aquipseudomonas nabeulensis. Next base: position 95,692 of record NZ_QUZT01000018.1, read on the forward strand.
GTACTTGAATTTCAACGACGCGGCGAACTTTCGCCGCTCGTTCAAGCGCTGGACCGGCAGCACGCCGAGCCTGATCCGCCAGTTGTTCAACAGCCGCTAGCCAGGCGCTCGCGCAGGAACTCCACCAGCGCCTGCACCGGCCGCGAGCTCTGCCGATGCTGCGGGTACACCGCCGACAGGGTCAGGTCTTCGGGGGCGAACTCATCGAGGATCGTCACCAGGCGGCCGTCCTTCAACGCGTCGCCGACGATAAAGGTCGGTAAATAGGTCACGCCAAACCCGGCGATGGCCGTGTCACGCAGCAGGTCGCCGTTGTTAACCCGCATGCGTCCGCACACGTTCAACGCCTGTAGCTTGCCCTTGAAACGCCATTGCACCTGGCGGCTATGGCCATAGGGCAGGCAGTCGTGATTGGCCAGGTCATCGGGCAGCATCGGTGTGCCGCGCCGGGCCAGGTAGTCGGGGCTGGCGCAGTACACGCGGGGGATGCTGGCGATGCGACGGGCAATCAGCGTGGAGTCTTCCAGGGTGCCGATGCGCAGCACCAGGTCGTAGCCTTCGCCGATCAGGTCGACGGGGCGGTCGCTGAGATCGACTTCCACCGCCACTTCGGGGTGGCGCTCTAAAAACTGCGGTAACAGGCAACCCAGGTGCGCAATGGCGAACGACAGCGGCGCACTCAGGCGAATAGTGCCGCGCGGCTCGCTGTTCTCGCCAGCGATGCCCTGCTCCACTTGCTCGACTTCACTGAGCAGGCGCAAGGCCGATTCGTAATAACTCTGGCCCAGTGGCGTAACGTCCAGGCGCCGGGTGGAGCGGTTGAGCAGGCGTACGCCGAGGCGGTCTTCCAGTTGGATCAGGCGGCGGCTGACGAACTGCTTGGACAGGCCCAGCTGTTCGGCAGCGGCGGTAAAACTGCCGGACTCCATGACCTGGCAAAACAGGCGCATGTCTTCAAAAGGGTTCATTGTCGCTTCTCGGTGGACATTTTCGGTTTTTATATCGGGTATGTCGCCATACCACAAATCAAATGTGGGAGGGGGCTTGCCCCCGATGGCGGTGTGCCAGTCTGAATATCTTTGACTGACACACCGCTATCGGGGGCAAGCCCCCTCCCACAAGGGACCGCTTAGCCGGTTACTTGTTGAACGCCGAGTAGCTGTTCATCAGGTTGCGGTAGTTCGGGATGCGCGGCGACAGCAGGTTGGCCAGGCCTTCCATGTCGTTGCGCCAGTCGCGTTGCAGCTCGCAGGCCACGGCGAACCAGTTCACCAGTTGCGCACCGGCAGCGGTCATGCGTGCCCAGGCGGCTTGTTGCACGGTTTCGTTGAAGGTGCCCGACGCGTCGGTGACCACGAACACTTCAAAACCTTCTTCCAGTGCGCACAGGGTCGGGAACGCGACGCACACGTCGGTCACTACACCGGCAATGATGATTTGCTTGCGGCCGGTGGCCTTGACGGCCTTGACGAAATCTTCGTTGTCCCAGGCATTGATCTGGCCTGGACGAGCGATGTACGGCGCGTCCGGGAACAGTTCTTTCAGCTCTGGCACCAGCGGGCCGTTAGGACCGCTTTCAAAGCTGGTGGTGAGGATGGTCGGCAGGTTGAAGAACTTCGCCACGTCGGCCAGGGCCAGGACGTTGTTCTTGAATTCGTTCGGGGAAAAATCCTGCACCAGGGAGATCAGGCCAGTCTGGTGATCGACCAACAGTACAACGGCGTCATCTTTGTTCAAACGTGGGCTAGCCATGGTTCAACTCCTTACGGGGGATGGGAAATCAGAAAGCAAAGCACGAACAGCCAAACGCACCCCAGAACCCCTGGAAGTCGCTGACCGGCACGCTGGAAAGGCGGGCTTTTTCGTGGCTATGGGAATGCACGCCGCACGGGCCGCTGCATTGGTGAACTTGCGCTTGCAAAGGCGAGCTTGGGCGCCAGTGACCCGGCACCTTGACCACCGGCGACCAGTCCGGCAGTACCGGCACGCGCGGCGGTGCGAAATCTTCAAAGTCGCCGGCGCCATACACCACCTTGCCGCCGACCACGGTCAGTACCGATTCGATCCACTTGATGGCTTCTTCATCGACGCTGAAAAAGTCCGCCGACAGCGCGGCAACGTCCGCCAATTGGCCGACCTTGATCTGGCCTTTCTTGCCCTGTTCGGACGAGAACCAGGCGCTGCCATGGGTGAACAGCTCCAGCGCAGTCAGGCGTGGCAGGCCTTCGGCGTGCAGCTCCAGGCCACCGACGGTGCGGCCGCTGACCATCCAGTACAGCGAGGTCCACGGGTTGTAGCTGGACACGCGAGTGGCATCGGTGCCCGCACCCACCGGCACGCCTTCGGCGAGCATGCGCTTGATCGGCGGCGTGGCCTCGGCGGCCTTGGCACCGTAGCGTTCGACGAAGTACTCGCCCTGGAACGCCATGCGGTCCTGGATCGCAATACCGCCACCCAGTGCACGGACGCGCTCGATGTTTTTCGGGGTGATGGTTTCGGCGTGGTCGAAGAACCACGGCAAGCCATTGAACGGGATATCGCGGTTGACCTTCTCGAACACGTCGAGCATGCGCGAAATCGACTCGTCATAGGTGGCATGCAAACGGAACGGCCAGCGCTGTTCCACCAGGTGACGCACCACCGGCTCCAGCTCCTGCTCCATGGTCAGCGGCAGGTCCGGGCGTGGTTCAAGGAAGTCTTCGAAGTCGGCAGCGGAGAACACCAGCATCTCGCCGGCGCCGTTGTGGCGCAGGTAGTCGTCGCCCTGGTGCAGCTTGACGCTGCCGGTCCAGTTCTGGAAATCAGTCAGTTCTTCCTTGGGCTTTTGGGTAAACAGGTTGTAGGCGATACGCACCGTCAACTGTTCTTCCTTGGCCAACTGCTCGATCACCGCGTAGTCATCGGGGTAGTTCTGGAAACCGCCGCCGGCGTCGATGGCGCTGGTGAGGCCCAGGCGATTGAGTTCGCGCATGAACTGGCGGGTCGAGTTGACCTGGTATTCCAGCGGCAGTTTCGGGCCTTTGGCCAGGGTCGAATACAGGATCATCGCGTTCGGACGGGCCACCAGCATGCCGGTGGGGTTGCCGTTGCTGTCACGCACGATCTCGCCGCCCGGCGGGTTCGGCGTGTCCTTGGTGTAGCCGGCCACGCGCAGGGCAGCACGGTTGAGCAAGGCGCGGTCATACAAGTGCAGCACAAACACCGGGGTGTCCGGCGCGGCCTGGTTCAACTCTTCCAGGGTCGGCATGCGTTTTTCGGCGAACTGGAATTCGTTCCAGCCGCCCACTACGCGTACCCATTGTGGGGTTGGGGTGCGGTCAGCCTGGTCCTTGAGCATGCGCAAGGCATCGGCCAGGGAGGGCACACCTTCCCAGCGCAGTTCGAGGTTGTAGTTCAGACCACCACGGATCAAGTGCAGGTGGGAGTCGTTGAGACCGGGGATCACCGTGCGACCCTTGAGGTCGATAACCTTGGTGCCACTGCCGCGCAGGGCCATGGCTTCACCGTCGGTGCCCACGGCGACAAAGCGCCCCTGGCTGATGGCGACGGCAGTTGCGCGCGGGTTTTCACGGTCCACGGTGTGGAACTGGCCATTGAACAGAATCAGATCGGCGTTCATAGGGTTTCCTTTACAGGGGCTTCAAGCCAGGGAGCGAACAGGCGGGTGGCGGCCGGCATCAGCAGGTAGACCACCAGCACTACGATAGTCACGGTGACCAGGAACGTGGCGACCACGTAGTTGGAGAGAAACGGGTGCAGGCGCAGGACCGGGCCCCAGATGATCGGAATCAGCAAGGTCAGCGGCAGGATCACGAACAGCGTCACCACCGCCTGCTTCCAGCGCGGCGGCTTGGCGGCGTTTTCGGTTTCGGGGTTGAACCAGAACTCGTTGACCGCACCGATTTCGGTGTTGTCGCCGTCGGCCAGCAGGGGCGCGGCTTCGGCGATCAAGGTCTGGCGTTCGCTGGATTCGAGCCAGGTTTCCAGGTCATCGGTGGAACGGTAGCGCAGCACGCACGTGAACAACGCCAGACCGTTTTGTTTACTGCGCACGACGTCAACGCCCAGGTGGCCAGGGCGTGCGCCGGCGATGCGCACGATGCGACGAAGCCAGGCTTCGTAGTCAGCCTCACGGCCTTGTTTGATCAGGTGTTTGACCACCAGGGTGACGACTTCGTCGGGCCCTGTCTTGGGTGCTGGGTCCATGGTGTGTCCCTCTGCTTGGAGATTTCAGCGATGAGGGAAGTGTGCCGGGGATGCCCTTAGGGAAAATTGGATGTACGTGCTGTTTGGATTAAGGGCTTCACCGCCAATCTGCAACAATTCCTTGCTCCAGCGCAAAAGCCTGCGCCGCAAGGGTTCGACGCTGAAAGCGCGGCGCCTCCTCAGCCGTGGCCAACCACAACATCACTGCTGCGGGCACATGGGGCGGCGCACTGCCGGCACGCAAGGCGATCAAGCCTTTGTCACCAATGGTCGCCTTGAGCGCCTCGGTGGTCACCACCCCCGGGTTGACGGTATAGGCTCGCACACCCGCCTCGCCCAGCTCGATGGTCAACACGCCGGACAACCGCGACACCGCCGCCTTGCCCGCGCCGTAGGCATAGCCCCAACCGCCCTTGCCCGCCGCCACCGGTGGGTCGCTTTCTCCGGCGCCGGAGGTGACGTTGATCACCACCCCGCCACCCTGCTCCACCATGTGTTCGGCCACCGCTCGCGTAAGCAGAAAGGGGTTGAGGATATAGCCCTGGAACATCCGCTCCAGGGTTTGGACTTGCAACGCCATCACGCCGGCGTTGAGGTCACTGCCTTGATAGATCGCATTGTTGATCAGCACGTCGATGCGTCCGTATTCAGCCAACACCGTCTGGCACGCGGCCAACACCGAGGCGCTGTCGAGCAGGTCCATCGGCACCACCAGCACGCGGCAACCTTCGTCGCGCAAGGCCTCGGCCGTGCCGTTGAGGCTGCCGGCCAGGGGCGCGCCCGAGGCGTCCCGCAACCCGTGTTCGTGCTGTTCACCCTCGTTGAGGGTGCGGGCGCTGATCGCCAGGTCGAAACCGGCGCGGGCAAAGGCCAGCGCGGTTTCGCGACCAATGCCTCGGCTGGCGCCCGTGATAAAGGCCACTTTGTTCATAAGCTCTCCTTAGAACCGCGCCGCGCGGACCATGGCGTCGATGCCGCCATCGACAAACACCACGCTGCCATGCACAAACGCCGCCGCGTCGGATTGCAGGAACGCCACCACCGCGGCGATTTCCCCTGGCTCGCCGGTACGCCCCAGCGGCGCGACAAAGTCACGGGTGGCCTGGCCAAACCGCGCATCGTCCAACGAAGCCTGGTGCAGCGGAGTGTGCACCGCACCCGGCGCGACCACGTTCAAGCGCACGCCCAACTTGCCCCATTCCACGGCCAGGCCACGGGCATGCTGGGTGATGGCGTTCTTCGACGCGGCATAGGCCACGTGGGATTGCCCGAGCGCGTTGGCCAGCGCCACGGAGTGGGCCTCATCACCCGCCAACAGGCACTCGATCATCGGCTGGGCATCCGGCCCGGCGTGGGTCGCCGAGACAGAGCCAATCACCACCGCCGCCGGTTGCCGCCCCTTGGCCAAGGCGCCTTGTAAACCAGCGAGCAACTGGCTGACCCCAAAGTAATTCACCGCCAGGATCAACCCGCCATTCGGCGCGGTCACCCCGACACCGGCGCAGCAGACAAGCCCATCGAGCACCCCGCCGCTGAGTTCGAGCACACGGGTGATCGCGGCATCACGCCCTTGGGCGGTGGACAGGTCGGCGATCACCTCGGCGTCGTTGCGATCGATCCCGATGACCTGATGGCCGGCCGCACGCAGGGCTGCGCTGACGGCGGCCCCGATTCCTGAGGCGCTGCCGGTGATGGCTGTAGTAGGCATAGTGGTTCTCCGTGATAAACGTAGGTACTTACAAGTTGCACTTGGGGGTGAGCGGGCTTGCCCTAATGCCAGTCAGTTAAGAAATGACAGGAGCAACACCGCCTCTGTAGTGAGCGGGCTTGCCCCGCGCTGGGTGGCGAAGCCGCCCCAAATCCATCCACCGCGGA
>NZ_QUZT01000019.1 GCF_004682045.1 Pseudomonas nabeulensis
TGTCTGCCTTCGCCGGTGGTGACGCCGCCCTGTACGGCCCGACCGCGCCAAAAGGTTCGAGCTTCGTACGGGTCTACAACGCCAGCAACCAGGAAGTGAGCGCCACCGTTGGCGCCACCAACCTGAGCGATGTTGCGCCACTGGCCAGCAGCGATTTCAGCTTTATGCCCGGCGGTGACTACAGCGCCAAGATCGGCAGCCAGACCGTGCCGGTCAAACTTGCCGCCGACCACTACTACACCCTGGTCAACAGCGGCAGCGGTCAGCCTCAACTGATCGAAGAACCGCCGTTCAAGAACAAACAGAAGTCCCTGGTACGCGTGCAGAACCTCAGCGACAAGGCCCTGACCTTGAAGACCGCTGATGGCAAGACCGACGTGGTCAAGTCGGTCGCCGCCAAGGGCCGTGGCGAGCGTGAAATCAACCCGGTGAAGGTAAGCCTGGCGTTGTATGACGGTGACAAGAAAGTCGGCGATGTGAAGCCGGTTGCTTTGGAACGTGGTGAAGCGGCGGTGCTGTACGTGACGGGCTCCGGTTCGAGCCTGTCGCCGGTCTGGGTGAAACGCCCGGTGTCGACCCGCTGATTAGCTTTTTCAACTTGAGGCCCGCCCCTGTCGGGGTGGGCTCTGACCCCAATCGATTCAAGGAGAAACACCCATGATCCCAGTCATCCTTTCCGGTGGTAGCGGCTCCCGTCTTTGGCCGTTGTCGCGTAAACAGTTCCCTAAGCAGTTCCTGGCCCTGACCGGCGAGCACACGCTGTTCCAGCAAACCCTGGAACGCCTGGTATTCGAAGGCATGGACACGCCGATTGTGGTCTGCAACAAGGACCACCGGTTCATCGTCAACGAGCAACTCAACGCCCGTAAGCTGGAAAGCCAACGCATCCTGATGGAACCGTTTGGCCGCAACACCGCGCCGGCCGTGGCCCTCACCGCGATGATGCTGGTCAATGAAGGCCGCGACGAGCTGATGCTGGTGCTGCCGGCCGACCACGTGATCGACGACCAGAAAGCCCTGCAACGTGCCCTGGCCCTGGCCACCGTGGCCGCCGAGCGCGGCGAGATGGTGCTGTTCGGCGTACCGGCCACCCGTCCGGAAACCGGCTACGGCTACATCAAGTCCACCGCCGATTCGCTGCTGCCCGAGGGCGTGAGCCGCGTCGAGCAGTTCGTGGAAAAACCCAATGAAAAACGCGCCGTCGAGTTCGTCAAAAGCGGCGGTTATTTCTGGAACAGCGGCATGTTCCTGTTCCGCGCGAGTCGCTTCCTCGAAGAGCTGAAAAAGCACGACCCGGACATCTACGACACCTGCCTGCTGACCCTGGAGCGCAGCGAGCAGGATGCCGACACGGTGTCCTTCGACGAAGCGACGTTCGCCTGCTGCCCGGACAATTCCATCGACTACGCCGTGATGGAAAAAACCCAACGCGCCTGCGTGGTGCCGCTGAGCGCCGGTTGGAGCGACGTGGGTTGCTGGGCGTCGCTGTGGGCGGTCAACGATAAAGACGCCGACGGCAACGTCACCAAGGGCGACGTGGTGGTGCAGGACAGCAAGAACTGCATGATCCACGGCAACGGCAAGCTGGTGTCGGTGATCGGCCTGGAAAACATCGTGGTGGTGGAAACCAAGGACGCGATGATGATTGCTCACAAGGACAAGGTCCAGGGCGTCAAGCAGATGGTCAACACCCTCAACGAACAGGGCCGCAGCGAGACCCAGAACCACTGCGAAGTCTATCGTCCGTGGGGCTCCTACGACTCGGTGGACATGGGCGGGCGCTTCCAGGTCAAGCACATCTCGGTCAAGCCGGGTGCGTGCCTGTCGCTGCAAATGCACCACCACCGCGCCGAACACTGGATCGTGGTCAGCGGCACCGCCGAAGTGACCTGCGACGAGAACGTGTTCCTGCTCTGCGAGAACCAGTCCACCTACATCCCAATTGCCTCGGTGCACCGCCTGCGCAACCCGGGCAAGATCCCGTTGGAGATCATCGAAGTGCAATCGGGCAGCTATTTGGGCGAAGACGATATCGAGCGGTTTGAAGATATCTACGGTCGTTCGACGCCGGTTGAGCGTGGGGTTTCGGTGAAAACTATCGCGCAGTAAAACAGTCCTACAAGAAGCCCCCGTCCAGCCGACTGCGTCCCCTATCCGCAGCCGGTTGGGCGGGGGCTTTTTTTGGATTTGTGCTGACTTTAAAGGCCTCATCGGGGGCAAGCCCCCTCCCACATTTGAATGTATTCACAAATCAAAGGTGGGAGGGGGCTTGCCCCCGATGAGGCCCGCCAGAACACCGGATAGTCAACCTGCCTCCCTCACAGTAGGATGGTTCATCCATTCGCGAGGCTCTCTCCATGTTCTTCGGCGTTCTCCTGATCATCACCTGGCTGATCCTGCTGCTGCGCTACCCCGCCAAAGCCCTGCCCGTATCCCTCGCCGCTGCCGTAGGCCTGGGTTTCGTGGCAATCTGGGTGGTGTGGCTGGACAACCGCGAGGCCTCGCAGCTGGCGCGCCTGGAACTGCGCATCACCTACGCCCCGCAGGAATGCCCCGCCGACCGCCCGCTGAAACTGGTCCTTAACAACGGCAACGACGTACCGCTGACCGAACTGCGCTGGCGTGTCGCCGCCTATGCACCGGGCGACACCGTCAACCTGGCCGACAACGTCTACGCCGCCCCGCGCTATCGCGGCCCCGGCGAGCTACAGGCCGGCGCCACCTGGGAAGACTGCCTGCCCACACCGCCATTACGCCCCGGCTACCGCCCACAAACCCTGGAATTTCGTGCCGAACACCTGCAAGGTGGCTTCTCGGACTGACAAAGGACTGCCCCATGCCCAACGTACTCATCACCGGCTGCTCCAGTGGCATCGGCCGCGCATTGGCTGACGCCTTCAAAGCCGCCGGCCACAGCGTGTGGGCCAGCGCCCGCCGTCCGGAGGATGTCGCCGCCCTCGCCGCTGCCGGTTTTAACGCGGTCGAACTGGACGTCAACGACAGCACCGCCCTGCAACGCCTGGCCGAACAACTGGGCGAGTTGGACGTGCTGATCAACAACGCTGGATACGGCGCTATGGGCCCATTGCTCGACGGCGGCACCGAAGCCATGCAACGCCAATTCGAAACCAACGTGTTCTCCATCGTCGGCGTGACCCAGGCACTGTTCCCGGCCCTGCGCCGCAGCAAAGGGTTGGTGGTGAATATCGGCAGTGTTTCCGGGGTGCTGGTCACGCCGTTTGCCGGCGCCTACTGCGCATCCAAAGCCGCCGTGCATGCGTTGAGTGACGCCTTGCGTATGGAGTTGGCACCGTTTGGCGTGCGGGTGATGGAAGTACAACCGGGGGCGATAGACACAAGCTTCGCGAAAAACGCCGGCGCGCAAGCCGAATTACTGATCAGCGAAAAATCCCCCTGGTGGCCGCTGCGCGAAGGCATCCGCGCGCGCTCCCAGGCCTCGCAGGACAATCCGACGCCGGCGAGCCAGTTTGCCGAGCAAGTGCTCAAGGGCGTGCAACAAGCGACACCGCCGCGCCTGTTGCGCGCGGGGAATGGCAGCCGGGCACTGCCGTTGATGGCGGCTCTGTTGCCCAAGGGGTTGCTGGAGACGGTGTTGAAGAAACGATTCGGGTTGGGTGGCTCGCTCTAGCCTTTCATAAAATCAATAAACGCCCGCACCTTCATCGGTAAATGTCGGGTATCCGGATACATTCCATAGATCCCTTGAGGCGCAAAGCGATGATCCGGCAAAAGGCGCACCAAGCGCCCGGCGTCCAGATCGTCCTGCACCAACCATTGGGGCAACACCGCCGCCCCCTGGCCACGCACGGCAAAGGCCTGGAGAACGGCCGCACTGTCCGCCACTAGCGCGGTTGGACCGGTGCGGTATTGATGCACCTCCCCCGCCGGGTCGGTCACGCTCAATTCCGTCAAGCGTCCGTGCCCGAGCGCGGGCACCGCCGCCAACTCATCCAGCGTGCGTGCCTGGGTTAAGCCCGGTGCCGCCACCGCGTAAACCTCGTAGGTCGACAGCTGCACCGCACGGTGGGTGGAGTCGATCAGCCGTCCCAAGCGAATCGCCACGTCAAAGCGTTCGGAGATCAAGTCGGCATGGGTGGAGGATGTGGATAAGTGAATATTCAGGTCCGGATGCAGGCGGCGAAAGGCCTCCACCGCCGGAGCGACCACGGCCAATGCATATTCCACTGTGGTGGTAATACGTAACGTGCCTTTGAGCTGGGCGTGCTCTGAGCGCGCCTCCTCTACCGCCAGTCGCGCCTCTTCGAGCATGCGTGTGCAGCGCAGATAGAAGCGCTCGCCTGCGTCGGTCAGCGCCAGTTGGCGGGTGTTGCGGGTCAGCAACGTCACACCCAGCTCCGCCTCCAGGCGCTTGAGATTGAAGCTGACCACGGCACGGGTTTGGCCCAGCAGGTCGGCGGCGGCGGTCAGCGAGCCGGCCTCGACCACGGCTTTGAAGGTGTCGAATCGGTCCAGGCTGACCATGGGCAACCCACTCCTTTGTCAAAATATTTTTGACAAACTAACAGGCAAACCGGCGTAGCCCAAACCCTTTCCCCGGCCTACCCTGCCCACCTCATTCGCAGGATTGCGTTCATGGCCTACCGCTCGAAAATCGCCTGGATCTTTTTACTCGGCTTCGCCCTGGACCTGGTGAACATGTTTGTCGCCACCGTCGCCTACCCGGATATCGCCCGCGAGCTACACGCCTCGGTTACGCAATTGGCGTGGATCAGCAACGCCTACATGCTCGGCCTCACGCTGATCATTCCGTTCAGCGTCTGGCTGGCGGCGCAGATGGGTGAGCGCACACTGATCGCAGCCAGCCTGTTGCTGTTCGCCGGGGCGTCGGTGATGGTGGGCCAGGCGAGTTCGATTGAAACGCTGATCGGCTGGCGCGGCCTGCAAGGGCTGGGTGGTGGTTTGCTGATTCCCGTGGGGCAGGCGATGGCTTATCGGCACTTTCCCGCGACTGAGCGCAGCCAACTGACGGCGCGAGTGATGTCGGTGGCGTTGCTGGTGCCGGCGCTATCCCCGGCCTTGGGCGGGCTGATGGTCGACAGCGTGTCCTGGCGCTGGATCTTCTACGCCAACCTGCCGCCGGCCTTGATCACCCTGTTGCTGGCGCTGCTGTGGATAAAACCGGATGCACCCACGACCCTGCGCCCGGCCTTGGAGGTGGGCAGTATTTTCCAGCAGATTCGCAGCCCGATGTTGCGCGTGGCGATGCTGGTCTATCTGTTCATCCCCGGCGTGTTCATCGGCACCAGCCTGATCGCCATCCTCTACCTGCGCGGCCTTGGCTATGACGCAACCCGGACCGGCGCGCTGATGCTGCCGTGGGCACTCGCGTCGGCGCTGGCGATTTTTATCAGCAAAAAATTCTTCAACCGCAGCGGTCCGAAGCCGTTGCTGCTGGCCGGCATGGCGCTGCAATGTGTGGGTATTCTGTTGCTCAACCAAGAATTGGTCATTCCTGCCTACGTCCTGATGGGCCTGGGCGGCAGCCTGTGCAGCAGCACCGCGCAGACCCTGGCATTTCTGGATATCCCCGCCGACCGCATGGGTCACGCCAGCGCCTTGTGGAATATCAATCGCCAGCTCAGTTTTTGCCTGGGTGCGGCGGCGCTCAGTGGGCTATTGTCGGCCTTGGATTCCTTCGCCATCACCTTCACGATGGCGGCAGCCCTGACACTGCTGCCTCTTTTCGCGGTGCTGCGCCTGGATACTTCCAGGGTACGCACGCTGCTTCACCCTGCCAGCGAGCCACAACGATGATCGACTACAGCGATTTTTTTGAAGAAGTGATCCAGACCCACGTCGAGATCGAACAATGGTTTGCCGGGGTTGCGCCTGAGGGCACCTTGCAAAACCTGCTTGCGCGCTTTTCCCCGGAATTCAGCATGGTCGCCCCGGCGACGGGTGCACGGGTGAATACAGCCGGAGTGAATGCGCTGTTTACACGCCTGGGCGGCATGCGCCCGGGATTGAAAATCACCCTGAGCGAAATGACCGGGATCGACCGGCACGCACGCGGGGCGACGGTGACCTACCGCGAGCATCAAGTGGATGACAGCGGCACCCAGACGGACCGCCGCGCCACCGTGATATTCGAGAAACAGGCCAGCGGTGCGCTGCTTTGGCGGCATCTGCACGAAACCTTCATCAAGGCCTGACGCAGTTGAACAATGTGGGAGGGGCGGTGCGACGATTCGACTTGCCCCCGATAGCGGTGGGTCAGTCAGCATATTTGTGACTGATACACCGCTATCGGGAGCAAGCTCCCTCCCACCTTTTAGTTTTGTGGTTAGCCCGTCAGGTCAGGTCCTACAAGAAACAGCGAACGGCCTGACATCATTTCAAGAAATCAATCCTCAGGCTCTTTCACCTCTGTCTATTCACAGGTGAAAGGATGCCCAGCAACTTCCTGCAAAGCGGTGTGCCGGATGCGCACACCACAACCCGGCAACGACTGACCAACCTGCTGGACCTGCCCAAGCTCTACCAAACCATTGACGCCGACCCGGCTATTGCCGGGGCTGGGGTGGTGCATATCGGCAGTGATTATCAAGTGACGGTGCTGAGAGAGTTTGTGCCGTTGTGCAGCATCAGCCCCAAGCGAGTGCCGCTTTTGCGGTCGCTGGCAGCGGCCGGGTTTCGATCAGGGCCTGTATTGCTCGTAGTCGTGGCCACCCTGAACGCTATGCTTGCGGCGGACTACCTGGGGAACCACCCCGTCACGATGTTTGCGGTATTCCCTCTGTTCCAATCCTTGGCCTGCCTGCTGATGCTTAATACACGGAACCACCGGCGCTTTGTCAGCATGCTGCGGGTCAGGCGTCGACGTAAAACCAGAGTCGCCGAGTCGTTCATTCACTGAAACGACATACTACGACCGAACTACCAACAAAGATCAAATGTGGGAGGGGGCTTGCCCTAATGCCAGTCAGTTAAGAAGTAGCAAGCTCCCTCGCCACAAGTACGGTGTTTGCCCTTAACTGACTGGCATTAGGGCTTGCCCCCGATAGCGGTGGGTCAGTCAGCATATTTGTTACTGATACACCGCCATCGGGGGCAAGTCGAATCGTCGCACCGCCCCTCCCACATTTAGTTCTGGGTTTGGTTCACGATAACGGTGCAGGTAATACCGGCCGCCAACAACACTCCTTCCGGCACTTCATCAATATGAATCCGCACCGGCACACGCTGGGCCAAGCGCACCCAGTTGAACGTCGGGTTCACATCCGCCACCAGCTCGCGGCTCTCGGGGTTGTCGCGGTCGTAGATGCCGCGCGAGATGCTTTCCACGTGGCCCTTGAGCGTTTCGCCGCTCATCAACTGCATATCGGCTTTGTCGCCCACTTTCACATGGGGCAATTTGGTTTCTTCGAAGAAGCCGTAGACCCAGAACGAGTTCATATCCACCACGGCCATTTTGGCCTCGCCAATGCGCGCATAGTCGCCGCGATGCACATTGAGGTTGGTGACGTAACCGTCCACCGCCGCCAGCACTTGGGTGCGTTTGAGGTTCAGCTCGGCCGCTTCCAGCTGCGCCTGCGCATGTTGGTAATCGGCGAGTGCCGAGTCGGCGATGTTGCTGGCGTCGTCGCGGTTCTCTTTGGAGATCACCAGGGCGTCGAGGTCGGCGCGGCGGTGGGCGTTGACCTTGCGCATTTCCCAGGTGGCTTTGCGCGAAGCCACCAACGATTGCGCTTGTTTGACGGCAATGCGGTAGTGCTCGGGATCGATCTGCATCAGCAGGTCGCCCTTTTTCACCAATTGGTTATCGCGTACGGGCACGTCGATGACTTCACCGGTCACGTCGGCGGCGACGTTGATGATGTCGGCGCGCACACGGCCGTCGCGGGTCCACGGGGTCTCCATGTAGTGCACCCACAAGGTGCGGCCAATCCAGATTGCCAACGCCAGTACCAGCAGGGTGGCAAGCAGGCTGAAAAACTTTTTCATCAGGGCATTCTCAACGGTAGACGGTCAGCGCCAGGGCGCCGAACAGACAAACGAACAGGCTCAGGCGCAGCAACGCCGGGTGCCAGAAAAAACGGTACAGGTCGAACCCGGACAGGAAACGATCCAGCCCCCAGGCCAGCCCCGCCGCGATCAGGAACATCAAGGTCATGGTCGGCATGTAGATGCCGTGGAACGCGATTTCACGGGGCATGCGCGGCTCCTTTGAGGGCAGCGAGGGGCGATTGCGGGTCGAGCAACGAAGTGCGGATAAAGTGCAGGTAGCTCTTCACCCGGCGCAGGGCCGAGGTGTCGAAGTGCGGGGCGAAGGGTTCGTCGGTGGCCTGCACGCGGCTGATCGCGTGGTCGACGGCGATCAGGCCGCGTTCCAGATTGCTCGCGCTGGGTTGCAGGAACAGGCGCACCAATGAGCGACCCATCACGCGGATTGCCTGGCGCCACGGCTGGGATTCAGCGTACGCCGGGTGCACCGGCAGAATTGCCTGTTCCTTGCGCAGTTCGATGATTGCGTGGCCGACTTCCAGCACCACGAACATCCAGCGCAACAAGTCGCGTTGCACTTGCGGCTGGCCGACCGCGAGGCCGTAGGCCTGGTGCAGCAGGTCGCGGGTGCGGCTTTCGAAGCTCGACGCCAGGCCCTTGAGCTTGCCGCTGATGGCATACACCACTTGCTCGCGCAGGTCCTGCTCCATTCGGCGCCACAACCAGCGGCTGTTGGGCGGCAGGATGATCGCCCCGGCCGCCGCGCACACCAGCATGCCGATGATCATGGCGATGTAGTCGTTGATAAAGGTGTAGGGGTTGTAGATCGTGAGGTTGTCCGGCACCGAGCCGGTGCTGAAAAAGATCAGCAAGCCAACGCCGACGCCTGCGTACTGCGGGCGTGAGGCGAGGAACGCGCCGAGGATGATCACCGGGGCGAGCATCACGCACAGCAGCGGGAAGCCGTCGATCCAGGGGAACACGAAGAACATTTCGACAAAGCCCACCAGCGCGCCGATCAAGGTGCCGCAGGCCATCTGGAAGGCCATGCGCTTGGGGTTGGGCGTGGCGGCGGACAGGCCGACGGTGGCGGCGGCGATCAAGGTCATGGTGGCGCCGCTGGGCCAGGCGGTGGCGACCCAGTAACTGCCCAGCACGATGAGGATGAACGACGCACGAATCCCCGAGGCGGCGCAGGCCAGCCAGTTGGTTTTCGGGGTGTAGGCTTCGTGCCAGTCTTCACGCTCATGGCGATGGTCGGCCAGGGACGCATGGGTTTGCGCGTAGTTGTGCAGGTCGTCGACGAAGCGGTAAAGCAGCTCGTAGGCGGTGTGGAAGTCCAGTTGCTCGGCTTCGGTGGGGGCTTCTTCCTGGAACGCTGCACGCAGGCTGCGCACCTTGGCGGGCAGGCCGTCCTTGTAGGCGGTGAGCTGCGTGACCAAGCGCGCCGCATCGGGGCTGGTGAGGGCGCGGCCGGAGAAACCGTCGAGCAGTTCGGCCAGGTCTTGCAGCCCTGGCTTGATCGCCGCGACCACGTGGTCGGCCTCGTCGGTGCGCAGCCGTTCGAGCAACTGGTGCAGGGCGTTGAAGCGCGTGGTGAGGCTCATGAATTCGCTGTTGAGGCGACTGAGCCGACCATTGCGCCGACGCATGTGCGGGTCTTCAAACACGGTGAGGCTGCGCAACCCTTCAAGGCCCACGGCTTCGGCGATAAAACGCACGTTGCTGGCCTCGAAACCCTCGCGCTGACTGCGACCGCGCAGGCCATCCGTCACAAACAGCGCGAACACGCCAAAACGCTGGTACAGCGCGTTGCGCATCGCGGCGCTGGAGGTTTGCGGCAGGATCGCCGCACTGACCAACGTGGAGCACAAAATCCCCAGGGAGATTTCCAGCACCCGCCACACCGCCGCCATGAATGCGCCGTCCGGATGGGCCAGGGCAGGCAAACCGACCATCGCCGCGGTGTAGCCGGCCAGCACAAAACCATAGGCGCGAAAGTTGCGATTGCGCGTCGCGCCAGCGGTGCACACGCCGACCCAGATCGCCAACGCGCCAAGGAACAGCTCAGTGTTCTGTGCAAACAACGCAATCAAGAACACCATCACCGCCGACCCGGCCAAGGTGCCCAGGAAGCGATAGAAACTCTTGGCAAACACCTGGCCGCTCTGCGGTTGCATCACGATAAACACGGTGATCATCGCGGTGCGCGGTTGCGGCAGCTCCAGGCGCATCGCCAGCCACAGCGTGAGGAACGCGGCGATCAGCACCTTGAAGATATACACCCAGGTCACGCCGTCGCTGCGCGCCCAGTCGAAGAAACCGCGGCGCCACTCAAGGGCGTGCAACCAGCGCAGCGGTGCAGGCAAGGGAGTCATTCAATCCTACTCAGTGATCAAACACGGCGAGGGCCGCCGGGGTCTTGCTCGGGAGGGTCTTGGCGTCCTGGGGTACGTCGTTGCCGGCACCGAGGCCGCCGCCCAGGGCGGTGACCAGTTCGGCGTGGGCGCTCAGGCGTGCGGCCTGGACTTGTTGCTCGATCTGCTGCTGATGGAACAGCAAGGTCTGGGCGTTGAGCACGTTGAGGTAGTCGGTGAGGCCGCGTTGATAGGCGATCATCGCGATGTCGTAGGTTTTCTGCGCCGAGGCCACCGATTGCGCGGCGAAGGTCGATTGCTTGTCCATGGATTCGCGACGGATCAACTGGTCGCTGATGCCTTTGAGCGCATTGACCAGGGTCTGGTTGTACTTGGCCACGGCAATGTCATAGCCGGCGCTGGCTTCACCCAACTCTGCGCGCAGGCGGCCGCCGTCGAAGATCGGCAGGGTGATCGCCGGGCCCACGTTGTAGTTGAATTTCTTGCCGGCCAGAAACTCCAGCATGCCGCCGCCGGTGGCCATATAGCCAAGGCTGCCCACTAGGTCGACGTTGGGATAAAACCCGGCATGGGCCACATCGATGCCACGGGCTTGCGCAGCAACTTGCCAGCGGCTGGCGACCACGTCCGGGCGCTGGCCGAGCAATTGCGCGGGCAGGCTCGAGGGCAATTTCAACGGCGCGGCAAGGGCCAGGGTGGGACGCTGCAATTTTGCGCCCTCCCCCGGGCCTTTGCCGGCCAACGCCGCGAGCTGGTTACGGCTCAAGGCGATTTCTTCGTCCAGGGCGTCCAGTTGGCGATGGGTTTCCGGCAACGGGGTCTCGGCCTGGCTCACGTCGAAGTGCGTGCCGATCCCGGCGTCCAGGCGTTTGTTGGCCAGGTCGAGGATCTGCTGTTGCTGGGCCAACGTGGCGGCGACGATATCGCGGTTGGCGTAGTGCAATGACAACTGGATATAGGCGCGCACCACGTTGTTCTGCAATTCGAGCTGGGCCTGGCGTGCTTCGGCGGCGCTCATATGGGCCATGTCCACCGCGCGCTCGGTGGTGTTGCTTTCGCGGCCCCACAGGTCGAGGGCGTAGCTCAGGCCCAGGGACGAATTGTTGTCCCAGGTGTTGGCGCCGCTCAGCTCGCCGGGGCCGTAGAACTGGTCTTTCGGCCAGTTGTGGCGCTTGAGAGTGGTGTCGCTGTTGATCTGCAACGACTCGGCCGACTCGGCAATCCCGGCCATCGCGCGGGCTTCACGCACGCGAGCGGCGGCCATGGCCATGCTCGGGCTGTCTTGGGTAGCGAGGGCGACCCAGCGATTGAGCTGGGGGTCGCCATAGGCCTGCCACCACTGGGCGGTGGGCCAATGCGCGTCCTGAGCAGCGCTCTGGATCGCTTCGTCGGTGACCAGGGTATTGGCATTGAGGGCCTGGCCTTGGGGGGCGATTCCTCCGGTTCCGATGCAGCCGCTGATTGCAAACGATAAGGCGCAAACACTGAGAGCCTTAAGCCCTCCGTTAATGAGAGTCTTCAGCTCTCTGCTGATGCGACGCGGCACGGTGAACGAGTTCCTGAGGTGGTAACGCGGGGTAGGTGGCGCAATTCTAGGCGGCGCCAGGGAGGACGATAAGCTGGCATTCCTGTGAATCTTTGTTACCGTTCAAGCGATAATCCGTTGGTAGGGATCACTGGACGGCGTAACTTTCTGTCACAATTTGTTATCTCCCCTGAGAACACTCCATGGACACTTTGCAAAACATGCGCGCCTTCAGTTGTGTGGCCGAGGCTGGCAGCTTCACCGCCGCCGCCGTGCAACTGGACACCACCACGGCCAACGTTTCGCGCGCGGTCTCCAACCTTGAGGCCCATCTGCAAACCCGCTTGCTCAACCGTACCACCCGTCGCATTGCGCTGACCGAGGCCGGCAAGCGCTATTTGCTGCGCTGCGAACAGATCCTCGCGTATGTCGAAGAAGCCGAAGCCGAAGCCAGCGACGCCCACGCCCGCCCCGCCGGTCAGTTGAAAGTGCACACCATGACCGGTATCGGCCAGCATTTCGTCATCGACGCGATTGCCCGCTACCGCCGCACCCACCCCGACGTGACCTTCGACCTGACCCTGGCCAACCGCGTGCCCGACCTGCTCGACGAGGGCTACGACGTGTCCATCGTGCTGGCCAGCGAGCTGCCGGATTCGGGCTTCGTGTCCCAACGCCTGGGCATCACCTACAGCATCGCCTGTGCCTCGCCGGAATACGTCAAGGCCAAGGGCTGCGCACAGCGCCCCCACGATTTGCTCAACCACGCCTGCCTGCGTCTGGTCAGCCCGGTGATCCAGCTGGACAAATGGACCTTCAACGGCCCCGAAGGCCAGGAAAGCGTGGCGATCAACACCTCGCCGTTCCTGGTGAACTCGGCCGATGCGATGAAAACCGCGATCACCAGCGGCATGGGCGTTGGCCTGCTGCCGGTGTATGCGGCCATCGAAGGTCTGCGCAACGGCACCCTGGTGCGGGTGATGCCCAACTACCGCTCCCAGGAGCTGAACCTGTACGCCATCTACCCGTCGCGCCAGTACCTGGATGCGAAGATCAAGACCTGGGTGGAGTACCTGCGCGGTTCATTGCCGGAGATTCTGGCGGCGCATCAGGCGGAGTTGGTGGCGTATGAGCTGAGCGGCAGCCTTAGCGGCGCTCGCCTGGCGAACTGATCTCTATCAGACAATGCGGTTTAAATGTGGGAGGGGCGGTGCGACGATTCGACTTGCCCCCGATGAGGGAGTGTCAGCTACTGGATTAGTTGGCTGACACATCGCCATCGGGGGCAAGCCCCCTCCCACACTTTTGAACTGTGTTCACATTGGTTTTGCAGTGTCCTGACAATTGTGGGCAAGAATGTTAGCTTGCTTGGCATTCTTCCGTAGTCGATGAGCCCGCCTGCAATGAAAAAGACTGTCCTCGCCTTCAGCCGTGTCACCCCGGAAATGATCGAACGCCTGCAACAGGACTTCGACGTGATCGCGCCCAATCCCAAGTTGGGCGACATCAATGCTCAATTCAATGAAGCCCTGCCCCACGCCCACGGGTTGATCGGTGTCGGTCGCAAGCTGGGCCGCGAGCAGTTGCAAGGCGCGAGCAAGTTGGAAGTGGTGTCCAGCGTATCGGTGGGCTACGACAACTACGACGTGCCCTACTTCAATGAACGCGGGATCATGCTCACCAACACCCCCGACGTGCTCACCGAAAGCACCGCCGACCTGGCCTTTGCCCTGCTGATGAGCAGCGCGCGCCGCGTGGCGGAACTGGATGCCTGGACCAAGGCCGGCCAGTGGAAAGCCAGCGTCGGTGCACCGTTGTTCGGTTGCGATGTGCACGGCAAGACCCTGGGCATCGTCGGCATGGGCAACATCGGCGCGGCCGTGGCTCGCCGTGGTCGCCTGGGTTTCAACATGCCGATCCTGTACAGCGGCAACAGCCGCAAGACTGAAGTTGAACAAGAGCTGGGCGCGCAGTTCCGCAGCCTGGACCAGTTGCTGGCCGAGGCGGATTTCGTGTGCCTGGTGGTGCCGTTGAGCGACAAGACCCGTCACCTGATCAGCACCCGCGAACTGGGCTTGATGAAGTCCAGTGCGATCCTGATCAACATTTCCCGTGGCCCGGTGGTGGATGAGCCGGCGCTGATCGACGCGCTGCAAACCGGGCGCATTCGTGGAGCGGGGCTGGATGTCTACGAGCAGGAGCCGTTGGCTGAGTCGCCACTGTTCCAACTGAGCAATGCGGTGACCTTGCCGCATATCGGCTCGGCAACGAATGAAACCCGCGAAGCCATGGCCAACCGTGCCCTGGAGAACCTGCGCAGTGCGTTGCTGGGCCAGCGTCCGCAAGACCTGGTGAACCCGCAGGTCTGGAAGGGCTGACATAGACACGGTAGGAACTGGTTTGTTGTGGCGAGCGAGCTTGCTCGCGCTGGAGTGCGAAGCGCTCCCAGGCTTTTGGGGCTGCTTCGCAGCCCAGCGGGAGCAAGCTCCCTCGCCACAGGTTGCTCTACAGTTTTCATTGCGCCAGTCGATAACCTTCCATAGATCTCATCCCTGATCCACAGAAGGTTTTTATGTCCACCACCAAAGCCCGCGCAGATTCGCTCTCGCTTCTGCTCTTTACCCTGCGCAGCGGCAAGCTGATGGCGATCAACCTGCTGAAAGTCAGCGAAATCATCCCTTGCCCGCCGCTGACCAAGCTGCCGGAGTCCCACCCCCACGTCAAAGGCATCGCCACCCTGCGCGGAGCCTCGCTGTCGGTGATCGACCTGAGCCGTGCCTTGGGGGAAATGCCCCTGCAAGACCCGGATGGCGGCTGCCTGATCGTCACCGATGTGAGCCGCTCCAAGCAGGGCCTGCATGTGCAGGCGGTGAGCAAGATCGTGCACTGCCTGACCACCGACATTCGCCCGCCGCCCTTTGGCTCCGGCGGTAATCGTTCGTTTATCACCGGGGTGACTCAGGTCGAAGGCGGTTTGGTGCAGGTGCTGGATATCGAGAAAGTGATCCACGGCATCGCGCCAGCGCAGATTGAAGCCGCGCCCACCGACCTGACCATGGAAGAGGCCGAAGTGCTGGGCAATGCGCGCATCCTGGTGGTGGACGACAGTCAGGTCGCCCTGCAACAGTCGGTGCACACCCTGCGCAATCTCGGCCTCACATGCCACACCGCGCGCAGTGCCAAGGAAGCCATCGATGTGCTGCTGGAGCTGCAAGGCACCGTGGAGCAAATCAACGTGGTGGTCTCGGATATCGAGATGTCCGAGATGGACGGCTACGCCCTCACCCGCACCCTGCGTGAAACCCCGGACTTCCAGGAGCTTTACGTGCTGCTGCACACCTCCCTGGACAGCAAGATGAACAGCGAAAAAGCCCGTGTGGCCGGGGCCGATGCGGTGCTGACCAAGTTCTCGTCGCCCGAGCTGACCAAGTGCCTGGTGGTCGCCGCGCAAACCGTGGCGCAAAAAGGTCTGTGAGCGAATATTTCCAACTGCTGCGCCGTGACCTGACGGGCAGCCTGCCCGCGCCACAGTGGCCGGCCGATACGCAGTTGGACCATTACCGTGATGACCTCGCCCCGGCGATTCACGCGGTGTTGCGCATGACCCAGGCCCAAGGCGGTGGCCGCGTGCCCAACCTGGAAACCTGGCAACAGCAGTTCACCACCGACGCCGAGTTCGACCCCGCGCTGTGCCTGGTGGCCAGTAACGCCGAGGGTATTCTGGGTGTGGCGCAATGCTGGACCAGCGCGTTTATCAAGAACCTCTCGGTACACCCCTGCGCCCAAGGCCAAGGTGTGGGCCGCGCGTTGTTGCTGCACAGCTTCCAGGTGTTCAAGCAACGCGGCGAACCCTATGTGGACCTCAAGGTGCTGGAGAGCAATCTGCGGGCGCGGCAGCTGTATGAAAGTGCAGGAATGAGATTTGTCCTACGCGATGTAGTGACAGACGTCTGACACTCACTGGCGTACAACTTGCTTCCAGAGTGGCAATACGGTGAACAGAGGTAAAAACCCGTCACCGTTCACGCGAGCCCTCTGACCTAGCCTGGTGACAGATCCGCCATGAACACTCAATTTTCCTGCGTCGGTTGTGGCAAATGCTGCACCGACCATCATGTCCCCCTGACCCTCGACGAAGCCCGTATGTGGGCGGCGGATGGCGGTAACGTCATCGTTCTAGTCGAGGGTTTCCTCGGCAATGGCCTGGGCCTGCCCGAGCAACAACGCGAACACGCCGAGCGTCGTTCGGTGGTGGTGCCCAGCGGCAACACCGAGGCGTTTGTCGCCATCACCTTTGCCGCCTACAACGCCGGGCGCTGTCGGAATCTTGACGAAGACAACCTGTGCCGCATTTATGAACGCCGGCCGCTGGTGTGTCGCATCTACCCGATGGAAATCAACCCGCATATCCCGCTGAACCCCGCCGCCAAGGATTGCCCGCCGGAATCCTGGGAACAGGGCCCGGCATTGATTGTCGGCGGCGAGTTGATGGACCGGGAGTTGGCCGAGCTGATCCAACGCTCACGCCAGGCCGACCGCGACGATGTGCAGACCAAGGAGGCGGTGTGTGGCTTGCTGGGGATTCGCACTACGGCGCTGAAGGGCGATGGGTTTACCGCGTACCTGCCGGATATGGGAGCGTTTGCCCAGGCGATAGAACTGGCGGTGGATCGGCCGTCCTCGGGCAATGAGTGGGTGTTTCATGTGTCGGGGATGGAGATAGCCGAGCAGGTGCTGGAGGCGGGGGCGCAGGTGGCGACTGAGGTGCCGGCCAACTATGCGTTTATTCCTTTAAGGGCTGCATAAGCTTCACTGGCCTCATCGGGGGCAAGTCGAATCGTCGCACCGCCCCTCCCACACTTGACCGAGTTCCAACTTTGGAATGCAGTCAAAGGTGGGAGGGGGCTTGCCCCCGATGAGGCCGGCACATTCACCTCAAACCTCACTGCCGGCGCCGCCCACTCCAAAACTCCCGCGCCAACTGCCGCAAATCCTCCGCCAACGCCGCCACATCCTCGGAACTGAGCTGGCTCTGCTGCCCCGCGTTGACAGTGGCCTCCCCCGCATCCCGTATGCCAACGACATTACGGTTGATGCCCTCGCTCACCACGCTTTGCTCCTCCACTGCCGCCGCAATCTGCTGGCTCATGGCGGTGATTTGCATCACGCGCTGGCTGATGCCATCCAATGCCGCAGCGGCCCTTTGCGCCTGCTGCACGCTGGCTTCGACGTGTTCGCTGCTTTGCGCCATGGCCTGCACCGCATCCCGTGCGCCGCCTTGCAGGGTGCTGATCATGCGTTGGATTTCATCGGTGGACTGCTGGGTGCGTTGGGCCAGGCCGCGCACTTCATCGGCGACGACGGCAAATCCGCGCCCCTGTTCGCCCGCACGTGCGGCTTCGATGGCAGCATTCAGCGCTAACAGGTTGGTCTGCTCGGCAATCGTGCGGATCACTTCCAGCACGCCGCTGATTTCGCCGCTGTGGTGTTCCAACTGATGGATCACCTCCGTGGCCCGCGCCAACTCCTGGGACAGGCGCAATACCGCATCCCGGCTTTCGTCCACACGCCGATGGCCTTCGCGGGTCTCGTTGCCGGCCTGGTCCGCCGCCTTCGACGCTTGCTGTGCATGATTGGCCATCTCGGCCACGCTGGCGGCCATTTCGTGAATTGCTGCGGCCACCTGGTCGGTTTGGGTTTGCTGGCCAAGGCTGCTGGCGTGACTACTGTCCAAGTGTTGCACCAACTGCACCGCATGCCCCGACAGGCGCTGGGCGGCATCGCCGATGCGCCCCACTACCGCGCCGACCTGGGTTTCAAGCATCTGCAGGGCAAATTCGATTTGCCCGCATTCGTCGCGGCGTCCGGTGTAGATCACCTGGCTCAGGGGGTTGTCGGCAATCAAGCGTGCACGTTCATTCAATTGGGTCAGGGGCCGAATGATCACCTTGACGCCAGTGGCCCCCACCGCACATCCCACCACTAGCGCCAACAGCTGCCACGCCAGCGAATACGCTGCCAACCCTTGGCCCAGTGCCCAGGTCATACCGCCAGTTACAGCGGCCCAGGCCGAGAGCTTTGCGCCCATCCCCACTGCTGGCCATCGGTGCAACGTGCCGGTGCGTAACCGTGAATAAGCCCGCTCCGCCGCCGCGACTTTGCGTCCATCGGGTTTGGTGCGCACCGATTGGTACTCCACCGTCACCCCGTCCCGGGTCACAGGCGTGGCATAGGCGCTGACCCAATAATGGTCGCCATTCTTGCAGCGGTTTTTCACCATACCCATCCACGAGCGCCCGGCCTTCAAGGTTCGCCACATATGGGCGAACGCCTGCGGCGGCATATCCGGGTGGCGCAGCACGTTATGCGGCGCACCCAGCAGTTCGTCACGGCTGTAACCGCTGACGTCGATAAAGTCCTGGTTGGCATAGGTAATCGCGCTGGTCAGGTCGGTGGTCGAAAGAATGTTGGCGTCGGGGGCAACGTCCACATTTCGACCGGTGACCGGCAGATTGATCTTCATGGATTAGCGCGCTCGTGATTGTTGGAGGAGTCGGCAGGGCGTCGACTCTAAGCGCACCGTTCGGGCAAATACTGACCCAGCTCATGTTCCGCGCAATTAATTCGCCATTACGGGCGGGAAGGTAAAGCGTCCAGCCGATAAGGCTGCAGGATTCGATGGTATTCGCCGTTTTGCATCAACTGCTCGAGGGCACTGTTGAGTTCCTGGAGCAAGGCGGTGTCCGGCTTGCGCACCGCGATCGCCACACCGCCCCCCAACATCGGTGCTGAAACAGCAGGGCCGAGAAAGTCAAAATCCTCGCCGTCGGGGGTGTCGAGCAACGCTTCGCGAATTTCCACGGTGCCTTGCAGGGTGGCATCGATGTCACCGGCGACCAGGCTGCTGACCAGTTCGTGATTGAGCCAGAAACTCTTGATGATGACGCCCTCCGGCGCCCACTCGGCCAGGGCAAAAGCCTCACGGTTGCTACCCAACAACACGCCGACACGCTTGCCCTTGAGCGAACGCACGGTGGGCAGCAAACCTGATTTGCGACGGGCAACCAGATGGGTGGTAAAGGGATAAAGATTATCGGTGAAGTTGACCGACCGCAGGCGTATGGGGGTGGGCGCGATGCCCATGATGGCGTCGAATTTCCTGGCATCCAGGGCTTTGAAGTCTTCCACCAGCACCTGATCGACCCAGGTGCAGCGCACGTTCATCTGCTGGCACAGGGCATTGCCCAAATCGATATTCAGCCCGACCAACTGCCCTTGCGGGTTGCGGCTTTGAAAGGGAGGGAACAGCGCGGCAACGGCAAAACGGATTTCACTGCGCGGCACATCATCGGCCGCAGCGACATCAACCGACAGCAATAAGACAAGCGCTACACAAATGTGTATGAGGGCCACGGGAAGCATCCTTTTCCGAAAGAACCAGCCTCACCACGCGTCATCCCGATTGAAAAAACCGGGGCGAAACGGAGGCTGGGCAAGCTTTCAAGAAACGGAGGCTGCCCTACAAGCAGAAAAGTCAGCAGCAAATGTAGGCAAACGCCGCAAAATATTTCAGTTTTTTATTCTCAGCGTTTACCCATCGAACGACGAGTACCCGGCGGCGCCATGCCCGGGGTCTTGGTATGGCCGTTCTTGGCGCCATTTTTGTACCAGGGTTGGGCAGCATTCTTCGCCCCGGCCAGCTCACCCGGCTTGAACGGAAACTTGAACGCCGGGATCTCGGCTTTTTCAACACCTTCGGCGCTGGCCGGATCGACGAGGTCGGTCGCTTCAACAGGGGGTTGTGTCGGGGAAGTCATGAAAGCTCCGGAACGTGCAAAAAATGGCGCGGGGCCGACTTGCGGGCCACGCTGGCGCGCAGTATACCTGCCCGCCTCGGATCTTTAACCACCGCCTGTACGAATGGTCTGCGCTGACTGACAGCGCTGTCAGTTAGCAGTCACCTTGCTGACCGGATTGGCGGGCTATAAAGACCTTTATTCTTCCCATCCTTTTGTCCTGGCGCCTCACCCATGCAAATTCAACGAAAAACCGCCCTGATCGTGGGTGTCCTCGTGGTGCTGGCCGCGGCCGCCTGGGCCTTGACCCGGCCAGCCAAGACCAAACTGGCGGCGCCCACTGCGATTCCGGTGCGCGTAGTGAGCGTGGCGCAGCAGGATATTCCGCGTTTTGTCAGTGGCATCGGTTCGGTGTTGTCGTTGCACAGTGTGGTGATTCGCCCGCAAGTGGACGGCATCCTCACCCAATTGCTGGTCAAGGAGGGCCAACTGGTCAAGGCCGGCGACCTGCTGGCGACCATCGACGACCGTTCGATCCGCGCCAGCCTCGACCAGGCCAAGGCGCAACTCGGGGAAAGCCAGGCGCAGTTGCAAGTGGCACTGGTCAACCTCAAGCGCTACAAGGAGTTGAGCGTCGACGACGGCGTGTCCAAGCAGACGTATGACCAGCAACAAGCCCTGGTCAACCAGCTCAAGGCCACCGCGCAAGGCAACCAGGCGGCGATTGATTCGGCACAGGTTCAGCTTTCATACACGAAGATTCGTTCTCCGGTGACCGGCCGCGTCGGTATTCGCACGGTGGATGAAGGCAACTTCCTGCGCATGAGCGACACCCAGGGCCTGTTTTCCGTGACCCAGATCGACCCGATTGCCGTCGAGTTCTCCCTGCCGCAACAGATGCTGCCCACCCTGCAAGGCCTGATCGCCGCCTCGGATAAAGCCAGCGTCGACGCCTACATGGGCGCCGACACCGACAGCCAGACCGGCAATTTACTCGGCGAAGGCCACTTGAGCCTGATCGACAACCAGATCAACTCCACCACCGGCACCCTGCGCGCCAAGGCGGAGTTCAACAACGCCGCGCAGCGCCTGTGGCCAGGGCAATTGGTGACCATCAAGATCCAGACCGCCCTCGACAAAAACGCGCTGGTGGTGCCGCCGACCGTGGTGCAACGCGGCCTGGACTCACACTTTGTGTACCGCCTCAACGGAGACAAGGTCGACGTGGTGCCGGTGCAAGTCACCTACCAAGACAGCGACGTCAACATCATCAAGGGCGTACAGGCCGGCGACGTGCTGGTCAGCGACGGCCAATCGCGGCTCAAGGCCGGCGCCCAGGTGGAGGTGCTCAAGGAGCCGCCACAAGTGATCCAGACGGTTGATGCCAAGGTGCAACGATGAGCCGCTCGCCGTCCGCCTGGTGCGTCGACCACCCGGTCGCCACCCTGCTGCTGACTTTCGCCCTGGTGCTGCTGGGGCTGATTGCCTTCCCGCGCCTGGCCATCGCCCCACTGCCGGAAGCGGAGTTCCCGACGATCCAGGTCAGCGCCACCCTGCCCGGCGCAAGCCCGGACACCATGGCCTCGTCCGTGGCGACGCCGTTGGAGGTGCAATTCAGCGCCATCCCCGGCATGACCCAAATGACCTCCAGCAGTGCCCTCGGCTCAAGCCTGCTGACATTGCAATTCACCCTGAACAAAAGCATCGACACCGCCGCCCAGGAAGTCCAAGCGGCGATCAATACCGCGTCCGGCAAATTGCCCAGCGATATGCCGAGCCTGCCGACCTGGCGCAAGGTCAACCCGGCAGACAGCCCGGTGCTGATCCTCAGCGTCAGCTCCAACAGCATGCCCAGCACTGAGTTGAGCGACTACGTGGAAACCCTGCTGGCCCGGCAGATCAGCCAGATCGACGGCGTCGGCCAGATCAACATCACCGGCCAGCAACGCCCGGCGATTCGCGTGCAAGCCTCCCCGGACAAACTCGCCGCCATTGGCCTGACCCTCGCCGACGTGCGCCTGGCCATCCAGCAGTCGAGCCTCAACCTGGCCAAGGGCGCGATCTACGGTGAGAACAGCGTGTCGACCCTGTCCACCAACGACCAGTTGTTCCACCCGGAGGACTACGCGCAGTTGATCGTGTCCTACAAGGACGGTGCACCGGTTCAACTGCGGGATATCGCCAAAGTCATCAACGGTTCGGAAAACGCCTACGTGCAGGCGTGGTCCGGCGACACACCGGGGGTCAACCTGGTGATCTCACGCCAGCCCGGCGCGAACATCGTTGAGACTGTGGACCGCATCCAGTCTGAGCTGCCACGCCTGCAAGGCATGTTGCCGGCATCGGTACAGGTCAGCGTATTGACCGACCGCACCAAGACCATCCGCGCCTCCCTGCATGAAGTGGAAGTGACCCTGCTGATCGCGATCCTGTTGGTGGTGGCGGTGATGGCGCTGTTCCTGCGCCAGTTGTCGGCGACGCTGATTGTGTCCAGTGTGCTTGGTGTGTCGCTGGTGGCCAGTTTTGCGCTGATGTACCTGATGGGGTTCAGCCTGAATAACCTCACCCTGGTGGCCATCGTGATCGCCGTGGGGTTTGTGGTGGACGACGCCATCGTGGTGGTGGAAAACATTCACCGCCACCTCGAAGCCGGGCTCGACAAACGCGAATCGGCGATCAAGGGCGCGGGGGAGATCGGCTTTACCGTGGTGTCCATCAGCTTCTCGCTGGTGGCGGCGTTTATTCCACTGCTGTTCATGGGCGGTGTGGTCGGGCGTCTGTTCAAGGAGTTTGCGCTGACGGCGACCTCGACCATCCTGATTTCCGTGGTGGTTTCGTTGACCCTGGCGCCCACCCTGGCCGCGCTGTTTATGCGTGCGCCGACCCATCATGCCCATGCCAAACCCGGTTTCAGCGAGCGCCTGCTGGCCGGCTATGCGCGCAATCTGCGCCGTGCGCTGGCCCATCAGCGCACCATGGCGGCAATCTTCGTGGTGACCCTGGCCCTGGCCGTGGTCGGCTACGTGTTTATCCCCAAGGGTTTTTTCCCGGTACAGGACACCGGTTTTGTACTCGGCACCAGCGAAGCGGCGGCTGACGTGTCGTACCCGGACATGGTCGCCAAGCACAAGGCGCTGGCCGAGATCGTCAAGGACGACCCGGCGGTGGAGGCGTTTTCCCATTCGGTGGGGGTGACGGGCAGCAACCAGACCATCGCCAACGGCCGTTTCTGGATCGCCTTGAAGGACCGTGGCGAGCGCGATGTGTCTGCCAGCCAGTTCATCGACCGCATCCGTCCGAAACTCGCGCAGGTGCCGGGCATCGTGCTGTACCTGCGCGCCGGGCAAGACATCAACCTGAGTTCCGGCCCCAGCCGCGCCCAATACCAGTACGTGCTCAAGAGCAACGACGGCCCGACGCTGAACACCTGGACCCAGCGCCTCACGGAAAAACTGCGCGCCAACCCAGCGTTCCGCGACCTGTCCAACGACCTGCAACTGGGCGGCAGCATCACCCATATCAGCATCGATCGGCAGGCGGCGGCCCGCTTCGGTCTGACGGCCACCGATGTCGACCAGGCGCTGTACGACGCCTTCGGCCAGCGTCAGATCAACGAGTTCCAGACCGAGATCAACCAATACCAAGTGGTCCTCGAACTGGACACCCAGCAACGTGGCAAGGCCGAGAGCCTGAACTACTTCTACCTGCGCTCGCCGCTGACCAACGAAATGGTGCCACTGTCGGCGCTGGCCAAGGTCGACCCGCCTACCGTGGGCCCACTGTCCATCAGCCATGACGGCATGTTCCCGGCTGCCAACCTGTCGTTCAACCTAGCGCCCGGCGTGGCGCTGGGCGATGCGGTGATCATGCTCAACCAGGCCAAGAATGAGATCGGCATGCCGACCACCATCATCGGTAACTTCCAGGGTGCGGCGCAGGCGTTCCAGAGCTCGCTGGCCAGCCAGCCATGGTTGATCCTCGCGGCGTTGGTGGCGGTGTACATCATCCTGGGGGTGCTGTACGAAAGCTTCGTACATCCGCTGACAATCATCTCGACCTTGCCTTCGGCGGGCTTGGGCGCATTGATCATGCTGTCGCTGATGGGCCAGGACTTTTCGATCATGGCGCTGATTGGCCTGGTGCTGTTGATCGGTATCGTGAAGAAAAACGGCATTCTGATGATCGACTTCGCCCTCGACGCCCAGCGCGTGCGCGGCTTGCCGCCAGAGGAAGCGATTTATGAAGCCTGCGTCACGCGGTTCCGTCCGATCATCATGACCACCCTCGCCGCCCTGCTCGGCGCCGTACCGCTGATGCTGGGCTCCGGCCCCGGCGCGGAGATGCGCCAACCGCTGGGTATCGCGGTGGTCGGCGGGCTGCTGGTGAGCCAGGCGCTGACGCTGTTCACCACGCCGGTCATATACTTGTACCTCGAAAAGTTCTTCCACCGGCCCACACCAACGCCTGCGTTGGCGACCACACATTGAGGCGGTGACATGCGCGTCCTGATTATTGAAGATGAAGAGAAAACCGCCGACTACCTGCATCGCGGCCTCACCGAGCAAGGCTACACCGTCGATGTTGCCCGCGAAGGCGTCGAGGGCTTGCACCTGGCGCTGGAAAACGACTACGCGGTGATCGTGCTCGACGTGATGCTGCCCGGCCTCGACGGCTTCGGCGTGCTCCGTGCACTGCGCGCGCGCAAGCAAACCCCGGTGATCATGCTCACCGCCCGCGAGCGTGTGGAAGACCGCATTCGCGGCCTGCGCGAAGGCGCCGATGATTACCTGGGCAAGCCGTTTTCGTTCCTGGAACTGGTGGCGCGCCTGCAAGCCCTGACCCGTCGCAGTGGCGGCCATGAGCCGGTGCAGGTCACGGTCGCCGACCTGTGGATCGACCTGATCAGCCGCAAGGCCAGCCGTAACGGCCTGCGCCTGGACCTGACCGCCAAGGAGTTTTCACTGCTCAGCGTATTGGCGCGGCGCCAGGGTGAAATCCTGTCCAAGACCGCCATTGCGGAAATGGTCTGGGACATCAATTTCGACAGCGACGCCAACGTGGTCGAAGTCGCGATCAAGCGCCTGCGCGCCAAGCTCGACGGGCCCTTCGAACAGAAACTGCTGCACACCATTCGGGGCATGGGCTATGTGCTGGAGAGTCGCCTGCAGGAAAAATCAAGTGCCAGCTAACTCGATTGCCCTGCGCCTGAGCACCTTGTTCACCCTGGTGGCGGCGCTGATCTTCCTGTTGATCGGCGGCGCGCTGTATCAGCAGGTGGACCGCAGCCTGGGCTTGCTGCCGGGCGCTGAATTGGATGCGCGCTACAGCGTGCTGGAATCCTCGATCAACCGCTTCGGCACGCCGGACCACTGGGTGAAGATGCAGGCCAAGCTCAAGTTGCTGAGCGAGGAAGACAAGCGCATTCGCTTCTGGGTGGTGAGCAGCGACCCGACCTACGAGTATGGCAACCCGGACGCACAGATCCGCGCCTTCGCCGAGGGGCCGACGGGCACACGGGATTTGCGCCTGCCGGGGCGTGACTACCCGCTCAAGGTGCTGGTCAGCCAATTTCCGGCCAAGGACCAGCGCCCGCCGCTGCGCTTTATGATCGCCATCGACACCGAAAATTTCCGCGCCACCCAGCACCATTTGTTGGTGGCGTTGATCAGCCTGGCGTTGGTGGGTGTGGTGATGGCGTCGTTGCTGGGTTTCTGGGTGGCGCGCATCGGCCTCAAGCCGCTGGGCAAGCTCTCTGACGAGGCGCAGAAACTGGCGCCGCCCAAGCTCTCCGGGCGCCTGCACCTGTCGCCACTGCCGCCGGAATTGAGCCAGTTCGTCAATTCGTTCAACTCCACCCTCGACCGCGTGGAACAGGCCTATTCGCGCCTGGAGTCGTTCAATGCCGACGTGGCCCACGAACTGCGCTCGCCGCTGACCAATCTGATCGGCCAGACCCAGGTGGCACTGACCCGTGGGCGGTCGGCCGAGCATTATTTCGAGGTGCTGCAATCGAACCTCGAGGAGCTGGAGCGCCTGCGCTCGATCATCAACGACATGCTGTTCCTCGCCAGCGCCGACCAAGGCAGCAAGGCCACCAAGCTGACTCAAAGCTCATTGGCCGATGAAGTGGCGACCACCCTCGACTATTTGGACTTCATCCTCGAAGACGCCCAGGTCCAGGTGCAGGTGCACGGCGATGCCCAGGTGCAGATTGAAAAAGCCCACTTGCGCCGCGCATTGATCAACCTGCTGAGCAATGCGGTGCAGCACACCGCGCCGGGGCGGGTCATCGCCGTCAATATCGACGTGACAGAACATCAGGTGAGCATCGGTGTGACCAACCCCGGTGACGCAATTGCCAGCGAGCATCTACCGCGCTTGTTTGAACGCTTCTATCGGGTCGACGCCTCCCGCAGCAACAGCGGCGCCAATCACGGCCTGGGGCTGGCGATCGTCAAGGCAATTGCGCTGATGCATGGCGGCGATGTGTTTGTGCGCAGCGGCAGTGATGGCAATACCTTCGGCATTACTTTGCCCGTCTAAACACCGCAGATAAAAAATGTGGGAGGGGGCTTGCCCCCGATGGGGGTGTATCAGTCAGCACATTTGATACTGACCCACCGCTATCGGGGGCAAGCCCCCTCCCACATTTGAACCCCTGCACACCAACTGTTGCGATTTGGGCAACAGTCATTATCTTGTTACACTCTGTATCGTACCGCTCGCCTGCGTTAATTTGACGCATCGATGAGCGCGACGGCAAAGACAGCTTTCCGCTTACCCGAATTTCCCTCGACTTTTTTCCAGGGCTCTACGCTGGGAATCTGTCTTAAAGCCGCTGACTTCAGCGGCTTTTTTTTGCCGTAAAAAAGGCCAGGCACACCCCTACGACATTGGCCGTTTACGATTGACCAAAGGAGCTCCAACCGGTGAAGAACTCGCTGACGTTCACCCCGTTATTCCTTGCGATTGCAGCAACGATTGCCCCTCTTGCCCACGCGGCAGACACCACCCCCGCCGACGGTTTCGTCGAAGGCGCCCACCTCAATATCAACGCCCGCAACTACTACATGAACCGCGACCGCCGCGACATTCACACCGATGACAGCAAGGAGTGGGGCCAGGGCTTCATCGGCATCTTCGAGTCCGGTTATACCCAAGGCACCGTCGGCTTCGGCCTGGATGTGAACGCCATGCTCGGCCTTAAGCTCGATGGCGGTGGCGGCACCGACGGCTCCAGCATCCTTCCGTACGGCAGCGGTAACGGCAAGGCGCCGGGTTCGTTCTCCACCGCGGGCGGCACCTTGAAAATGCGTGCGTTCGATACCGAGTTGAAAGCGGGCGACCTGTTCCTCAGCAACCCGGTGATCGCCGGCGGCGCGACGCGCATGCTGCCGCAGACGTTCCGTGGCGTCAGCCTGACCAACCACAGCTTCGACGGCTGGATGTTCGAAGGTGGCCAGGCCAGTTTCACCAAGCTCTACAACCAGAGCGGCCACAGCCGCATCGGCACCAGCTACGGTGCGCTACCCGACCACGGCGAGCCACAGCACATGAACTGGGCCGGTGTGTCGTTCAGCGGTATTCCCGGCGTGACCAGCAACCTCTACGCCTCCGAACTCAAGGACGTGTGGCACCAGTACTACTATGACCTGGACTACACCTACGCGCTGAATGACCTGGTCAGCTTTAACCCGGGCCTGCACTACTACCACACCCAGGACACCGGCCAATCGCGGCTGGGGGCCATCGACAACAACACCTACAGCCTGCATTTCACGGTGGCCATGGGTAACCACAGCGTCACGGCCGCTTACCAGCGGGTCAATGGCAACACGCCTTTTGACTACATCGCCCAGGGTGACAGCGTGTACCTGGACAACTCCCAGCAGTACTCGGACTTCAACGGGCCCAACGAGCGCTCGTGGAAACTCAAGTACGCCTACGACTTCGCCGGCCTCGGCCTGCCAGGCCTGACCTCGGCGGTGTCGTACATCAGCGGCAAGACCGACCTGACCAAGGTCGACCCGAAAAGCCGTGGCTACAGCAACTGGTACAGCGCCGACGGCAAAGACGCCAAGCACTGGGAACGCGATATCGACCTGAAATACGTGGTGCAGGGCGGCAAGGCCAAGGACCTGGCCGTGCGTCTGCAATGGGCGACCAACCGCGGCAGCAATGGCTACTCGGCGGTGGATCGGGACGTGGATGAATACCGCGTGATCGTCGACTACCCGATCAACGTGTTCTGAACGGGGGCGAGGGGGCACATACAACGGCGCATAACTACTAAGCTAGTGGCATCCTCGACGTAGAAGAACAGCCGATGAGCCCAAACCTCGCCCATCCCTCCCGCCGCCCGGAACGTT
This sequence comes from Pseudomonas nabeulensis, assembly GCF_004682045.1. GTDB lineage: Bacteria > Pseudomonadota > Gammaproteobacteria > Pseudomonadales > Pseudomonadaceae > Aquipseudomonas > Aquipseudomonas nabeulensis. The sequence continues at coordinate 28,055 of NZ_QUZT01000019.1, forward strand.
TATTGATTCTGGGCAGTGGCCTCACAGTCTTGCTGATCGTGATCATTGTCACGGCCCTGCTGATTCGTGAACACGCCAACACCCTGCAAACCGCCAAGCGCACAGCGAACAACATCACCCAACTGATCGACGCCGATGTGCTGCGCAATGTCGAACTCTATGACATGAGCGTCAAGGGCCTGATCGCCGCGACCGAGCGCAACGATTTACAGGGCGTCTCGGCCAGCATTCGGCATCTGGTGTTGTTCGACCGCTCCGCTGCGGCGCCCTACAAGGGCGATATCCTGCTATTGGACGCCAACGGCCAGGTCATCGCCGATTCAGCCCTGCTCACCCCCGCTACCGGCAACTTCGCCGATCGCGACTACTTTCAAGTGCATCGACAAAATCCGGAGGCCGGGCTGTATATCAGCCGCCCGTTTTTCGCGCGCTGCGTCTGTGAAGACCCATGGCGCATTGCATTCAGCCGGCGAGTCTCGGCGGCAGACGGGCGCTTTCAGGGCGTGGCGGTGGCGTCGATGCGTCTGTCTTACTTTCACCAACTGTTCAGCAGCCTGAATATCGGCAGCAACAGCACCATCAACCTGATCAACCACCAAGGCATCCTGCTGGCGCAACAGCCGTTGCTGGAAGCGGATATGGTCGACAAAGACCTGAGCCAACGCCCCAACGTCGCACGCATGCTGCGCGAGCGCGACGGAAGCTTCGAAAGCCTGTCCAGCGTGGATGGACAGGCACGTTTGTACAGTTTCTCGAATGTGGGCGACTTGCCGCTGGTCGTCGTCGTGGCGTTGTCCAGTGATGAAATCTTTGCGTCCTGGCGGCGCGCGGCGTGGTTGGTGAGTATTGCCACCGGCGTGTTATGCATCGGCCTGCTATGGCTGACCTGGATGCTGTGCATGGAGCTGCGCCGACGCCGGCGTGCCGAGCAGGTGCTGTCAGAACTGGCAGCCACCGATCCCCTCACCGGGCTCGCCAATCGTCGCGTCCTCGACGAACGCCTGCGCCTGGAGTGGGACCGCGCCCAGCGCTCAGCCGAGCCGCTGACGCTGCTGATGATCGACGTCGACCACTTCAAGGCCTTCAACGACCGCCACGGCCATCACGGCGGCGATGAGGCGTTGCGCACCGTGGCCGAGGTGATCGGCGCAAACATCCGTAGGCCCGCCGACCTGGCGGCGCGTTATGGCGGTGAGGAATTTGCGGTGGTGCTGCCCCATACCGACGCCAAGGGCGCCCTGGTCATCGCCGAACATATCCGCAGCGCCGTCGAGCACTTGCCTCGCGTGGCGGGGGATGAGCGGCCGATTACGGTAAGTATTGGCATGAGCACGTGGGACAAGCGCAGCCGTATGTCGTTGGAGGCCTTGTTGTTGAGTGCGGATCAGGCGTTGTACGAGGCCAAGCATACGGGGCGTAATCGGATTGTGGAGGCCCAACCTCTTTGAACTGTGAATGAAGCTAAGTGTGGGAGGAGGCTTGCCCCCGCTGGCGGTGTATCTGTGACAAATGCATTGACTGGCCCACTGCAATCGGGGGCAAGCCCCCTCCCACACTGGACCGGTGGTGATTTCAGAAATAGCAGACATAAAAAAAGGCCACCCGAAGGCAGCCTTTTAAAACTAAAGAAAGAGAGTTGTTACTTACACCGCCGCAACGGGACGCATGTAAGAGATCGGCGCGGTGCTGGCATCTTCGAAGGTCACGACTTCCCAAGCGTCTGTCTGCTCAATCAACTTGCGCAGCAGCTGGTTGTTAAGGGCGTGGCCCGACTTGAAGCCTTTGAACTCGCCTATCAGGCTATTGCCCAGCAGGTAGAGGTCACCGATTGCATCAAGGATCTTGTGCTTCACGAATTCGTCTTCATAACGAAGGCCGTCTTCGTTCAGTACACCATCCGAGTCGACCACAATGGCGTTTTCAACGCTGCCGCCGAGTGCGAGGTTGTGCTTGCGCAGGTACTCGATGTCACTCATGAAACCAAAGGTGCGGGCGCGGCTGACTTCTTTTACGAACGAAGTGCTGGAAAAATCCACGCTTGCACTTTGGGTGCGATCGCGGAATACCGGGTGATCGAAATCGATCTCAAAGCTCACTTTAAAGCCTTCGAACGGGACGAAGGTGGCGCGCTTGTCGCCGTCTTCTACTGTCACTTCCCGCAGAATGCGAATGAACTTCTTGGCTGCGTCCTGTTCTTCCAGGCCGGCAGATTGAATCAAGAATACGAAGGGTCCAGCGCTGCCATCCATGATCGGGACTTCGGACGCGGAGAGCTCGACGTAGGCGTTATCGATGCCCAGGCCAGCCATGGCCGAGAGCAAGTGCTCCACCGTGTCCACCTTGACGTCACCGTTGACCAATGTGGTCGACATAGTGGTTTCGCCAACGTTTTCCGCGCGAGCAGGAATATGCACGACAGGGTCCAGGTCGGCACGCACAAACACGATGCCGGTGTCGACAGGTGCAGGCTTGAGGGTCAGGTATACCTTCTCCCCGGAGTGCAGACCTACACCTGTGGCACGAATAATATTCTTCAGGGTGCGTTGTTTAATCATGGCTTGGACCGCTTCAGCGCAAATTGCGAACTGGTATCAACAAAGGCTGGCGATGATAGCAGACCAGACCTTTGCTGAACACCAATCACCTTCATAGCCCTGATACATTCCATTAATCGGCCTGACGACGCAGGAATGCCGGGATGTCCAGGTAGTCCAGATCATCTTGCGGATTCGGGCTACGGGACGCCGCAGCACCGGCCTGAGCCTGGTTGCGCATCACGGTCGGACGGTCCAGGTCGCGGTAGTTCACCGACGGCAGTTCCTGGCGCGCAGGTGCTGGAGCAGCAGCCGCCTGGCTCGCCTGGCTGGTGTGCAGGGTGTTGTCGATGACCTTCACAGGCTTCTCGATTTTTGCACCCAGGCCGGTTGCAACCACGGTCACGTGCAGTTCATCGCGCATGTCCGGATCAATCACGGTGCCGACTTTGACCATCGCGTGCTCGGAAGCGAAGGCTTCGATGATGCTACCCACGTCGGAGTACTCACCCAGGGACAGGTCAGGACCGGCGGTGATGTTCACCAGGATGCCGCGTGCACCTTGCAGGTTCACGTCTTCCAGCAGCGGGTTGCGGATGGCCGCTTCGGTGGCTTCGCGTGCACGGTTCGGACCGCTGGCGCAGCCAGTGCCCATCATCGCCATGCCCATTTCGCTCATCACGGTACGCACGTCGGCAAAGTCGACGTTGATCATGCCTGGGCGCTTGATGATGTCGGAGATACCGCGAACGGCACCGGCCAGTACATCGTCAGCCTTGGCGAACGCGGACAGCAGGCTCGCGTCCTTGCCCAGGATGGTCAGCAGCTTCTCGTTGGGGATGGTGATCAACGAGTCGACGCTTTCAGACAGCAGACGGATGCCTTCGTCGGCGATCTGCATACGCTTGCGACCTTCGAACGGGAACGGACGGGTCACGACTGCAACCGTCAGAATGCCCATTTCCTTGGCCACTTCGGCAATGATCGGCGCTGCACCGGTACCGGTACCGCCGCCCATGCCGGTGGTGATGAACACCATGTTGGTGCCTTGCAGCACTTCGGCGATGCGCTCGCGGTCTTCCAGGGCGGCTTGACGGCCGACTTCCGGGTTGGCGCCAGCACCAAGGCCCTTGGTCACGGCGGTGCCCAGTTGCAGGATGGTCCGCGCGCCGATGCTTTTCAGCGCCTGGGCATCAGTGTTGGCGCAGATGAACTCAACGCCTTCAATGTTGCTCTTGACCATGTGGTTGACAGCGTTGCCGCCGCCACCGCCGACACCGATCACTTTGATGACCGGGCTTGCGGGGATGTTGTCTACGAGTTCGAACATGTTCCCTCTCCTTTCATTTCTCTAGTTTTTTCGCCTACTGCTTCCAGCGGTGTTGCGGTAAATCGTTAGAAATTGCCTTGTACCCAGCTCTTGATGCGGTCCAGCAACGGTGCTTTTTCTTCGTCATCGTTGCGGTAGCTGTCACGGATGCTGGGGCCAGACAGGGAAATGCCGTCGGTCTGCTTTTGCAGGCCGTACAACAGCAAGCCCACGCCGGTGGAATAAATCGGGTTGCGGACCACGTCGCCCAGGCCTTTGACGCCATGGGGCACGCCCAGGCGAACCGGCATGTGAAAGATTTCCTCGGCCAGCTCGACCGCGCCTTCCATCTTCGAGGTGCCACCAGTCAGCACAATGCCGGCCGGGATCAAATCTTCGTAGCCGCTGCGGCGCAGTTCAGCCTGGATCAGCGTGAACAGTTCGTCGTAGCGCGGCTCAACCACTTCGGCCAACGCCTGGCGCGACAGTTCGCGCGGTGGACGGTCGCCCACGCTTGGCACCTTGATGGTCTCGCCGGCACCGGCCAGCTTGGCCAGGGCGCAGGCGTAGCGGATCTTGATTTCTTCGGCGTACTGGGTCGGGGTACGCAGCGCCATGGCGATGTCGTTGGTCACCTGGTCGCCGGCAATCGGGATCACGGCGGTGTGACGGATCGCACCCTCGGTGAAGATCGCGATGTCAGTGGTGCCGCCGCCGATGTCCACCAGGCACACGCCCAGTTCTTTTTCGTCGTCGGTCAGTACCGAGTAAGCCGAGGCCAACTGCTCAAGAATGATGTCGTCGATTTCCAGGCCGCAGCGGCGCACGCATTTTTCAATGTTCTGTGCGGCGTTGACGGCGCAGGTCACCACGTGGACCTTGGCTTCCAGACGTACGCCCGACATGCCCAGGGGCTCGCGAACGCCTTCCTGGTTGTCGATCACGTAGTCCTGCGGCAGGGTGTGTAGCACGCGCTGGTCTGCCGGGATCGCCACGGCCTGGGCGGCGTCGAGCACGCGCTCAAGGTCGGCGGAGCTGACTTCGCGGTCACGGATCGCCACGATGCCGTGGGAGTTCAGGCTGCGGATATGGTTGCCGGCCACGCCGACGAACGCCGAGTGAATCCGGCAACCGGCCATCAGCTGCGCTTCTTCGATAGCGCGCTGGATCGATTGCACGGTGGACTCGATGTTCACCACCACGCCCTTCTTCAGGCCCCGGGACGGATGCGTGCCAATACCGACGATCTCGATTACGCCGTCTTCACCGACCTCGCCCACCAGCGCCACCACCTTGGAGGTGCCGATATCGAGACCGACGATCATTTTGCCGCTTTGCACGTTTGCCATGGGTCCTGCCTCTTCTTAATTCTTCGCGACAGCGGGTTGCGCTGCCGTGGGCGCAGCCGGTTCACGCCAGCCGACGGCAAGGCCGTTGGCGTAACGCAGGTCGACGCTCGCAATGTTCGTAATCTGTTCTTTCAAGGTCTTGTCGTAGATGGCAATGAAGCGGCGCATCTTTTCCACCAAGCGGTCGCGTCCCAGCAACAACTGGATGCCCGGGCCGGAACTGCCTGCCCCGGTTGTCAAAAACCAGCTACCCCGTTCACGCAGTTCCAGGCGTGCAATGGAGAAGCCCAGTGGCCGCAGCATCTGGCTCAAGGCCTGGTACTGCTGCATCACTTGCTGTTGCGCCCGCTGCGGCCCGAACAGCTGCGGCAGGTGTTCATAGTTGGCCAGTTCACGCGGGGTGAACGCCTGGCCCTGGTTGTTCAACAGCGCTTCGTCACCCCAACGGGCCACGGGCAGTTGCTCTTCCAGGCGGATCGTCACCTGGTCCGGCCATACACGGCGGACTTCGGCGTGGGCGATCCACGGCATCTGTTCCAGCTCTGCGCGCATTCCGGCCAGGTCGATGGTGAAGAAACTCGCCGCCAGGAACGGACCGATGCGCTGCTGTACCGCTTGCTGGCTGATGTAGCTCAAGTCGCCCTGCACGCTGATCTTGGTGATCGGCCGGTCGGCATACGGCAACAGACGCTGGGCGCCCTCGTAGGTTCCGAACCCCAACACCACCAACAGCACCGGCCAGAACAGCGCCTTGAGGAAACCAAAGTTGGCTTTCGGCAGGCGCGCCGACATCGGCTCTTTAGCCACCATCCGGCTGGCACCCCGTGGCACCGGCTTGCGGCCGGGTGCTTGTGGGGGCTGATGACGAAGCGATGCGCCGTTCATGTCCTTAGCCTCGAACCTCAATGCTTGCTGCAAGGATCGCCAGCACCAATTGCTGGAAATCCAGACCGGCCGCGCGAGCAGCCATAGGGACCAGGCTGTGGTCGGTCATGCCCGGCGCCGTGTTGACTTCCAGGAACCAGAAGTTGCCCTGGTCGTCCTGCATCACGTCTGCCCGCGCCCAACCGGCGATACCCAGCGCCTCACAGGCTTTCGCCGTGAGGTCCATCAATTCCTGTTCCTTGGCTGCGTCGAGGCCGCACGGGATCCGGTACTGGGTATCGGAGGCCACGTACTTGGCGTCGTAGTCGTAAAAGGTGTGGGGCGTGCCCAATGCGATAGGCGGCAATACCTGGCCACGCAGGGTGGCGATGGTGTACTCGGGACCCTGGATCCACTGTTCCACCAACACTTGCGAATCGTAGGTACTTGCCGCTTTCCATGCGTCGATCAATTCGGCGGCCGAGTTCACTTTAGCCATGCCGATACTGGAGCCTTCATGGGCAGGTTTGACGATCAAAGGCAGGCCCAGTTCCTTGGCTGCAGAAATACAATCGTCTTCGCTGCACAGCACGCTGTGACGCGGGGTTGGAATGCCCAGGCTGTGCCACACCTGCTTGGTGCGCAACTTGTCCATGGCCAACGCGGAAGCGAGGATGCCACTGCCGGTGTAAGGGATGCCAGCACACTCCAGCAGGCCTTGCATGCTGCCGTCTTCACCGCCACGGCCGTGGAGGATGACGAAGGCGCGGTCGATCTTCTCGGCCTGCAGACGGGCGAGGAAGTCGTCGCCCACGTCGATACCGAAGGCATTCACACCGGCGCTTTGCAACGCTTCGAGCACGGCGTTGCCGGACTTGAGCGACACTTCGCGCTCGGCGCTCTTGCCGCCGAACAGCACGGCCACGCGGCCGAAGTCAGCCGGTGTGATGGTGGAGAACAGGGAGGCGTAGTCAGTGGTCATTTCGACTTCCCCTGGGCAGCGGCGAACAGCGGGCTCGCCAGCAATTTAGGGGCAAGGCCGCCAATGTCACCGGCACCCTGGCACAGCAGGATATCGCCGGCCCGCAGCAGCGGCTTGACGAGCGGCGCCAGGTCCACACCACGCTCGATGTAGATCGGGTCCAACTGGCCACGCTGGCGGATGCTGTTGCACAGCTTGCGGCTGTCGGCGCCGGGAATCGGTTCTTCACCGGCCGGGTACACCTCCATCAGCAGCAGCACGTTGGCATCGGCCAATACATTGACGAAATCATCGTACAAATCGCGGGTGCGGCTGTAGCGGTGCGGCTGGTAGACCATCACCAGGCGACGCTCCGGCCAGCCACCGCGTACGGCCTTGATCACGGCCGCAACTTCGGTCGGGTGGTGACCGTAGTCGTCCACCAGCATCACGTCACCGCCGTCTACCGGCAATTGGCCGTAGACCTGGAAGCGACGGCCCACGCCGGCAAAGCGCGACAGGCCTTCGACGATGGCTTCATCGCTGACGCCCTCGTCGGTGGCAATGCAGATGGTTGCCAGGGAGTTGAGCACGTTGTGGTTGCCCGGCATGTTCACCGACACATCCAACGGCTCGCGATCAGGACGCAACACGGTGAAGAAGGTTTGCATGCCCTCCTGGCGCACATTGATCGCGCGCACGTCGGCGTCTTCGCTGAAGCCGTAGGTCACGGTTGGGCGTTTGACCAGCGGCAGGATTTCGCGCACCACCGGATCGTCCAGGCACACCACGGCCAAACCGTAGAACGGCAGGTTGTGCAGGAACTCGACGAAGGTTTTCTTCAACTTGTTGAAGTCACCGTCGTAGGTGGCCATGTGGTCTTCGTCGATGTTGGTGACCACAGCAACCAGCGGTTGCAGGTGCAGGAAGCTGGCGTCACTTTCATCGGCTTCGGCGATCAGGTAGCGGCTGGTGCCGAGCTGTGCATTGGTGCCGGCTGCATTCAGTCGGCCACCGATGACGAAGGTCGGGTCCAGGCCACCGGCGGCGAACACCGAGGCGATCAGGCTGGTGGTGGTGGTTTTGCCGTGAGTACCGGCAACGGCGATGCCGTGGCGATAACGCATCAGCTCGGCGAGCATCTCGGCACGCGGCACCACCGGAATACGGCGCTCAAGGGCGGTGGCCACTTCCGGGTTGGAGGTGTTCACGGCGCTGGACACCACCAGCACGTCGGCTTCGGCAGCGTTCTCGGCGCGGTGGCCGATAAAGATTTGCGCACCGAAGGTTTTCAGGCGGTCGGTGACCGGCGACTCTTTCAAGTCAGAGCCGGACACCTGGTAGCCCAGGTTCAGCAACACTTCGGCAATGCCGCACATGCCCACGCCGCCGATGCCGACGAAGTGGATACGACGGATGCGGCGCATCTCCGGTTGCGGCATGGCTTTCTGATTCTCAACCATGGGCCACCTCCAGGCAGATATCGACCACGGTGCGGGTTGCGTCAGGCTTGGCCAGGCGGCTTGCGGTGCTCGCCATAGTGTTCAGTCGTTCCGGTTGCATCAAAACCTCGGTCAGGCGTGCGGCCAAATCGGCGGCGCCAGTCGTTCTTTGCGGCAGCAGGAAGGCAGCGCCCTCCCCGGCCAAATATTCGGCGTTGCGGGTCTGGTGATCGTCGATGGCGTGGGGCAAAGGCACCAGCAAGGACGGCAGACCGGCGGCGGCCAGTTCACTGACGGTCAGCGCGCCGGAGCGGCAGACCACCAGGTCGGCCCAGCCATAGGCTTGGGCCATGTCTTTGATGAAGGGCTGTACGTTCGCCTCCACACCGGCCTCGCGATAACGCGCGGCGGTGACTTCACCGTGGTTTTTGCCAGCCTGATGGAAGACTTCCGGGCGCAATTCCACAGGGAGTTGCGCCAGGGCCTCCGGCAGCAATTTGTTCAACGGCTCGGAGCCCAGGCTTCCGCCCATGATCAGCAGGTGCGCCTTGCGCCCGGCCAGGGCTTCGCGAGCGATGTCCATAAACAGTTCGGTGCGCACCGGGTTGCCGGTGGTGCGCAGTTTGTCCGATGCGCCAAAGGTCTTCGGGAAGGCCTCGCACACCCGTGCAGCCAACGGCACCAACAGTCGGTTGGCGGTTCCGGCCACGGCGTTCTGTTCGTGCACGATCACCGGTACGCCGGCGAGCTTGGCAGCAACACCACCGGGGCCGGTCACATAACCACCGAAACCGAGTACACACACCGGCTGCACTTCACGAATCACTTTGCGTGCCTGCCATACCGCCTTGAGCAACACGAACGGCGCCTTGAGCAAGGACAGCTTGCTCTTGCCACGCAGGCCGGCGACGTTGATCAGGTGCAGCGGCAGGCCGGCATTCGGCACCAGTTCATTTTCGATACCGCGCGGCGTGCCCAACCAGTGCACGGTGTAGCCACGGTTCTGGAACTCACGCGCACACGCCAGGGCCGGGAACACATGGCCCCCGGTGCCGCCCGCCATGATCAGCACGTTAGCGCCCATGGGATGGCTCCTCGGCAAAGTCGCTTTCACTGAATTCCATCTCTTCACTGCCCAAATGGGTTCGACTCTCCCACTCGATGCGCAGTAACAAGCCGAGACAGGCGCAGCAAATCACCAACGAACTGCCGCCGTAGCTGAGGAACGGCAAGGTCAGGCCCTTGGTCGGCAGCAGGCCGACGTTCACACCGATATTGATCAGGAACTGGCCGATCCACAGGAACGACAAGCCGTACGCCACGTAAGCGGCGAAATACTGTTTGGCCTTCTCGGCCCACAGGCCGATGTACATGCCGCGCACACACACGAACACGAACAGTGCGACGGTGCACAGCGAACCCACCACGCCCAGCTCTTCGGCAAGTACCGAGAACACGAAGTCGGTGTGCGCCTCTGGCAGGTAGAACTGCTTCTGCACGCTGTTGCCCAGGCCCACGCCCAGCCACTCGCCACGACCGAAGGCGATCAGCGCCTGGGTCAACTGGTAGCCGGAACCGAACTGGTCGGACCACGGGTCGGTAAACGTAATCAGACGGGCCATCCGGTAGGGTTGCGCCTGTACCAGAATCGTCACTGCCGCGACCGCCAGCACCACCATCAAGGTGAAGCGGAACAGGCCCACGCCGCCAAGGAACAGCATCGCCGCCGCCGCCCCCATCATCACGACGGTGGCACCGAAGTCGGGCTCCATCAGCAACAGGCCGGCCATGGGCAGCAGCACGATGAACGGCTTGAAGAAGCCCATCCAGCTTTCGCGCACTTCCTTCTGACGACGCACCAGGTAACCCGCGAGGTAGATCACCACGAACACCTTGGCGATTTCCGACGGCTGTACGTTGAACGCACCAAAGCCGATCCAGCGCATCGAACCGTTCACCTCGCGACCGATGCCGGGCACGATCACCATGACCAGCAAGCCGAACGCGCCGATCAGCATCAGCCAGCCCAGACGCTGCCAGGTGGCGATGGGAATCATCATGGTGACGATGCACGCGCCGAGGCCCAGCACCAGGTACACCAAGTGACGGATCATCATGTACAGGGTGTTGCCCGACTGCACGGCAGCCACTTCGGACGACGCTGAGGTGATCATCACCAGGCCCAGGCCCAGCAACGCCAGGCAACCGGCGAGCATCGGGAAATCCAGGTCGATGCCACGCCCGGTGATGATCGGCGACGGGTACGGCTTGATGATATTTCGAAAATTCATGCCAAGGCCTCCACGGCGCGTGCGAACAGCTGGCCGCGCTCTTCGTAGTTCTTGAACATGTCGAAACTGGCGCAGGCTGGCGACAGCAACACCGCATCGCCTGGCTGGGCCAAGGCTTTGCACTGGGCGATGGCGTCGTCCAGGGAGCTGGCGCGCACTTGCGGCACCGCATCACCGAGGGCGGCGGCAATCAGGTCGGAGTCACGGCCCATCAGCACCACGGCGCGGCAATGCTCGGCGGCCGGGCCCTTGAGGTCCTTGAAGTCGGCGCCCTTGCCGTCGCCACCGGCGATCAGCAGCAGCTTGCCTTCGATGTCGGCACCCAGGCCTTCAATGGCCGCCAGGGCGGCGCCCACATTGGTGGCCTTGGAGTCGTTGTAGTAGCTCACGCCATCGAGATCGCGCACCCACTGGCAGCGATGCTCAAGGCCGCCGAAGGTGCGCAGGGCCGACAGCATGGCGTCGAATGGCAGGCCGACGGCATGCCCCAGTGCCAAGGCCGCCAGGGCATTGGACTGGTTATGGGCGCCACGGATTTTCAGCTCGCGCACCGGCATCAGGTTCTGGAATTCGAAGGCCAGGTATTTCTCGCCGTTCTCTTCGCGAATGCCAAAGGCTTTGAAGTCGGGTTTACTCAGGCCGAAGGTCCAGCATGGCAGGCCCTCGCCCATCAACGGACGGCTCAGGGCATCCTGGCGGTTGACCACCACTTGCTTGGCGCCACGGAAGATCCGGTGCTTGGCCAGGTGGTAGGCCGGCAGGCCGCTGTAGCGGTCCATGTGGTCTTCACTCACGTTCAGCACGGTAGCCACTTCGGCACCGAGGTCATGGGTGGTTTCGAGCTGGAAGCTCGAAAGTTCCATCACGTACAGCTCGACGTCGTCGCTGAGCAGGTCCAGCGCCGGCGTGCCGAGGTTACCGCCCACGGCCACGCGTTTGCCGGCCGCAACCGCCATCTCGCCAACCAGGGTGGTCACGGTGCTTTTCGCGTTGGAACCGCTGATGGCCACGATGGGCGCCTGCGCGTTACGCGCGAACAGGTCGATATCGCCGGACAGCTTCACGCCACGCGCCGCAGCGGCTTGCAGGGCCGGTGTCGCCAGGGCCAGGCCGGGGCTCACGTAGAGCTCATCGGCACGGCACAGAAACTCGACATCCAGCTCGCCACAACGCACTTCCACGTGCGGGTAGTCACGGCGCAGCGTGACCAGCTCCGGTGGATTTTCCCGCGTATCGGCCACGGCAAACGGCTTGCCCCGGTTCGCCAGGAAGCGAACCAGGGACATGCCGCTCTTGCCGAGGCCGACAACGATGCGGAAGTGGTCTGAAGCGATCAAGGACACTCGTTTCTACCTCAGTTTCAGGGTGGCAAGGCCAACCAGTACCAGAATCACGGTGATGATCCAGAAACGCACGATCACGCGCGGCTCGGGCCAGCCCTTGAGTTCAAAGTGGTGGTGAATCGGCGCCATGCGGAACACGCGGCGCCCGGTCAATTTGAAGGAAGCCACCTGGATGACCACCGACAGGGTTTCCATCACAAACACGCCGCCCATGATGAACAGCACGATTTCCTGGCGAACGATCACCGCGATGGTGCCCAGGGCCGCACCCAGCGCCAGTGCGCCGACGTCACCCATGAAGACTTGCGCCGGGTAGGTGTTGAACCACAGGAAGCCCAGGCCGGCACCGATCAGCGCGCCACAGAATACGATCAGCTCGCCTGCGCCCGGCACGTACGGGATCAGCAGGTATTCAGCGAATTTTACGTTACCCGACAGGTAGCAGAAGATGCCGAGCGCGCCGCCCACCATCACCGTCGGCATGATCGCCAGGCCGTCGAGGCCGTCGGTAAGGTTCACCGCGTTGCTGGAGCCGACGATCACGAAATAGGTCAGCACCACGAAGCCCACGCCCAGGGGAATGCTGGCGTCCTTGAGCATCGGGATGATCAGGGTGGTTTCCACCGCGCTTGGCGCAGTCATGAACAAAAACACCGCTGCGCCCAGGCCAAACACCGACTGCCAGAAATACTTCCAGCGGCTTGGCAGGCCTTTCGAATTCTTTTCGATCACCTTGCGGTAGTCATCCACCCAACCAATGGCGCCGAACAGCAGGGTCACCAACAGCACCACCCATACGTAGCGGTTGTGCAGGTCGGCCCACAGCAAGGTGCTGATGCCGATAGACGAGAGGATCAGCGCGCCGCCCATGGTCGGGGTACCGGATTTGGACAGGTGCGACTGCGGGCCGTCATTACGAACCGATTGACCAATTTGCAGGTTCTGCAGGGTGCGGATCATCCACGGGCCCAAAAACAGCGACAAAGACAGCGCGGTCAGCACACCCAGGATCCCGCGCAGGGTCAGGTACTGAAAGACCGCGAAGCCTTTGTGGAACTGTTGCAGATACTCAGCCAGCAGCAGCAGCATTAATGTTTCTCCGTACTTGAACCACACAAAGCCACGACGACGTTTTCCATCACCGCGCTGCGCGATCCCTTGATCAAAATGGTTGTGTGTTGGTCTTGTTCAGTTGCGGTCAGTGCCTGGATCAATTCGGCCTGGGTCGCGAAATGCCGTGCGCCAGGGCCGAAGGCGTTGACGGCGTGGGCCATGTTTGGACCCACGGCATACAGCGCATCGGCCTTGCCGACCGCGTAGGCACCGACTTCGCGGTGGCCTTGTTCTGCCCAGTCACCCAGCTCGCCGATATCGCCCAATACCAGCACCTTGCGCCCGGCGAAGGTGTTGAGCAGGTCAGCGGCAGCATTGATAGAGGACGGGTTGGCGTTGTAGGTGTCGTCGATGACGCGCATGCCATTGGTTGCCAACTGCGCCACGGTACGGCCCTTGACCGGCTGCACCGCACCCAGGCCGGTGGCGATGCCGAACAGCGACACGCCCAGGGCGTAGGCCGCAGCGGCAGCAGCCAGGGCATTGGCGACGTTATGGTTGCCCAGCAGGTTCAGTTGCACCTGCTCACTGCCTTGCGGGGTGTGCAAGGTGAACGATGGGCAGCCACGGGCATCGACGGTGATGTCGGATGCGTAAAAATCAGCCGCGGCATTGAGTACGGCAAAGGTCAGCACCTTGCGACCGGCAGCGCGTAGACGCCAGGTCTCGAAAGCCTTGTCGTCAAGATTAAGCACGGCAGTGCCCGAGGCATCCAGGCCTTCAAGGATTTCGCCCTTGGCTTCGACGATCTTTTCCGGGCCGCCGAACTCACCGACGTGGGCGTTTCCGGCGTTGTTGATAATGGCCACGTGAGGCTTGGTCAGCGCCACGGTGTAAGCGATTTCGCCGATGCGCGAAGCCCCCAACTCGATCACCGCCGCCGTGTGTTCCGGGGCCAGTTCGAGCAGGGTCAGCGGTGCGCCGAAATCATTGTTCAGGTTGCCACGGGTGGCGAGCACCGGGCCGCGCGTGCGCAGGATACCGGCCAGCAGTTCCTTGACCGTGGTCTTGCCGCTGGAGCCGGTGATGGCTGCAACCGGCTTGTCGAACGCCGCACGATTCAAGGCACCCAGTTGACCAAGCGCCAAACGGGTATCGGCAACCAGCAACTGCGGCAGGGTGGAATCGGCCACTTCGCGTTGCACCAAGGCACCCACGGCACCTTTGGCGGCGACATCGTTGAGGTAGTCATGACCATCGAAACGCGGGCCCGCCAGCGCAACAAACAACTGCCCCGGCTTGATGGCGCGGCTGTCGATACTCACACCGTCGAAACTGCAATCGCTCGACAGCACACGGGCCGACAGGGCTTGGGTCAGTTCGCTGAACTTCATCGCCTTAAGCATGGGCAACCTCCCAGGCGGTCAAGGCATGATCGGCCTCGACCAGATCGGAGAAGGCATGCCGTTCGCCGTTGATTTCCTGGTAGTCCTCGTGGCCTTTGCCGGCCAGCACCACCACATCGTCAACATTGGCGCTGGCGATCAATTGGGCGATGGCTACGCCGCGACCGGCAACGAAGGTGGCCTTGGACACGTCTTTGAAGCCTGTGCGGATATCGTCGAAAATCTGGCTCGGGTCTTCGCTGCGCGGGTTGTCGTCGGTAACGAGTACGCCGTCGGCCAGACGCTCGACAATTTCGGCCATCAGTGGGCGCTTGCCGCGATCACGATCACCGCCGCAACCGAACAGGCACAGCAATTTGCCCTTGGCATGCGGGCGCAGGGCTTCCAGTACTTTTTCCAGCGCGTCCGGGGTGTGGGCGTAATCGACCACCACCAGCGGCTGCTTGCCGCCACCCAGGCGTTGCATACGGCCAACCGGGCCTTCGAGCTTGGGCAGCACGTTGAGAATTTCGTCGAGGGCGTAGTCCAGGCCCAGCAACGCGCCGATGGCGGCGAGGACATTGCTCAGGTTGAAACGGCCGAGCAAGGTGCTGCGCAGGAGGTGCTCGCCCTGGGGCGTGACCAAGGTGGCGCGCACGCCTTCATCATCAAACTGGGCGGCACGGCAATACAGGTACGCGCTGGCGTCTTTCAGGCTGTAGCTGATCAGGCGCGATTCGCGGTCTTCGGCAGCCAATTGGCGACCGAATTCGTCGTCCAGGTTCACTACGCGGCACTTGAGGTCATTCCAGGCAAACAGCTTGGCCTTCTCGGCAGCGTAGGCCTCCATGGTGCCGTGGTAATCCAGGTGGTCACGGGACAGGTTGGTCATCACCGCCACATCAAAGGCCAACGCAGCAACACGGCCCTGGTGCAAGCCGTGGGACGACACTTCCATGGCCACCGCCTTGGCACCGGCCTTTTTCAGGTCGGCCAGGGTCGCTTGCACGGCGATCGGGTTGGGCGTGGTGTGCAGGCCGCTTTGCAGCGCGCCATAAAAACCGGTGCCGAGGGTGCCGACAATGCCGCAGTGCTGGCCCAACAGGTCAAGCGCCTGGGCGACCAATTGGGTCACGCTGGTCTTGCCGTTGGTGCCGGTCACGCCGACCAGGTTGAGGTGGCGGCTCGGCTCACCATAGAAACGCCCGGCGATATCCGACAGCTGTTTGGCCAGGCCCTTGACCGGAATCAACGGCACATCGGTGATCGGCAGCACGGTGGCACCTTCGACTTCATAGGCAACCGCCGCCGCGCCGCGCTGCAAGGCATCGGCGATATGCGCACGGCCATCGTATTTGCCGCCCGGCACCGCCAGGAACAAGTCACCGGCGCGTACATTGCGGCTGTCCAGGCTCAATTCGCGAATCAGCAGATCGCGGCCGGCATGGGCGAAAATCTTGTTCAGGCTAAGAGACATCAGCCGCGCCCTCCGTTGGCTTTGGCAGCTGCGGCCGGTGGTCCGGCGTTCGCTTGTTGGGTCGGCGGCAGGTTGTCCGGTGTGATGTTCATCAGGCGCAGGGTGCCGGACATCACTTTGCTGAACACCGGCGCCGAGACCAGGCCACCGAAGTAGCCCGCTTTACTCGGTTCATCGATCACTACGACGATGGCGTAGCGCGGATCGCTCATTGGGCCAAAACCGGCAAACAGCGAGCGATAGGAGTTTTCTGCATAGCCCTTGGTGCCCACCGACGTTTTACGCGCGGTACCGGACTTGCCTGCTACGTGATACGCCGGCACCTGGGCACGGAATACGCCGCGTGGCGCTTCGATCACTTGTTGCAGCATGCCTTGCATGGTCTTGGCGACGTTTTCCGGGATCACCTGGGTGGCTTTCG
Source organism: Pseudomonas nabeulensis (assembly GCF_004682045.1). Lineage (GTDB taxonomy): Bacteria > Pseudomonadota > Gammaproteobacteria > Pseudomonadales > Pseudomonadaceae > Aquipseudomonas > Aquipseudomonas nabeulensis. The sequence continues at coordinate 44,484 of NZ_QUZT01000019.1, forward strand.
GCGGCTCGTCAACGTGGATCAGGCTCAGCGGCACCATGCGGCCATTGTTGGCCAGCACCGAGAAGGCGTGGGCCAACTGGATCGCCGTCACCGAGATGCCGTAGCCATAGGAAAGCGTGGCGGTCTCGGCTTTTTTCCAGTCGCGGTAGTTCGGCAGGTTGCCGACGCGCTCACCAGGGAAATCCAGGCCGGTAGGTTGGCCCAGGCCGATTTTCTGGGCCAGGTGATAGATGGTTTCGCCACCGATATCGAAAGCCACCTTACTCATGCCCACGTTACTGGAGTTGATCAGGATACCTGTCAGATCCAACACTGGGCCTTCGGTGCGCGATACGTCACGAATCGTGTATTTGCCCAACTGCAACGTACCCGGATACACCTCGACCTTGTCGCTGGGTTTCCAGCGCCCGGTTTCGAGGGCGGCACTCATGGAGATGGCTTTCATGGTCGAACCTGGCTCGAACACGTCGATCATCGCGCGGTTGCGCATCATCGCCGGTTGCAGGTTGCGACGGTTGTTCGGGTTGTAGGTCGGCTGGTTGACCATGGCGAGGATCTCGCCGGTCTTGACGTCCATGATCACCAGGCTACCGGCCTTGGCGCCGTTCTCGATGATCGCGTTGCGCAGCTCACGGTTGGCCAGGTATTGCAGACGCAAGTCAATCGACAACGCCAAGGGCTTACCGGCCTTGGCGTTTTTGGTGACCTGGACATCCTTGATCAGTCTGCCGCGCCGATCCTTGATGACTTGTCGTTTGCCGGGCACCCCGGCGAGCCATTCATCGTAGGCGAGTTCCACGCCCTCACGACCGTGATCATCGATGTCGGTGAAGCCGACCATATGGGCGGTGGTTTCACCCGCCGGGTAGAAACGCCGGAATTCCTCGATGCCGTAGACACCGGGGACTTTAAGGTCGAGCACTTGCTGACCCTGCTCAGGGGTCAGGCCGCGAACCAGGTAGATGAACTCTTTATTGGCCTGGGCCTCAAGTCGTTCCGCCAACGCTTTAGGATCCTGGCCAAGCGCGGCGGCGAGTGCCGGCCAGCGATCCTTGGCAACCTGCAGTTCCTTGGCGTTGGCCCACAGGGTGGTCACCGGGGTACTGACGGCCAAAGGCTCGCCGTTACGGTCGGTGATCAGGCCGCGGTGTGCAGGAATCGGGATATGACGCAGACTGCGGGCATCGCCCTGGCCGATCAGGAAGTCACGGTCCACCACTTGCAGATCGATGATCCGCCAGGCGATCGCACCCACCATCAATGCCAGCAAGCCGAGCATCAGGCGGAAGCGCCATGGGTAAAGTGCGCCTTCGAGTTTCATCATGGCGCCACCATGCGGACTTCGGCCGCGCCGGGAATGTGCATTTTCAGTTGTTCGGTGGCCAGCACTTCGATGCGGCTGTGGGCCGTCCAGGTGCTTTGCTCGAGGATCAACCGGCCCCACTCGGCTTGTGCCTTGTCACGCACACTCAACTCCCCGTACAGGGTGTTGAGCAATTGACGGTTGTAGTGCGCGCTGTAGGACACCGCAATCGCGGACACCAGCACGCCGACGTACAACAGCATCATAAAGAAGCTGCCGCCCGGGAGGGGCTTGGCGAAAAGCTTGCTCACCGCAACTTCTCCGCGACACGCATGACGGCGCTACGGGAACGTGGGTTGGCCTTGAGTTCGGCTTCGGAAGCGAACTGCGCTTTGCCATGGATTTTGATTTTCGGCACAAAGGCTTCGAAACGTACCGGCAGGTTGCGCGGCAGGTTGTCGGACTCGCCCTTGACCAGGCGACGCATGAACAATTTGACGATGCGGTCTTCCAGGGAATGGAAGCTGATCACCACCAGGCGACCGCCCACTTCCAGTGCATCCAGGGCAGCCTCGAGGCCCGCCTCCAGATCGCCCAGTTCGTTATTGACGTGAATGCGCAGGCCCTGGAACGCACGGGTCGCCGGGTTCTTGCCCTTCTCCCAGGCCGGGTTGGCGACTTTGAGCACTTCGGCCAGATCGGCGGTACGTTCGAACGGCTGGATTTCGCGACGCTCGACCACGGCACGGGCCATGCGGCCGGCGAAGCGCTCCTCACCGTATTCCTTGAATACGCGGGCGATTTCTTCGTGGGGAGCGGTGGCAATGAACTCGGCAGCGCTGATGCCGCGAGTCGGGTCCATGCGCATGTCGAGCGGGCCGTCGTTCATGAAACTGAAACCGCGTTCAGGGTCGTCGAGCTGCGGCGAAGACACGCCCAGGTCGAGCAAAACCCCGGCCACCTTGCCCGCCATGCCACGCTCGGCGACTTCGGCGCCCAGCTCGGCAAAGCTGCGCTGTACAACGACAAAGCGGCCGTCTTCGGCCGCTAGCGCTTGCCCGGTGGCAATCGCTTGAGGGTCTTTGTCGAATCCGAGGAGTTTGCCGTCGGACCCGAGCTGGCTGAGTATCAAGCGGCTATGCCCGCCCCTGCCGAAGGTGCCATCCAAATAGCAGCCATCCGCGCGTACGGCGAGAGCCTCGACGGCTTCGTCAAGCAGTACGGTGATGTGGTTAAAGCCGCTATCAATAGTCACAGGATCAAATCACGCAGTTCATCAGGCATCGCGCCCGGTTGTTGAATAGCAGCCAGGTCAGCTGCAGAAACAGCATCCCAGGCATCTTCGTCCCACAATTGGAACTTGTTCAGTTGGCCCACCAGCATTGCGCGCTTATCCAGCTTGGCGTACTCGCGCAAACGCGGCGGCACCAGGAAACGACCACTGCCATCGAGCTCGAGGTCGACGGCATTACCAATCAGCAAACGTTGCAGACGGCGGTTTTCTTCGCGCAATGAAGGCAGCGCGCGCAACTTGGTTTCAATCAACTCCCACTCATCGAGGGGGTAAACACACAAACAGGGATCAACGGCATCAATGGTGATGATTAACTGCCCGGAACTTCGCGAAATGAGCTCGTCACGATACCGGCTCGGCATGGCGAGACGGCCTTTTGCATCGAGACTGATAGCGTTAGCTCCGCGAAACACAGATGCGTTTCTCCAAATTTTAGCGTTTTACGTTCAAAAAACCCACTTTGTGCCACTTTCCGCCACTTGCGCACACTATAGGAATGCGCCCACCACACCGTCAAGGCGCGGATTCAAGGAAAAGCCTTACAGAACGGAGATTTAGGATCGTAAAAGGAGGAGAAACCAGAGTTCGGCGATGTTTTTGACCCAGCAAGCACAAATAACTCAAAGCGCTATGGCTTAAAGTTAAAGTGATTTATTAAGAGTAAGATTTTTTTGGTATTACGAAGATGCATCTGCCAATGATTCGGCAGGGAGGGATTCTTGCGTTATTACCGGGTTTCTGCCCGAGATTCGGACAGAAGGAAAAAGGTGGAGAGTCGATCTGTAAGCCGGGTTCTGTCTTGAACAGTCATTCGTCTACGATGGCCATCACTGGACATCTTTAGCAACCTACCCGGTCCCAGCGCGGGCCACGCCTTGGGACCCTATTTGGTCTTGCTCCAAGTGGGGTTTACCTAGCCACGAACTGTTGCCAGTCGTGCGGTGCGCTCTTACCGCACCTTTTCACCCTTACCGGCACCGAAGTGCTTAGGCGGTTATTTTCTGTGGCACTTTCCGTAGGCTCACGCCTCCCAGGCATTACCTGGCACTTCGCCCTATGGAGCCCGGACTTTCCTCCCCCCCCTAATTTTCATAGGGGGCAGCGACTGTCCAATCGACTCTCCGCCGCGCAGGTTAACGGCACGGCGCACTTAGGACAAGTATTAAAAGTGCAGTATTGCCATCACGTTCAGACGAAATACAGGTTTGCCCCCGGAACTATTCGTCTTTCTGTTTATCCAGCGCGACTTGATACAACACATTCTTGCGTACCCCAGTGATTTCTGCCGCCAGGGCCGCAGCGCGCTTGAGCGGCATTTCCTTAAGCAGCAGATCCAGGATGCGCATGGCTTCGCTACCCACGGCATCTTCGCTTTCCGGTGCGGTCCAGCCCGCCACCAGCACCACGCACTCGCCGCGCTGCTGGTTGCTGTCGCCTTCGACGAAGGCACGCAACTCTTCCAGGGGCAGGCCCTTGAGGGTTTCGAAGGTTTTGGTCAGTTCGCGTGCGAGCAACGCCACGCGGTCGCCGCCGAAGACCAACTCCATATCCTGCAGGCATTCAAGAATGCGATGAGGCGCCTCATAAAAAATCAGGGTACGCGGTTCTTCCTTTACCGCTTGAAGACGCGCCCGCCGGCCGACGGCCTTGGCCGGCAAAAAACCTTCGAAGATAAACCGGTCAGACGGCAGCCCCGCCGCCGACAATGCCGCGATCAGCGCGCAAGCACCTGGAACGGGGACTACATTAATACCAGCGGCCCGCGCCTGGCGAACCAAGTGATAACCCGGATCAGAGATCAGTGGCGTGCCTGCATCGGAGATCAGCGCGACATCATCCCCGGCCAGCAGGCGGACGATAAACCGGCTGCCCTCTTCGCGCTCGTTGTGCTCGTGGCACGCCGCTAATGGCGTGCTGATACCAAAATGCTGCATCAAACGCTGGGAGTGACGGGTGTCTTCCGCCGCGATCAATTTAACGTCGCGCAACACTTTCAATGCCCGGGCACTGATGTCGTCCAGGTTGCCAATGGGCGTCGCCACGACAAAAAGCGAGCCAGCAGTGGAATTCAAAGAACCTGGAGCAGTCAAAACGCACACCTCGATGGTTGGCAAAAGCCGCATTGTAGCGCGTAGATGCCTGGAAAATATGCCATCACTGGCGATGCCTTTTCAGCCGTCGATCGCCATTAGCAACATTTACACGACCTAAATCGACGGTTTCACGCCAGTAACATCGCGCCTGGGCCAGTGCTTGGGTACAATTCCACGCTAATTTGATCGGTATCAGGAACACTTACATGATCGCTTGCCTGCGGCTGCTCTCCGCCCTCTGCCTCGCTGCCCTGTTGGCCGCTTGCGCCAGCTCGCCCTCGTCCAGCCTTGGCGACCTTCCACGGACGCCGGACGCCAGTATCGAGCAACTGCTCGAACAGGCCTCGACCGCCAAGACGCCAGAAAAGGCCGCATTACTGCGCCTGAGTGCGGCAGACATGGCCTACAAGCAGAACAACCCTGGACGCTCCTCGCAAATCCTTGCGCAAGTGCCTTTGGATGTTCTCAAGCCCGCCGCGCAAGTGTTTGCCAGCACCCTGGCCGCCGAATTGGCCATGGCGCGCAACCAGCCCAAGGCTGCGTTGACCGCCTTGAACCACCCCAGCCTGCAAAGCCTGAAAGACCTGCCGACTGACCAGCAGATTCGCACCGACACCGTGCATGCCCGCGCTTATGAAGCCGACGGCCAGACCCTGGCCGCCGCTCGCGAGCGTGTCGCCATGGCGCCGTTGCTCACCGGTGATGCCGCCAGCAGCAACCATGAAGCCATCTGGGCCTTGATTGCCGCGCTGCCTGCCGAGCAACTGCAAGCCAGCGGCAACCCGACGCTCGACGGCTGGATCACCCTGGCCCAGGCGGTCAAGGGCGCTGGCACCCTGGAGCAGCAACAAGCGGCCATCGACACCTGGCGTGCGCAAAACCCAGGCCATCCAGCCTCGGTGCAACTGCCAATCCCGCTGACCAAGCTCAAAGAACTGGCCAGCCAGCCGTTGAACAAGATCGCCGTGCTGCTGCCACAGGACGGCCAACTGGCCGCTGTCGGCAAGGCATTGCGCGAAGGCTTCATGGCCGCCCACTACCAGGCGGAGCAAGCCGGCCAAAAGCCTCCGACCATCGAGTTCTATGACAGCTCGCGCCTCAACTCTCTCGACGAGTTCTATAGCAAAGCCCAGGCTGCCGGCGTGCAACTGGTGGTGGGCCCGCTGGAGAAGCCGCTGGTCAAACAGCTGGCCTCGCGCCCACAACTGCCCATCACGACCTTGGCGCTGAACTACAGCGAAACCGACCATAACCCACCACAACTGTTCCAGTTCGGCCTGGCTGCCGAAGACGAAGCCCGCGAAGTATCCCGTCGCGCTCGCGCCAACGGCCTGCACCGCGCTGCGGCGATGGTGCCGCGTGGCGAATGGGGTGAGCGTGTCTATAAAGCCTTCCGCCAGGATTGGGAAGCCAATGGCGGTACCGTGGTCGGCGTTGAATACGTCGACCAGCCGGTTGCCCTGGCCCAGCAAATTGCCGACCTGTTCCAACTGCGTAAAAGCGAAGGCCGCGCCAAGAGCCTGCAAAGTACCGTCGGCACCGACGTCGCCGCGCAGCCGTCGCGTCGCCAGGACATCGAGTTCATCTTCCTGGCCGTGACCCCGCAACTGGCCCAGCAGATCAAGCCGACCCTGAACTTCCAATACGCCGGTGACGTGCCGGTGTACGCGACCTCCCACGTGTTCAGCGCCAGCGGTGACAAGAACCAGTACCTGGACATGACCAACGTGATGTTCTGCGAAACCCCTTGGCTGCTCAACACCACCGACCCACTGCGCAACCAGGTTGCCGCGCAATGGCCACAAGCCAATGGCAGCCTTGGCCGCCTGTATGCGATGGGCGTCGACGCCTACCGCCTGGCACCGCGCCTGGGCCAACTCAAGGCATTGCCGGACACCCGCGTTGACGGCCTTTCGGGCAGCCTGGGCATCAGCGCCAGCCAGCGCGTTGATCGCCAGATGCCATGGGCCAAGTTCGTCGGTGGCGACATCCAACGCCTGCCAGATACCCCACGCTGATGCCCGAGCGGTCCAGCGCACAAAGCGGCAAGGACGCCGAACTTCAAGCTTTGAAGCACTTGCAACAACAGGGTCTGCGCCTTCTGGCGCAGAACTGGTTGTGTAAACGCGGCGAGCTTGATCTGGTCATGCTTGACGGCGATACAGTAGTATTCGTCGAAGTCCGCTACAGAAAACACGCACAATGGGGTGGCGCGCTCGCCAGTATCGACGGGCGCAAGCGTCAGAAGCTGATACTCGCCGCGCAGTTTTTCCTGCAAAAGGAGCATCGCTGGGCCGACGCCCCCTGCCGTTTCGATGTGGTTGCCATAGAAAGCACACCGTCTGGTCAGGCTGATCTGAACTGGCTCAAGAATGCCTTCGACAGCTGATTCGCCGGACATCTACACCACACACTTTTGCTCTTTGCTTTGCGGGCTGCACATTCCTGTGCCAATCAGCCGCGCTACTTAAGGTCACACAGATGGACATGCAATCCCGAATTCGCCAGCTTTTCCAGGCCAGCATCGACACCAAGCAACAGGCGATGGACGTACTTGCACCGCACATCGAGCAAGCCAGTCAGGTCATGGTCAACGCCCTGCTCAATGAAGGCAAAATGCTTTCGTGCGGCAACGGCGGTTCGGCTGGCGATGCCCAGCATTTCTCGTCCGAACTGCTCAACCGCTTCGAACGTGAGCGCCCGAGCCTACCGGCCATTGCCCTGACGACCGATTCGTCGACGATCACTTCGATTGCCAACGACTACAGCTACAACGAAATCTTCTCCAAGCAGATCCGCGCCCTGGGCCAACCGGGCGATGTGTTGCTGGCGATTTCCACCAGCGGCAACTCGGCGAATATTATTCAGGCGATCCAGGCCGCACATGATCGCGAAATGATTGTCGTAGCATTGACGGGCCGCGACGGTGGCGGCATGGCTTCGCTGCTGTTGCCCGAAGACGTGGAGATCCGCGTTCCGGCCAATGTCACCGCACGTATCCAGGAAGTCCACCTGCTGGCGATCCACTGCCTGTGCGATCTGATCGACAGCCAACTGTTTGGGAGTGAAGAATGACCGTTAACCGCCTCAGCCTTTTGGCCATTACCCTGTGCCTCGCTATCAGCGGCTGCAGCACGGCCATCACTGCAACACGTGACACCCCTATTCAGGATGACAAGGGCACTCGTACTTTCGGCAGCAAGATCGATGATTCGCTGATTGAAACCAAGGTGGAAGTCAACGTCGCCAAGGCCGCGACTGACCTGGGCAACGGTGCTTCGCGCATCGTTGTCACCAGCTTCAACGGCGTGGTCCTGCTCGCTGGCCAGACGCCGCGTGCCGAACTCAAGGCCCAGGCCGAGCAAGCCGCTGCGGCGGTTCAACGGGTGAAGAAGGTCCACAACGAATTGCAAGTGATGGACCCGATCACCTTGTTGGCGATCAGCAATGACGCACTGCTGACCACCAAGATCAAGGCGCAGATGCTCACCGATAATGCGATTCCGGGTTCGCGCATCAAGGTGGTGACCGACAACGGCATCGTCTACCTGATGGGCCTGCTGACCCAGGCCGAAGCCACCCGCGCCGCCAACCTGGTGCAAGGTGTGTCCGGCGTGCAGAAGATCGTCAAGGTGTTTGAATATATCGATTGATGACAGCCGCATTTTTGTAGTGAGCGGGCTTGCCCCGCGCGGGGCAAGCCCGCTCACTACAGAAGCCATGCAAAAGCCCCCTGCGCCATGGGCGTCAGGGGGCTTTTTATTGGGCGATGATCAGCGAATCAAACTTCCCCCACCAACACATCCGCAATCCGAATGCTCAACGCCGCGCCGGTCAGCGTCGGGTTCACGCAGGACGATGACGGCATCACGCTGGTGCCTGCGATAAACAGGTTGGCGTGGTCATGGCTGCGGCAATCGCGGTCCACGACGGAGTCTTTTGGATCGTCGCCCATGATGGTAGTGCCCATGATGTGCTGACGGTTCTGGAAGCCCACATCGGTGCTGAGGATGTCCGCATCCAGCAGCTTGGCGAACTGCTTGAAGTCCTCCAGCGCCTTCTCTTTACCCGCGTGCCAGTAGTCCGGAACGCTGTAGTAGATCTCCGGCACCGGCAGGCCGATGGCGTCGAACTTGGTCTTGCTCGGCGTCACGCGGTTTTCCGGCAGCGGCAGGGTTTCGAAGTCCACCGCCCAGTTGAGCGACCGCGCCGATTGCAGGCGAATCTGCTCATCGAGCTTGGAGCCCAGTACACCCTTGGCGATCAGGTTGGAGGTGATCTGCGACGTCGGCACGGTGTTGCGCACCTTGATCTTGTAGCTCGGGTAGTCGTTGCGGAACGCACCGTCGCGGCTGTTGAGGTACACCAGCAATTGCGTCGGCCCCTCACCAGGCCACATGTCTTCCTTGGTCATCACGTTCATGCTGATGCCGGTGTGGTCCATCAGGTTGCGGCCCACCTGGTCGGACGAGTTGGCAATGCCGTTGGGGTATTTGTCCGAGGTCGACATCAGCAGCAATTTCGGCGATTCGATGCCATAGGCGGCCAGCACGAAGTAACGCGCAGTCAGCTTATGGGTCGATTTGTCGGGGCGCATGTACCAGATCGCGGTGATTTTGCCGTCATCCCCCGCCTCGATTTTGTACACCACCGAGTTTTCCAACACCTTGGCGCCGTGGCGCTCGGCTTCGTCGATGTGCATCGAGCCATCGTACTTGGCCGCAATCGGGCATACCGGGTTGCAGTTGTTGTTACCGGCACACGGCGGGCGCTTGCCGTAGGTGCGGGTGGCGCGACCGTTGGGTTCCAGGATCGGGTTGTAGCCGCCTTTGCCGAGCATTTCCGAAAGACGAGTGAACATGTAGCTCGGCTTGAGGCCTTCCATTGGGTACGGGATCGAACGTGGCGGAAACGCTTCGCCGCCCTGCCCGCTTTCGTCCTGACCGTCGACACCGGACACGCCCAACTCGGTTTCGGCACGGGCATAGAACGGTTCGAGTTCGTCGTAGCTGATCGGCCAATCGCGGCCACGGCCATACAACGACTTCAAGCGGAAGTCGTTGGGCAGCATGCGCCACAACGAAGAACCAAAGTGCCAGGTGGTGCCACCGACCACACGCAGGTACGAGGTGTTGTATTTGACCGGGCCGACTTGCTGCAGGTAATCGCCATAGGTCGACGGCGCATGCGGCAGGCTTGGGTACGGCGAGCCGGCACCCTGCAACTTGGCATTGGCCAGCGACAACTTGACCGGCGCATTGCGGAAGGTTTCCACCACATCACGGCGATTGACCCGTGGGCCCGCCTCCAGAACGATCACCGACTTGCCGGCCTTGGCCAGCCCAGTGGCGATCAGGCCGCCCATCACGCCGGAGCCGATGATGACGACATCGGCATCGAATTCAGCCTTGCTCATAGTTTGATGTCCTGTGGCGCTTTAGGTTTGGGGCCCCATGAATCCGGGCCGCCACCGTAAGAGGGAATGATGAGGGTGCCGTGGGTGGGCCGGTACATCAGCGCTTCGCTGTAGGCGACCAGTTCTGCGTCAGCCGGCTCGCCGACGATGCCCAGGTACCAGGCCGAAATGATGCTGGTGGCCGTTGCCTTGAGCGACGGGTCTGCATCGGCCAGGGCCAGGTAGTCATCCACATGCTTGAGGCCACGTTCGGCAATCAACTGCTTGAGGGCGATGGCATTGGTCGAAAAGTTCGGTGCGCGCTTGTCCAGGGCCGCGTAGTAGCGCGCCGCCAGGACCGGATTGACCGTGCGGCTGACCAGAAACTGCGACAGCGCAATAAAGTCCGCATCCGACTGGGCGGCCGCCATGACCGATTGCCAAGGCATCACGCCGCTGACCAAAGCAGTCAGCCCCAGGGTGACCGAGCCGCGCAGCAGGCTGCGGCGCGACAGTGCATTGAGTGAAGAGTCCATGGGTCAAACCTCCCGGCGTCGGCGACGGACAATAACGATCACCGCCAAGGCAATCAGGATGACGGCAACGATAATGGCCGGAATGGTGAACCTGGCCATCACCGCCAACGGAGCCTTGGGCCCGCCTTCACGCACCTGCGCCACATCGGCGGCCGTCACTTTCAATGCATCATTGCCGTAGCGCGACAGTACGTAGTTGCTGACGTCGGCAATCTGCTGGTCGTTAAGGCGATCGGTGAACAGGGCATCCGGACCAAACGCCGGCATGTCGATTTCCACACCATCCACTTCGCGGTGCACACCGTAGACGATGGCCGCGATCAAGTTGTCGCTGCGCGCAGTGGCGGTGTTGTGGAACAGCGATGGGTATTCGCGGGTGCCCTGGCCATTTGGCTGATGGCAGTTGGCACAGGTGCCGCTGAAGATGTGCCAGCCCGGATTGTCTTCGGGCTTGCCGCCGCGCAGGGTCAGTTCATCGGTGGAAGGCTGGCCGAATTCGTGGCGTGCCTTGGTTTCACCGGTATTGATCGGCTGGGTTTGCAGCAAGTAAGCCGCAATCGCCTTGAGGTCGACATCGTCCAGATGTTGCAGGCTGTGCTCGACCGCTTCGGCCATCGGCCCGGCGGCTTGCGCCTTGCCTTCCACGTGACCGGTGCGCAGGTACGCCACCAACTCATCGCTGGACCAGGCGCCAATCCCGCTGGTTTTGTCGGAGGTGATATTCGGCGCATACCACGCACCCAGCGCGCCACCAGCCAGTGGCTTGCTGTTGTCAGCGGCCATCAACACGTTGCGCGGGGTGTGGCAGGTGTCGCAGTGGGCCAGGGCATTGACCAGATAGTCGCCACGGTTCACTTCGGCGGATTTGCCCGGGTCCGGAGTGAAGCGTTTCTGGCTGTGGAACAGCGCGTTCCAGCCGAGCATGGAAGCACGGATATTGAACGGGAAGTCCAGGTCAGTCTTCGCGGTGGTCGTGTCGACGGCCTGCACTTCGTGCATGAAGTACTGGTAGAGGTCCGCGATGTCGCTGTCGGTCATCTTCGCGTAGGAGGTGTAAGGCATGGCCGGATACAGGTGTGTGCCGTTTGGCGTCACGCCATCGCGCACCGCACGGGCAAACTGCTCAGCGGTGTAGCCGCCGATACCCGCTGACGTGGACGGGGTGATATTGGTCGAATAGATCACCCCCATCGGCGAACTGAGCGGGTAACCGCCGGCAAAAGGCTTGCCGCCTGGCGCGGTGTGGCACGCCACGCAATCTGCTGCTACCGCTAGGCGCTTGCCCGGTGATGCCGTGCTATCCAATGCCTGACCATACGCACCGCCAGCCCCCAAAACGACAAGCGACACAACGCCCGCCAAGGCATACCTGATGCCTTTTTCCCTAACCGTTCTACGCGGCATGTCTTTTTACCCTACGTAACTGCAATCATGACTTTCACGGGTCCGTAAGCTCTTGCGGCCTATCGAACAATTCATATTGTTGTCGGTTGTCACATGACAAGGAGGCGCGAATATTTCACGCTGAGCAATATTTGGCAACAACTTAAAAGGCCAAATGCCATCAACTTATGATTTGAGCGGATGTGTCTAGGACGATGGTTTCAGCGAACCATCCGAATCTGAGGAGGTCACGTTAATGAGGTTTTTGCGAATAACGGACGAAATTTTCTAAATTTTCGTGATGCTTGAGCGTATGTGCTGTTATCTCCGGATTTGCGCAACAAACTCAAAACCGAAAAAAGTAATTTATATTATTGATTAATAAGGTTTTTTTATCTTAATGAGCGGCTTTTACGCAGATCGTGGAATATCCCTTCACCTGCCTGAAAAACATCCAAAACCGCTCCACAACCGCCGTTTTAGAGCGGTTTCTACCTCAGAAACATCCTGCAAACCTTAAGTCCTAGACGCGCCTGTCGATAGTAGTACGACAACTGCCTCCACCTGCACGGGTGCTGGCACTCAATCAGCATCCTTCCAGGACGAACCGATGAGCTGGCTTAACGACGCAAAACTCTCCACCAAACTAATCACATCATTTTCGCTGTGCGCCCTGATCACCCTGGGCGTGGGCGTGCTGGGAAGCCGGGGGGGCTCTGCGCTGTCGGAAAGCCTTAAGTCGGTGTTCAACAACAACCTGGTCTCGATTGCCAATACCGCGCAAAACAAGGTCAAGGCCGTGGGTCAAAGCCGTGACCTGTATCGGTTGTATGCCGCTTATTCCAGCGGTGCTCCCCAGAGTGTGAAGGACGAATTCATCGCCTCGATGAACGCCAACCGGCAGGCCAGCGAGAAAGCCTTCGCCCTGTATCGTCAGCGCCCCATGGCCGACGATGAGCGCGCAGCCGGCGATAAAATGGAACGCGACTGGCCGATCTACCAAACCATGGTGCAGCAGTACATCGCCCTGCTGAACGCCGGTGAACTGGATAAAGCCCGGGAGTTTTTGTTCGGCGACCTGCAAAAAGCCTATCGGGTGGTGATGGATGAGCAGACCATCATTGTCGACTCCAACGATCGCCAGGTTGCAGAAAGCGCGGCGGACGCCACGGTGCAGGAGGCGTCAGCCAAAAACACGCTGTACTCGGGCATCGTGCTGGCATTTATCGCAGCCATTGCCCTTGGCCTGTTTATCAGCCGCCTGATCAGCCGCCCCATCGCCACTGCCGTGACCAGCGCACGACGGATTGCCGATGGCGACCTGACCCAGGCCATCGTCAGCACGGGCCACGATGAAACCGGCCAACTGCTGAGCGCCCTGGCCGATATGCAATCGAGCCTGAAGCAAACCATCCATCAAATTGCCAGCGCGTCGGATCAGCTTGCATCAGCGGCGGAGGAATTGACGGCAGTCACCGATAACGGCAGCCGCGGCCTGGTGCGCCAGAACGATGAAATCCAGCAGGCCGCGACGGCCGTCACCGAGATGACTTCGGCGGTCGAAGAAGTCGCACGTAATGCGGTGTCCACCTCCGAGGCGTCCCACACCACCAGCGTGCAGGCCACCAATGGCCGCGACCAGGCGCGCAAGGCGGTCACGGCGATCAACCACGCCACCAATGAGATCGACACGTCGACCAGCATGGTCAAGGACTTGGCCGGCCAGGTGCGGGATATCGGCAAGGTGTTGGATGTGATTCGCGGCATCGCCGAACAGACCAACCTGCTGGCACTCAACGCCGCCATTGAAGCCGCGCGGGCCGGTGAGCAAGGCCGTGGGTTTGCCGTGGTCGCCGACGAAGTCCGCGCCCTCGCCGCACGCACCCAGGCCTCGACCGGGGAGATCGAAGGCATGATCAACACCGTACAAGCCAGCGCCGACCAGGCCGTGGGGGCCATGGGCAAAAGCCAGGCCCTGGTTAACGACACACAGGTGCTCGCTCAAGCCACCGGCGAGGCCCTGGAGCTGATCGCCGACGGAATCTCCCAGATCAACGAGCGCAATCTGGTGATCGCCACCGCTTCGGAAGAACAGGCTCACGTGGCACGCGAAGTGGATCGCAACCTGGTGAATATCCAGGACTTGTCGACACAGACCGCCGCCGGTGCGCACCAGACCAATGCATCGACCCAGGAGCTGTCGAACCTGGCGACCTCGTTCAACACCCTGGTCGGGCGCTTCCGCCTGTAAAACACCCGCGCACAAAAAAGGGCGCCTGGTACGGCTAATGCCAGTAAGTTAAGGGTTAGAAAGAGTAAACGCTAACCTGTGGCGAGGGGAGCTTGCTCCCGCTGGACTGCGCAGCAGTCCCATCTTTGGGGCCGCTACGCGGCCCAGCGGGAGCAAGCTCCCTCGCCACAAGTACGGTGTTTGCACTTAACTGACTGGCATTGGCCTTGAGCGGCGCCCTTTTTGTTGGGTGAGGCTTTACTGGTATTGCGAGTACGGATTGCCCTGGAACTGATTGTTCTGTTGCTGTGCGCCTGGCTGGTTGTACTGCTGGCCTGGGATCGGGCCGAGGTTCACTTCCACGCGACGGTTCTGGGCACGACCATTGACGTCGGCGTTGCTGGCAATCGGATTATCCGGGCCGGCACCGCGTACGCTCAGGTTGGCAGAGCTGACGCCTTGGGAGGTCAGGTAGTTGGCCACGCTCTGTGCACGACGCTGGGACAGGTCCATGTTCAACTGACGGCTACCGGTGCTATCGGTGTAACCGACAATCTGGATGGTGTTCTGATTGAACTGCTTGAGGGAATTGGCCAGGTTGTTCAGCGGCTGGTAGAAGCTGCTGGAGATCGCGTCCGAGTTGGTGGCGAAGGTGATGTTGCCCGGCATGATCAGCTTGATCTGGTCGCCCTGGCGCTGCACTTCAACACCGGTGTTGGCCATGCTTTCGCGCAGTTTCTTTTCCTGCTGGTCGGCATAGTAGCCGTAGCCCGCTGCGCCCGCGCCGGCAACCACGGCACCGATCAGCGCGCCCTTGCCACGGTTGTTATGGTCGATGGCGGCGCCTGCCAATGCGCCAGCCAGAGCCCCCAGGCCGCCGTACTTGGCGGTCTTGCTCATGCCGCCGGAGTCATTACTGGCCTGTCCTTGGCTGCTGCCGTCATAAGGGTTTTGGTTAGCGCAGCCGCTCAACAGGGCTACGACGGTGGCGACAACAAGCAGACGACGCGAAGTGAACATGAGAGAAGCTCCTACTTTTGCATTCTGTGATGCAGAGGACATTGGCAATGGACCTGTGCCGAGCTTGGAACACGACAAACGGTAAAAATTCCATGGGCGGCAGGCACCCGCTCTACAACAGGTGAGCACACTAAAACCCTAGCAGACCGATCCTGAACGGGACGTGTCATTTTCTCTGTAAGTCTCTTCCGACTGTCGCCACTGGGTATCCGGAAAAATACCCAGCCTTGGCTCAGGCCCTGACAAACGGGTTCTCGCGCATCTCGTCGCCCAAGCGGGTATCCGGCCCGTGACCGGCCACCACGGTTGCGCCTTCGTCCAGCGTGTACAGGCGCTGCTTGATCGAACGCACAATGGTCGCCTGGTCCCCGCCCCACAGGTCCGTGCGCCCAACGCCGCGCTTGAACAAGGTGTCACCGGCAATCAGCAACTTGGCGTCGGATGTCAATGTAGTGTGAGCAAATGAGCAGAGTGGCAATCATCCTGCTATACCTAGGCAAGCTCAGGAGTTCGTACCTTGTTCAAGCAAAGTGAAAATTCGATATTTGTAAAGTCAATTCTTAGGTCAAATGGAAGAGTTTACGATCGAACAAATGTCTTCGATCTCGCCACTCTTGGAATAGTCCAAGATGCATGGATAGCTATAGCACTTAAACAAATAAGTTCGCGTTCAATTCACGAAAAAGTGACAACCAGCTATACCTACGGCATCCAGCAGGCGCTTAATGAACTATCTGTAGACAGTGATGCAATCGAGATCTTAAACAAAAAAGAATCGACGCTAACTGCACCGCTTATGCATCGTCTCTTTTTAATCCTTGAACGAAGGTTATTGAGACGAACAGACAAAAAGGCGGAATCCCGACGAAAAATATCTTTTTCATTTAGAAATCTTGTAATCCACACCTCATTTAACTGCAGAAATGAAATAAGCAGAGAATCTATAAATTACAAAACCATCCTAGGAACATTACAAACCTATCCGAGACCAGTACTCAATTCCGCGCAGCACGACAAAACTCATAGTAATGAAATTCCGTTAGGAGCTGTCCCACACAAAAACTATAACGAACTAATTTCTAAGTCTATCGATCTACTCTCCACTGACCTGCAAAAAATAATAGATGCATGCATCACTGATCTCAACAGCATCAAAGCTTTGCGAAAGTTTGTTATTAGCGCTGAAGATTCCAAAAGAAGTGCATCAACGGAAATCATAATTAGACGATTTATTTATAAGCCTTACCCTACTTCTTATGACATCAAGCGCTATGAAACAATATGCCCTAAAAAAAGACTAAACGCTTATTTAAATATACTCAAGGATGACAAATTATTTTATAAAGGTGCGCGTTTATGGGTTGGTTACAGGACATCTGAGCTACTTCAACAAGCTGGAATACCCTCCACACCTGAATTCAACACCAGACATATTTTAGCACTTCCTTTTAGAGCTTGTTTTATCGAGTTGCAAGCCATCTTCATATTACTACTTTGTAGAACAGGCTGGAACAAAGCGTCATTATTTGCCATGGAAATTAAAAACATCATATATGACGAAGAATATGGACATTACGAAATTCAAGGATACAAGTCAAAAACTGATGACTTCACCCCACCAGTATTTATTGATCGAAATGAAAAACAATATCAAGATGCCATTCGTCGTCTTATATGGAATCGAACCCAGCTAATCGTACTTGAATTTATCCCCGCTACCGAACAACGCTTATGGTTTTCATGGACCACATCGAAAGATATGTACACGGAAAGATCTGTAATGATTCAAATGACACCCGACGCATTCATTGAAAGACATAGCCTTTTCAATTTTACACTTGAGCAAATCAGAGAGCAAGTCGGAAGTCTTGAGCACTACACTACGAGAAGCACCGAGCATACAAGACGCAAACTCGGACATTCAAGCATAGGCACTACAGGACAATATCTCGACCAACTATTCACAAGAAACATAAACTCTTCTATCAATCTCGAGTTCCAAAAGAGATTAGAAAAAAAGATTATATTCAACATGACAAAAACACAAACAGCCGGCACTTTAGCTTTAATTCCTATTGGAGATGGAACACTATGCTCCGACCCGTTCAACCATCCCTTCAAAAGCCATGAATCTGGAGAGAGCATTTGCCAAGCTCATCACTGCCATATAGGTGATGGCTGTCCGAACCGTGTGATTGAAATTGATGAGATGCGGATAACTGAAGTCGTACGTACTCGGAACTACTACTACCACCACTGGAAGCAGCTCTATGCTGAAAATAATGAGCACTTCTCTATGCGGATAGCTCCTCGGGTCATATTCAACGACGCACTATACAATTTCATTAGTAGTTCCGCCTACGGCTATATTTTAAGGCAGATAGAGGCAACCATCAATCATGATTAACAAAAGCCTATCCGACGCGATACTGCTACAGCTAAAAAAACATCCGTTAGACACTGATATCTCAGTAACACCGGATGCTCTACTTCGAATAACTCAGACTGAAGCAAGGAAAGATGAAAAAGGTTACAGAGAGATATCTTTGCAGAGATTTGTTCTTCCACCTAACTCGGTCTATCCAACCCCGACGAAATTAGTAGATCACGAAGTTTTGTTTTTATCGACCATTTATGCAGTTAGCGAATACTCGAGAACAACGCCATCCTCAAAAAGCAAAGCGAACAGAATTGCATTTATGTTAACAACAATAATCAAATTCATGGAATACATTTGGCTGAACGACACATTCAACCTTAAGGAACTTTCCACCCACTTATTAAAAAAACTACCTTCTCATTTAGCAAATGGGGGCTGGCATAAAGCACTCAATATTAGTGAACGACTTAGCAATTTCCTTGCAACAGCAAACGACTATAAACATCCTATTTTCACTTCCACCAACAGCAAAAAATCAATTAGCAGTGCTGGCTTTCAACTAGCAATCTCTACGAATATAACAGGAAAGGAAATATTTTTATACTTCGAACAAGTACAGAAATTCAAAGCTACGAAAGGCTGGCCATCGGTAGCTAAAAATCAGAACGATACATTAATTTCCGGGATGAATTACAGTTCATTACGCCACACTTTGGAAGCATTAAATTATCTGTATAGAACACCTAACCTCTACCGCTTAGAAAATCTACCTTATCCTGAATATTCCCGCCTAAGCAAAAAGCTAACGGAGACACCTGGAAGAACGAAGAATATTAACAGTTATGGCGCAGGAAAAATGTTAGAGGAAGCTCTGTCCTTATTATACAAACAGGGCGACATTATACTGCAAACAATGCATTATGCAGACGCATGCCTATCCACTAATGATGGCCGAGATCTCAAAACAAAACTTAATGATATATCTCGACATGCAAAATCCATCAATCTTTTCATCACGACTGAAAACACCTACAAATCAATCACAATCAAAAACCTAAACGACTTGACCAGAGAGCTACTTACGGCTTGCTTTCTAATAATAGCCATATTTAACGCAAGAAGAAGAGACGAAATAACGCACCGTAAATTCGGAATATTCCTCGGCGCCTGCACTATCTACAATAAAGAAAACGATATCTTTGAACTAATGTTTTATATAGAAAAAAACCGTAAAGACTATTTGCCTTTTTATGTAGGAAACGCCACACAAAAAGCAGTTGACGCTCTAGAGAAACTACAACTAATCTATCTACATTTAGACTATGAAACTCATTCAACTGGCAAACAGAAAGACTCAAACATTACTTTGTTTAGACATAAGCTCTTTTCGGCAAAAGGGTTCTTAGTCAACTATACAGACTACAATTTTGAAGCCTACAAAACCGGCCAAGCCTACCATTTCATTTCTTCACGCTTAAAATTTGAAATACATTCAACACCACATATGTTTAGAAGACTTTACTGCACCATTTTCATCAACCAACACGAGTTCCCGCACCTTCCAGCACTATCATACCAACTCCAACATGACTGCTTGGCAACAACTCAAATTTACATAACTAGCCCGATTACCCAATCCGAAGCAGCCACGCTGAGTAAAATCTATGACTGGCAAATAGAAGACTATACAAAAATACATAAACACCATAACAGCGAGATAGCGAAATATATGAACGAGGCGATTAAAGAAAAATTTTCAGAAATCATATATCGAATAATATCCAACGACAGGGTGACCGGCGGGTATACGAAAATGGTAAGGGTTTTATTCAGGCGCTTACAGAACTCCGTTATTTTTAAAGGCTTAGACGACCGCCAAAGAATTGATGCATTTATTGAGAGGCTTTCTTCTAGAGGCCATGCGCCCACACCATTTAGACACGCCCAATGCGTTGCAGGAAACAATAGAATTAAGTCTCGCTCGAGATGCTTTGAGCTTTCGGACAACACCCTCCATAAAGAAAATGCCACTCCACAACTATGCAGTAAGTGCCCATTCTCATTCACATCAATTGAACATATCAAAGGTTTGGAACAGCATTCACTTGAATTAGCAAATGAGATAAAGACCTTACACCCAAACTCCGTGATAGCTAAGAATCTTGAGATAAGACTGCAGAACCTTTATGACATAATTGAGTATCATCATAAAAAACTAGCAGGTGACTAAGTGAATCGATCAGAGATAAATAAGCGCGAAGCGCTTCAAAATATAATGAAAAAAATATCGGTCCTTAGAAAATGGTCGACTCAAACCGAAAGCGTCTCTGAAGATGAGTATTACCCTCTAACGATTAGGCAATTCAACAATTGGGACCTGTCTCAAAATTCTGAAAAAGTTCGCCAACAGTTCGCTGTGACAAAACGAAATGCTAATGATACGTTAAGACGCTACCCTGACTTACGAGAAGAAATAATAAGCCTCATATCATCGATCAGCCTGAATATAAATAACAAAAAATCTAAACCAGAAAAACTAACAACATTCAAACAACACATTCACGAGCTAAAAAATTATATAGACACGCTGGAGAAATACACAGCTGCGCAAAAAGCGCAACTCGTGTTGATGCAGGAAAAACACTCCGCGCAAATTTTTCAACTAAACAACACGATCAAAGAACTTAAAAAGCATCGGAGCTAACTCAATGAGCTTAAAAATTAGATGGCAACATACCCCAAAAATCAGTATAGCAATACCTTACGACACAGAAAAGAAAATCATTGTAAATGAGCTAATGGATTACGCAATATATTTGCAAAGAGAAGAGATCCTAAGCCATCAATACATTAAAAACGAGATATTTCACTTATCGCTATTTTACATTCACCTGCGCAAACGCCGCCTTAAATTTACGCAAGCTGATACGCAAACCCTCAGGGATTTCCGTGATAATGACCTCAGTCGGTTGCAACAGCACAGCAAAGCGACCCCAAAAAGCTTAAAAGCTGTAGTTAACAACCGATTACGTAGGATTTACCACTTTTATTCGTGGCTTCAACTTCATCTTGGATTAATGAATATAATTGGCCTTAAAAACTCCCAAATCTATTCCTCACTTCCAAACCATCTCGGCAAATCAACGTATAGATTACGCGATAAAAACTTATTCCCTTTACTTTACCCGCGCATCGGAGCTCTCAGCAAACACACTACAAAATACGAACCCTCCGAGAAAAACCTCAGAAATCTTGAGCTCGCATTTCTAAAACATAGCAATATTTACATAGCACATCGAAATGCATTGATGCTAGAAATAGCAAATGCTACAGGCTTTAGGAGAGCCTCTATAAATTCGCTGCTATGCAGTCAGTTTAACGATGACAAAATCAATGTGACTGATGAAGATTTTTTTGTCGTATCCCCGCCAGAGCAAAAATATAGTAATACTTTAAGCTACAAGATCCCATTACTACTCGCCTTTAGAATCAACGCTTTTATTAAGACGTTTCGTAAAAACTTTCTTCAAGACAAAAATATAAAGGATGCAATCACTTCCGACAGAATTTTCCTATCCGCAAGAACGGGTGCCCCGTTGAACAACCAATCTATCTCAGAAATCTTTGCTGCTGCTATCAAATTAATTAATGTTCCCAGCACGAGAGTCGGCATCCATGCCTTTCGACGAAAATTTACTAACGATGAAATCGCTAAACAGTCTACAATTCGGGCAGAACTCAAATTAGACACCTCCGACGCATCCATAAAAAGCGCCGTGTCGCTTTCCCTCGGACAATCGTCCCCGGAGTCCATCAACTCCTACGTCTCCCGCAGACAAACTCTTGAGGTTCACAGAAGGCAAAATCAAAAAAATCGAGAGTTTGAGCAAGTTGTATTGGAAAACCAGAGGCTGGAAAAAGAAAATGAAAACCTTAGAACTAAATTAAAATCTTTAGCTTCCTTCGAAGATCAAAAAAACTAATTTCGACTCAAAGCCAATATTAAAAAACTCCACTTGATCTATTTATACTTATTGCCCTTATATTAATTACATCACTATACGCTGAGATTCAAAATTCACGAGCAAAGCTCTCATTACGCGTTGCATCTAATGCCCAAGACCCAACGCTCAGCATCTTCTTCATTTCAAAGTACTCTTTCTTCATAGCTATCTGCCAGAAAATCTAAAGCTTAACGGTATGGCCTAATTTTCTGAAACTGTCCTCTTGAAGCTTGGCTCCCAAAAGTCACACGTCAACCGTTAGTTGCAACACTTAAAAATGCCCAGCATTTGAACCAGACGCTTGCCTATAGCCTCTGCATCCACTTGTGTTCCCATAGCAATGACACCTACGCCATGCTGTTGCTGGAATTCAATGCCCTCCAATTGTCGTACCGCCCCACCGCACGGAATTACAAGCAGAGCAGCACCCGGCTTTCGATCCAGCCAGCGTAAGCTGTCATGATACAAATGCGCTGACTCCATCCCGTCCAGCAAAGCGAAACGACTTGAGCGATACTTGACGTCTAAAACTATAAAACGCTGCGGGCCTGTAACATCCGATAGGGTGATGGCTATGTAAGGAACTCGACGTTGAGACAGACTCGAAAAGTCGTTGTAAGGTCTTTTGTCGACTGCTGGGTATACAACCTGCAGCTAAATATCAAGCGTGACCCCCTCATGCTTGACGCGCCACCGCACGCGATCAGTGGTTTTGAAGCGACGGCACTTCCACTCGAAATGAGCCAGCAGCTGCTTAAGCACGCTCACCAGCATCACGTAGCACCAACGCTCATAGATTTCCCAGGTGAGGCTGATCCATAAAGACTCCTCCCCGACCTCTCCACTGATACCGGAGCGTAGGGCACACCAGCCGTAACGATAGGCCCGCGCGTGAGCCAGATGGGCAGAGATCGCTTTCAATCCTGCCGCAGACAGATGCCGAGATTTCAGGTACCTGAATGGCTGGACATGCTCTAGACGCTCAAGCTTTCGTTGCAAAGCGGCCAGGTATGCAATGCGTCGCTCCAAGCGTGGCGTCAATGGTGATCGCGTTTCACTCATGCGGATCTTGCTCGCGACTGTCGTCAGAGCAGTGCTGACCTTACGACATCGACTGATCACCTCTGACAAGAGCAGCCCCATCGCCTGATTTGCCAGGTTGTCCTGATCCTCGTAGGCTTTTGAGACATTGAAATAAACAGCATTGAGGGGTGGTCGCTCTACAGACTGAGGATGCAACAACGCCAGCCCCGATGGGTTACGAAGCGCCCTACGAATCGCGATCCCGTCCACGCTTTTGAGCTGATGAGCACCCATAGGCTGCCGATCTCGGCGCAAGGATGTTAATGGCTTGTGGGTCACCTGCAGCCGATCACCATAGCGGCGCAAGCGCGCAGATTGAAGGTGATGAGTGGTCAGCGCATCGTCACTGCAAATACCCCGCTGAGCCTCCTCGGTACCAAACAGCAAGACAGGATCGAAGGCCTGGATAGCCTCTAGCATAGCCGAAAACGTCTCGCCTCCCAGCTTGCTGGGATCAGGCGCGACATCCAGGCGGTAGTGGCCTACATAGTTTCCTTGATCATCAACGAGCTCAGCGCAGACCTCACCAGCATAGAACCCGGGCGACCAGCGCCATACAGGTGCCCCTGCAACTTGAATGAGCTCCAGTCGTACGTCGTCGACAAACAACGACCAGCCTTTCGTCGCGGTGAAATGGTAGGTCAAGCGCTCGGAAAACCCCGAAGTGATCTCACCCCGCACGACTGCAAATCGTATGCCTTCGGCACTCGAACAATGAATGATCGGCACGGTCGCCGCCAGAATCGTGTTGAGCCGGTGTGCATCAGATCTTCATGCATATCCCGGACTTTCTGGTGCGAATCGGTCAGTCCCCTTGCTTCCAGGACCTTTTTGAGCGCTGCAAATACTGCCTGAAAGCGCGGGCTGTCTTCACCTCTGAGCTTGGGCAGCAGCTTGGCATAAACGACGTGATCCAGCGCATGTTCAAAACCGATAACCCCGCTGGCCTGGGTTTGCTCCACATAGCCCAGCACATCGCTCAATGTACGCCAGCCAAAATGCATGCGCGCGGGACGCAGCACCTCCATTAATGCGTTCATCAACGCGCGAATGGTCGAACGCTGCTAATCGCTGAGAACGCTCGCCTCCCAGCCAGGATAACTATCAAGATCGATATCCCAAAATTCAATCACGGTGGCTCGATCCAAAACCTTGGCACTCAACCCGTGAGTGGTTTCATCCATGTCACTGTCCCGATAATCACCAAGTTGCCAGGATAAGGAACGCAGGGAGGAACACCATTGATCTCATCGGCCTAACCGTGCAGCTCAATTGCATCTCCCGTCTCCATCGAAGACAGCAATGGTGCGAGGTATTGTGCTGGATGAGACAGGTTCATCTCATCCAGTACCAGCGTATAGGGTCTGCCCGGGGCCGAACTCGCCTGCAGGAGAAAATCCAGAAACCGGGTGC
This sequence comes from Pseudomonas nabeulensis, assembly GCF_004682045.1. Classification (GTDB taxonomy): domain Bacteria; phylum Pseudomonadota; class Gammaproteobacteria; order Pseudomonadales; family Pseudomonadaceae; genus Aquipseudomonas; species Aquipseudomonas nabeulensis. The sequence goes on from NZ_QUZT01000019.1 coordinate 68,618, forward strand.
GCACATATGACTCGGTGTCGAGCGGATTGACGTAGCCCATCAGGCTGGAATAGTCGTGCAAGCCCGGTTGGACTGGCACGATCAGCAAGCCTTCTTCAGGGTTGGCTTCGAGCTGCCACAAGCTCAACGCGTAGCCTCGGGCCAATTGCGTTTTACCTGCCCCGCTAAGCCCCGTCAGCACCGCCAGGTGTCGTCTTTTGTGACTCCACAGTCAGGCATCAAGCTGAGCGATCAGCTCTTTTTTGAACGGGAACTTTTTGGAAAAACCGTCAATGACCTGATGCTGCGCAGGTCTTGCCACTGACGTTGGGGAAAAAACTACCTGAAGGCTCTGCGGTGACAATAATGAATCGGACACTTCCGCGGCCGGCAGTGCCTGAGGCTCCCAGTCAATTCGCCGAGCCCACTCCTGACCTGTACCCGTGAGATGCAGTTCTTTGTCGACGACGTGCGCCAACTACAAGTGTTTGAACCAGCTAATCAAACTGGTGGACCAAAGTCTTTGGTCCACCCAGGATTGGCTGTGCGCAGTATCAGGATGGCTTCGCGGAGAGTACGCGGACCTTGAGCCAGTGCATGGAGCAGATAATCGAAACCCAGGATCCGGGTGATCATCAAGTCCAGAACCTCATCGGGATCACCAGACTCCAGAAAGGCCTCTCCGCGAGATGTCAGCACCAGATCGCTGCCGTTTGCCTTGATGACTGTTGGCGCTGATTGAAAACTGACCCACCCTGCGGATTGAAAATTGACCCAGAACGGATTGCTGATTTTTACCCCAGCAATTGTGGATATGCTTAGCAGCAGTAGTCCGATTGAAGACGCATGAAGCCCCACCGCATGCAGCAGGGTATTTCCACGCCGGACAGAAAGGGAGATGTGAAAGCACCGAGTTTCCTGTACGGCAATCCGCTGTTCGAACTGAAACGTTTAAGTGACGTGGAGGCAGTCCTGAAGACTAAGTGATGGATCCCAGACCAGTCCCTTGAGGCTCTCCTGGTCCGTAGTGGCAGAAAGCCGTAGGTATGGCTTTACCAAGACGCGGGCACTGGATAAGGTAGCCAACATCGCTTCATAGCAGACGGTTGTAGCTACGCAGTGGCGTTTCTCCATACATAGACGCCGCTGTTTCAGTTGGCTCGGTTCGGTGGCCTTCAGGTTCTGAATCTTCAATAGCATGAGCTACAGTCTGTATGAGTCTCTAAGTGGAGGATTATGATTTCAAGGAGTAGAAAGTGGCTATAACGGTGCATGACCACAGTTATCGCAACAACCTCAATCTAGGCCTGTTCATGGTGCTTAAGCATAGACAGTGGATTGCGGCAGAAACAGAGGCTTCCAACTCAGACTATAGACGCCTCTATCCAGCCACCCTGGGGTTCGTTCGCGAGGGCGCGTGTGTTTGGTTGCCGTCCGCCCCCCAGCAGATGTACGCCCCCAGGCTGTGGATATTAGATCGTGGGGCCTCGGTCTCGCTTAAACCCTATTCGCTTGAGGATGCGTCTGGGGGCAGTGGCCTTCGCACCACCTTTAATAGGCTTGCGACATGTGAGTTCGTTCATCCTGATATAGTAGAAACCTATTGGTTTAAGATTTTCTGCGATTGGTTCGCTACAGATGGGCGAAGTTAACGATTTTATTAATTTGTAGGTTATTTAAAATAAATTTTTATTAAAGGGACTAATTGGTGAAAGAGTATCAGCTGAATGTTGACCCGCGTATATTGGAACTGCTTGGGCCAAACCTCTATACAAATATTTATTATGTGTTAGCGGAGTTGATTGCCAACGCATATGATGCAGATGCAAAAAATGTCTACATTATTGCTAATCCGGATGATATCCGAATTGAGGACGATGGGCATGGCATGTCTTATGACAAGGGTGATATAACTAAATATCTCAATATAGCTGGCGTTTCAAGAGTTAAGGAGGCTGACTCGTTCTCCAAGTCTGGCAAGCGACGCAAAATGGGTCGCAAGGGCGTAGGGAAGTTGGCAGCATTGTCTGTTTCTGAAAACGTCGATATTTTAACTGTGGCGGATGGTGAGAAGTCAGGTTTCGTTCTTTCTCGTCACCCGGATGAAGGCAGCAAGCTTAAAGCCATTAGTGAGTCTGACATTACGTTTGAACATGTAAAAAAACATGGTTCAGCAATTGTCATGCGGAACCCACAGTATAGGTTGCATAAGACACTCTCCGCTGTCAAACGCAACCTACTGAAAATATTCCCATTGGTAAATGCGGATTTTCGCATACACGTTATCAGGGGGAAGGAGACGGTTATTGTCAACGATTTTGACAAAAATGTTATGTCAGAACTGGGCACATTGATTACGCTTGGTGATGAGTATTCGCCATTGACTAAGCTCGTTCCAAATCCTTATCCGAAAAGGCGATCAGATCTTGTTAGCTCCGCGGGTGAGAAAGCTATTCCTCGGGTTATGATGGGCAATGATGGGATAGAGCACGAATACACGATCAAGATCGCGGGCTGGATTGGTACATACAAGACAACGCGAGGCCGAAAAGCGGAAATGTCTGATTTTCCAGATAATTTCATTTCTCTTTTTGCGAATAAAAAGATGGGTGAGTTCAACATCCTACCAGTTGTTGGTCAAAACAAACTTAATGAGGTTTATGTTGTAGGGCAGCTGCATGTCGATATATTCGAATTGACCGAGTTGCCAGATATGGCTCTAAGTAATCGCCAAGGATATAAGTCTGACGACCCTCGGTATGTTGCAGTTTTGGATTATGTTAGAAAAGAACTTCTCACAGAAATTCTCAAGAAGCGAGAGGTTTTTACTGATATAGCAAATGCCGGAAAGAAACAGAAGAAACAGGATGAACAAAAGGGTAATGAGGCAAAGCTTCGACGCAACATTGATGCCTACCGTAAAAGGGCTAGCGAAGAAGCAGCTGACGATTTGTTCAAGCTGGGTTCTGATTTGTCGCGTGAGGCAATTGAGAAAGCTATCAGTGACTCCTTAAACAAAAATAGTCCCGATTTGGGGCTTAAGTCAGTGATTGACTCTCAAAAGAAAAGGATACTCATTAGCCAAACATCTCCAGATAAATCGTTTGCTGATATAATTTATCAGATGCTCATATACAATAATGTTTCAGCTGAAGATATTTTATATACCAATTGTGATGATGAGGTCTGCCGTGTACCTGAGGGAAAAGGCGTTTATGAATATCTGAGAGACTTCTTTGTTGAAAGCTATTCTACTCAGAAGATATTCGTACTCTTTGTCACTAGTGAAAATACAAAAATGTCTTGGGGTGCTATCACGGAAATAGGAGCGTCTTGGATTACCCAAGTTGACCATAAAATTTTTAATGTTCATCCCTTCAAGCCTGAGCATCCTTTGAATAATGATCTGCAATGGCAAAACACTAACCGGGAGGAGCCAACCAAAGGCGAGCTGTGGATGATTCCACTTAACGCAGATGTATTTTGCCAGAAGATTGAAGCTGTATGTGACGCTTTTGGCTACAAAAAGAATGAAAGGAGTGTCAATAAAGCGCATCTTGGCACTCTCATTTCAATCCGTAATTCTTGAGCGAATCGTACTATCTGTTGGCATCTGCTCCTCTAATAATTCTTATGACTGTATTGGGGAGTGGGTGTCTAGTGGCTAATTTGTAGATGCCTGCCACCGTCTGGAAATTAGGGAGGTTTCACCTTGTTCGTTTTCCTTGACATCGCTCGTGAGGCCTGAATAGAACATCTCGCGCTCGCGAATCGGTACGGTATTGCCGATCATTCGCTCGGCTGCTTTGACGGTGAGTCGCTCTGACAGGTGGGACTCACGGTCTCTTGGAAAGGATTGGGTAGATTGCAGCTTCTCTCAGTTGTTGTGTTGGGGCCTATTTTTTGTAGCGGCCAAAACAGCCATGACAGAATCGATGGAAAAATGTGGTGGGCTTTGTGATGAGGTGCGTACTCCAATCCTGGCAAATACTCTGTTCGCGAGAGTGTAGGATGTGTTTCAGGTTGATCAACGACAGCTTGGTGGTATGAATTGCCGGGTTCTGCAGGGCTAGACTCCGTTGAATTCTCCAGATATCCGTTTCACTGGAACCTGGAGAGTCCGGCTGAAGTCGGAGGATTTTTTCCGAACGGATCATTCGCGGCTTAAATGTTATAGGTTGTGCGTGAGAAGAACTTTTTTGACAAATTTAGACGGGAGGCAGCATGAGTACCGCCGAGGACTGGATCAAACAGGTACCTACATTGAGGACGCTGACAGGCGATGACCAATGGAGTGTCTTTCTCTCCTATCGGTCTCCCGATCAGGCGTGGGTGATCAATCTCTATGATGTTTTGCGCTGCTACGGCCATAAGGTGCTGCTTGATCAAGTAGCCCTAACTGAGGGAGATCAGCTTCAGGAGTCCCAAGAACGCGCCATTGCCGCGAGCCAGGCAGGCGTAATAGTTTGTTCTACGAAAGACTTTAACTCCAAGTGTGTCGTTAGCCGATACCAGGCGATGGAAGCGACGGCTAGCCTACGAACAGATTTCAAATTTGTGCCTGTGTGCGTTGATGCGAGCGAGCCCTCAGGCTTTGCTTCGGCGCGAACCTTTCTAGATTTTAGCTCATATCCTGGTGGTCCGAATGGTGGCGAGCTTCTGCGCTTACTACATGCGGTGGTTGGTCAGCCTCTGAGCGACGAGGCGGCGCGTATCGCTCTTGATTTCGATGAGTTTTCAGGGAGTGCTGCGAATCAGATCGATATGGCAATACGTGATGGCTCCACGGAGCGGCTGAATTCGCTGTTCGCAGAGCGCGGCGGACATTGGAGGGTAGCCGCCGCACTTGGTTGTAGGGCGGCAGAGGGGTTGACGCAACTGGGAGCCTACGATGATGCAGTGGCGATGTTGCTGGAAATAGAAAGGGAGTTTCCGCGTGCGATTCGTCCGAAACAATTACATGCGCTCGCGTTGCTCCGACGTGCCCGTGGTGGCGGCTCACAGAACGATCTTATAGATGCTCAACAGATTCTCGCTGAGCTATATGAGTCAGGAGAGAAGGATGCCGAGACTCTTGGCATATATGCTTCGACATGGATGGAGCGTTACGAGCGCTCAAGCGAGGTCGGCGACTTGGAGCGATCACGAGATCTTTACTCTGAAGCGTTCGCTATCGCCCGTGATGACTACTACACCGGGATCAATGCCGCCGCGAAGAGCGTATTTCTTGAAGAGGTAGAGTGCGCTGCGCAGTTGGCGCTTGAAGTTCAGAAGATCGTAGGCACCGGACCTCGTCCTGGCGATTACTGGATGACGGCAACTGTGGCAGAGGCGTGGCTCATCCAGAGGAACTATGTTGAAGCCGCGAGAAACTACGAAGCCGCAGTGGCAATTGCGCGCAGTCAGACGGGCTCTCACAAATCGACTTGGAAGCAGGCGTGCCGCCTAATGGCCAGGCTCGGGCCTAATGCCGTTGAGCGCGGATTGATTCGCAAGGTGTTCGAAAATCTTCCGGATTGCGATCAGCTCTGAATTTCGGTTTACGCACTTAAGGAGAAGTTTAATGTCGGCCAAGCGTCCGGTTGCGGTGGTCTTCATCCATGGTCTAGCGAGAAAGCCAGCTCCCGAACAACTACTTGAGTTGTGGCAGTGGGGACTGAGCCGCGGTAATCCGATGCCGAGTGTTTTTGCACCTCCGAACGAGGGGATAGACCTCGCGACTGAAGGTGTTCCGCATGTACTGAACTACTACGCAGACGTCTTTTATGGTGTGGAATACGAGACGGATATATCGTCTTACATGGAAGGCTGCGTGGATCTAGAACTGCAAGCCGAAGGCCTTGATCGTGTGGAGGAGGACTTGCCTCTGCCTGCGCCTAAAACCCCGCGCGAGGCTGCATTTCTTGAGGGCTTCCAAGCTGCGATCACCGCCAACCTAACTGTCGACGATGCAGTGCCGACTGCAAGCCCGTTAGATTGTTCTAGCGACCATGAGATTGCGCGGTTCATCCCTTCGCGGGTCCGCGAGGCGATGATAAAAAAGGCAGCGATGGAGGCCTATTACTTTTTGTTCAATAAAGAATATGTGAGGCCTACAGACGGCAAGCGGTTCAACGTTCGCGAAGAGCTTCGCTCGCGACTTTTGCGTGATCTCAGGTGTCTGCAGGAAAAGGCCGAGAAGATCGTAATTGTTTCCCACAGCATGGGCACGATGATCGCATACGACGTAATTCGTAACTGCCCGGATTGCCCGCCCGTCGATACCCTGATCACGCTTGGATCACCATTGGGCATTCGCGAGGTTCAGCAAGAGCTACTCGCAGTAGGTAGCGAAAGTGTTGATTTTCCTGCTACGACGCTTAGGAGTTGGGTCAACATCTACGATCCCTTTGATCCAATCTGTGGTGCAGGGCCTCGTTTCGCGAAAGACTACCGTCCGGTTGACGGCAAGGTAGTACAGGACATCAGGGAATCCAACTGGGGCAAGTGGCGACATACGATCACTCACTATCTAGCCGGAACGCAGCTGCGTGCGAAGCTGGCCGAAGCATTGGAATTGTGATCATGGGCAGACTCGCTGACAGCCTTAAACTGGGGGTCATTCAGGATGCCCAGCCTTGGGATCTGGGAGCCGCGGTTGAGCTGATTGTGGAGGAGATCGAAAGCACGTCGCTGCCGGTGGCGAATGCGCGTAGTGCTGTCGAGGTGCTGATCAAGAACCGTCATTATGATCATGCACGAACGATCGCCGAATGCTGGGAGCAGCGCCACGATTTCGACCCACTTCTCTCAAAATACCATGCACAGGCGCTTATTAACCTTACATCGCTTGATGAGGCCGAAAAGGTGCTGAACTTGGGGTTGCCGAAGCTGCGTGCGCGTGAGAAGGATGCCGGCGCGATCAAGCAGATTCCTGAGTTTGAGGGGTTGTTGGGGAGAGTGTTTAAGCAGCGTTACGTGGCGACGCGCGACCCCAGCTGGCTTGTCAAAGCTCGCGAAAAATATCTGAATACGTATCGCCAAGGTCGAAATCGATTCTGGCACGGTATCAATGCGGTGGCGCTGCTAGTACTCGAGGAGCGAGAAGGATTAGATATTTCGGCTCTTCCCCCCTTAGATGTACTGGTGACAGAGGTTCTTGGCACAGCGACGGATCAATACATCGCTGATCCAAACAACGCCTTCGCCGCAGCGACCGTGTCGGAAGCCTATCTCGCTATGGGCGATTGCGAGGAAGCGGAGTTTTGGCTCTATCGATTTCTGCTGCATCCGGCGGTCAAACCGTTCGATATTGAGTCATACGATAGGCAAATTCGCGAGATATGGAATGGCAGTCCACTTGTAGGATGTGGCTCCTGTGCCGATCGATTGTCAGTCATCATCACCAGACACATTGCAAAGACAGAGCATCGCTTTTTCATTTCCTCCGCTGAGGTACGTGAAACTAAGCGGAATATCGAAGGACTTTCAGAGGGTGAGTTACAGAACTTAGAGAAAAACTTTTCTGGCGATTCCACGTTGTCATTACAGTCGGTCAAAATGCTACTTAACGCGTGTGAATCGGTCGGCTGCGTCATGACCGCAAGCGGTCAACGTGTCGGGACGGGTTTTTTGCTGTGTGGTAGTACTTTCAGCCGCGCAGCGGGCTTAACGCAGGTATTTGTCACCAATGCACACGTAATCAGCAGCGATGTGCCCAATGCCATCGCCCCGGAGGAGGCGTTCGTCACTTTTGAGGTCGAGTCCACCGCCAGGGGGAACTTGATTAGATACAAGGTTGGGGAGGTTCTTTTCACGTCCCCGCCTGGAGCACTTGGCGTTTCGAATGGCGGCAAACATGACCTTGACGTCACAATCGTTCGGTTGCATGAGCTTCCCACTGACGCGATTGTTCTGCAAAAGGCCAGAAGTCTGCCATTGGTGGATAGTAAGACTAGGGTATACGTGGTCGGACATCCCCGCGGTAGTGGGTTGCAAATTTCGTTACAGGACAGTCGCCTGCTTGATGTCGACGACGACAATCGGCTTGTCCATTACCGCACTCCCACCGACCCTGGTAGTTCGGGCAGTCCTGTCTTCAATACCAAGTGGGAAGTCATAGCTGTGCACCACGGTGGGTCGGTCGCAACGCCGCGATTGAATGGGCGTGGAACCTACGAGGCGAACGAGGGCATTTCGCTCCAGGCGATCGAAAGAGCGTGGTTGGGACAGGAAGAGCGTGCGCCCTGCGGAATGATAACTCAATCGCTTATGTCAGAAGGTTGATCTGTAAAAAGACTGAGAATGGGGTCGCGGTAGGAACGGCAGTTACCTGCCGCCCCCCAACACAGATCCGTACGTGCGGAACTACCGCATACGGCTCCTGCCTCGGGTATGTGACGCAAAGCGATCCTCAGGGTAAGGGTGTGCATTTCTGGGTCTCGGGATATATAGATCGGCAAGGCGTCCGTAACGTGACCATTGAAGCCGATTACGCTGGCTGCGACGCTTAAGGGCTTGCCGCCAGAAACGGCACACCGCCAAACGAAAACCACCAAGACGCATCAGGTTCCCCGGTACTGCGTGGTAATTGAAGTAACCGCTTACCACACGTTTGAACCATTGCCCTTGAACCCGGACAAGGTCATGGCGCCGGCGACTCAACTCCTCGCGGATAGCAAGAAGCGTCGCACGCATACCCAACCAATGGGTGCCCAGGTAACCTGGCAAAGTGTTTGAGCAAATCCAGGCGAGCTAGAATTCCGGATGCATAGACCTTAAGGACGCGCGATGATATTGCAACACAGGCCAGTGAAGGCTGATGACTTCAAAATTATCTGTAGCTTTCCCCTGAACGCTCAAGAACTGTTTTATATGTTCCCGAAGGCTCAATACCCTCTGACTGAAGCTCAGCGTAAGCGTCTGCCGAACCCGTCTTGAACAACTGGATTAGAATTCCGGTGTACCTATTTCCGAATTTCCGTTGAGGTCGCTGGGTAGGCTCAGGTCACTATGACAGTAGAGACAGCGTCCCTATAGGCCGTACTGATTTCGGTGCGTGGAGGTTGAAGTTATCGGTACTGTTGCTATAGGATCTTCTCAGGAGATGGCATTCCTCCTTTAAACCGCCTCGTGCTGATGATGCCTACGTAAACCCTGGACAGGGTGCGTAGGTGTGCCTCCCTGTCCCCTAATTTAGGACAGGATCTTGACTCCAAATCTCATATCAGCTCTCTATCGCAATCTGCGATTATCAGCACCTCCTCGGCTCTACCAGCCCAGAGGAGAATTGCAGCCATGCTGAAATCACTATTAGTTATCGCCATCGGTGCATCACTTGGTGCTTGGTTGCGATGGCTCCTGGGCATGAAGCTCAACGCACTCTTCCCGACAATTCCCCCAGGCACTGTGGTGGCGAACATGGTCGGGGGGTACATCATCGGCCTAGCCATCGCGTTCTTGGCCGCATCTCCCTCCTTAAGCCCCGAATGGCGCCTGCTAATCATCACGGGTTTTTGTGGGGGACTTACCACCTTTTCCACCTTTTCAGCCGAAACAGTTGCCCTAATCCAAGAAGGGAGATTGCTGTGGGCGCTCGGCTCAATTTCATTGCACGTCGTAGGTTCGTTAGCGATGACCGCTGCCGGACTATTGTCCTACCAAATGATTGGTACTCGCTGAGGAGATTAAAATGAAAGGTTATATGGTCGTTTTCTTCACCCAACAAAACCGTCGTTATCAAGGAAAGATGCTTGGCGAGTGGATCGTCGACGTAGCTAAGGAAATGGGGCTGCGCGGTGCCACGCGATGTACTGGAATCGAAGGTTTTGGACACACTGGGAAACTACACTCATCGCACTTTTTTGAGCTGGCTGATCAACCCACGGAGATTCGCTTGGCAATCACGGAGGATGAGGCAGAGCGGTTATTCAAGCGACTGGACTGTGAGGAAATATCGGTGTTTTTCACCAAAACGCCAATCGAGATGGGCACACTTGGAAAAACGCGCTCCAGCGCAGCCCCTTCCGAAGCTTCGGAGCTATGAACATGAGCTATACGGACATTCCAGCTGGTAACGCGATCCCCGATGACTTTTTCACCGTTATCGAGATTCCTGCAAACCACTCTCCGATCAAATACGAAGTAGACAAGCCAAGTGGGCAGCTCTTCGTCGACCGCTTCCTCAGCACACCAATGTTCTATCCGGCCAATTACGGGTTTATTCCGAACACGCTAAGCGATGATGGCGATCCACTGGACGTACTGGTGGTCTGCCCCTATCCGGTCTCTCCTGGCGTTGTCATTCGCAGTCGTCCGGTTGGCGTGATGTACATGACAGACGAAGCAGGCGCCGATGCCAAAGTAATCGCTGTTCCTCATGACAAACTCAGCTCGATGTACAACGATATCAAGGAGTGCGAGGACCTTCCCGCACTTCTGCTTGCGCAGATCCAGCATTTCTTTGAGAACTACAAGGCGTTGGAACCGGGTAAGTGGGTGAAGATGGGGCGCTGGGGTAGCGCAGATGAGGCTAGGGAAGAAATCCGCAGGTCAGTAGCAGCCTACGTTCCAAAAAGCCTGGTGTCTCACTAGAAAATCTGGACTGTTAGATGTGACCCCACTTATGCGGGAGTAGCTCAGTAATCTCACTCGCCCGCTGTGTCGGCAGGCGGGTGAGGACGTCCTTCAGGTATGCATATGGATCATGCCCATTGAGCCGTGCCGTCTGAATCAAACTCATGATTGCAGCCGCACGTTTACCACTGCGTAGCGAGCCTGCGAACAACCAGTTCGAGCGCCCAAGTGCCCACGGCCGGATTTGATTCTCGCACCAATTATTATCGATGGGCACAGCACCGTCATTGAGATAGCGCGTCAGCGCTATCCACCGCTTTAGGCTGTAATCCAACGCCTTGGCGATGGCCGATCCCTCAGGCACAAGCTGCCTCTGGGCGATCATCCAGGTATGAAGTGCATCGATGATCGGCGTTGCTTTCTCTCGCCGTATTCGCTGCCGGTCACCTGATCTAAGTTCGCGAACCTCTCGCTCCACTTCGTACAAAGCTGCAATGTAGTGCAGCGCTTTTTCGGCAATCTGGCTTTTGTTGGTCGCGTGCAAGTCGAAGAACTTGCGGCGTGCATGGGCCATGCAGCCGATCTCCGTGACGCCCAGTTCAAAGCCTGCCTTGTAGCCAGCGAAGTCGTCGCAGACCAGCTTACCGCTCCAGTGGCCAAGGAAGGCTCGGGCATGTTCGCCAGCACGGCTCGGACTGAAGTCATAAACGACCGCCGCCAGATCGGAGAACTGGCTGGTGGCATAAGCCCAGACATAAGCGCGGTGAGTTTTCTTCGCGCCAGGTGTCAGCATTTGTACCGGGGTCTCGTCGGCGTGGACGACGCCATGCGTCAGCACGGCTTCGCGCAGCGCATCAACCAGCGGCTGTAATTGCACGCCGCAGTTGCCCACCCACTGCGCCAAGGTCGAACGGGCGATGGGCAGCCCGGCGCGGCCAAAGATTTTCTCTTGGCGATAAAGCGGCAGATGGTCGGCGAACTTAGCCACCATGACGTGGGCCAGCAGACCCGCCGTCGGGATGCCTTTGTCGATGACGTGGGCCGGTACCGGCGCTTGTATCAATGTTTCGCACTGTTCGCAGGCCCACTTCCCACGAATGTGGCGCTCGACGGTGAACACGCCGGGCGTGTAGTCGAGCTTTTCGCTGGCATCTTCGCCGATGCGCTTGAGGGCGCAGCCGCACCGGCAGTGGCTGTTTTCTGGTTCGTGATGGATCAGTTTGCGAGGGAACTGCGGTGGCAGCGCAGCACGCTTGGGTTGCAGGCGCACTTTGGCTTCGACAGGCGCGGGTTGCAGCGCTTCAAGCTCAGCTTCAATGGCGGCGATGTCCGTGTTGATCAAGTCGTCAAGCAAGCTGGCTTGATCCGGTCTCATCTGCTCGCTGCGCTTGGCAAACTTGAAGCGTTTGAGCAGCGCGATTTCGTGGGCTAGCTTCTCGTTGACCGACTTGTGATGGGTGATTTGCTTGTCCATCGTCTCGACGCACTGAATCAACTGCGCCGCCAAGGCACGCAGTTCTTCAGGGTTTAATTGATCGAGATTAGGATGCGAAGTCATGCCGCCGATTTTGCCAGAGAGGGCAAGTAGCGGCGATAGACTAATGGGCCAATTGCGCTGGCAAGCGCGCCATAGCAGACGAGTTAGAGCACCGTGATGGCTCCTCCGGAACCGACGCGTTGCCAAGGTAAGCCTAGCACTAAGGCTTGAAGTTGCTCTGCATCCAACTCAACTTCAGAACCGTGCCGCACGCCTGGCCAAAAGAAACGACCTTGATTCAAGCGCCGGGCAGCCAACCAAATCCCCACACCGTCATGCACCAGCACTTTCATACGATTGGCGCGGCGGTTGGCGAAAAGATAAGCACAGTGCGGCTTCGCCGCACCGAAGACCGCCACGACTCGCGCCAGAGCGGTTTCAGTGCCGGCGCGCATGTCCATGGGCTCGATGGCGAGCCAGATGGTGTCGATGCGGATCATCGCAGCAGGTCTCGCAGGAAAGCGGAACATGTCGCTGCATTTTCTGCTGGCCAGCTCACCACGACTACGCCTTTTGAATGAGGCACTTCGATTCGAATCGTGGCCGGAAGAACTTGAGGGGCCGCTGTCGAAGACAATGTCTTGACCGGAATAAAAGCAGTTTGCAGTGCCAGGTTTTTCTGCCCATGCACCCGAATCCATTTATGGACGAGGTTGGCATTGAGGTTGTGGGTCAAGGCGACATTGGCAATCGAGGTGTCAGCCTGCGCACACTCGGCGATGACCTGGGCTTTAAAGGAGTTGGAATAGGAACGGCGTTCTGGTGGCATGGGCGTCCGCTTAAAAAGGCTAAAAATGGTGTCCACTTAAATTGATCTGACCCCGAAATGTTGGACATCAACATTGAGGGGTGTCATGAAAAAGTACACAGAGCAGGCGAAATTGTCGGTTGTTGAAGATTACTGTTCGGGTAGCGCAGGTCACAGAGAGGTCGCGCATCGTCACGGGGTCAATGCTTCTTCGCTTCGAAAGTGGATTGCGGCATATCAGGCGCTTGGTGCCGCAGGCCTCAAAAGTAAGAGAAAGAAGAACTACAGCCCTGAGTTCAAGCTGAATGTATTGCAGCGCATGCGAGAGGAAGAGCTGTCCTATCGCCAAGTCGCTGCTCTGTTTGATATCCGGAAATCCGACATCATTGGCGAATGGGAGCGCAGGTATGATGAAGGCGGTTTGGAGGCCTTGTCCCGGCAGCCAGGAAGCGGACTTCACAAAAAAATGACAAACCCCATCCCGTCCATTCAGCTTGAATCTTCGGACGATGAAGCTCGTACGCGTGATGATTTGCTGGCCGAATTGAGCCAGTTGCGGATGGAAATTGCTTATTTAAAAAAGCTCGATGCCTTGGTTCAAGCGAAGGAACGATCAGCGCAGCGGAAAAAGCGAAAATCGTGATTGAACTGAGGCAGGAGCACCCTCTGGAAGGCCTTCTGAAATTGGCTGGCCTGGCCCGTAGCACTTTTTACTATCAACAAAAGGTGCAGCAATCCGTTGATAAATACGCGGTGCTGAAATCCAGGATTTGCTCAATTTTCGACGAGCACAAGGGCCGATATGGCTATCGCCGTATCACTGCTGCGGTTCGGCGAGCTGGCCATCTCGTGAACCACAAGACTGTTCAGCGCCTCATGGGCGAGCTTCAGTTGAAAAGCCGTGTGCGCATAAAGAAATACCGGGCCTACAGAGGCGAAGAGGGTCAGGTAGCGCCGAACCTGCTGAAACGGAAGTTTGATGCCAAACGACCGAACCAGAAATGGGTAACCGATGTGACGGAGTTTCGGGTCGGTGGGCAGAAGCTTTATCTCTCGCCGATCCTTGACCTCTATAACGGCGAAATAATCGCCTTCAAGACCGCGAGGCGCCCGCTGTTCGACATGGTTGGTGCGATGCTACGGCAAGCTTTTGAGAGACTGCGGCCACGCGATAAACCAATCTTGCATTCCGACCAGGGATGGCAGTACCGGATGCCTATCTACCGCCGCGTGCTGAACGAGCGCGCGGTAAAGCCAAGCATGTCCCGCAAAGGAAATTGCTATGACAATGCGGCTATGGAAAGCTTTTTTGGCACGTTGAAATCCGAGTTCTTTTACCTGAACAAATTCAATAGTCTCGATGAGCTTGAAGCAGGTATAGAGGGCTACATACACTACTACAATCATTCGCGAATCAGGCTGAAGCTAAGTGGCCTGAGCCCTGTGGAATACAGGACTCAAGCTCGGCGGGCATAGAAGGCGTCCAACATTTCGGGGTCAGATCAAATTTAGGTGGACACCATCGCCTTAAGCGACGGCATCAGGAAGGTGTGTTGCCCGGACGGTTACAGCTCAGCTGTCTAACGCTATTGCTCAACGATTCGACTCGACGGTTGTCGAGACCGAGAACAGCGTCGTCGGCTTTGCTAACTTTCAACGGGCTAAAACGGGTGGGGTGTGCTGTATCGGCAATGTCATCGTTGCCCAAGAGGCACGAGGAAAGGGGGTGGCGACCTTCATCGTGGAGACGATGACAGCTCTGGCGTTCGACCACTACGACGCCACAGAGGTGCAGATCTCGTGCTTCAACGAAAATACAGCAGGCTTGCTGCTTTATCCAAAACTGGGCTTCTTACCATTTGCCGTCGAAGAGCGAATTTCCCAAGATAGTCGTAGATCAGCACTCATCCATATGGCCCGCAGCAGAGCGGCCCGACCATAACTCATATTGAAAGCCCGCTTAATGCAGCTGCTTTCAGGTATTCAGTTGGTTGCTTTGGTTCAGGTGTGTCAGTGCTGAATGGGCAGCGCTGTGCAGCCTCGAGATCTAGGGGGGAATTACCGGACGCTTACTTTTTTAGCTACCCTCGCTTACCTCAAACAGGAGAGACGAACAGCGCACATGTTTGAGACTGACCCTAAATGGCGGGAAGACGATTTCGGGCTGTCCGCCAAGAATGACTTTTTCCGTGGCAGGCACTGACTGACAGCCATGGTCAGGTCGTCTATGTATGTCGCCCGGACGATTAGAGTCAGCTGGAGCAGAATTCATTGATGCAGGTGCTGCTCGTAGGCCCTGACATGGCTCATGAGGCTCTGACCAATCACTTCTCCTAGACGCACCGGTACCGCGTTGCCAATCATGCGACCCACCGCCTTGAAAGTGATTCTATCTGGAGGCATGAATTCATAGTTTCGTGGAAATGATTGAAGAATCGCCGCCTCGCGCAGGGAAAGCGCTCTCGCTTGCTCATAGTGACCAAAACGACCATTTCCGAAACCGTAGCAAAGGGTGGTCATTGTGGGGCTAGGCTTATTCCTACTCATCCTACCGTAGACGCTAGCGTAAGTCTTGCCGCTAGGTTTGCGGTGGCAATCAGCAACTAGGTGAGGCGGCCAATCCCGCCATGTACCGCCTTCACGGGAGTTGAGGATTCTTTGCAAATTGATAGGGGTGAGTGTAGCTGCGCGATGCATAGGATCATGCGGGTCGCAGTCGCCTGCAGCAATTCTGGGCAAGTCACCTATCATTTCCTGAACGGAGACTGGTGCATCCCTGTGAGTCGGCTCAATTAGCTTGATAGGGCCGAGTTTTGAGGCCAGAAGCACGTGACGCCTGCGTAGCTGAGGCAGACCATATTCAACACATGCCACGGGCTCGGCCCAAACCTTATAACCCTGAGTTTCAAGGTTCTTCACGAAGTCATCGTAGACCTCATGTTTTGTCACATCCGGTACATTTTCCATGGTCACAAGTTCCGGCTGCAACTCCCTAATCAACCGTGCGAAGTGGTACAGAAGCGGCCACTTGCTGTCAGCGCTCGTGTCCCTCCCCTGATTATAGGTTGAGAAGGGCTGGCATGGCGCGCAGCCTGCGAGCAGGCGGTAGCGCCCATCGACTCGTGGATACCAAGCTTCAAGCTGTTCTTTGGATAGGCTTTTAACGTCCTGATCAACGAAAACGGCCTGGTTGTTCACTTCGTAGGCGTGCCTACACTGTGCCTCAATATCGTAGCCAGCATGTACTTCGATACCGGCTTGTCGCATGCCCGCAGTCAGGCCGCCAGCACCACAGAAGAGGTCAACTGCATCAATCATTGGTCTGTCTTCTTTTGGGCGAAACGCATTTTATGTACTTTTTGCTGCAAGTCGAGCTTCGTCTCCTTCGGGTAAGCCCACCCATCTTGGATGCGGAACATAACTTCGTCTTTCAAAAGGACTTGTTCTGGGTACTCGGTGATTCGGTAGCCCAAAAAACTTGTGACCTCTAGCTCCAAATATTCAATGATCTCTACTTCCCAAGCGAAGAGCCCGTGCTGGGTTTCAATCGAGAAAGGTATGATCGTCTTGGCCCAATCGTTACCAGAGCGTTCACCGTCAACGCTTTCGTGTTGCTCGATGCCTTCGGCCATAATTGGGTACTGCTCTCCGCCGTTTAGGTAGCTGCCATCAGAACAGATCTCAATCCAATACATTTTTGAATCATCCTTGGTTCTCGTTGTGAGCGATGATCGATCACATGGCGCGTTACGTCAATTGCCAATCTCGACCTCAACGGTGCCAGCAATCTTGTACATGGTGCTATGCGTGGCTGATCATTTGTCAGACTCTTTGTCTAGCAGCGTTTCGAGTCTGTTTTCGAAGGTCTTGCGTGGCAGACCCAACAGTTTCGCAGCTTCTGTTTTGCTGTTCCCAGTTCTTTGCAGAGCTGCGCGGAACCAGGCTAATTCCTGGGTCGCTAACCTGACTCGGATATTGACGGGCAACTGAAGTGTTAGCGAGGTGAGGTCAATCTCATGCTCAATTGAGGAACTCTGCTCGGGGAGCGCCGAAGTTGCTTGGTTCAATACCTCATCCTGATCACATCCGGCTGCAAGGGCGGCGAGCAGGTGAAAGGCTACACGTTGTAAGTCCCGAAAATTGCCTGGTAGGGTGTGTTTCTGCAACTGTCGCAACAGGGCCGGGTGGTCGGAGTATTGGCGCCAGCCTTCCACAGAAATGCCGACTGACTTGACCGCGCTTTCAAGAGTTTTAGCCCAGAAGTGAGGGATATCCTCTATGCACTCCCTCAGTGCAGGAACTCGCAAGATGAAGGTGCCGACTCGGTCAAAAAAATCCGGGTCAAGCAGTTCAGCCTGCAATCGACCCAGGCTGCAATTGGTCGCACAAATCAGGCGAAAGTTGGAATGTTGCGTTTGTGTTCCACCAATGCGTTGGAAGCCTCTTCCTTCTAAAGCCGCCATGAGCATGCGCTGAGTGTCACGATCAAGGTCTGCAATTTCGTCGAAGAATAGAGAGTCACCATTGGCCTGTTCAAGAAGCCCCTTGTGCAACTCTACGGCCCCTGTGAAAGCACCTTTTTCGTAGCCGAACAGCTTGGCTTGAGCCAGTTGCGGATTGACCCGGAACTGACCGCACACCACGGAGGGCCAATCCTTTACATCATCCTTCTGAAATTGGCTCATGGCTCGCAAAAGATTTGCCAGCGTGGTCTTTCCGGTTCCGCGCTCGCCCAGCAGCAACACTGGGACGCGCAAGGGCGCCCAGCGTTGAAGTAACTTCATCGCTTCTTGCAGAGCCGGGCTTTGTGCTCGCAATGGCTCAATGTTGTGCCCAGCATCGTCAATACCCGCGTGACCGGGCTGCGTCCTACGGTAGCGTTGAAGCCAAGTGTCGAGTTTGAAGGTCGTCACCTGTACCAGCGATTCGTATTTCTGCGCTTGGTCCTCCTTACGAGTCTGAATCAATTGCAGGGGGCCCTCCACGGCCCCAGTCGATCCTAGAGCCAGCCATACGGCGTGGCTGGCGGGAGTGCCTGGAGACAGATGCAAAGTAATCAACGCCTCGGGATGTTTTGTACGGACCTGCCACAGCGCTTTCAGAGCGAAGTCGTAAATGGCGTCATGGTCCGTGGGCGAAGCGTTGGTGTCCCACTGGATGTCTATGATTTTTAGGTCTTTGGGGAACACCTTTTCGATGTCTTGCCGGGTTCTCTCCAGCGCCTTTTGGCCTGAGTCATTGTCTGGCGCGTTACGCCAGCACAGGTATACGCAGTCGAAACGTTGAGAGAGAGGCCACAACGAGCGAGGCCAAGAGGCGGGTCGTAACGCTGTGACGATCGGCGCTCCACCGTGGTTCATGCTGATCCAACTGAGCAGCACTTGAGGGAGCTTGCGTGCTGGCCGGCTCATACGCGCTCCAGTACTAGACGTGCGCCCAGTTGTTGCGCGAGGTCACGGACCCGTTCTTGCTCTTGTGTGCGACCCACAACAATGTATTTGGCGCCTTTGTGCTGGTAGACCGGGACGGTGGAAGGCTGTGATACGAGACCCGCGGTCTTAGACTCGCCTTTGTGCGGCGGCTTGATCTCAGTGGCGCCCTGTGGGAGGCGTGGCGCCTTGACGTTCCAGACAAGGCCTACCTTTTGCGCCAGTTCGCCGGGGGCATCGGTAGGTTGCACTTGAGGGCCAGGTGTACTTTCTAGGCTCAGTGCGTCATGTGCTTCGACGTCTGCCAATTTTTGTTCAAGGTAATCTACGACGCGTACAATTCCGTCCCGCACGCCTTTATCAGCGGGGCAGAAATCACCAAGGTGTTCACCGCGGGTAGCGTTAGCCCTGTACATCCAGGGGAAACAAGCTATCCACTCACGCAGGCTTCGCTCCACGGCTGCTGCGGGCTCGGGCGCAAGTTTGACCCCGACCTCAAAGCCCTCGTCAAGACCAAAGGCATCGAAGTTGGCTGTCATGACCAAGGCCTCCCCGTCGGCGACCAACGCCTTGGCGTGCAGCTTGTCATGGGCCAGCACCTGGATGCCAGCAGCGGCCAGCTTCGCCACTGCGTTGGCGACAGCCGGACGGGGGCGCGTCAACAGACTTACGCGTACACCACGGTTTGCTGCCAGAATTAATTCGTCAATCACGATGTGGTCTGCATCAAGCCCATAACTACTGGCCAGAATTTCATACTGGGCACTGCGAATCATGGTGATAACGGCCTCGCGAAGGTCGAAGCTACCCTGCAGAGTTGCAAGGACCTGATCGTGGCCCGGGCGCCGGGGCACCGCTGGCGGTCCCTTGATCTCCACTAGCCGGTTGGCGCCGTGCAATTCGCGCCGGGCTTCGCACCAGAATGCCCAGTTGAAGCATTCGGCCAGGGCGCGCGCGTTGTTTTCCTCTAACTGCACGCCCAGTTCGATGCTCTCTTGCAGGGCTTTGTTGAGGTTGGCGGTGGACAGCCATGCCCGGGGCGCCTTGTGTGCAAGGGCGTCAATCACTAAGAATTTGGCATGAACATGTTCAGCCGAGCGTAGGCGTACTTTGCCGGCAAGCCGGGCGAGCAGTGCTTTATGTTGCTCGACCATACGTTTGCCGAAGTCATCTTCGTCACGGATCAGGCTGTCCAGTCTTTGCTCGGAAGCAGTGAGTATGTAGACGCGCACACCCCGCTCAGACGCTTGGATCAATGCGTCTGCCAGCGGTGTGTCTGCAAGCAGGAATGAGCACAGCAGTACATGCTCGCTTGCCTGTTCGATGGCCTGAACCAGAGTGTCACGAAACTGCAGGTTTGCGCCGGTACGCCAGACATGGGATGACACTTGCTCGCGTTGCTCGGGAAGAGTGGGGGCACGGCGCAGCCAGCCCGGGCCGAGAGGTTCATGGGTTCGGTCGACGACGGTCTGGCAGTGAAGGGAGTCGATGATCATGAGTTAGCTCCAGAGTCCGAGGTCATAGGGGGCAAGTAGGTAAGGGCTACGAGTGTCGCGTTTGCCATGGAGTGCCTTGGCAAGTAGCTCGTTGGGCGTGGCCAACTTCAGGTCGTGGTAGAGAAACTGCGAGCGTATGTCATCCCCCATCTGATCCAGATCCGCGGGTGTGACATCGTCTTGGATCGCATCCCATTGCAGCCATTTTGCCCATTCATTAGCTTCGGTATCGGAGGCCGGTACGAGTGGGACAGCACTGAGTACCGTGGGATTGAATGTGCCGATGTACCCACGTCTCCACTCAGGTATAGCCAGATCACGCGTGAACTGTTTGCGTTCAATGGGGCTCAAGTCGGCCAGTGTTGCCGGAAGGACGAGATGGCCTGTGTAGTCATGCCACTGGTCCAGTTCTGTGATGTCAGCCTGACTGGCGAATGCTGCCAGTAGCTTCCATAGGTGCTCGTAGCTGTCGGCGACTTTCGTTGAGGGAGGCAGTGATGCGTCAATCTTCTGCTTGTCTTTTTTGCCGATGCCTATCAAGTCCCCTGTCAGCTTGATCAGAGGGGGGCCGTCAGGCGTCCATTCGTAGGCCAACTCAAGTGTGCAGTCACGGACGTTGATCCCAAGGGAGGGTAACTCCCGGATTTGCTGCAGCTGACCGTCGACGATTGATGGGGCTGCCGTGCTGCGCTTGCAGGCCTTGAGCAGATCAGGCAACGGGCATGCACGCTGCGGCCCGGTTTTTTCTGCCTTCTTGCGGTTGTCGTCACGCGATTTGTGGGCGCTGTCAGTTTCCAGACGATGTGCATGTAGCAAACTGTGAGGAATGAGCCGATCATTGGTCAGATAAAAACGCCAGACACCTTCCTCAGGTACCAGCACCTGGCCTACTTGCAGCGCCTGTTCACCCGCAATGGAAAGTTGGGCATAACCCTCCTGTTCCACGCTTTCGAGCAGGCCCAGATCAAGGCTGCGTTTAAGGACTAGGCGAACCATGGCTTCCGGGCAGTTACGTAGTAGTTCGTGGTGAATGTCTTGTGCATTGATCGGCCTTCCGAAGTCGGCTGCCAGTTGCGCAATGGCGAGGAACTCAGGGCGTTGGCGACCCACCGCCACCGTAGCTTGGGATTCAAAGCATTTCACACTAATAGAGCGTTTGAGCTGGATCATGGGGTGTCCCATCCGAGATTCTTGGCGTAGTGGGTCGATGCAGCAAGGTTGCGCAGCAGTACAGAACGACAGCTTTTGGAGTTCATCCAGAAGCGATGACCGATCAGTACCAGTTGGTAACGGGCACGCGTGAGAGCGACATTTAGGCGATTTGGGCTATTGAGAAAGCCGGCCGAGCCGGATTTTACGAAAGACAGAAGCACCAGATCGGCTTCGTGGCCTTGGAATCGATCGACAGTACACAGAGAGACTTCGATCCGACCGTTTCCCAAGCTGAACTGTCGAGTGTTTGCGTGCTGTTTACTCATAGCCTGGAGGCGTACACGTAATTCATGTTCCTGGCCCTTATAGAAAGTAAGGACAGCTACTTTCCAAGGCTTCCCGGAGTCTTTTCCGGTGCGTGGTTCGTGCTCAGCCCACTGGATGAATTGATTCAGTTCGTTGATGAGTTGGTCTGCCTCTGCCGGGTTGCGATTGCCCTGTGTGCGCCCGCCTTTTTTCTGCTGGCGGGGCGCGATGTCTAGCCAAGCCGCACGACGCGTGTAGTGCTTGTAGTTCCAGTCTCGCTCCAGACTGCTGGAGTCATTGAGCAAATTGTCCTCGGCATAAAATTGGTCCCGTGGGAACGCAGAGATGTCCGGATGCATTCGGTGTTGGAATGTCAGCGATACACTGCGTGATTCCAGTGCTTGTGGTGGTAAGCCGTGGGTCAGTACCGTTTGCTGATCCCAGTCAGGCAGACAACCTGCGCCAACCTGAAGGATTTCCAGAATCGACGTCATGGCCACGCGGCGCATCTGTTCGAGGTTCTCACCCAGGCTTGGAGTACGTTGCTGTGCCGTTGTCCCTTTTGGGAGTAAGGCATGGAGTTCGCCAAGCAGATGTTTTTGCTCCTCAGGGTTCTGGCGAAGCTCATAGGCCCGGATCTGGCGCCAGGCCACTTCATCAGCCCAACTGAGAGCTTCTTGGAGTGTTTCAGGAGCTTGCGGGTAGCTACTACGATGGGCTTCCCAGTCGGGCATCTGTGGCAGTACGGCGTTGCTTGGGATCAGGTCACCAGGCAGCCGGTGTTCCCACGCTTGCAGGGTTTTGCCGCTGGCACAGACGAGGTGGGCTCCGGCCAGCTCGAAGCATGGAAGCGACATGTCGCGGGTATCGAGATCGACCGCTGGCACGTCGCGCGCATTGGCTTCTTCGACCATCAGTTGTCGTTGTTCTGGCGATTCGAGGAGCATCACCGTATTGCTGCTATTTTTGCTGACTGATGTCGATGCGCGAAACCCATACATCGCAGCGTTTGCCACATCCTGAGACAGCAGGTTGCGAACATTCACCGCCAAGTCTGTTTCGTCGACGAAGGGTGACAGTTGGCGGCGATCACCCACTATCACCCAACGACGCGCATAAAGCGCAGGCACCAGAAATTCGCTGAAGGTGGTTTTCGATGCCTCATCCAGAATGAGGTAATCAAAGGGTTCCAGGCCTAGCTTCTGCTTGAGGCTCGGATGCTGCAGAATGCCAATTGTAGTCGAACAGACCAGATTGGAAGAATCCAGCATCATGCTGGCCAGCGTTGAATCTTTTTCACCGCGCAGGGCTTCGCCGAGCATAGCGCGACTGTTTACGCCAAGGTGGGTACCTGCTCCTGGTTCGTCCAGGAAATCGAGAATCTCTCCCTTGCAGGTTCGTACCAGTCGATTCAAGGCCCATGGCCGAACAGCTGTCGATGCAATGTTGTCCTCATCGCCGATGCGCAAGGGCATGACCCACTTCTGATCTGCCTTGTCTTGCCATTCAATGAGGCTCTCAAGCACGTTATCGACCGCGACATGGGTGGATGCGACCAACAGCACGCGCTTGCCTTCGCGTGTGAGTTGCAGAATCAGCTCGCAGATTGCTGTGGTCTTGCCTGACCCTGGAGGGCCTTCCAGTACGGCGTAGTCTGGAGTCCCAAGGGCGCGTTTGACGAAGACGCGTTGTTCCGCCGTACCGTCGCGAAGGGTGCCATCTTCTGTGGGGCGCAGGAAAAACCAACCATCCTCGACCATCTCGCGGGGGGTGGGGCTTTCCCAGTCGGCCCGGGTAGAGGCTAGCCGCACGAGTGCACCCAAGCGCGGCGACGGATAGCTTTCCAGGTGTTCAAGAGCGTTTTTCTGACAAACCAAAGGCCATGTATTGGCTTTGAGATAAATGAGTGCATGAGCCGATTCGTCGCCATTCT
Source organism: Pseudomonas nabeulensis (assembly GCF_004682045.1). Classification (GTDB taxonomy): domain Bacteria; phylum Pseudomonadota; class Gammaproteobacteria; order Pseudomonadales; family Pseudomonadaceae; genus Aquipseudomonas; species Aquipseudomonas nabeulensis. Next base: position 91,752 of record NZ_QUZT01000019.1, read on the forward strand.
CAAGCGCGCGAGGAAGGCGTTCAACCTGAAGAGCCTGTTGCTCATGGATCCGGTCCAGCACAGCGATTTTGTTGCGCTTGTCCCAGATCAGTTCCCGCCGACGCCGTTGAGGCTCGCGTTCTTGGATTTCCCGAGCGTCAAGAAACGCGTCATAGGTAGAGTCAGGCTCTTCTTCGAAACCAGGGCGAGGTTCCAAGATGATCCATTCACCGACGTGACTGTCGCTGCATTCGATACGATCACGGCGCCGTTTGGATTTATTATGGGAAACCTGCCGTTTGGAGGTGCGCTGCTTAATTACGTTGAGCTCCTCCACGCTGGGTAAACGCCAGGCAAGGATGGGTGAGCGTTGCTCGGCGGCGTTGATAGCCGTGGCGATGTAACGACGGTAAGGGGTCCACTGGGCCAGCGTTTGTTTAAGCGCGCTGTCCCATTTTCCTATACCGGATAGTGACATGTAGCAGTGGTTGGCCATGGGGCGACTCCTTTAGTGAGGCAGATCTTCCTTAGCGTCTCTCGTGCCAGTTGATTAAATATTTTAAGTTGTTGATTTATATATTATTTATTTTTTGATTATTTTTTAATTTGGCCATATTTGGCCATACATTGGCAGTATTTGGCCTTTTTGAAGAGTTTTCGGTCTCTGCCATGCTTAGGGGATCTGAGGCGTTTTAATTTGAGGTCTACTGGTCAACGTCTGCTATCAGTAATGGTCTACCCGACCGTCTGGCGCTCATGCGCTCAATGACTTTCTTTTTCGCGTCTGTAAGACGCAGATTCTGTTACCCACAATCCGCTCAGAAGACTCACTAAACCTCTCCTGCCGCGACTCGTTGGAGCATTGGAAATCCTCCTGTAGCCATGCTGTGGGGTGGGGAGTGCTTGGTCGGATTTTTGGTGGCATTTTGCCGGAGATCGCTGATAAACCACCTATGTAAAATTAACTGCCGATCACTGCTACCGATCTGTTGCGTTGCAGGGAAATGAGGTGACGACCGGACAGCTGCGTATGCACCATTCGATTGCGAGCTCAAATTGATTCCTCGCGACGGATATCAAACAGCATCTCGTGGCCTTGACTGGGGTACGCAACCAACCAGAACGCGCGACTGGCGCACAGCCTCATGTGGGAGACCTGGATACGTCGAAACAGGCCACCGATCAGAAGACTCTCTTCGCTCCAGTCAAATTGAAACGCCTCGCCGAGGGCAAAAGTCAGCGGCACAAAATCGCGTAAAGACTTGCCTTGCTCACCTCGCCAAGAACGCACGAACGCCGTGAGCTGGCTGTAGCCGCCGTCGTAACCCTCGGCCTTGATCTGCTCGAAAAGCGCTTTGGCGCTCCTGCGGTTGTGTTTTGGCCGGAACGAATCGGCCTTGAGCGCCTGTTCCAGCGTCTCGTGGAAAGGGCTGAGTTTGTTGAAGGTTGCGCACCGTTGGTACGCCGGCTGAGTGGCTTCGGGCGCTCTGACCCATTTTCGGATGGTGTTTCTAGAAAGCCCGGTACGCTTGGCTATCAACGAGGTGAATTTCCCATCTCCCAGAAAGACGATGAAGTTGAGCAAGATATGTTGGGCAGACGTTTACAATAATACGGCCTGAAATCGAATTCAGTCGGCGTTCAGCCATGAAATATCCTGCAAACCTCGTCTTTTGCAGCATCCACCACAGATTCAGGAAAGTCTTTGAGAACTTCTTTGGGGGGCTTGCCGGCTAGCATTGAATTTGAGGAGCCAAACCAGAAGGCCATTCCCCAGCCATCCTTCTTGCTCTCTAAAATAGCTACGACCTCAGCCAGATCAGCCAGCGGCCTGTAGCCAGTCAAGGGATCCAGCCCATAGGCGGGGAAGTAATCGACCCCCTCATGGCGCAAGGCAAAAATCCTCCCGGCACGCTTCCATTTGTTGGGTTGCGAACGAGCATTGGTTGTCTTGAGCTGGGCAAGCTCCGCAACCTCCTGAGCAGTCAGCCAATCACCAGAGTTCAAGATCCGAGTTTTACCCATGGCGAGCATCTTCGCTTCACGCAGTAGGGAGGGGCGGACAGGTTTCTGAGGTATCAGCATGCTTACCAGTCCTGAAATTTTGTCTCGGGCAAGAGCTTCAGTTGAGCATTGAAGAATTGGGCCATCAGATCAATCCCAACGAGGAATGCTGTAGCGTCTGTTATCACGGGTTAGGGCTGAATATATAAAGTCCAAGCTAATCCTGCGAGGACCTTCGCGCAATGGCCGTTGGTAAGCTTATCTAAATAAACATTCTCGCGCCTGTCATCATCCAACACGCGGCGGCTTTCCTGCTAAGCTCCCGATAGGTTCCAAATCCTGGTTGGTACTCGATACCGCATTGAGGAATCTGCTCGCGCGACCCGAAAGCTCTCCCAATACAAGACGCGCTTCTTGAGCATATATTCCAGCCATCAGCGGTTTGACGAACTTGCTTTTTTTTCGCTTATTTTTTTGTTTTCGCATGACACAGCCTCACCATTACGATTGCCTAACCATTCGCGCTTATTTTGCCTAGCTCTATTGAGGTATAACGATAAAGCACGGTATTTACATCGCAAGATAAGCATCTCAGGCAACGTCGTTTTCTTCATCGGGTAGATTCACCGCATTTACCATTGTAGTAATTACAATGGAAAGCCATGCTTGGTGAGCCATTAACTGAGAATCACACGCTCCCTCACCATTGGACGCTCCATACAGGGTTCGCCACTCGAGGACGTCTGCCAGCTCAACTAACGCGTTGTCGGTGAACAGAGCATCTGAAGCGAGACGATAGGCATAGATATCCAAGGCCTCGTCATCGTGACTCCTCGACCTTACTCTTGCAAAGTCTAAAACTGCTTCCACAGTCCAGCGTTTTGAACCATTGAGCTGCGGTGGAATCGCAAACTGCACACCGACGATCGCCTGCTCAGCGTAGGGGCGATCCAATTCGTTGAATAGGTCGGCAAGAGCTTGTCCGGAAGAACACTTAACCATCTCCACGGTTTGGTCGGGCTCATTGAGATTCAAGACGGCAACGATGAGCATCGTCGATGGGAGACGACTATCACTCTCGGCAGCCAAACAGTTTGTGGCGAATGAATGCTGGAACATAGATTTCGATCCTAAATGAACACTATAGATTGTAGCCCTATAGTATTCAAAAAGGCTTCATCGTTCCTTTTGAAAGGTCATTCAAATGGAACTGAAGAACGCCTTCGCCATAGCTTTGCGCAAGACCAGGCTTCAGAGAGCATTGACTCAAGAAGACTTCGGGATCATTAGCAGTAGGACGTACTTAAGCACCTTGGAAAGAGGGCTGCGAAACGTCACCCTTGAAAAAGCTTCAGAGCTTGCGGGAAGAATGGGGGTGCACCCATTAAGCCTACTTGTCCAGACATTCTTGATAGCCGAACCCGGAACTGACTTTGATTCACTTTTTAAGCGCATCCGCCATGAGATTGATGCAGATCCACATGTTAGTGCCGCCCCACAGGATTCTTGAGCCTTCAAGTCTCCTCTGGCATCTACACCTAGGATGAGAGCGATACAATCCACCCTGCTCATTTTTCGTTAAAAACGCTTGACTACATTAGGCAAACCAGAAGCTCATCGACCCCGGTGTATGCCCCGGCGTGTGCAACGCCACGCCGCAACCACACGCCAACTCTTCTTCATCTTCCAGCCAGCGATCGGGCGACGGCACCGGTGTGTAGGGCACACGAAACATCTGGCATTGCATTTCCAGGTTATCCCAGAGGAATTGATCTTCCTTGTGCAGGTGCAAGGTGGCGCCGGTCTTCTCCTTCAACTGGCCGGACGCCAGGAAGTGATCGAGATGAGCATGGGTGTGGATGATGCTCACCACCTTGAGGCCCAACGCCTCCAGCCGCGCGAGAATCAGTTCGTGGTTGCCACCGGGGTCGACCACGATGGCTTTTTTGGTAATGGGATCGCCGATGATGGTGCAGTTGCACTGCAGGGGGCCGACGGGGAAGGTTTCGCGGATAAGGGTCGGTGCTGGGGCATTCATGGGAGGCCTCTGGTGCAAGTGAAACGGCATTTTTGAGCGGATATCGCCAGAATAATTGCACTATTAAAACAGATCGGGCTCCCACCCTGGCTTGCCCCGAGCCAAGCGAGCCCTAACCAATCAACCGCAACTCCTGCGCCCGCGCCACCGCTTGCGTGCGACGTTCCACCCCCAGCTTGCTGTTGATATGGCTGGCATGCGTCTTCACGGTGTGCAGGGAGATAAACAGTCGGTTGCTGATTTCCTGGTTGGAACAGCCTTGGGCGATCAATTGCAGCACCGCCAGCTCACGGACGCTCAGGCTTTCGTGTGTGGCCGTGGCCTGCGGCACCGCGACGGCCGGCAGCAGTGCCAGCAGGCTCTGGTTCAACAGGCCATGAGGGTCTTTGCCCAACTGCTCGCGCATCCAGTCGGGGTGATTGTCCAGCAGCCGCTGGAAGGGTTGCAGCGCGCCACCCGCGCCCGCCGCCAAGGCGCGAGCAATGATCGGTCGCGCCTTGGCTTCATGGCCACTGTCGAGCAACAGTTGCGCTTGTTGGGTCAGGGCCATGAGGGCGATCATCTGACGCCCGTTGTCGTGGGCCTGCTGCGCCAGCTCGTCCAGACGGTGCAGTGCGGCAACGGGCTGATGGCGCGTGGCGTCCAGTGCGGCCTGTTGCAGGCCGATATGTTGCGGCAGGTGCGGATGAAATTCCGGCGCGGCAGCAGCGTGTTCACCGTTGTAGGTCTGGCCCAGACGGGTGAGCCAAGCGTCCGCCAGGTCGGTGCGGCCCTGGGCCAGCCACAGTTCGCACTTGATCAGGGTGATCATCGCCAGGTAGTAGATCGGCGGCACGTCCCAAATGTGCATCAGGCGCTCGGCCTCGGCCAGTTCGGCGAAGGCCTTGGGGAAGTCCTGGCGTCGCCCTTCGAAGTTGGCGATCACGCAATGGCCGATCAACACGCTGATATCGCGGCAGGCGCGGGCTTCGGCCAAGCCTGCGCGCAAACGCGCCAGGCCGGCTTCGGGCTGGCACCGCACCAGCAGCAGGTAACCTTCGTACAGCGACAAGCGTGCGCGCACCGCGTACAGCCGCTGCGGCGCCAGGCCATGCAGGCGTTGCAGGCCTTGGCGCACCTCGTCCAACGACCGCAGGATCTCGCCGCGTGCTTGCAACACCCGTGCACGGTCGTAATGGGCCAAGGCTTCAAACAAGGGATTGCCGACGCGTTGCGCCAACTCCAGGGATTCACGGTTCAAGCCACGGGCACGCCACAAATCGGCATCGACAATGGCGAGATTGGAGAGCGTCGACAAACACATCAGCCGTTGCCCATAGCGCTTTTGCGGCAGGCTCTCCAGCGCTTCGCTGCAATAGCGCTGGGTCAGTTCGCGATCACCTCGACCCCTGGCGATAATCCCGCTCAGCGCCAACCACTGGGCGAGCATCGATTTTTGCGCCGTCGCCGACGGTGCCGGCAGGAAGCGGCTGAGGTAGCTCGACAGTTCTTCCGCCGCATCCAGCTGACAGGCCATGCCCAGCGCCCAGCTATACAGCACGATCAAACGCGGCGTGCTGATCAACAGGCTGTCGGGCAGGTCCATTTTCCAGCGCAGCAGCATGCCGACATTCTGCTCGGCCAGCAGCTGCTCTTCGGACAGGTTCTGCACCAGGTTGGCCGCCACATCCAAATGGCCGGCGCGCAGTGCCTGCTCAACCGCCTCGTCAATCAGGCCCTGGGCGTTGAACCAACGGCACGCCCGCAGGTGCAGGCTGGCGGTCGGCAATACGTTACTGCTGGCCCGTCGGGTGCGCAGCAAATCGGAAAACAAATGGTGATAACGGTACCAGTGCCCCTGCTCGTCCAGCGGCACCAGGAATACCTGGTGAGCCTGTAGGAAACGCAGGATTTCGGCGCTGTCGTGGGCTTCACGCACGCCATCGCACAGTTCGCTGCAAAAGCGCTCCAGCGGTGCGGTATCGAACAGGAACGCCTGCACCTCGCTCGGCAGGCAGTCGATCACTTCTTCGAGCAGGTAATCGCGGATGAGTCCTTCACCACCGTGCAGGCTTTGCGGCAAGGCGTCTTCGTTGCCCGCCTCGGAAGCGGCCAGCAACCAGAAACGCAGGCCGGCCACCCAGCCTTCGCTGCGTCGGATCAAGTTGTCGAGCGCCTCACCGCGCAATGAGTTGCTATGGCGATCCAGCACCGCCAGGGACTCATCATGGGTCAGTCGCAGGTCTTGCTCGTGCAGCTCCAACAGGTGCCGCGACAGGCGCAACCGCGCCAGATGCCAGTCCGGGCGCTGGCGGCTGGTGACCAACACCACCAGGCCATCGGGCAAATGATTGAGGAAAAATTGCAGGCAACGGTCCAGCACCGGGCCTTGGGCCAGATGGTAGTCATCCAGCACCAACATCAGCGGCGTGCGGGTGGACAGGTGCACGGACAGCTCGTCGAGCAGGCCATCGAGCCACTCTTCAAAGGCGAAGGGTTGATGGCGCTGGCGCATTTTGAGCAGACCCAGGGATTGGGCGCCGAGCTGTGGAAAGAATTGTTGCAGACCATCCAAAAGACGTTCGAGGAAGCGACCGGGGTCGTTATCCCGCGCACTCAGGCCCAGCCAAAGGCTTTGCCAATGCGCCGGCAGGTCCTGGCAGAACTCCACCGCCAACGAACTCTTGCCAAACCCTGCCGGTGCGCTGACCAACAACAATCGCCCGTCCAACCCGGCACTCAGCCGTTGGCACAGCCGCGGTCGCAACACATAGCCGTCAGGCAGCGGTGGTCTGTAGAAGCGACCTTCCAGGGTCGGGATTACCGCGCTGGCAGGCCCTTGGATTCGGGACAGATCAGTCATCGCCGGGCTCTTGTAGAAGGCTGTTGTCGGCATTACAGATGTCCGCAGACTAGCGGTAAAAGCGGCGGGATTGTAGATCTTTGCAACAAATGACTGAAAAAGAACTGAGACAAAAAATGTGGAATCAGGGGCAAGCACATTTTTGTAGTGAGCGGGCTTGTCCCGCGCTGGGGGGCGAAGCCGCCCCAAATCCATCCACCGCGGTCTGTCCGAAGCACCGCGGCACCAGGGTTTAGGGCGGCTTCGCCACCAGCGCGGAGCAACACCG
>NZ_QUZT01000020.1 GCF_004682045.1 Pseudomonas nabeulensis
CTGGTATTGGGGCAAGCCCCCTCCCACATTTGGACTGCATTTATCCAGTTGGATAATCAGCCAGCCAGGCCGACAAACATATCCTGCACGTCATCATGGTTGTCCAGGCCTTCCAGGAATGCCTCGACTTCAGCCATCTGCTCATCGGTCAACCCCCTGACCGGGTTTTTCGGGGTGTAGCCCAGCTTGGCCGACAACACGGTGAAACCCTGCTCCGGCAAGGCTTTCTGCACGGCATCCAGGTCGGTGGTCTCGGTGATGAACAGGGTGCTGCCCTCTTCTTCACCGTCTTCAAAATCCTGCGCACCGGCTTCGATAGCGGCCATTTCCGGATCAGCGTCCGGGGTGTCCGGCGAGGCTTCGATCAGGCCGACGTGGTTGAAGTCCCAGGCCACGGAGCCGGAAGCCCCCAGTTGGCCCTTGCGGAACGCCACGCGGATTTCCGCCACGGTACGGTTGATATTGTCGGTTACGCACTCGACGATCAGCGGCACCTGGTGCGGCGCGAACCCTTCGTAGGTTACGCGGTGGTACTGCACGGTTTCGCCCAGCAGGCCGGCGCCTTTCTTGATGGCGCGGTCCAGGGTTTCCTTGGGCATCGAGGCCTTTTTGGCCTGCTCCACCACCAGACGCAGGTGGGCGTTGGTGGAGGTGTCGGCGCCATTGCGGGCGGCGATGGTGATTTCTTTCACCAGCTTGCCGAAGATCTTGCCCTTGGCATTGGCTGCCGCTTCTTTATGTTTGACTTTCCACTGTGCGCCCATGACTCACTCTCTTCTGTCCATCGCGCCCAAACGTCTACTGGCCGGCGCTTTGGGGGCAGAGTTTATAGCGCGCAAACGCAACGTTCCACCAAAAAACGGTCAGGGCGCCAACTCGAAAAACGCCTGGATCAGGCGCAATGAGCGGCGTCGCTCCATGCAGCCGAGCAGGTGATGATTGACCAACCCGTCGCCTTGCAACGGAATCGCCCGCACCCGAGGGTCCGGGCTGACCTCCATGGACGACACCACGCCAATGCCCAATTCGGCGGCGACGGCTTCGGTGACGGCCTCACGGCTGTCCAGCTCCAGAAGCACCTTGGGCTGTACGTCGGCGGCCAGGCAGGCCTCATCAAAGGTGCGACGAGTAGTGGACGTGGGCTCGCGCAGCACCATGATCACCTCATTGAGTTGCTCCAACTGGATACCCTCCGACTGCGTTGCCCACGGATGCTGGGCCGGCACCAAGGCGCATATCCGTGACTCGCCCAAGGGCTGCAAATGCAGGCCATTGCGCGGCTCCACCTCGGTGAGCACCGCCACGTCTGCATGCTCGGACAACAGCGCCGCCAAGGTTTCTTGAGCATTGCCCAAACGCAGGTTGACGGTAATGCCTGGGTAACGCGCTCGCAGGCTGGCGATCAAAGGCATTACCAAGTGCGGACCATCGGCGGCCACCTCCAGGCGCCCGGTGAGCAACTGACGGTTGGCCTCCAGCAGCGCCTGTGCCTCGTCCACCAACCCAAAGATCGACCGCGTAATCGCCGCCAGCCGTGCGCCCTCCTCGGTCACCTCCACCCGTCGCGCCGTACGGCGCAGCAAGGGAATCTGGTAGTACTCCTCCAGCGCCTTGATATGCCCGGTCACCGCCGGCTGGCTGATAAACAGCCGCTTAGCGGCCCCGGTAAAACTGCCCTCACGGGCCACGGCATCGAATGCACGCAATTGAAACAGGTTCATAGCTATCGGCCTCACTGATAGCTCGCATAACAACAAACAATTTGATTGATAACAAGCCAAACTGCAATTTAGGCGCCGTAGATTCAGCCCAAGCTTTGCGAGGATTTGAGATGACCACCGCTGCGCCCATCCTGCTCACTCCCGGCCCCTTGACCACCGCCGCCCGCACCCGCCAGGCGATGCAGGTGGACTGGGGCTCATGGGACGAGGGTTTCAACCAACTCACCGCCAGTGTCTGCGAGCAATTGCTGGCGATCATCGACGGTGCCGACAGCCACCACTGCGTGCCCTTGCAAGGCAGCGGCACTTTCGCCGTCGAATCGGCCATCGGCACCCTGGTGCCGCGCACGGGCAAAGTGCTGGTGCTGATCAACGGCGCCTACGGCAAGCGTCTGGCCAAGATCTGTGAAGTGCTGGGCCGTGATTTCAGCACCTTTGAAACCGCCGAAGACCAACCCACCACCGCCGCTGACGTCGACCGCCTGCTGCACGCCGACACCGCAATTACCCATGTTGCGTTGATCCACTGCGAAACCAGCACCGGCATCCTCAATCCGCTGCCTGAGATCGCCCAGGTCGTGAAGCAGCATGGCAAGCGCTTGATCATCGACGCCATGAGTTCCTTCGGTGCCCTGCCAATCGATGCCCGCGCGGTGCCGTTCGACGCGCTGATCGCCGCCTCCGGCAAGTGCCTGGAGGGCGTACCCGGCATGGGTTTTGTCTTCGCCAATAAACAAGCGCTGGCCGCCGCCCAGGGCAACTGCCACTCCCTGGCGCTAGACCTGTTCGACCAGCACGCCTATATGGCCAAGACCGGCCAGTGGCGCTTCACCCCGCCCACCCACGTGGTCGCGGCGTTGCATGAAGCCCTGCTGCAATACGCCGAAGCAGGTGGCCTGCCAGCCCGCCATCAGCGTTATGCGCGTAACTGCCAGGTGCTACTGGACGGAATGGCCGAACTGGGACTGCGCAGCTTTCTGCCCGCAGCGATCCAGGCGCCGATCATCGTCACGTTCCACGCCCCGCAAGACCCGCGCTATCAGTTCAAGGACTTCTACGAGCGGGTCAAGGCCAAGGGGTTCATCCTCTATCCCGGCAAGCTGACCCAGGTGGACACCTTCCGCGTGGGCTGCATCGGCCATGTCGACACCCCGGACATGCACGCCGCCGTCAGCGCCATCGCCGACGTACTGCACGCCATGGGCATCACTCTTTCATCGATTGGATCGCAAGCATGAGCTACCAAAACCCCAACACCCTGCAAGCCGTGATCCTCGACTGGGCCGGCACCGTGGTCGACTTCGGCTCGTTCGCGCCCACGCAGATTTTTGTCGAGGCCTTTGCCGAGTTCGGCGTGGACGTTTCCATCGAAGAAGCCCGTGGCCCGATGGGCATGGGCAAGTGGGACCATATCCGCACCCTCTGCGATCAGCCGCAAGTGGCCGAGCGTTATCGCAAGGCTTTTGGCCGCGCGCCCACCGATGATGACGTGACCGCCATCTATCAGCGCTTCATGCCGCTGCAGATCGAAAAGATTGCCGAGCATTCGGCGCTGATCCCCGGCGCCCTCGACACCATCGCGCGCCTGCGCAAGCAAGGCATCAAGATCGGTTCCTGCTCCGGCTACCCCAAGCAGGTGATGGACAAGGTGGTTGCCCTGGCCGCCACCAATGGCTATGTCGCCGACCACGTGGTCGCCACCGACGAAGTACCCAACGGCCGCCCGTGGCCGGCCCAGGCCCTGGCCAACGTGATTGCGCTGGGCATCAGTGATGTGGCGGCCTGCGTCAAGGTCGACGACACCGTGCCGGGCATCCTCGAAGGCCGTCGTGCGGGCATGTGGACGGTGGCGCTGACCTGCTCCGGGAATGCCCTGGGCCTGACCTATGAGCAATTCTGCGCGCTGGACAGCGCCACGTTGGCCTGCGAGCGCGCGTGCATCGAGGCGATGTTCAAGGACTCGCGCCCGCATTACCTGATCGACACGATCAACGAGCTGCCGGCCGTGATAGCCGATATCAACCAGCGCCTGGCCCGTGGGGAAATGCCGCAGAGTTACTGATAGAGGTCAAGACAAGGGCATTGCGCCAGGCAAAGCACTCGAAACCGGCATACAGTTAAAGGACTGCGTCGTCGAAGAACGCAATGCTGTTCCGTGAAAAACTGTTTCTGTGGCGAGGGAGCTTGCTCCCGTTGGGGCGCGAAGCGACCCTGAACAGGGGACTGCTTCGCAGTCCTACGGGAGCAAGCTCCCTCGCCACAGGTACGCCCTGATGAGTGAGGAACAAAGCGATGCCGTGGAAAAACTCCGATACGCGTTACAGCACCATGTCGATTGCATTGCACTGGCTGATGGTGGTGCTGCTGGCGGTGGTCTACGCCTGCATCGAATTGCGCGGGCAGTTCCCCAAGGGCAGTGGTGCACGCACGTTGATCGTCGAAATGCACTTTATGTTTGGCCTCACCGTGTTTGTGCTGGTGTGGCTGCGTCTGTTCGCCCGCAGCCTCGGGGTGGCGCCGAAGATCGTGCCTGCACCGCCACAATGGCAAAGCCTGTTGGCGACGCTGATGCACTTCGCCCTGTATGCCTTGATGATCGGTATGCCGATTGCCGGTTGGCTGATCGTTAGCGCCGAGGGGCATTCGGTGATGTTCTATGGCATGGAGTTGCCGCCACTGATCGCCGAGAACAAGGCACTGGCCAAGGAGATTGAAGGCTGGCATGTGCTGTTCGGCCAGATCGGTTATTGGTTGATCGGGCTGCATGCGCTGGCGGGGATCTTTCACCACTACGTGATGCGGGATAACACCGCGCTGCGGATGATGCCGGGTAAGCGCGCTAATCCTTGAAACCTCGGCGGCCTTGCAGACCGCCGGTATGCATGAAAACCAGGCGAGTGCCGGGAGGAAAACGCCCGGCCTCGATCTGCTGCTTCAACGCCAACAACGCCTTGCCGGTGTAGAGCGGCTCCAGCGGTAAACCGCAGGCTTTTTGCGTGGTTTCAATAAAGTCGAGAAGCGGTGGATCGACCTTGGCGAATCCGCCTCGGCTGGCGTCCAACAGTTCGTATCCCGCCTGCACCAGCGCACTCACGTTCTGCGCCACGCCATGATCATCCGGCACCGCCATGGCGCCGTACACCGGATGCGCGCCCGCCTCTGCCAGCACCAACCCCGCCAACGTGGTCCCCGTCCCCGCCGCCAACCACCACGCGTCGTAATCGTCCCAGCCCAGGGTGTGCAACTGCGCGCGAACCTGCTCCACCAGCACGCCACAACCAAGCGCACCGGCAAGCCCACCGCCCCCTTCGGGTACAGGGTGGAAGCCTGGATAGCGCTCGCGCCAGGGCAACCAAAAATCCGCCGCATGCCGTGCGCGATAGCCGCCATACCCCAACCAATGCAGCTGCATGCCGAAGGCTTGCAGGTCATGGACAGTGGCGTTCTCTTGAGGGTGCCCGCGTAACAGGCCGACGGTGGGGAAACCAAAGCGTTTCCCCGCCGCCGCCAACGCATGCAGATGATTGGAATAGGCACCGCCCAGGCTGATGATGCCGCTGGCGTTTTGCGCCTGGGCCAGGTGCCCGGTGAGCTTGAACCACTTGTTGCCGCTGATCAGCGGGTCGATGCGGTCCAGGCGCAGCACCGCCAGCTCGACACCTTGCAGCCAATCCAGCAGCAAGGGTTCAAGCGGTGCATGGGGAAGCCAATCGAAAGGGCCCATCGGGGGTGCATCTCTGCGTGCAAAGGGCCCGTAGTCTATGTCGCCTTACAGCTCGGCGGCCAGTCGCGAGCCCTGGTTGATGGCGCGCTTGGCGTCCAGCTCGGCCGCCACATCGGCGCCGCCGATCAGGTGCACGTTCTGGCCGGCGGCGACCAGGCCATCCTGCAACTCGCGCAACGGGTCCTGCCCGGCGCAGATCACGATGTTATCCACCGCCAGCACTTTGGGCTCGCCCTCGGCGCCGATGCGGATATGCAGGCCGTCGTCATCGATCTTCAGGTATTCGACGCTGTTGAGCATCTGCACCTGCTTGTTCTTCAAACCCGTACGGTGGATCCAGCCGGTGGTCTTGCCCAGGCCGTCGCCGACCTTGGACGCCTTGCGTTGCAGCAGGAACACTTCACGCGCCGGGGCGTGGACCTGGGCCTGGATGCCGGCCACACCGCCACGGGCTTGCAGTTGGGTGTCGATGCCCCACTCCTTCCAGAACGCCTCGCGGTCGAGGCTGGTGGACGTACCGGCATGCACCAGGAACTCCGACACGTCGAAACCAATGCCACCGGCACCAATCACTGCCACGCGCTTGCCCACCGGTTTGCGCGCCAGGATCACGTCGAGGTAACTCAGCACCTTGGCGTTCTCGATCCCTGGGATCGCCGGTGTGCGCGGCGCAATGCCGGTGGCCAGGATGATCTCGTCGTAACCGCCCGCCTTCAATTGCTCAACATCCACGCGAGTGTTGAGGCACAGCTCCACATGGGTGGTCTGCAATTTGCGCTTGAAGTAGCGCAGGGTTTCGAAAAACTCTTCCTTGCCCGGCACGCGCTTGGCGATATTGAACTGGCCGCCAATTTCGCTGGCCGAATCGAACAGGGTCACTTGATGGCCCCGTTCAGCCGCGACAGTGGCGGCGGCGAGGCCCGCAGGACCGGCGCCGACGACGGCGATTTTCTTGATCTGCTTCACCGGCAGATAATTCAATTCGGTTTCGTAGCAGGCCCGAGGGTTAACCAGACAGGTGGTCAGCTTGCCGCCAAAGGTGTGGTCCAGGCACGCCTGGTTGCAGCCGATGCAGGTGTTGATCTCATCGGCGCGCCCAGCAGCCGCCTTGTTGACGAACTCAGGGTCGGCAAGGAACGGCCGTGCCATCGAGACCATATCCGCATCGCCTTCGGCGAGGATCTGCTCGGCGATTTCCGGGGTGTTGATGCGGTTGGTGGTGATCAGCGGAATCTGCACCGCGCCACGCAGCTTCGCGGTGACTTTGCTGAACGCGCCACGCGGCACTTTGGTGGCAATGGTCGGGATACGTGCTTCGTGCCAGCCGATGCCGGTGTTGATAATCGTCGCGCCGGCCTGTTCGATGGCCTTGGCCAACTGCACGATTTCTTCCCACGTGCTGCCGCCCTCGACCAGGTCGAGCATCGACAGACGGAAGATGATGATGAAATTCGGGCCTACGGCTTCCCGTACACGGCGCACAATTTCCACGGCCAGACGCATACGGTTTTCATAGCTGCCGCCCCAGCGGTCGGTGCGATGGTTGGTGTGCGCCGCGAGAAACTGGTTAATGAAATAACCTTCGGACCCCATGATTTCCACGCCATCATATTCGGCGACCTGGGCCAGCAGCGAGCAGGTGACGAAGTCCTGAATCTGCTTCTCGATGCCGTCCTCATCCAGTTCCTTGGGCTTGAACGGGTTGATCGGCGCCTGGATCGCGCTCGGTGCGACCTGCTTGGGACTGTAGGCATAACGGCCGGCATGGAGAATCTGCATGCAAATCTTGCCGCCCGCCTCGTGCACGGCCTTCGTGACGATCTTGTGCTTTTGCGCCTCTTCATCGGTGGTCAGCTTGGCTGCACCCGCATAGACGCCGCCTTCATCATTCGGGCCGATGCCGCCGGTGACCATCAAGCCCACGCCGCCACGGGCACGTTCGGCGAAGTACGCCGCCATACGCTCAAAGCCGCCGGGTTTTTCTTCCAGGCCGGTGTGCATCGAGCCCATCAGGGTGCGATTGCGCAACGTGGTAAAACCCAGGTCCAACGGGGCCAGCAGGTGCGGGTAGGCAGCAGCGGTCATGGTCAAGCTCCACAACGGATCATCACGGGACGTGGCGCGCTCGAACGGCGTGCCATCGGTTTATGTCCCACAGACTAAGAGGCGATGGATGTCGGCTCAATGACCATAACTGACAACTTATTGATCCAAATGCACAGCGCCCCTTGGCAAGCCGGTGCATGGGCCCTACCCTGTCAGCGAACCCAACACCCGGTCTGTTGTCTGTTGCCCCATGCGTAAACTTCTAGCTTTTACCGTCTCCCTGGCCCTGGTTGCCGCCATCACCGCGTATCTGGTCTGGACCCAGGAGCGCCCCGTGGCGCATTACCTGTCGGACCTGCGTATCACCCTCGCCGTGAATGAAGGCCTGCCGGCCGATCGCGGGAATCTTTTGGGCATTCAGCCCGAGCTGTTCCCGGCCGACTATCAGAGCCTGGAGCGCCTGCACCTCAAGCTCGCCGCTTATTTGCAAAAGGCCCGGGACCAGGGGCTGATCAATGACAAGACCATCGTGGTACTGCCGGAACATATTGGTACGTGGCTGATGCTCACCGGCGAAAAAAACGAGGTGTATCAGGCCCTGCATGCCAAAGATGCGATGAACTGGTTGTCGATCAGCAACCCATGGCTGTTTGCCCGCGCCTGGATCGGTGCCACCGGCGAGAACCGCACCGAGGACGCCTATCTGCGCATGAAGGCCTCCAGCATGGCCCGCGACTACCAACTACTGTTTGGCGGCCTGGCCAAGGAATTTGGCGTCACCCTGGTGGCCGGCACCATCGCCCTGCCCAATCCGAGCGTGGACCAAGGCCAACTGCACATCGGCCATGGCCCCTTATTCAACGCCAGCGTGGTGTTTGGTACAGACGGCGCCCCCGTTGGCCAGCCGCAGCGCCAGTTCTATCCGATCTACGATGAACGGGGTTTTGTTGAACCCGGCGATGAAAACATCGTGAACGTGGTCGATACGCCGGCCGGTCGCCTGGGCATTCTGGTGGGCAGCGACAGCTGGTACCCGGACAATTACCGCAAACTCAATGAACACGGCGCGCAACTGATTGCAGTGCCGGCCTTCGTACTCGGTCGCGATACCTGGGACCGTCCTTGGCGCGGCTTTAAAAGCGTGTCCACACCGCCGGAAATCAGCCTCAAGCCCGAAGAACTCAGCGAAGGCGAAGCCTGGCGCCGGCTGACCCTGATCAGCCAACAACCCATCAGCCAGGCCACGGCAGGCATGAGCGTGTTCCTACGCGGGCAATTCTGGGACCTGGGCACCGCCGGCCACAGTTTTCTCAGCAACAATGGGCAGATCAACGCCGATGGCGAAGCCCGTGGCGCACGCTTGTTGAATGTCTGGCTGTGAAACCGGTGCGGCTGGGGGATCTGTCGGTGGGCTTCGTGCACACCTTGGCCGATGCTATTCACAGTCTTGGCCTGGATCCACAACCGCTGCTGCTGCAATACGGCCTCGACCCCGCTCGGCTGGCCGAAGCCGGTGCACGCCTGTCGATCCCGCGCTACATGCGCCTGGGCCATGCCGCCATTCAACTCACCGGCGACCCCGGCCTTGGCTTGCGCATGGGCCAGCTCAGCCGCTTGAGCCAGGCGGGCCTTGCGGGCGTCACAGCAGCGCAAGCGCCCAATGTGCGCGAAGCCGCCCGCGTACTCACGCGCTTTGAGGCGTTGTACGGTTCCAACTATCGTGGGCAATCGAGCTTTTACGAGGATGCGGACGGTGCCTGGCTGCGCTTCTACTCCATCAGCCCCTACAACGCCTACAACCGCTTTGTGGTGGACTCGATCATCTCCGGCTGGCTGGCCCAGTTGTCGGCTGTGGCGCAGCAAACCGTGCAGGCGCACCGCATCGAGATCGAGTTCGAAGCGCCGGACTATAGCGAGCAGTACAGCGTATTGGGGAATGGCCAGATCCTGTTTGGCGCCGAGTCCAACCAGTTGCGCTTGAACCAGCACGCCCTGGCCCTGCGCAACCCACAGCACTGCCCCAGTACCTGGAACCTGTTGTTACAACTGTGTGAGAGAGAGTTGGAGCAGTTGACCCGCACCCGCAGCCTGCGCGAGCGCATCACCCGTTTGCTCGGGCCGATGCTCAATGGCGGCCGGGAACCCGACCTGGAAGAAGTGGCGGCACGCTTGAAGCTGCCAACCTGGACACTGCGCCGCAAACTGGCCGATGAGGGCACTCAGTTCCGCGCGATTCTCAACGACACCCGCCGCGACCTGGCCATGACCTACATTCGCGATACGGAACTGGCGTTCGGCGAGATCGCCTACTTGCTCGGTTTTGCCTCAGCCCAGGCGTTTCAACGGGCGTTCAGGCGGTGGAACAACCAGACCCCAGGGGAATTTCGCCGCAGTCAGCGGCATTCCGCCTGAAGTCGGTCTTACAGCTCTGTTGCGTCGTCTGCTGGCTCCAGCGGGTCCGACTCAATCGCGTGGTACTCGAGCAGTTCTTCCTGGTAATCGTCCATCGTGGACTCCTTGTTGAGTTGAATACGCTTGCAGGTAAGTGACCTGCATCACCAGCCTAAAGTGCCGTTGTGACGAAAAAATGTCTGCGCCATGACGTTCCTGCACTTCAGGATTAAACGTAGCAGCGTTGTGGCAATTTAGCATCTGGACCGGGCGGAGTGCAGTCAACTGTGGGAGGGGGCTTGCCCCCGATGGCGGTGGGTCAGCCAGCACTTGTGTCGACTGACACACCGCCTTCGCGGGCAAGCCCGCTCCCACAGGGGATTGGGGTTCAGTCAGTTTCCGGGCTTGGCATACATCCAAATGTGGGAGGGGCGGTGCGACGATTCGACTTGCCCCCGATGGCGGTGGGTCAGTTTGCACTTGTGTTGGCTGACACACCGGCATCGGGGGCAAGCCCCCTCCCACAGGGGATTGGTGGCGCACCCGCTTCTTGAGTTAGGCACAGGGCCGTCTGAGTTACTGCGAAGGCGTCGGCAGTGGCGGAATCGCTTCGGTCGGCGCCGGCAGGTCCGGGTTGCTCGTCGCGGGCGCAGCAGCCGGTGCTTCCTGTGGCGCAATCGGCGCCGGTTCGGCAGGTGGCGCGACCGGCTCGGACACGGCGGGCTCTTCCTTCGGTGCCTCGACCTTCTCGGCGGCAGGCACAACTTTCGGCTCCGGCACGCCCAGGTCAGCCTTCGGCTTCTCCGGAATATGCTCGGCCTGCTTCACTTCCTGCGGCAGGAACACGTCCACCAGCGCAAAGTAACGCTCGTAGAACTTCGGCGCCGACACCGTTTCACTCGCCACCTTCACCATCGAATCATCGGTGGAGCCAATCGGCATCGACACCGAGCCCAACACGCCCACCCCGAGGCTCGCGGAGTTATTGACCTTCTTCAACGCATAGCGATCCTGCAAGGCGTTGGCGAACATCGTGGAGTGGTTGGTGCCTTTGCCATCATCGGCACACACCACGTTGAAGCTGATCTGCATGTGGGTCTCGCCGGTCTGCTGGAAACTCTTGTTCCCCACCACCAGTTTCGGGTCGCTGCTGGTGATGATGTAGCCCTGGCTCAACAGCGCACGACGCGCCGCTTCACAGGCGGCAACATCACTGACCGGGTAATCCCGCGAAAACGTACCGGAGTCGTCGAAATTCTCATGTTCATAAATAGCGGTCTTGGGTGACGAGCAGCCCGCAGCGCCCGCCAGCACCAGCGCCAGCCCGAGGCTGCGCAAGTGGAATGATGTCAACATTGAAAATCCTGAGGAAAACGGTCCGGGCGGTATTGTGCAACAGAACGAGGCCTTGGCGCGCGCATTCCTGTCGGTAAAACGTCACAGGTTTAATCGTTGGTGGCCGTGGGAAAAAGCCCGGCACACATATGATCAATAAACACACGCAATTTGACCGAAGCATGGCGACTTGATGGCCACAACATCCAGAAACTCCCCCGGTGCTCCAGGTAATCGTCCAGTACCCGTTGAAGGCGCCCCTCTCCCACGGCCTGGTTGACCATGTAATCCGGCAGGCAGGCAATGCCCAAGTCTTCATGCACCACATGGTTGAGGGATTCGATGGTGGTGCTGACCAACGGCGTGCGCAACACCGGTTCCGGGGCGCCAGGTGCCAGACGCAATGGCCAGGGTTCCAGCTTGCCGGTCGCGCAAAATTTGTGACGCAGGCAAGCATGGTCGTTCAAGTGCAGGGGTTGTTGTGGGGTGCCGTGCTGCCTAAAGTAGGCCGGCGTGCCCACCAGCACCAGTTGGTAATGCCCTAGGTGACGAGCCATCAGACGCGAATCCTCTGGCTTGCCGGTGCGAATCACCGCGTCGAAACCCTCCTCGATCACATCCACCATGCGGTCGGAAAAGTCCACATCCAGTTCGATCTCAGGATAGGCACGCATAAAGTCACTGAGCACCGGCATCAGCAAGCCACGCACTTGCGGCACGCTGATGCGCAACTTGCCCCGAGGCGTAGCGCCGGCCTCGGTCAACTCGCGCTCGGCGGCCTCGACCTCGGCGAGGATGCGCCGCGAACGCTCAAGGAACAACGCGCCCTCCCCGGTCAGGGTGATGCTGCGCGTGCTGCGGTGAAACAGGCGTACCCCCAGGCGCTCTTCCAGGCGCGCAATGCTTTTTCCTACAGCAGATGACGACACCCCCAGCACCCGGCCGGCAGCCGTGAAGCTGCGGGTCTCCGCGACCTGCACAAATACTGAGAGACTGCCCAGACTGTCCATCATCTGCTCCACTATTACGGACGTCGGCGTCCGATAAGTTCGGAACCTTAGCCTGTTTTTCCGTTGACCACAGCCCCCTACCCTGACGCCTTTCCCTTTCCCTTTCCCTGGATATAGCGTTATGACGTCACTGGTTATCGAGTCCCCGGATAGATTGCCGCTGGGCGGCTTGCTTGCACTGGCCTGCGCCGGCTTTATCACCATCCTCACCGAAGCCATGCCCGCCGGGTTGCTACCACAGATGGGCGAAGGCTTGGATGTGTCGCCCGCACTGGTCGGCCAACTGGTTACCCTCTATGCCCTGGGCTCATTGCTGGCGGCGATTCCGCTGACGTTGCTGACCCGTGGCTGGCGCCGACGCCCGTTGCTGCTAATCGCCATTGGTGGCTTTGCCTTGGTCAACAGTGTGACCGCCCTCTCCAGCCACTACGGTTTGACCTTGGCGGCGCGCTTCTTCGCTGGGGTATTCGCCGGACTGCTCTGGGCGCTGCTGGCTGGATATGCCAGCCGGATGGTGGCACCGCACCTGCAAGGCCGTGCGATTGCCGTGGCGATGCTGGGCGCACCGTTGGCACTGTCACTGGGCGTACCTGCGGGGACCTTTCTCGGCACCGCGGTAGGCTGGCGCCTGAGCTTCGGCATCATGACCGCTCTGACCCTGATACTGCTGATCTGGGCACGCTGGCAACTACCGGACTTTGCCGGCCAGTCCTCAGAGAAACGCCTGGGCCTGCGCCAGGTGCTGACCTTGCCAGGCATTCGTCCGGTGCTGTGGGTGACTTTTACCTACGTGTTGGCGCACAACATTCTGTACACCTATGTCGCGCCACTGCTGGTGCCGGCGGGGATCGACGCCGAGATCGACCGGGTACTGCTGGTATTTGGCCTGGCGGCGCTAATCAGTATCTGGCTAGTGGGACTGTTGATCGACCGTTGGTTGCGCACACTGGTGCTGATCAGTTGCGTGTTGTTTGGCCTGGTGGCCCTGGCGCTGGCGTTCTGGCTCCATTCACCCTGGGCGATCTACATTGCCGTAGCGGTGTGGGGATTGGCCTTCGGCGGCCTGCCTGCCTTACTGCAAACCGCGCTCGCCAAGGCGGCGGGAGATTCAGCGGACGCAGCACAGTCGATGCTCGTCACGGTGTGGAACCTGGGTATCGCCGGCGGTGGCTTGGCGGGTGGCTTGCTACTGCAGAGATGGGGCGTGATCGCGTTCCCTTGGGCAGTGGTTCTGCTGATGGTGTTGGCCCTGAGCAAGCGCCCATAAAAAAGCCCCCGGGCTGTTCAGGCCGGGGGCTTTTTATTCAAAGCGACATCAGAACTTCTTGATGTCAGCCTTTTCTTCCAACTGCTTGCGGTACGCCGCGAAGTCCTGCTGGCCCACACGGGAGGCGAGGAAGCGACGGATTTGCGCTTTCTCTTCGTCCGTTGGAGCAACCGCTTCATTGACGCCGTTCAAGCGCACGATCACCAGGCTACCGTCACGCAGGGTCACGGTGGTGAAGGTCGGCTTGTCCTTGGCCGCAGGCTTGGGCATGCGGAACAGGGCTTGCAGCACGGCCGGGTCGATCCCTTCCTGGCTACGGGTAGCCGCCTCGGTAACCTTCCACGCCTGGCCGTCTACCGGCTGGTTCAGCGGAGTCTTGCCATCGCGCAGGCTGGCGATCAACTCGTCAGCATGAGCCTTGGCAGCCGCGCTGGCGCGCTCCTTGGTCATCTGGGTGCGGATCGCCGCAGCCACGCTTTCCAGCGGCAGCTGGGTAGGCTTCAAGTGCTCTTTGGCGCGCAGCACGATGATGGTTTCCGGGTCCAGCTCGATAGCGGAGCTGTTGGCACCCTCATCCAGGACTTCCGGGCTGAACGCTGCGGTGACCACAGCACGGTTGGCCGCAACACCTTCACCACCTTCACGGCCAAACGGCGCGGAGGTGTGAACGGTCAATTTCAGGTCGGACGCTGGCTGAGCCAGGTCGGAGGCTTCGAATGCCGCATCTTCCAATTGCTTGGTCGCTTCGACATAACGCTGCTCGACTTGTTGAGTCTTGAGCTCGCGGGTCAGCTTGTCCTTCAGGCTGGCAAACGTCGGCACCTGCGGTGCTTCAACGCCCAACAGCTTGATCAGGTGCCAACCGAAGGCGCTGCGCACCGGCGCGGAAACCTGGTCCTTGTTCAAGGCGTACAAGGCGGTCTCGAAGTCCGGATCGTAGACGCCTGGGCCTGCAAAGCCCAAATCGCCACCGCTGTTGGCCGAACCGGGATCCTGGGAGAACTCCTTGGCCAAGGCTTCGAATTTCTCACCCTTGGCCAGACGTGCCTGGATCTCTTCGATCTTGGCCTTGGCCTGGGCGTCGGTGACCTTGTCGTTGACTTCAATCAGAATGTGGGCCGCACGACGCTGTTCGGCGAGGTTGGCGATTTCTTTCTGATAGGCAGCCTGCAGCTCATCGTCCTTGACGCTGACCTGGTCAAAGAACGAAGACTTCTTCAACTCCAGATAGTCGATAACGACTTGGTCCGGGGTCATGAACTCTTTGGCGTGCTGGTCGTAGTAGGCCTTGACCTCGTCGTCGGTGATTTTCACCGCAGCAGCGTCAGCCTTGATGTTGACGGTAGCGAAGTCGCGGGTCTGCTTTTCCAGACGGGCGAATGCCAGTACCTGGGCGTCGGTGACAAAACCACTGCCGGCGATACCTGCGCGAACCTGGCCGATCAGCATTTCCTGGGTCATCATCTGACGGAACTGCATACGGCTGTAGCCCAGTTGACGGATCACCTGGTCAAAGCGGTCGGCGTTGAACTTGCCGTCCACCTGGAATTCCGGCGTCTGCAGGATCACTTGGTCCAACGAAGCTTCCGAGAAGCCAAACTTGGAATCAGCGGCACCTTGCAGCAGCAGCTTGCGATCGATCAGGCCCTTGAGGGCCGCTTCGCGCAGCAGTTTTTCGTCCAGCAGGGAAGCATCGAAATCCTTGCCCAGCTGTTGCATCAGCTGGCGACGTTGCATGTCGACGGCCTGGCTCAGCTCGGTCTGGGTGATCTCTTCACCGTTGACCTTGGCCACGTCCTGCTTGTTGTTACCCGAAGCCTGGAAAATAGCTTCGATACCGGTGAACGCCATCAATGCGACGATGATCCCGATGATGGTCTTGGCAATCCAGCCTTGTGAATTGTCCCTGATATTTTGCAGCATGCGTCCCCCAGAAACGGTTGAACTTCAAAAATAGACAACCGTGGAGCGTGGGTAGAGTACGGATATAAGAAAGGCGCATCCAAGGATGCGCCTTCTCGCAACTGGCGGAGCGGACGGGGGCTTTGGTTCTCCCCCCGGCTTTGCGACCCGATGCGTACGTGGGTCTTCTGCCGCTCCGCTGCCAGGTCGAACCTGCGTTCGACCCGGGTAGGTCAAGGCTTGATCGAAGCTTAGTTAACGGCTTCTTTCAGGGCTTTACCGGCTTTGAAACCTGGTTTCTTGGCAGCAGCGATTTTCAGGGCTGCGCCAGTCTGTGGGTTACGGCCAGTGCGAGCTGGGCGGTCAGTCACAGAGAAAGTACCGAAGCCTACCAGTACCACGGAGTCGCCGGCCTTCAGAGCGCCAGTGACGGATTCGATTACTGCATCCAGCGCACGGCCAGCAGCAGCTTTCGGGATATCAGCGGATGCAGCGATAGCATCAATCAGTTCCGACTTGTTCACTCTAAGTCCCCTTATATATCTATTGAGTATGATTCTAAGTTTTTTGGTAAACAGCAAAAACCAGTGCTGAATGGCCTACAGACACTTAAGAGCCGCTTTATAACAAGGGCTCTAAAAAGCTGTCAAGGAAGCCCCCAGGCTTAATCGCATTAATGCGTGCTAATTCTTTCCTTGGAATCAGACTCGCGTTTTTCGTCCTTTGCAACTATCTCCGGAGCCACATCCGGCAAGGGCTCCGGCGCGTATTGCAGCGCAATTTGCAGGACCTCGTCAATCCATTTAACCGGTTTAATCTGCAGATCCTGCTTAATGTTGTCAGGAATTTCCTTCAAGTCGCGAACATTCTCTTCAGGAATGATCACGGTCTTGATACCACCGCGGTGAGCGGCAAGCAATTTCTCTTTCAGACCACCAATGGCCAATACCTGGCCACGCAGGGTGATTTCGCCGGTCATGGCTACATCGGCTCGTACCGGAATCCCGGTCAATGCCGACACCAGGGCCGTGCACATGCCTACGCCAGCGCTAGGGCCGTCTTTCGGGGTCGCCCCTTCCGGCATGTGGATGTGAGTGTCGTGCTTCTCGTGGAAGTCCAGGGGAATCCCCAGGCTCTTGGCGCGGCTGCGCACCACGGTCTGCGCGGCAGTGATGGATTCGACCATCACGTCACCAAGGGAGCCGGTCTTGATCAACTGGCCTTTACCCGGGATCACTGCCGCTTCGATGGTCAGCAATTCACCACCTACCTGGGTCCACGCGAGGCCAGTCACCTGCCCGACCTGATCCTGTTGTTCTGCCAGGCCGTAGCGGAATTTACGCACACCCAGGAAGTGCTCGAGGGAGTCGGCAGTCACCTTCACCGAGAAGCGTTTTTCCAGTGCGTGCTCCTTGACTGCCTTACGGCAAATCTTCGCGATCTGGCGTTCCAGGCCCCGTACACCGGCCTCGCGGGTGTAGTAACGCACGATGTCGCGGATCGCCTCGACCTCGAACTCGATCTCGCCTTTCTTCAAGCCGTTGGCCGCAGTCTGCTTGGGCGCGAGGTACTTGACCGCGATGTTGATCTTCTCGTCTTCGGTGTAACCCGGCAGACGAATCACCTCCATCCGGTCCAGCAAGGCTGGCGGGATGTTCATGGAGTTGGAGGTGCACAGGAACATTACGTCGGACAAGTCATAGTCGACTTCCAGGTAATGGTCGTTGAAATTATGGTTTTGCTCAGGGTCGAGCACTTCCAGCAAAGCCGATGCCGGATCGCCGCGCATGTCGCTGCCCATTTTGTCGATTTCATCGAGCAGGAACAGTGGGTTGCGCACGCCAACCTTTGTCATCTTTTGAATCAATCTTCCTGGCATCGAACCGATATAAGTCCGGCGATGACCACGAATTTCCGCTTCATCACGCACACCACCGAGGGCCATGCGCACGAATTTACGGTTGGTGGCGCTTGCAATCGACTCGGCCAGGGAGGTTTTACCCACACCCGGCGGGCCAACCAAGCACAGCACCGGACCGCGAATCTTCTTCACGCGCTTCTGCACGGCGAGGTATTCGAGGATGCGTTCTTTGACTTCTTCGAGGCCATAGTGGTCGGCGTCGAGGATATCTTCGGCGCGAGCCAGGTCCAGGCGGACTTTGGTCTGGGCCTTCCACGGCACCTGCACCAACCAATCGATGTAGGAGCGAACCACGGTGGCTTCGGCCGACATCGGCGACATTTGCTTGAGCTTGTTCAGCTCGGCCGTGGCCTTGGTCATGGCGTCTTTTGGCAGGCCCGCGGCATCGATGCGCTTTTTCAGCTCTTCGATTTCGTTGTGGCCTTCCTCGCTGTCGCCGAGTTCTTTCTGAATGGCCTTCATCTGCTCATTCAGGTAGTACTCGCGCTGGCTGCGCTCCATTTGTTTCTTTACACGACCACGGATGCGCTTCTCGACCTGCAACAGGTCGATTTCGGCATCCAGCAGCGCCAGCACGTGCTCAACACGGGCCGACAGGTCAATGATTTCGAGGATGTCCTGCTTCTGCTCGATCTTCAGCGCCATGTGTGCGGCCATGGTATCCACCAGGCGGCTTGGCTCATCGATGCTGTTGAGGGACGACAGGACTTCAGCCGGGACTTTCTTGCCCAACTGCACATACTGCTCGAACTGCGAGAGCAGGCTGCGTACAAAGACTTCGGATTCACGCTCAGGGGCTTCGACTTCGTCGATCAGCGCCACTTCGGCGCGCAGGTGGCCGTCCACCTCCATAAAGCGCTCAACCGCGCCGCGCTGCTCACCTTCTACCAACACCTTGACGGTTCCGTCGGGCAGCTTGAGCAATTGCAGGACGGTCGCAATGGTGCCGACGCGATACAGGGCATCTTCGCCTGGATCATCGTCAGCTGGATTCTTCTGGGCCAACAGCAGGATCTGCTTGTCGCCCGCCATCGCAGCCTCGAGGGCTTCGATAGACTTCTCGCGCCCCACGAACAGCGGGATAACCATGTGCGGATAGACGACGACATCACGCAACGGCAGGAGAGGCAATTCAATGGTGGTCTTCATGATTTCGCCTCTATGACAGATGAAAAATAAGCTTGAAACCAAGATGGGGGCTGCATGCAAAAAAAACAAGCTTATTGCCAGCAGTTAAACGCAGGAAACGTCTTGCGGCAAAAAACGCCGCAAAAACAAAGGGGCCCCGAAAGGCCCCTTGTTTGTACCGACACTGCGAAACGCTTACGCGTCTGGCGCAGCCTTGGCAGTCGGCTCACTGTTTTCGTAGATAAACAGTGGCTTGGACTTACCTTCAATAACGCTTTCGTCGATCACCACTTTACTCACCTCGGACTGCGAGGGGATTTCGTACATGGTGTCGAGCAATACGCCTTCGAGGATAGAACGCAGACCACGTGCACCGGTCTTGCGCTCCAACGCCCGCTTGGCCACGGCCTTGAGTGCGTCGGTACGGAACTCGAGGTCCACACCTTCCATCTCGAACAGCTTGCCGTATTGCTTGGTCAATGCGTTTTTCGGCTCGGTGAGGATCTGAATCAGAGCCGCCTCATCCAACTCGTCCAATGTCGCGAGGACTGGCAGACGACCCACGAATTCCGGGATCAGACCGAACTTGACCAAATCGTCAGGCTCGACTTCACGCAGGGACTCACCGACCTTCTTGCCTTCTTCCTTGCTGCGCACTTCCGCACTGAAACCAATGCCGCCGCGCGTGGAACGCTGCTGGATAACCTTCTCCAGGCCGGAGAACGCACCGCCACAGATAAACAGGATGTTACGCGTATCAACCTGCAGGAATTCCTGCTGCGGATGCTTGCGACCCCCTTGTGGCGGCACGGAAGCAACCGTACCTTCGATCAGTTTCAACAGGGCTTGCTGCACGCCTTCACCGGAAACGTCCCGGGTGATCGACGGGTTGTCGGACTTGCGCGAAATCTTGTCGATTTCGTCGATGTAGACGATACCCATCTGGGCCTTCTCTACGTCGTAGTCGCACTTCTGCAGCAGTTTCTGAATGATGTTCTCGACGTCTTCGCCCACATAACCCGCCTCGGTGAGGGTGGTGGCGTCGGCGATGGTGAACGGAACGTTCAGCAGGCGAGCGAGGGTTTCTGCAAGCAAGGTTTTACCCGAGCCTGTAGGACCGATCAGCAAGATGTTGCTCTTGCCGAGTTCAACTTCGTCACCTTTCTTGTCACGCTGGTTCAGACGCTTGTAGTGGTTGTACACCGCTACGGCCAGAACCTTCTTTGCACGCTCTTGACCGATGACGTACTGGTCAAGGATGCCGCTGATTTCTTTAGGCGAAGGCAATTTATGCGCGCTGCTCTCGGCCTGGGCTTCCTGCACCTCCTCACGGATGATGTCATTGCACAGGTCGACGCACTCGTCGCAGATAAAGACCGAGGGGCCGGCAATCAATTTGCGCACTTCATGCTGGCTTTTGCCACAGAAGGAGCAATAGAGCAGCTTGCCGTTGTCCTCGCCGTTGCGGGTGTCAGTCATTCGTTCGATCCAAATCCGATAGGCTTGCAACACAAGATGAAGGCTTATGCGGGCTTTTTCAAGCCCGCAAGTGGTCGGACACGCCGACCCGCCCTATTTTGAGCGGCTTATATTAAGCGGGGCGACGGTCGATCACTTTATCGATCAGACCATATGCCTGTGCGGCTTCGGCGCTCATGAAGTTGTCGCGGTTGGTATCGCGCTCGATTTCTTCCAGGGTACGCCCGCTGTGCTTGGCCATCAGCGAGTTGAGGCGCTCACGGATAAACAGGATTTCCTTGGCGTGGATTTCGATGTCCGACGCCTGGCCCTGGAAGCCGCCCAGTGGCTGGTGAATCATTACGCGGGAGTTCGGCAGGCAGAAACGCTTGCCCTCGGCACCGGCGGTCAGCAGGAATGCACCCATGCTGCAGGCTTGGCCAATGCAAGTAGTCGATACGTTCGGCTTGATGAACTGCATGGTGTCGTAGATCGACATGCCCGCCGTCACCGAACCGCCTGGGGAGTTGATGTAGAGATGGATGTCCTTGTCCGGGTTTTCCGCTTCAAGGAACAGCAGTTGCGCACAGATCAGGTTGGCCATGTAGTCCTCTACAGGGCCCACCAGAAAGATCACTCGCTCCTTGAGCAGGCGCGAGTAGATGTCGTAGGCGCGTTCGCCACGAGCGGACTGCTCGACAACCATCGGGACCAAGCCGCCAGCGGCCTGGATATCAGAGTTCTGCTGAATATAGGAATTACGGAACATGCTCTGCAGTTACTCCCAAATAGTCTTGTCTTGAAAACGCATAAGCCAGCGCGAGGCTGGCTTATGGTTGTATTTCCAACGAGTTGGACAATCAGTCGGCTTGTGCTGCTTCCGCCGGCTTGACTGCTTCTTCGTAAGAGACCGCTTTATCGGTCACCTTAGCCTTCTGCAGAACAGTATCCACAACTTGTTCTTCCAGCACAACCGAACGCACTTCGTTCAGTTGCTGGTCGTTCTTGTAGTACCAAGCCACGACTTGCTCAGGCTCCTGGTAGGCCGAAGCCATTTCCTGGATCATTTCGCGTACACGGTCTTCGTCAGGCTTGAGGTCGAACTGCTTGACCACTTCGGCCACGATCAGGCCCAGCACGACGCGGCGCTTGGCTTGCTCTTCGAACAGCTCGGCCGGCAGTTGGTCAGGTTTGATGTTGCCACCAAACTGCTGAACCGCTTGAACGCGCAGGCGATCCACTTCGTTGGACAGCAGGGCCTTAGGCACTTCGATCGGGTTGGCAGCCAGCAGGCCGTCCATCACCTGGTTCTTGACCTTGGACTTGATGGCCTGGCGCAGCTCGCGCTCCATGTTCTTGCGAACTTCGGTGCGGAAGCCTTCGATGCCGGTTTCCTTGATACCGAATTGAGCGAAGAACTCTTCGTTCAGCTCTGGCAGTTTAGGCTCGGAAACGCTGTTGACGGTCACGGTGAACTCGGCGGCTTTGCCAGCCAGGTCCAGGTTCTGGTAGTCAGCAGGGAAAGTCAGGTTCAGAACGCGCTCTTCGCCGGCTTTGGCGCCAACCAGACCGTCTTCGAAACCCGGGATCATGCGGTTGGAACCCAGTACCAGCTGAGTGCCCTTGGCGGAGCCGCCAGCGAAGACTTCGCCGTCAACCTTGCCAACGAAATCGATGTTCAGCTGGTCTTCGTTCTGGGCAGCACGATCAACCGCTTCAAAACGGGTGTTCTGCTTGCGCAGGATTTCCAGCATGTTGTCCAGATCCGAATCAGCCACTTCAGCGCTCAGGCGCTCTACGGCGATGGAATCGAAACCGGCAACGGTAAACTCTGGGAATACTTCGAAGGTAGCAACGTATTCCAGGTCCTTGCCCGCTTCCAGGGACTTAGGCTCGATCGACGGCGAACCTGCTGGATTCAGCTTGTGCTCAACAACCGCTTCGTAGAAAGAAGCCTGGATCACGTCACCTACAGCTTCCTGGCGCGCATCAGCACCAAAACGGCGCTTGATTTCGCTCATTGGCACTTTGCCTGGACGGAAACCAGCGATCTTGGCTTTCTGGGCAGTCTGCTGCAGACGCTTGTTGACCGCAGTCTCGATACGCTCAGCCGGCACGGTGATGCTCAGGCGGCGTTCGATAGCAGTAGTATTTTCAACAGAAACTTGCATGGATATTCCTCGTTGCACAGACGTTAGCCGGCCATTTCCGACCCCAATCAAGGGCATGCATTCTAGTGGGTCAAACTCAAGAAGTCACCCTACTGCAAATACGCCCGAAAACAGCCGGCAATTTATCGGTACGAAGGCATTGCTTAGCCTCGCCCCGGTGACAAATTCATCCGATCACGCCAGGGCTCTGCGCCGCCCTTCTATATATAGAAGAGGTCGTCATCCATCTCCCTGACGGCCCACCCCCGCAAACAGGGCAAGCAGGCAGCACAGCATCATCGAGACACACAAATACGATGAAACGAACCGCCAAAACCAAAAAAGGCGCCAGACTGTTAAATCTGGCGCCTTTCGAAATATGGGGTGGACGAAGGGGATCGAACCCTCGACAACGGGAGTCACAATCCCGTGCTCTACCAACTGAGCTACGCCCACCATATTGCATTAACAAAGAACTCAAACATCTTCTTTGTTGAACCTCACCTTACCTGACGGCAGGGCGACGCCTTGAAATTGGTGCGGATGAAGAGACTCGAACTCTTACGCCTCGCGGCGCTGGAACCTAAATCCAGTGTGTCTACCAATTCCACCACATCCGCGCTTGAAGCTCTTAAAGCAAGGGCGCCAGACGTTTAATCTGGCGCCCTTTCAAAATATGGGGTGGACGAAGGGGATCGAACCCTCGACAACGGGAGTCACAATCCCGTGCTCTACCAACTGAGCTACGCCCACCATATAGCGCTACTTGTGCCAAAGCTGCCTAAATGGCGCACCCGGCAGGACTCGAACCTGCGACCATCCGCTTAGAAGGCGGATGCTCTATCCAGCTGAGCTACGGGCGCCTTATTAATCTGTACTCTATTAGGATTACAAACTAAGTGCTTCCAGCCTTGCAGAACAACCATCTATTCTGCTCGACCTTCTTAACCAGTGCTAGGCTGTGCCCGACAAGTGCGACGAATAGTATAGAGGGCCTCGAAACCCGTCAAATCTTTTTTGAAAAAAATTCATTTTATTTAAGGGGTTAGGGCAATTTGCAGACCAAGCGCCTTTGCCCTCACGCCATGGCATGCGAGAATGCGCGCACTTTTCTTCCCCCTCTCGATGGTTAATCACGCGTAATGACTGCACAACTTATCGACGGCAAAGCAATCGCCGCCAGCCTGCGCCAGCAGATCGCCAAACGAGTCACCGAGCGCAGCCAGCAGGGCCTGCGCACGCCTGGCCTCGCGGTGATCCTGGTCGGCAGCGATCCTGCCTCTCAGGTTTATGTCTCGCACAAGCGTAAAGACTGTGAAGAGGTCGGCTTTATCTCCAAGGCTTACGACCTGCCTGCGCAGACCACTCAACAGGCGCTTGCCGACCTGATCGACGACCTCAACGACGATCCGGCCATCGACGGCATCCTGCTGCAACTGCCGCTGCCCGAGCACCTGGACGCGTCCAAGTTGCTGGAGCGCATCCGTCCGGACAAAGACGTCGACGGTTTCCACCCTTATAACGTCGGTCGCCTGGCCCAGCGTATCCCGCTGCTGCGTCCGTGCACGCCAAAAGGCATCATGACCTTGCTGGAAAGCACCGGTGTCGACCTGTACGGCCTCGATGCCGTGGTTGTCGGCGCTTCCAACATCGTTGGTCGCCCGATGGCCATGGAACTACTGCTGGCCGGCTGCACCGTGACCGTCACCCACCGTTTTACCAAGGACCTCGCCGGCCATGTGGGCCGTGCCGACCTGGTAGTCGTTGCCGCCGGTAAGCCGGGACTGGTCAAAGGTGAGTGGATCAAGGAAGGCGCGATCGTCATCGACGTGGGCATCAACCGTCAGGAAGACGGCAAGCTGGTGGGCGACGTGGTATACGAAACCGCCCTGCCCCGCGCTGGGTGGATCACCCCCGTACCGGGTGGCGTTGGCCCTATGACCCGTGCCTGCCTGCTGGAGAACACGTTGTACGCCGCAGAAACCCTGCACGACTAATAACCAGCCGTGCTGAAAAAGCCCTGCCTTATCGCAGGGCTTTTTATTGCGCGTCATAAATCGATTTTTTCCTTGGTTTTTAAGCACTTTCGTCTGGTTCTAGAAGAACATTCGACAGTTTCTGATCCATACTCCTAAAATGTAACGGCATTTATCAAAAACCCGTTCCCGAACGGTATTTCCTTACTTTTTAGCGAGTTCATCCGCGTGAAAATTCGTCTCTCCCTCGTCAGCCTATTTTTTGCATTTACAGGCACCTTCGCGCACGCCGCCGAGACCACCCAGGCCCCGCGTGACACCTCCAAGCTGCAAATCGCTTCCGGCAGCGCCATGTTGGTGGACCTGCAGACCAACAAGGTCATCTATTCCAGCAACCCCGACGTGGTGGTGCCCATTGCCTCGGTGAGCAAATTGATGACGGGCCTGGTGGTACTCGAAGCCAAGCAGAACATGGATGAATACATCGATATCAATATCAAGGACACGCCGGAGATGAAAGGCGTGTTCTCCCGCGTGAAAATCGGCAGCGAAATGCCGCGCAAAGAGATGCTGCTGATCGCCCTGATGTCCTCGGAAAACCGTGCCGCCGCCAGCCTGGCCCACCACTACCCAGGCGGTTACCCGGCGTTTATCGCGGCGATGAACGCCAAGGCCAAGGCGCTGGGCATGACCAGCACCCACTACGTCGAGCCTACCGGCCTGTCGATCCACAACGTGTCCACCGCCCGCGACCTGAGCAAGCTGCTGGCCGCCGCGCGTCATTACCCGATGCTCAGCCAGTTAAGCACCACCAAGGAAAAGACCGTTTCGTTCCGCAAGCCCAATTACACGCTGGGCTTCTCCAACACCGACCACCTGATCAACCGCGCCAACTGGGATATCAAGCTGACCAAGACGGGCTTTACCAATCAGGCCGGGCATTGCCTGGTTCTGGTGACCAGCATGGGGAATCGCCCGGTGTCGTTGGTGATTTTGGATGCGTTTGGCAAGTTCACGCATTTTGCGGATGCGGGGCGGATTCGTAATTGGGTTGAGACCGGCAAGAGCGGCTCGGTGCCGGATGTGGCGTTGCGCTACAAGGCCGATAAAAACCTGAAAAATCGCCCGAATGCGGCAGAAGTGCGCCGCTAAGCCACACCCCAACTTCAATCTGGAATGCTGAAATGTGGGAGGGGGCTTGCCCCCGATGACAGTGGGTCAGTTGATACATATATGACTGAAACACCGCCATCGGGGGCAAGCCCCCTCCCACACTGACCTCGACATGATGGTTTATTTGCGTTCGGCCAACACCTTGAGCGCCTGCGCCGCCGCCCGCTCCTGCCCGGCCTGGGCCGTCGCGTTCGCGGCATCTCGCCAACGCTGTGCGTCCACATTCGCCGGCAACTGGCCCGGGCGTTGAGTGAGGATTGCCCAGCTCCCGGCGCTTTTCCATTTCGATTCAAAATCGCTGAAGCTCATCAACAAACGTCGGTTCATGCCCGAACGCAGCAACACCGTGCTTTTTTGTTGATTGAACCCCACCACAACCACGTAGCTGGCATCGGACCATAGCCCGCCGCCAATCCGCGCCATCACCGGATACCCCGCCGCTACCTGCGCCAGTACCGCCGTCAATTTGGCCTCCACTGGGTACACCATCAGCCCGTACTCACGCGCCAGCATTTGCATATTGCGCTCAAGGTCCGCTTCGCCACCCGGCAAATGCAAAGGTTTATCCAGCAAGCCCGGTGTCATGACAATGCCTTGTTGCGACAGCATGCTGGCTAAAGCTGTAGGACCGCTCTGATAAGCCTCGCTGCGAAACGTCGGTACGCCATTGAGTTCAACGCGCTCCGGCAGGCCCGCCAGTTTCGATGGGGTGGCAGAACAGGCCACGAGCCCCAGGGCACAGGCCAGCAACACGGATGTTTTAAGGTTCGACCGTAACCGCAATTTTCTACTCTCTTGATCAACTGCCGGTAAGGGCCCTGATAATAGGACGCTCTGCCACGCGGGTATAGCCCAAAGCCTGGGTTAAACACGCGACATAGAGCAAAGAAGTTGGACGGACACGACCATTGGTCAATAGCAAGCAACCGCCAGGTAGCTAGACTGTCCATTGAGAAGACTGTGTGTGCCCCCTGCGGGGCGAAAGGAGGCCCAAATGAGCCTTGCTACAACGATTTTCCTGTTGATCTGCGGTTGGCTGGCGGTAGCCGGCGCCATGTTGTGGGGGGTGTTGCGCATCACGCGCCGGCATCATCACCCCCACGTCGTCAAACCCGCCAAGCCTCACAAGGCGGCGGTGCACCACGCCTAGCCAGGCATACAATTAAAGTCCTGGGTCGCCGCGACTTCCTTGCCGTGACCATCCTTGAGGGATGCGCGCACGGTGGTGCCCAGGCTGGATTCCACCAGGGTGTAATGCTCACCCGCCTTGAAGTGCTTGTACTCGACCCGGCCCTGGCAGTCCTGCTGGTTGTCGTCGCCTGGCTCTTCTTCAAACAACGTCACGTCCAGGCGGTGATCGCCGGGTGTCACTTCAAAGAAACGTCCATCATCCACCCGTTTACCGTCGATACGCTCGGCCATCAAATCGTTGGGCGCCTCTTCTTTGAGACCAATCCACGCTTCGCTCGGGTCCGCCTTGGGGATAGGGCCGGCGCACGCCGACAACAACAAAACAGCACCGAGGGCGGGAATCAACAACAAAGGTTTAAGCGGTTTAAGTGACATGGCGCAGGGCTCCAAAAAGACGATGTGTCCGATGGCTTACAAGCTTGCGCGGCCAACCTGCCGAGAACAAATGAATGCATATGAAACGATCTTCAGCCCTAACCTAAATCTTCCTTCACCTGGCTGAAAGGTGCGTGTTAGGTGGGTCGGGCAAGACTGCCGGGGTTTGCAATCCTGCTCCCCTGGAGGTTCACGCATGCTCGGGCTGGTAAAGACCGCACTGCAAAAGCCGTACACGTTTATCGTGTTGGCCATATTCATCTGCATCATCGGGCCGATGGCGGCCCTGCGAACCCCCACGGATGTGTTCCCCGATATCGGCATCCCCGTGGTCGCCGTGGTCTGGCAGTACAACGGCCTGTCGCCGGACGCCATGGCCGGTCGGGTGATCTACACCTATGAACGCTCCTTGAGCACCACCGTCAACGACATCGAACACATCGAATCGCAATCGCTGCCCGGCATGGGCATCGTCAAGATCTTCTTCCAGCCCGGCGTGGATATCCGCACCGCCAACGCCCAAGTGACGGCCGTTTCACAAACCGTACTCAAGCAAATGCCCCCGGGCATCACGCCGCCGCTGATCCTCAACTACAGCGCCTCCACGGTGCCGATTTTGCAGATGGCGTTCTCCAGCCCGAGCCTTTCGGAAGCCAAGATCCGCGACCTGGTACAGAACAATATCCGCTTGCCGCTAAGCGCCCTGCCCGGCCTGGCGATGCCGACGCCCATGGGCGGCAAACAACGCCAGATCACCCTCGATCTCGACCCACAGGCGCTGGCCGCCAAAGGCCTGTCGGCACAGGACGTGGGCAACGCGCTCGCCCTGCAAAACCAGATCATTCCCGTGGGCACCGCCAAGCTCGGCCCCAACGAATACACGATCCTGCTCAACAACAGCCCCAAGGCGATTGATGAACTCAACGACCTGCCGATCAAGACCGTCGACGGCGCGCTGATCACCATCGGCCAAGTGGCCCACGTACGTGACGGCTCGCCACCGCAAACCAACATCGTGCGCGTCGACGGCCATCGCGCCGTACTGATGCCCGCGTTGAAAAACGGCAGCATCTCCACCCTGTCGATCATCGACGGTATCCGCCAGATGCTGCCGCGCATCAACGAAACGTTGCCGCCGTCGCTGAAAACGTCGTTGCTCGGTGACGCTTCGGTCTTCGTTAAACAGTCGGTGGGCAGCGTGGCCCAGGAAGGCATCATCGCCGCCCTGCTGACCAGTGCCATGATCCTGCTGTTCCTCGGCAGCTGGCGCTCCACGATCATCATCGCCGCCTCGATTCCCCTCGCGGTTCTCTCGGCGATTGCGCTGCTGGCCGTCAGTGGGCAAACCCTCAACGTGATGACACTCGGCGGGCTGGCCTTGGCGGTCGGCATCCTGGTGGACGACGCCACGGTGACCATCGAAAACATCAACTGGCATTTGGAACAAGGCAAGTCGGTGAAGACCGCGATCCTCGACGGCGCCGCGCAGATCGTCGGCCCGGCATTCGTGTCGCTGCTGTGTATCTGCATCGTGTTCGTGCCGATGTTTTTGCTGCAAGGCATCGCCGGTTACCTGTTCCGGCCGATGGCCCTGGCGGTGATCTTTGCCATGGCCAGCTCGTTCATCCTCTCGCGGACCCTGGTGCCGACCCTGGCGATGTTCCTGCTCAAGCCGCACACGCCAGAGCAAGGCGCGGGGCATCACCCGGAAGATGCATTCATCAACCACCACGAGGGCGAACAGCACAGCAAACCGCGCAATGCCCTGCTGCAAGGGGTGCTGAATTTCCAGCAGGGTTTCGAGCGCCACTTCTCGAATATCCGCGACACCTACCACGGCCTGCTGACGTTGGCGCTGGGCAATCGCAAGCGCTTTATCCTCGGTTTCCTCGCCTGTGTACTCGCCTCGTTCCTGTTGCTGCCAAGCCTGGGCCAGGACTTCTTCCCGGCCACCGACGCCGGTGCCCTGGCCCTGCATGTGCGCCTGCCGCTGGGCACGCGCATCGAGGAAAGCGCCGCGGCGTTCGACCGCATCGAAGCGCGAATTCGTGAAGTGATTCCCGCCGAAGAACTCGACACCATCGTCGACAACATCGGCATCCCCCTCAGCGGCATCGACATGGCCTACAGCAGCAGCGGCACCATCGGCCCGCAGGATGGCGACATCCAGATCACCTTGAAAAAGGACCATGCCCCCACCGCCGACTACGTGAAAAAACTGCGTGAAGCCCTGCCGCAAAGTTTCCCCGGTAGCCACTTCGCATTCCTGCCGGCAGACATCAGCAGCCAGATCCTCAACTTCGGCGCCCCGGCCCCGCTGGACGTGAAAATCTCCGGGCGCAGCGATGAAGAAAACCGCGCCTACGCAGTGGAGCTTGAACGTCGCCTGCAACACGTGCCGGGCATTGCCGACCTGCGTATCCAACAGTCCACCGGTTACCCGTCGCTGCAAGTCAACGTGGATCGCCTGCGCGCCAATGGCCTGGGCATTACCGAGCGTGACGTCACCAACAGCATGGTCGCGTCCCTGGCCGGCAGCTCGCAGACCGCCCCCACGTTCTGGCTTAACCCGGCCAACGGCGTGTCGTACTCCATCGTCGCGGCCACGCCGCAATACCGCCTGGACAGCTTGCCGTCGCTGGAAGCCTTGCCGGTGACCGGCGCCGACGGGCAGTCGCAAATCCTCGGAGGCGTGGCGAATATCTCCCGCGTGGAAAGCCCGGCAGTGGTGACCCACTACAACATCCAACCGACCCTGGACCTGTACGCCAACGTGCAAGGCCGCGACCTCGGCGGCGTGGCGCGGGATGTGCAAAAAGTGCTGGATGACACCGCGTCCATGCGCCCCAAAGGCGCGGTGATCAGCCTGCACGGGCAGATCGACGCACTGCATGAAGCCTTCAGCGGCTTGAGCTTCGGCTTGCTCGGCGCGGTGGTGCTGATCTACCTGCTGATCGTGGTCAACTTCCAGTCGTGGGCCGACCCGTTCGTGATCATCACCGCACTGCCGGCGGCCCTGGCGGGGATTGTGTGGATGCTGTTTCTCAGCGGCACATCCCTGTCGGTGCCGGCGCTGACCGGCGCCATCCTGTGCATGGGTGTGGCCACTGCCAACTCGATCCTGGTGGTGAGCTTCTGCCGTGAACGCCTGGCCGAACACGGCGATGCGCTCAAGGCCGCGATGGAGGCCGGCTACACGCGCTTCCGTCCGGTGTGCATGACCGCCCTGGCGATGATCATCGGCATGTTGCCGCTGGCCCTTTCCGAAGAACAAAACGCCCCCCTTGGCCGGGCGGTGATCGGTGGCTTGATCTTCGCCACCATCGCCACCCTGCTGTTCGTACCCGTGGTGTTCAGCCTGGTCCACGGGCGTCACCCTACTCGCGCTGCTGCTGGAGAAACCCCACATGTCGTCTGATCACAAACCCTCGCGCAAGCGTCTGATGCTCATGGGTGTCGGCGGCCTGACCCTGGCCGCCCTGTTGGTCGCCAACGGCCTGCACGCTCGCACCTTGCACGAACAATCGGTCACAGCCTGGACGGAGACCGCGGCCATCCCGCAAGTGATGGTGTTCCAACCGCAACAGAACGCCGCCGGTGACACCCTGCGCTTGCCGGCGCACCTGGAAGCCTGGAGCAAGGCGCCGATCCACGCCCGGGTCAGCGGCTACCTGAAGGACTGGAAAGCCGATATCGGCACCCAGGTCAAAGCCGGGCAGGTATTGGCCGAGATCGACAGCCCCGATCTGGACCAGCAGCTGGCACAAACCCATGCGCGATTAGCCCAGGAACAGGCCAATGCGCGCCTGGCCGAAACCACCGCCACGCGCTGGCAAAACCTGCTGGCCAGCCATTCCGTATCGCGCCAGGAGGCCGACGAAAAAACCTCCAACGCTGCGGCCGCCAAGGCCAATGCGCAGGCCGCCGCAGCGGACTACGCACGGCTGTCGGCACTGGAAAGCTACAAGACCATTCGCGCGCCGTTCGCTGGGACCATCACGGCACGCAACACCGATATCGGTCAGTTGATCAAGGCCGACACCGACAGCGACCCGGAGCTGTTCAACATCGCCGACACCCATCAATTGCGCCTGTACGTGCCGGTGCCGCAGAACTACGCGTCGGTGATTCACCCAGGCCTTGAAGCCGAACTGACGGTGCCCGAGCATCCCGGTGAACACTTCAAGGCGCGGCTGATCGGTGACTCCACCGCCATCGACCGCCGCTCCGGCACCTTGCTGGCGCAGTTCGTCGCCGACAACCCCAAGGGCGAATTGCTGCCCGGTGATTACGCCGAAGCGACCTTCGCGATTCCGGCGGACACCCACGGTGTGAGCATTCCGGCCAGCGCGTTGATCTTCCGCGCCCAAGGCACCCAAGTGGCGGTGCTGGACGCGCAGAATCATGTGCACCTGCAAGCCATCCATATCGGCCTGGACCTTGGTGAACGCCTGGTGATCGACCAGGGCCTGAAACCCGCCGACCGCGTGGTCGACAACCCGCCGGACGCCCTGCGCGAAGGCGACCCGGTGCAACTGGCCGAGGCCTCGGGAGGTGCGCATGCGCCCAAGGCTTAAGCCCATCGCCGCGTTGATGGTGCTGGCGTTGCAGGGTTGCTCCATGGCGCCGACCTATCAGGTGCCGCACGTTGACCTGCCCGTCGGTTATCGCGAACAGACCAGCGACGGCCCGTGGCACAGCGCGCAACCGTCCGACCAACTGGCGTCCGAATGGTGGAAGCTCTACAACGATTCGCGCCTGAGCGAGCTGCAACAGCAACTGCTCAAGGCCAACCCGGATTTGGCGGCGGCGCTGGCGCACTTCGACGCGTCCCAGGCGTATGCCAGCCAACTGCACGCGGGGTTGTTCCCGCAGATCACCGCCAGCGCGCAGCCGTTGCGCCAGCGCCAGTCAGACTCAAAGCCACTGCGTGGCGCCGCGCAGCCCTCGGTCTACAACAGCAACACCGCCGGGTTTTCGTTGAGCTACGACCTGGACCTGTGGGGCAAAATCCGCAACCAAGTGGCGGCTGGCGATGCACAGGCGCAAGCCTCCGCCGATGACTTGGCGGTGGCGCGCTTAAGCCTGCAACACCAGTTGGCGACCTTGTACGTGCAGCTCAATGGGCTGGATGCCCAGGCGCGGATTCTGAACAGTTCGCTGGAGGATTTCAGCCAGGCGCTGCAACTGACCCGCAGCCGCTACGAAGGCCAGATCGCGTCGGAACTGGACCTGACCCGTGCGCAAAACCAACTGGCCGAAGCCAAGGCGCAGTGGGATGAAGTGCGCGGCCAACGCAACCTTACCGAGCATGCGATAGGTGAGTTGGTGGGCGTCGCGGCAAGTGATTTTTCATTGCCACCGAGCCCGCAACTGATCGCCTTGCCGGGCATTCCTTCGCAACTGCCCAGCCACCTGTTGCAACGTCGCCCGGATATCGCGGCGGCGGAACGACGGGTGTTTGCCGCCAACGCGAATATCGGTGTAGCCAAGGCGGCGTGGTATCCGGATTTCAGTTTGACCGGGTTGATTGGCGGGCAGACTCAAGGGGTCGGCAATTTGCTCTCGGCGGGCAACCGGTACTGGGCCTTGGGGCCGTTGGTCAACCTGCCGATCTTTGATGGTGGGCGCCTGAGCGCCAATGAGCGCCAGGCCAAGGCCGAATTCGAAGAAGCCTCGGCGCAGTACCGCAGCCATGTGCTCAACGCCGTGCGCGAGGTGGAAGACAACCTGGGACAACTACGGGATTTGCAACAGGAAGCCCAGGATGAACAGGCCGCAGCGGATGCGGCGCAACACACCCAAGCGCTGGCGATGAACAGTTATCAGGCGGGTGCGGTGAGTTATCTGGATGTGGTCACGGCGCAGACCGCGGCGCTACAGGCGCAGCGGACGTTGAAGGCGGTGCAGACCCGCCAACTGCAAGCCAGCGTCGGCTTGATCACCGCCTTGGGCGGCGGCTGGCAACCCAGCACTTGACACCGCCCTCAGATTCAACTCCGGGCAAATGTGGGAGGGGGCTTGCCCCCGATGAGGGAGTGTCAGCTGATAATTTTTTGCTGATACACCGCCATCGGGGGCAAGCCCCCTCCCACATTTCCTACAGTGTTGCCTGCAAGATGATGTCAGCCCTGCCCCCTCCGAGCATGCCAAAAAACAGGGCACTGGCGCACTGCCATCTAGCATGCCGTTTCAGCATCGACACTGAAAAAATTAGGTATTAGACGACATACATCCCGCCCTCTTAGCCTTCGGTTCACTCTTTACCCGATTGACCCGGAGGTCACATGCTGCAACCCCACACGTCCCCATTGGCACTGGAGCGGGACATCATCACGGCGGTGGAAACCCTGCGTGGGCAAACCGTCGACTGGCTGTCGCAACTGATCGAAAAACCCTCGCTGCTGGGTGACGAAGCCTCGGCGCAAACCTGGGTGGCCGAGCAGTTCGCCGCGCTGGGGCTGGACGTCACCGACCTGGTGATCGATGAAGCCGCGATCCGTGAACACCCTGGCTACTCGCCGTCGCTGATCAGCTACGACGGGCGCGTCAATGTGATCGGCCATCACCGCCCCAAACAGGCGCGTGGGCGCTCGCTGATTTTCAATGGACACATCGACGTGGTGCCGGTGGGTGACGCCAGCCTGTGGACGCGCCCGCCGTTCGAAGCCTGGGTCGACGGTGATCGCCTGTACGGTCGCGGCGGCGCCGATATGAAGTCCGGCATCATCGCTTACCTCATCGCATTCAAGGCCCTGCAAAACCTGGGCTACGCACCGGCAGCCGAGGTCATCCTGCAATCGGTGGTCGAGGAAGAATGCACCGGCAACGGCGCACTGGCTTGCCTGGTGGCGGGGTACAGCGCCGATGCCGCGATCATTACCGAACCCACCAACAACGGCGTAATGAGTTGCCAGATGGGCGTGATGTGGCTGACCGTCGAAATCGAAGGCCACCCGGCCCATGCCGCCGTGGCCAGCGAAGGTTTCTCCGCCGTGGACATGGCGATGAAACTGTTCGAGGCCCTCAAGCAACGCGAGGCCCATTGGAACGAGCCTGACAACCGCCATCACTGCTACACCCACAGCCACAAGCCGATCAACTTCAACCTCGGCAAGATCGAAGGTGGCGAATGGGCCTCCTCGGTGCCCACCCGTTGCCGCCTGGATATCCGCGTCGGCTTCTACCCCGGCCGCACCACCGAGGAAGTGCGCAGCGAACTCGAAGCCTGTATCCAGGACGCGTTCGAAGCTCACCCGGCCCACGGCGACGCCCAGTACCGCGTGCGCTACCAGGGCTTCCAGGCCGAAGGTTGTGAAGTCGACATGAACACCCCCATGGTCAAGTCGTTGCAGGCGGCGCACCTGGACGTGATCGGCACCAACCCGGGGCAGTTCACTTTCACCGGCACCACCGACGCCCGTTTCTTCAACCTGTACGGCGGCATTCCGGCCACCTGCTATGGCGCCACCGGCGGCAATATCCACGGGATCGACGAGTGGGTGTCGATTGATTCGGTGGTGGATGCCGCCAAGGTCCTGGCGGTGTTCATGGCGCGCTGGTGCGAGTTGGAGCCGCTCAACCCTGCGTGAAGTGAAGACGCACCTGGCAAACACCATAACAACAACAATAAGCGCTCGATTCTTATCGATCTGCCGATCTCTTCTGACAGGCACAACCCATGCATTGCATTCGCACACTCACCGGCGCCATCGCCGGAGCGCTGACGTTCGCCACCCTGATTCCGGTGGCTTGGGGCGATGATCACGGCTTCATCGAGGACAGTTCACTGACGCTCAACACCCGCACCTGGTTTTCCAAGGAAATGGCCAGCAAGAACAGCCTCTACCGCTATAACACCCCGGATGGGCCGCAAACGTCGCACTCACGCACCGCGTGGGTCGAAGGCTTGAAGCTGGACTTTCGCTCAGGCTTCACCCAAACCCCGATTGGCGTAGGCATGGACCTTTCGGTGTACTCGGCCATCGCCCTGGAACGCAGCACCGCCAAGGCGGCCGGCGGCAGTAACCGCCTGCTGGTGAACAAGGACGGCAGCGTGGTCGATGACTGGAGCAAGCTCG
The DNA here is from genome assembly GCF_004682045.1 of Pseudomonas nabeulensis. Taxonomy (GTDB): domain Bacteria; phylum Pseudomonadota; class Gammaproteobacteria; order Pseudomonadales; family Pseudomonadaceae; genus Aquipseudomonas; species Aquipseudomonas nabeulensis. The sequence continues at coordinate 34,850 of NZ_QUZT01000020.1, forward strand.
GCATTGCCGCGCTCAAACTGCGCCTGGCCGACACCCAAGTGAAGATCGGGCGCCAGCAAGTCGAGACGCCGATGATGAGCTTCTTCGACCTGCGTGCCCTGCCCGCTTCGTTTGACGGTGCCTCCCTGGAAAACACCTCGGTCAAGGGCCTGACCCTCAAGGCTGGCTACTTCGACCACACCAGCCCCAGGGCCGCCGCCGGCACCGAGGACCTGGGCTTGCAATGGGCCACCCGCACCGTAACGCCGGACTGGAACGGCTACGTCGGTGGCGACTATAAGTTCGGCGACGATTGGCGCGCCAGCGCCTACGTCTCGCGCCTGGAAGACGTCTGGGATCGCCAGTACCTGGGCCTGGCCACGCAAGCGCAATGGGGTGCCCTGACCACGCGCATTCGGCTCGACGCCTACAACACCGACTCACAGGGGCGGGAGCTGGCCGGCAACATCAGCCAGCAAGCCTATGGCCTGACCGTCACGCCGATCTGGGGGCCCAACACCCTCAAGTTCGGCTTGCAGAAAATCGTCGGCAACGAATGGTTCGACTACGTGCGCGACTCCAACGCCATGTCGCTGCCCAACACCATGGGCTCGTACTTCAACGGCCCCAACGAGACCTCGTTCCAGGTGGCGTACACCCGCGACTGGGCGGCCTTTATGCCAGGGCTGAGTTCACTGGTGTGGTACATCCGCGGTTGGGGCATCGACGGCACCGACTACAAGGGCGGCGCCAACGGTGCCTACACCCTGGCGACCACCCAAGACAATGAAAGCCACTACGAAGTCGGCGCCTACCTCATGTACGCCTTCCAATCCAGCCGCTTCAAGGGCGCTAGCCTGGCGGTGGGCAGCAACTGGCTGCGCACCAACAGCAAGACCCAGATTGAAGGCAATGTCGAGGAAGCCCGCGTGGTCCTCAACGTCCCTTTCCGTATTTTCTGACCTTCGGAACCGACCATGACTTCTGAAACGATTGCGCTGCAAACACCGGCCGCCACGCCGCACTTGCGCGTGGGTGAGATCCGCAAGATTGTCTTCGCCGCCTACCTGGGCAATGCGCTGGAGTGGTACGACTTTTTCCTGTTCGGCACCGTCGCCGCCATCGTGTTCGCGCCGTTGTTCTTCCCCGGGGATGTGCCGGCGATCTCCTTGATCGGCGCGTTCCTGAGCTTCGGCGCAGGCTTTTTGGCCAGACCGCTGGGCGCCGTGGTGTTCGGCCATATTGGCGACCGCTACGGGCGGCGTGTCTCGCTGGTTGCCACGGTGATGATGATGGGCCTGGCGACCACCGCCATCGGCCTGCTGCCGACCTATGCCACGGCCGGTATCGCCGCGCCGATCATGTTGACCTTGCTACGTGCCATGCAAGGCATCGCCGCCGGCGGCGAATGGGGCGGCGCGACCTTGATGGCGATCGAATACGCGCCGCCGCGTGAGCGCGGGTTCTATGCGTCGGTGGTGCAATTGGGCTCGCCGACCGGCACCTTGCTGTCCTCTGGCAGCGTGGCGCTGGTGGCTTCGCTGCCGGGCAATGCGTTTCTTGAGTGGGCCTGGCGCTTGCCGTTCCTGGTCTCAATCGTGTTGGTCGCGGTGGCGCTGTGGCTGCGCTGGCACGTCGAGGAAACGCCGGCGTTCAAGCAGTTGGCGCAACAGGACAAGACCAAGAAACTGCCCGTGCTGGAGCTGTTCAAAAAAGCCCCCGGACGCCTGTTGATCGGCATCGCGGCGTACCTGCAATGCAACGCCGGTTTCTTCATCATGACCGCCTTTATGATCAGCTACGTGACCAAGACCCTGGGCCTGCCCAGCACGGTCATCCTCAAGGCACTGAGCATCGGCGCCGTGGCGCAGATGGTGGTACTGCTGTTGTCTGGCCGCTTGGCCGACCGCATCGGCGCGATCAACACCGTGGTGTTGGGCTATGTGGTCACGCTGGTGCTGGTGTTCCCGATCTTCTGGTTGGTGGACACACGCAATCCGCAGTGGATCACCCTCGGCATGGTCTGCGCCCTGGGGCTGGCGACCATTCCTTATGCGCCCATCGGCAACCTGCTGTCGCGGCTATTTCCGGCGCATCTGCAATACAGCGGGCTGGGGCTTTCGGCCAATCTCTCGGCGGTGATCGCAGGGTTTATGCCGGCACTGGCCACGCAAACCCTGGTGTTCTCCGATAACCAGTCCTGGGGGCCGGCGAGCCTGTTGGCATTGATCGTGAGCATCTCGCTGATCGGCGCCCTGCTGGCCGGTTACGTGACCCGCCCACAACGCTGACCACGCGGCGCGGTCCTCCGGGATCGCGCCCTCCCCTCTATAGGAACCCCCTCGATGAATCACCTGGAACAACGGCTGCGCGAAGACCTCGCCGCGTGTTATCGACTGGTCGCCCACTACCGCATGAGCGACCTGATTTTTACCCATCTGTCCGTGCGCATCCCCGGCCCCGAGCATCACTTCCTGATCAATCCCTACGGCCTGTTGTTTGAGGAAATCACTGCCTCCAATCTGGTCAAAATCGATATGCAGGGCCAACCGGTCGACGCCCACTCGCAGCGGGTCAACCCGGCCGGTTTCGTGATTCACAGCGCCATTCACGCCGCCCGCGAAGACGCCCAGTGCGTACTGCACACCCACACCCGCGCCGGCTGCGCGGTGGCCTGCCAGCCGGAGGGGCTGCTGCCGCTCAACCAGTTCGCCCTGACCTTCCACAAGCGCATCGGCTATCACACCTATGAAGGCGTGGCCCTCGACCTGGATGAACAAGCGCGACTGGTGGCCGACCTGGCCGACAATGACGTGATGATCCTGCGCAACCACGGCCTGCTGACCGTTGGCCGCAGCGTTGCCGAAGCGTTCATACGCCTGTTCTATCTGGAAAAAGCCTGTGAAGTGCAAATTGCGGCCCAGGCCGGTGGCGCATTGATCCTGCCCGAGCGTGCCGTGTGCGAGCGCACCCGCGCCCAGCTCAACGAGCCGAATCGGCAACGCAGCACGCGAGAGCTTGATAACACGGATGGTATTGAACTGGCCTGGCGCGCCTTGTTGCGTCAACTCGAACGCATCGCCCCGGATTATCGCCAGTGAGCCGGCCATTGACCGTGGCCTTGCTGAGCGCCAGCGACGACATGAGCGCCATGGCCGAAGCCTGGCGCGCCCGCCATCCCGGCCACGACGTGCGCTTGGCACAGGCGCTGGGTGATCCCGCCGAGATCGACGTGGCGGTGTGCTGGTTTCCGCCACCCGGCGTGCTGGCCAGCCTGCCGCGCCTGCGCTTGATTCAATCGGTCGGCGCGGGCATCGAACATCTACTGCACGACCCGCTGTTGCCGCGCCACCTGCCGGCCTTTCGCATCATCGACCCGCAAATGGCCGAGGGCATGGCGGCCTATGTCAGTTGGGCGGTAATCAGCGCCCAACGCGGCATGTCGCGCTATACCGAGGCGCAACGCGCAGGCCTATGGGCGACGGCCGAGGTTGAGCCGCCTCGGCAGCATCGGGTAGGCATTCTCGGCTTGGGAGCATTGGGGCTCAACTGCGCCCGTACGCTCAGCGCCTTGGGCTACCGCGTGGTCGGTTGGAGTCGCAGCGCCAAGCCGGACCTGCCGGCGGCGGTCGAGGGCTTTGTCGGCGCGGCACAACTGCCGGCATTCCTCGGGCGTTGCGACAGCCTGGTGTGTTTGCTACCGCTCACTGCGCAGACTCACGGTATGCTCGATGCCGCGCTGTTTGCCCAGTTGCCCGTTGGTGCGCACTTGATCAACGTTGGGCGTGGCGACCATTTGGTGGAGGCGGACCTGCTGGCAGCGCTGTCCAGCGGCCAACTGGGGTTGGCGACCCTGGATACGTTCAGCGTCGAACCCTTGCCTGCCGGGCATGCGTTTTGGGGGCATCCGCAGGTGCGGATCACCCCGCATGTCGCCACGCGCACGCCGCTCGACGTGATCGCCGCGCAACTATTGGAGAACTTGCAGGGATTGAGCCACGACACCCCCTCAGCCCGCCAAGTGAACTGGGCCCGTGGCTACTGACGCCGAATAAACGCCTGAGGTATTGTGCGCCCATGAACCTACGCCGAATCGAATGCTTCCTCGCCATCGTGGACGCCGGCACCGTGACGGCGGCGGCGGCCGCGTTGCATGTGGCCCAACCGGCCCTGAGCCGGCAGGTGCAGACACTCGAATCCGAACTGGGCCTGCAGTTGTTCACCCACCAACGCAACCGCCTGCAACTCACCCCCGCCGGCCATGAACTGGTGGGCCTGGCGCGGCACCTGCTCGACACGGCGCGCTCGGTTAAATCCGCCGCCCATAGCTGGTCGGCGGGGTGCGTGCGCAAACTCAAATTGGCGGCCACCCCCGCCACCATCGCCGGACTGATCGCGCCGTTTATCACCACCCTCGACGCCGACGACCCGTTGATCCTCACCCAGGAAGCACGCCCGGTCCAGTTGCACGAAATGCTCCATTCCGGCACCGACATGGTGATCTCGCCCACCCACATGAGCGAAGACTTTGCCCATATGCGCCTGGGCGCCGTGCCGCTGCGCGCCTACGTCAGCCATGACCACCCTTGGGCCCTGGCGCGCAAAACCGTGGTGACCCTCGACGAACTGGTGCGCCAACCCCTGCTGCTGCACAGCAACCAAAGCATCGCCCGCCAGGAACTGGACATGGCCATGTCCCACGCCGGGCTGGCCTACGGCAGGATCGAAGAATGCGACCAGGCCATGACCATCCAGGCCCTGGCCGCCAATGGCCGAGGGGTCGGCGTGGTCACCGACCCACCGGGCTACCCCGGTTGGCACGCGAAGGTCCGCGTCGACGCAAATGCCAGTGAGTTTCTCGGGATCACCCTGCACGCGGCCTGGAACCACCAGCACTACAGCACCCAGACGCTGGGCAGCCTGGCGGCGCGGTTGCGGGATTTCATGTTGGCGAGTCATGCGTTGTTGGAGCAGCGGTTGATGGAGGCGGACACCCGGTAACAGTGGTGCGTCAGTCGCTGGGCAACAAGCCGTTAGCGTTAGTTTTACTCCACCGGCCGACTATTAAGAAAAACACTCACGGCGGTGTAATCACTGCCATTAGCGTGTCGGTACAGCGTTTTGCTGTGATACGCAGAAACATCACCCGTGACCGCGACGGTAATACCTTGCTCACTCACATCCACCTTTGCAGATGGATCGCGGGTAACCAGAAACGGGTTGGTATTTTCCAGCGCAGCTAAAATTTCATTGTCAGCGTCTATGTTCCGATAAACGTAATACCGATAACTGAATGGAACCGTAGCGCCACCCCGGTCATCCTTGATGCCATAAATTGAAGCGCCACTGCTGATCGGAACCCGAAGTACCACCTCACTCAACTGCGCATGCCCCGGCGAAAGCAGCCAAGTGCCGCCGATGTAGGCTAGGCACAAGGTCAACAGGATTGTTGTGACTATTGAATAAAGTGATTTTTTAGTAGTGTCTGAACCTGGCATATTTCATTCCTTCCTTGATCCAATACTGGTCGACCGGATCATCCCCAAAGGGAGCCTTCCCCCACCAATGTCCAAACTCGGGTTCATCCGAACCAGCCCTGCTTTGTGCAAATCCGGCAGCGCGCAACAACACTTCTTCACTGAAGCCAGCAGCGATCCCTACTGCGCCGTAGTGGAAGTTGCCGAAGGCTTCATATTCTTTGGATATCTGCTTGTAGTCCCAAGGACCACGATTGCGGACCTGAGTATAAAACCAAGAGTACATAAACGCTGAGCCGGGTTTCAGTACATTCTTTTTGTGAAAGGCAATGGCCATATTCGTGTTAAGCGACACACCGGGTGGTGGCGTTGGGTTTGCCATTGGATGCCTCCTTTGCATTAGGTTTTCCCGGCGGAACCTAGCATTGGAAATGCAGATTTTTGGGTGAAGTAATAATTAAAAGAAAGTTCGCACAACGGCGTAGGACGCAATCTGTACGACTGCCATCAGAGCACGTCTTTTCCTACAACTCTTTGGGGTTGCTGGTCGGAATTGCGGTCACTAGTCTTTGCCGGTCGCTGCCAATTCAGCGACCGGATGTGAGAAATCCGAACCTCTCCATTGGCGCAAAAGCGCTCACCGTATACAGTACGGGCGCTTTTGTGTACTCGCTGTTATGGCGGCTGTGCGCGGGCACGCTTCGGCGTGGCCGAGTTTCTGGGGACTTGGTTTTCTCACTCCGCGTACAGCTGCCACCCACAGTTCGTGAGAAAAACTTGGTGGTGGCTACAACTCTCCAGGAGCTACATCATGATCAAAGACAGTCCTAACCCTCCTTCAGACTCAAACCTGCTCTTCACCCTTCGCTCCAACCTCGATACCGAAACCCTGCTGGTCAATGCCTCCCAAGATCTGGAATCCATCAATGCCATTGCGGCGCACCTGGCCTTTGAGGTCGAGGGGTCGCAGCGCGGTGTGGTGCTGGGGATTTGTCGAATGCTGGAGGGGGTGCAACTGATGGTGGATCGAGTGATGGATGAATGCCCTGAGGTTAGGGTTCAATAGCTGCGGCGCCCGTTCAGGCCTCATCGGGAGCAAGCCCCCTCCCACACTCGTCCTGCGCCAGACACACATTGTATGAACACCGCAGGCCCCCTGTGGGAGGGGGCTTGCTCCCGATAGCGCCCGCCCAGACACATCCTGCCAAAAGCCTGCCCATCAGCCTATTGCACAGCCATCTAGCCTCTCAAATCACACCTTGAGAGAGGCCACGGAATGGCAGACTTACCCGCTTCACACCGCCTGCGCATCGGACGTTTCAGCGAAACCAACCGCATCTACCTCATCACCACCAACACCCACGAACGCATACCAATCTTTAGCGACTTTCAGTTGGGTAGGCTGGTGGTGTGGCAATTTCGGCTAGCTCAGTATCAGGGGATGGCGAACTCGCTGGCGTGGGTGATCATGCCTGACCACATCCACTGGATCATTGAGCTGAAAAAGGGCTCCCTGGCGGATCTGATGTGCCAGGTAAAATCCAAGAGTACGCGGACCGTCAATGGTGCGAATGGCCGCAAGGGTAGGCTTTGGCAGGAAGGCTTTCACGACCGGGCACTGCGCAAGGAAGATGACTTAGTAAAAATGGCCCGCTATGTAGTAGCCAATCCGTTGCGTGCGGGCCTGGTGGAGCGAATTGGCGACTACCCACTATGGGATGCCATCTGGATCTAACATACAACACAGTTCAAATGTGGGAGGGGGCTTGCCCCCGATTGCAGTGGTTCAGTTGATACATATGTGACTGATACACCGCTAATCGGGGGCAAGCCCCCTCCCACCTTTTTAACCGCATTTCAGGCGGCGAGTTTGCCGCTGGCGATTGCAGCGGAGGCGGCGACCATTGCCCTGAGCAACACCGCACACCCCGCCGCCAAATCATCCGGCGCGGCATTCTCGATTTCGTTATGGCTGATGCCCCCCTCACACGGCACAAAAATCATCCCCGCCGGGCCCAGCTCAGCCACGAAGATCGCGTCGTGACCTGCCCCGCTGACGATGTCCATGTTCGACAGGCCCAACCCATTTGCAGCGTCACGCACAGCGTCCACGCAGCCTGTGTCGAAGTACAGCGGCGGGAAGTCCGCCGTGGGCTCCATCTCAAAACTCAAACCGTGTTTGCCACAGGTCTCGTCGATCACCTTGCGCACCTGGGCAATCATCGAATCCAGCCGTGCCGGTTCCAGATGACGGAAGTCCAGGGTCATGCGCACTTCGCCGGGAATCACATTGCGCGAACCGGGATACGCTTGCAGGCAACCCACCGTGCCACACGCATGGGGCTGATGCCCGAGCGCTGCCGCGTTTACCGCAGCAACGACAGCGGCGGCACCGACCAGGGCATCCTTGCGCAGATGCATCGGCGTCGGCCCCGCATGGGCTTCGACACCCCGCAATTTCAGGTCGAACCACTTCTGCCCCAGTGCGCCCAGGACCACGCCGATGGTTTTTTTCTCGTCCTCAAGGATCGGGCCTTGTTCGATATGCGCTTCGAAATAGGCGCCGACTTTATGCCCACTTTCCGGACGTGTTCCCGCATACCCGATGGCGTTCAACGCCTCCCCCACCGTGATGCCATCCGCGTCAACCTTGGCCAGGGTATCGGCCAAGGTGAATTTCTCGGCAAATACCCCTGAGCCCATCATGCACGGCGGAAAACGCGAGCCCTCTTCGTTGGTCCACACCACCACTTCCAGCGGGGCCTCGGTTTCCACGTTCAGGTCGTTCAACGTACGCAACACTTCCACCCCGGCCAGCACGCCAAAGCAGCCATCGAACTTGCCACCGGTGGGTTGGGTGTCGATATGGCTGCCAGTCATCACCGGCGGCAGGTTAGGGTTACGGCCGGGGCGGCGGGCGAAGATATTGCCGATGCCGTCGATGGTCACGGTGCAGCCGGCCTCTTCGCACCACTGTACAAACAGGTCGCGGGCCTTGCGGTCGAGGTCGGTGAGGGCCAGGCGACATACGCCGCCCTTGGGGGTGGCGCCGAGCTGGGCCAGGTCCATCAGGGACTGCCACAAGCGGTCGCGGTTGATGTGCTGATGGGTGGATTGCAGAACGTCGAGCGCAGCGTTCATGGGGATCTCCTCAGGCTACTTTTCTTATGGTTTTACTCGGTCAATGTGGACTTGGCGGGCACCGGGCTGACGCCGCGCTTGGCATTCAGGCCGTAGTACAACAACCCACCCAACGCCGACCCGGTAAACCAGCCATAGCTGTAGAACCAGCTGAATGCGTCACTGCCCAACGACAGCACCGTGAGCACCACCGGCACGCCAAACGCGATAAACCCGCTCCAGTTCCACGCCGGGTATGCGTCGTCGCGGTACAAACCAGCGAGGTCGAGTTGCTGTTTGCGGGTGATGAAATAGTCCACCACCATGATCCCGGCGATGGGGCCCAGCAGGCTCGAGTACCCGAGCAGCCAGTTAGAATAGACCGTCTCCAGGCTCACATCGGAAACGATTAACCCAAGTTTTTTCAGCAACTCATGGGCCATCAGCGCCAACCCCACCAGGCCCGTGAGGATCACGGCGGTGGTGCGGTTGATCAGCTTGGGCGCGATGTTCTGGAAATCGTTGGTGGGCGAGACGATGTTCGCCGCCGTGTTGGTGGACAAGGTGGCGATGATGATCAGCAGCATCGCGATGGCCACCCACACTGGGCTCTGGATATGCCCGATCAAGGTCACCGGATCCGACACGCTCACGCCCACCAGTTTCACCGATGCAGCGGTCATGATCACGCCCAGCGCAGCAAACAGGAACATGGTCAGCGGCAGGCCGAAAATCTGCCCCAGGATCTGGTCCTTCTGGCTTTTGGCGTAACGGCTAAAGTCCGGAATATTCAGCGATAACGTAGCCCAAAACCCCACCATCGCGGTCAGGCCGGCCATGAAGTAACCGGTGAGGCTCGCGCCTTCCGGACGCTTGGGCGGGATCGCCATCAATTCGCTGATGGACACATTCGGCATCGCCCACACCAACAGGCCAATCCCCACCGCCACCAGCAGCGGTGCCGACAAGGTTTCCAGGCGCTTGATCGACTCGGCGCCCCGCAGCACCACCCACAGGTTCAGGCACCAGAAAATCATGAAGCCAATCACTTCACCGGTGCCGCCGAGGGACTTCCAGCCCTCGAAAATCGAGCCCAGGAACAGGTGGATCGCCAACCCACCGAACATCGTCTGGATACCGAACCAGCCACACGCCACCAGCGCCCGAATCAGGCACGGCACGTTGGAGCCGAGGATGCCAAAGGACGAACGCAGCAACACCGGAAACGGGATGCCGTATTTGGTCCCTGGGAACGCGTTAAGGGTCAGCGGGATCAGCACGACAATGTTGGCCAGCAGGATCGCCATCAGCGCCTCGCCCACCGACAAGCCAAAGTACGCGGTGAGCACCCCGCCCAACGTATAGGTGGGCACACAGATCGACATGCCGACCCACAGTGCGGTGATGTGCCATTTGTTCCAGGTTCGTTCGTGCACCTTGGTCGGTGCCATGTCGTGGTTGTAACGAGGGCTGTCGAGGACGTCGGGGCCGGCGTCGAGTTCGTACAGGCCGTTGCGTTCTATGACTTGCGATCTGTTCTGTTGCATGGCCGCTCCACGGTTTTTTCGAATTATTGTTGCTCATCCGATGCGTGCACCGAATGGCCGGAGTACCTCGTAAACAACATGACATCACGGGCCCGGCCAGCCGCCACTGCACTCAATAATCGTGCCGACCACTGCTCTTGAACCCGCACCGCTTATATAACTGGCTGATGTTATTCAGCTTTCCGATTGAGCCTTCGGTACTTGCCGCCTTACTCAGGCTAAATAACGCGGAAGTTGTCCGAACCCTCAGGACTCAATCTGGTGCAACACAATTATTTTTATTTACCGCGCTCGTCAAGAGGCACGTCTCAAGCGTCTGATTTGCAATAAGAAATGTTGCTCAATTTGCGAACCTGTCAAGTGCGTCAAAATGGTGAATGGCCGCCACATTTTGGTGATTTTCATTTTTTATCGTTATAAATCAATAAATTAAACCAGATATAAGCTTATGAAAAATCTTCTTGCCCAATCGAAAAACTCGGGCTAGTTTCTATTCCTGTCACCGATGACAGGAATTAACCGACCATCGGTAAGCAGCATTACAACACTTAGAACTGGCACAAGCCGGTCAAGCCTGTGAGGAACTCGACATGTCGCTGTTGATCCGTGGCGCCACCGTTATTACCCATGATGAAAGTTACCGCGCCGATGTGTTATGCGCAGGCGGTCTAGTTCGGGCTATTGGTACGAATCTGGATATTCCCGCCGGCACTGAAATACTCGATGGCAGCGGTCAATACTTGATGCCCGGCGGCATCGACCCCCATACCCATATGCAACTGCCCTTTATGGGCACCGTGGCCAGTGAAGACTTTTTCAGTGGCACGGCGGCGGGCCTGGCGGGGGGCACCACGTCGATCATCGACTTTGTGATTCCCAACCCGCAGCAGTCCTTGCTGGAAGCGTTTCACCAGTGGCGTGGCTGGGCGGAAAAGTCCGCAGCCGACTACGGCTTTCACGTCGCAATCACCTGGTGGAGCGAGCAGGTCCGCGAAGAAATGGCCGAGCTGGTCAGCCACCACGGCATCAACAGCTTCAAGCATTTCATGGCCTACAAGAACGCGATCATGGCGGCGGATGACACCCTGGTCGCCAGTTTCGAGCGTTGCCTGGAACTGGGCGCCGTGCCCACCGTGCATGCGGAAAACGGCGAACTGGTGTACCACCTGCAACGCAAGTTGATGGCCCAGGGCATCACCGGTCCGGAGGCGCATCCGCTGTCGCGGCCGTCCCAGGTGGAAGGTGAAGCGGCCAGCCGTGCGATCCGCATCGCCGAGACCATCGGCACGCCGCTGTACCTGGTGCATGTGTCGACCAAAGAAGCGCTGGATGAAATCACCTACGCCCGTGGCAAGGGCCAGCCGGTGTACGGCGAAGTCCTCGCCGGCCACTTGCTGCTGGACGACAGCGTCTACCAACACCCCGACTGGCAAACCGCCGCCGGCTACGTGATGAGCCCGCCGTTCCGCCCACGCGGGCATCAGGAGGCGCTGTGGCACGGCCTGCAATCGGGCAACCTGCACACCACCGCCACCGACCACTGCTGCTTCTGCGCCGAGCAAAAAGCCGCCGGCCGTGACGACTTCAGCAAGATCCCCAATGGCACCGCCGGTATCGAAGATCGCATGGCGTTGTTGTGGGATGAAGGCGTCAACAGCGGGCGCCTGTCGATGCAGGAATTCGTCGCGCTGACCTCCACCAACACCGCGAAAATCTTCAACCTCTACCCACGCAAAGGCGCGATTCGCGTCGGCGCTGATGCTGACTTGGTGCTGTGGGATCCCCAGGGCACGCGGACCATTTCCGCCAAGACCCACCATCAACAAGTCGACTTCAACATCTTCGAAGGCAAGACCGTACGCGGCGTGCCAAGCCACACCATCAGCCAGGGCAAGCTGGTTTGGGCCGATGGTGACCTGCGCGCCGAGCGTGGGGCTGGACGGTATGTGGAGCGGCCTGCGTATCCGGCGGTGTTTGAGCAGTTGAGTCGGCGGGCTGAGTATTCCAAGCCAGTGGCTGTTAACCGCTGAGACCGCTATCGGGGGCGAGCCCCCTCCCACATTTGAATGCATTCACATATCTCAACCTGTGAACACGGTCAGTGTGGGAGGGGGCTTGCCCCCGATGAGGCCAGTACAGGCAACAAAAAATGCCCACTTAGAGGCAATCCCAAAAAAACCGTGAGGCCAAACCCGTGATCCCGACCCTGACCCACCTCCCCCACCCCCATGAAGACGGGCCAACGCTCGCCAGCCATTTCACCGACCTGGCACCGCCCCTCAACGCCCGTCAGGCCCAACTGGAAGCCTCGCGCTGCCTGTACTGCTACGACGCGCCGTGTGTGAACGCGTGCCCCAGCGAGATCGACATCCCGTCGTTCATCCGCAATATCCACACCGAAAACGTCCAGGGCGCAGCGCAGAAAATCCTCTCGGCCAATATCCTCGGCGGCAGCTGCGCCCGGGTGTGCCCCACCGAGATCCTCTGCCAGCAAGCGTGCGTGCGTAACAACGCCGAAGAATGCGCGCCGGTGCTGATCGGCCTGTTGCAACGTTATGCAGTGGACAACGCGCACTTCACTGAACACCCCTTCCAGCGTGCCGCGCCCACTGGCAAGCGCGTCGCGGTGGTCGGCGCCGGCCCCGCCGGTTTAGCGTGTGCCCATCGCAGCGCGTTGCACGGGCATGACGTGGTGATTTTCGAAGCCCGGGAAAAAGCCGGCGGCCTGAATGAATACGGGATTGCCAAGTACAAACTGGTGGATGACTTCGCCCAGAAGGAACTCGACTTCCTGTTGCAAATTGGCGGCATCGAGATTCGACATGGCCAACGCCTGGGGGACAATCTCACCTTGAGTGACCTACACCAGCAATTCGATTCGGTGTTCCTCGGCCTCGGCCTGGCCGCCAGCAAGCAACTGGGTCTGGCCCATGAAGACGCCCCCGGCCTGCTCGCCGCCACCGACTACATCCGCGAACTGCGCCAGGCCGACGATCTCACCCAACTGCCCCTCGCCGACCGCTGCATCGTGCTGGGCGCCGGTAACACCGCCATCGACATGGCCGTGCAAATGGCCCGCCTCGGCGCCCGCGACGTCAACCTCGTGTACCGTCGCGGCCTGGCGGACATGGGCGCCACGCACCATGAGCAAGACATCGCCAAAGCCAACCAGGTACGCCTGTTGACCTGGGCCCAGCCCGAAGAAGTGCTGTTGGACGACAAGGGCCAGGTGCGCGGCATGCGCTTCCTACGCACGCGCATGGAAAACGGTCGCCTGCACCCCACCGGCGAAACCTTTGAACTGGCCGCCGATGCGATCTTCAAGGCCATCGGCCAGGGCTTTGACGGCGCGGCGCTGCACGACCCGTTGGCCCAGCAGCTGCATCGTGTCGGCGAGCGGATCTTTGTCGACGAGCACCTGCAAACCAGCATTCCTGGCGTGTACGCAGGCGGCGATTGCGTCAGCCTCGGCCAGGACCTCACCGTGCAAGCCGTGCAACACGGCAAACTGGCCGCCGAGGCCATGCACGCTCAACTCATGCTGAATGTGGAGGCTGCGTAATGGCCGATCTCTCGATTGTCTTTGCCGGTATCAAAGCCCCCAACCCGTTCTGGCTGGCCTCCGCGCCACCCACCGACAAGGCCTATAACGTGGTGCGAGCCTTTGAAGCGGGCTGGGGCGGCGTGGTGTGGAAAACCCTGGGTGAAGACCCGGCGGCGGTCAACGTGTCGTCACGCTACTCGGCCCACTACGGCGCCAACCGGGAAGTGCTGGGCATCAACAATATCGAGCTGATCACCGACCGTTCCCTGGAGATCAACTTGCGGGAAATCACCCAGGTGAAAAAGGATTGGCCGGACCGGGCGCTGATCGTCTCGCTGATGGTGCCGTGCGTGGAAGAATCCTGGAAACACATCCTGCCGCTGGTGGAAGCCACCGGTTGCGACGGCATCGAGCTGAACTTCGGTTGCCCCCACGGCATGCCCGAGCGCGGCATGGGCGCGGCAGTGGGCCAGGTGCCGGAGTATGTGGAACAGGTGACGCGCTGGTGCAAGACGTATTGCTCGCTGCCGGTGATCGTCAAGCTCACGCCGAATATCACCGACATCCGCGTGGCGGCGCGCGCGGCATACCGGGGCGGTGCGGATGCGGTGTCGCTGATCAACACCATCAACTCCATCACCAGCGTGGATCTGGAACGCATGGTCGCCCTGCCCGTGGTCGGCACCCAAAGCACCCATGGCGGTTATTGCGGTTCGGCGGTCAAGCCGATTGCGTTGAACATGGTCGCCGAAATCGCCCGCGACCCGCAGACCCAAGGCCTACCCATCTGCGGTATCGGCGGCATTGGCAACTGGCGGGATGCCGCCGAGTTCGTCGCCCTCGGTTGCGGCGCCGTGCAGGTATGCACGGCGGCGATGCTGCACGGTTTTCGGATTGTGGAAGAGATGAAGGATGGCCTGTCGCGGTGGATGGACAGTCAGGGCTACAAGAGCTTGCAGGAGTTTTCCGGGCGCGCGGTGGGCAATACCACGGACTGGAAGTACCTGGACATCAACTACCAGGTCATCGCCAAGATCGATCAGGAAGCCTGTATTGGCTGTGGACGTTGCCATATTGCCTGTGAAGACACATCGCACCAGGCGATTGAGAGCGTGAAACTGGCGGATGGCACGCATAAATACGAGGTGATTGATGAGGAGTGCGTGGGGTGCAATCTCTGCCAGATCACGTGTCCGGTAGCGGACTGTATTGAGATGGTGCCGATGGAGACGGGCAAGCCGTTTTTGAATTGGACGCAGGATCCGAGGAATCCGTATCGGGAGGCTGTGTAGGCCTTTAGGTCCCCATCGGGGGCAAGCCCCCTCCCACAGTTGACCGTATTCCTTCAGAAAAAATGCGGTCCAATGTGGGAGGGGGCTTGCCCCCGATGAGGCCCTAAGCCCCACCACAAGGCTCAGGGCTCCAACCCAATCCCCCGCAAAATCACCCCGGTCACCGTCTGAATCGCCCGCTCAAACTGCATGTCCGACAACGGCTGATGATCATTCAGAATCATCACCTGGTGATCAAAGTCCGCATAGTGCTGGGTCGACGCCCAGATCATGTACAGCAGGCTCGACGGCTCTACCGCAACAATGCGCTTGTCCTCCACCCACTGGCGAATTTTCGCTTCTTTCATCTTGGCCCAGTCGTACAGGCTTTCATCCAGCGCCTCACCGAGGGTAGGCGCGCCATGGATGATTTCATTGGCCCAGACTTTCGAGCCATAGGGCCGCGTGCGCGAGCGTTGCATCTTGGCGCGGATGTAGCTGCTGAGCACCACGCGCGGGTCATCGAAGGTCTCGAAACTCAGGGCATCCTGCTTCCACAACTCCAGCAGGTCGAACAGCACCGCGCTGTACAACTCGCTCTTGGTGGTGAAGTAGTAATGCAGGTTGGAGCGCGGCAGTTGCGCTTCTTTAGCGATGTCGGCCATGGCGGTGCTGCCGTAGCCTTTTTCGGCGAAGACTTTCTCCGCCGCCAGCAGGATTTTTTCGACGTTGACCCGACGAATGCCGATCTTGTGATTGCCCATAAGGGCTCCCTGACAAGGAGATATCCCAAAGACTACCATCCGCTCTAGATCGGGGCGACAGCCGCAACCGAAACTTCGTACACTGCCCGCTCCTGCCCATTGATTGGTATTGAACAATGTTGATCAAAAAGACCCTGACCACCCTGGCCCTGCTCGCGTCCATGCTGGGCGCTTCGGCGGCTTTCGCCCACGCTCACCTCAAAAGCGCTACACCGGCTGCCGACAGTACCGTAACCGCCCCTGCCGACCTGCGCCTGAGTTTCAGCGAAGGCGTCGAGGCCACCTTCACCAAAGTGTCCCTGAGCAAGGACGGCACCGAAGTCGCCATCAAGGGCCTGGAAACCCCGGACGCCGACAAGAAGACCCTGGTGGTCACCCCCGCTGCTCCGCTGGCCGCCGGCACATACAAAGTGGTGTGGAACGCGGTCTCCGTCGACACCCATAAGAGCAACGGTGAATACAGCTTCAAGGTCGGCCAATAACCCATGGCAACCCTGTTGGTGCTGTGCCGCTTCGTGCATTTCATCGTGGTGTTGTTGATGTTCGGGGCCTGGGTGTTCAGGCCCTTGCTACTCGGAGCGGCAACGCAGCCGGCGCTGGACCGGCAACTGCTGCGCATCACCCGTGCCCTGGCCTGGGTTGGCCTGCTGACTGGCGTGAGCTGGCTGCTGTTGATCACCGCCAGCATGGCCGGCAGTTGGGACGCAGCACTGCAACCGGCCACGGTGGAGCTGGTGCTGGGCAAGACGTTTTTCGGCCAGGTGTGGGTGTGGCATCTAGCGCTGAACCTGTTGCTGGTGATCGTACTGATCAACCCCTGGCCTGCGTTGCGTCTGCCCGTGATGACGTTGCTGCTGGCCACGCTGGCGCCCGTCGGCCATGGCGCCATGCTTGATGGGCTGAGCGGACAACTGCTGATCCTCAACCAGGTGGTGCATCTGCTGTGCGTCGGCGCATGGCTCGGCGGTTTGTTGCTGCTGGTGTTGATCCTGCGCCAGTCCCAAAGCCATGGGCTGGAGCCGATCCTGCGGCGATTCAGCGGGGTGGGCTATGGCGTGGTGGCGGGGTTGCTGGTGACGGGGTTGATCAACGTGCGGGTGCTGACCGGGCAGTTTTGGCCAACGCCGTTGTTCAGTGGTTTTGCGTTGATTCTGTTGATCAAGGTGATGCTGGTGCTGGGAATGTTGGCGCTGGCGTTGTTGAACCGGTTGCGGATTGAGCGCTGTGATGAGCGCGTGGGCAGTTTGAAGGCCAGTGTGATGGTGGAGTGGGCGCTGGGGATTGCCGCAGTGGCGGCGGTTTCTCTGTTGGGCACGCTGCCCCCCATGGTCATGACCAACTGACTTCTCCCGTTGAAATGCAATCAAAGGTGGGAGGGAGCTTGCTCCCGATGGCAGTGGGTCAGTGATGGATAAGTTGACTGACACACCGCTATCGGGGGCAAGTCGAATCGTCGCACCGCCCCTCCCACATTGACCGCGCCCGGCAGGCAGGTCGTCGTATAACTTCTTGTTGACAACCCTCGAAAACCCCGCAAATATCTCCGCCAATGTTGTACGACAACGTATAACAAATAATAAAAACAACAAAAGAAAGGGAGCTTCACTGTGAGTCAATTCGCCCGCAATTCCTGCGCACGTCTGGGTTTTATCAGTTTCGGCAGCCTCGCCTTCACCCTCCCCCTCAGCGCCCAGGCCGAAGGCTTCATCGAAGATGCCAAAGCCACGCTGAACCTGCGCAACGCCTACTTCAACCGCAACTTCACCAACCCGACCAACCCCCAGGGCAAGGCCGAAGAGTGGACGCAGAACTTCATTCTCGACGCCAAGTCCGGCTTCACCCAAGGCACCGTTGGTTTCGGCCTTGATGTGCTGGGCTTGTACTCGCAAAAGCTCGACGGCGGCAAAGGCACCGGTGGCACGCAGTTATTGCCGATCCACGACGACGGCCACCCCGCCGACAATTTCGGCCGCCTGGGCGTCGCATTGAAAACCAAGCTGTCGAAGACCGAATTGAAGGTCGGCGAATGGATGCCCGTGCTGCCGATCCTGCGCTCCGACGACGGCCGCTCCCTGCCCCAGACCTTCCGTGGCGGCCAGGTCACTTCCAACGAGATCGCCGGCCTGACCCTCTACGGCGGCCAGTTCCGTGGCAACAGCCCCCGCAACGACGCGAGCATGGAAGACATGTTCATGAACGGCAAGGCGGCGTTCACTTCGGACCGCTTCAACTTCGGTGGCGGCGAATACACCTTCAACGACAAGCGCACCCAGGTTGGCCTGTGGTACGCCGAGTTGACCGACATCTACCAGCAGCAATACCTCAACCTCACCCACAGCCAGCCCGTAGGCGACTGGACCCTGGGCGCCAACCTCGGGTTCTTCAACGGCAAGGAAGACGGCAGCGCCCTGGCCGGCGACCTCGACAACAAAACCCTGTTCGCCCTGCTCTCGGCCAAGTACAACGGCAACACGTTCTACGTAGGCTTGCAGAAACTCACCGGTGACAGCGTGTGGATGCGGGTCAACGGCACCAGCGGCGGCACTCTGGCCAACGACAGCTACAACGCCAGTTATGACAACGCCAAGGAGAAGTCCTGGCAGGTGCGGCATGACTTCAACTTCGTGGTGCTGGGCATTCCGGGGTTGACCATGATGAACCGCTATATCAGCGGCAGTAATGTGCACACCGGGGCGATTACCGATGGCAAGGAATGGGGCCGCGAGTCGGAGTTGGCGTATACGGTGCAGAGTGGTGCGTTGAAGGACCTGAACGTGCGGTGGCGCAATGCGACGATGCGCCGGGATTTTAGTAACAATGAATTTGATGAGAATCGGATCTTTATCAGTTACCCGATTTCTCTGTTGTAAAACTCGGTCTCGGTACCACCACAGTTCCCCTGTGGGAGGGGGCTTGCCCCCGATGGGGGAGTGTCTGCTCATACATCTGCAACTGACACACCGCTATCGGGGGCAAGCCCCCTCCCACATTTGAACTTCATTTGTCTGGAAGGGCGTTGACAAGCATGGAAATCCATAACGATACTTCGGCATAGTCATACGACAACCTACAACAATAATTGGAATCACAATGACCACGACCACCCCCGCTCCATTCAACCGCCTCCTGCTCACCGGTGCCGCCGGCGGCCTGGGCAAAGTCTTGCGCGAACGCATGCGCCCCTACGCCCAGGTGCTGCGCCTCTCCGACATCGCCAATATGGCCCCGGCAGCCGACGATAGCGAAGAAGTCCAACCCTGCGACCTCGCCGACAAACAAGCCGTGCACCACCTGGTGGAAGGCGTCGACGCGATCCTGCATTTCGGCGGCGTTTCCGTGGAGCGCTCCTTCGAAGAAGTCCTCGGCGCGAATATCAGCGGCATTTTCCATATCTACGAAGCCGCCCGTCGCCATGGTGTAAAACGCGTGATCTTCGCCAGCTCCAACCACGTGATCGGCTTCTATAAACAGGGCGAACCCCTCGATGCCCACTCCCCGCGCCGTCCGGACAGCTACTACGGCCTGTCCAAGTCCTACGGCGAAGACATGGCCAGTTTCTATTTCGACCGCTACGGCATCGAGACCGTGAGCATCCGCATCGGCTCCTCGTTCCCGCAACCGCAGAACCGCCGGATGATGCACACCTGGTTGAGCTTCGACGACCTCACTCAACTGCTGGAACGTGCGCTGTACACACCCAACGTCGGCCACACCGTGGTCTATGGCATGTCGGATAACCTCGACACCTGGTGGGACAACCGCTACGCCGCGCACTTGGGTTTCGCGCCCAAGGACACCTCCGAAGTCTTCCGCGCCCAGGTTGAAACCCAGCCGCCCGTGGCCGCCGATGACCCGGCCAAGGTGTATCAGGGCGGCGCGTTCTGCGTCGCCGGGCCGTTTGGGGATTGAGCGATGAGCGCTGAATTGATTGTCGACGCGCGCAATGCCGTGGGCGAATGCCCGGTGTGGGTGCCCGAGGAAAACGCCCTGTATTGGGTGGATATTCCCAACGGCGGCCTGCAACGCTGGAGCGCTGCCACGGGTCATGTTGCCGCGTGGAAGGCCCCGCAAATGCTCGCCTGCATAGCGCGTCGCGATACCGGCAATTGGGTCGCGGGCATGGAGACCGGTTTTTTCCAACTCACTGCGCACAATGACGGCAGCCTCGATACCACGCCTTTGGCCAGTGTCGAGCACCCGCGCCCCGACATGCGCCTGAACGACGGCCGCTGTGATCGCCAAGGCCGTTTCTGGGCCGGCAGCATGGTGCTGAACATGGGCTTGAACGCCGCCGAAGGCACGCTCTATCGCTACGCATCCGGCGCCGCCCCCCATGCCGAGTTGAACGGTTTCATCACCCTCAACGGCCTGGCGTTCAGCCCGGATGGCCGCACGATGTATGCCTCGGACTCACACCCCCTGGTGCAGCAGGTCTGGGCCTTCGACTACGACATCGACAGCGGCACGCCGTCCAATCGTCGCGTGTTCGTGGACATGCACAATCATCTGGGCCGCCCGGACGGCGCAGCGGTGGACGCCGAGGGCTGTTACTGGATCTGCGCCAATGACGCCGGTTTGATCCACCGTTTCACCCCCGACGGGCGCCTCGACCGCTCCCTCAGTGTTCCCGTGAAAAAACCCACCATGTGCGCCTTCGGCGGCAGTCGGCTGGACACCCTGTTCGTCACCTCGATCCGCGATGACCAGAGTGAACAGTCCCTGTCCGGCGGCGTGTTCGCCCTCAATCCCGGCGTCCAAGGACTCCCCGAACCCCGCTTCACCGTCTAGCCGCATCGCTGTGCCTTGAATAAAAAAATAACAAGACAGGAGACACACCCCATGGACTTCAAACGCACCTTGCTCGCCGCTGCACTCTTCACCCTCGCCAGTGCCGCCCAGGCGCTGGAAATCAAATTCGCCGACGTCCACCCCGATGGCTACCCCACCGTCGTCGCCGAGAAAAACATGGGCGCGGCCCTGACCAAAGCCAGTAACGGCGAACTCACCTTCAAGTTCTTCCCCGGCGGCGTGCTGGGCTCCGAAAAGGAAGTGGTCGAACAGGCTCAGGTCGGCGCGGTGCAGATGGCGCGGGTCAGCCTCGGCATCGTCGGGCCGGTGGTGCCGGACGTAAACGTGTTCAACCTGCCGTTCGTGTTCCGTGACCAGGCGCATATGCGCAAAGTCATCGACGGCGAAATCGGCGATGAAATCCTCGCCAAGATCACCGACTCCGAGTTCGGCCTGGTGGCCCTGGCCTGGATGGACGGCGGCACGCGCAACCTCTACACCAAGAAACCGGTGCGCAGCATCGCCGACCTCAAGGGCATGAAGGTACGTGTCCAAGGCAACCCGCTGTTTATCGACGCCTTCAACGCTATGGGCGCCAACGGGATTGCCATGGACACCGGCGAGATTTTCAGCGCGTTGCAAACCGGGGTCATCGATGGCGCGGAAAACAACCCGCCGACCCTGCTGGAGCACAACCACTACCAGAACGCCAAGTTCTACACCCTCACCGAACACTTGATCCTGCCTGAACCCATCGTGATGTCGAAAATCACCTGGAACAAACTCACCCCCGCGCAGCAGGTCATGGTCAAAGACGCGGCCAAGGTCGCCCAGGCCGATGAGCGTGTGCTGTGGGACGCCAAGTCCGCCAGCAGTGAGGCCAAGCTCAAGGCGGCGGGTGTGGAGTTCATCACCGTCGACAAAAAACCCTTCTATGAGGCCACTGCGCCGGTTCGCGAAAAATACGGTGCGGCCTACGCCGACATCATCCAGCGCATCGACGCGGTCGAGTAACACCCCCCTCCTCCATAGCAAGGCCTGGCGCGGTCGGCTGCTCTTGTAGCGGGCCGCGCCCGGTTACGGTGAACGCCATGAAGAATCTACTGCTGCGCATCAATGACCGCCTGTACATGACCTGCATCTGGGTCGCCGGCCTCTCGGTACTGGGGGTCGCGCTGATCATTCCCTGGGGCATCTTTGCCCGCTACATCCTCGGCACCGGCTCCAGCTGGCCGGAGCCCACTGCCATCCTGCTGATGCTGGTGTTCACCTTTATCGGTGCCGCCGCCAGCTACCGGGCCGGCGCGCATATGTCGGTGGCCATGGTCACCGACCGCCTGCCACCGCAACAACGCCGCCTCGTCGGCATCCTTTCCCAACTGCTGATGGCGACCATCTGCCTGTTCATGACCGTGTGGGGCGCCAAGTTGTGCCTGTCCACCTGGAACCAGTTCATGAGCGCCATCCCCACCTTGCGCGTGGGCATCACCTATATGCCGATCCCGATTGGCGGGTTGCTGACCCTGGTGTTTGTGCTGGAAAAACTCCTGCTGGGTGACCAGAGCCACCGCCGCGTGGTGCGGTTCGACCTGGTTGAAGAAAGCGAAGGGGCCGCCTGATATGGACGCATTGATTCTGTTGGGCAGTTTTATCGCCTTGATCCTGATCGGCATGCCGGTGGCCTATGCCCTCGGGCTGTCGGCGTTGATCGGCGCGTGGTGGATTGATATCCCGTTCCAGGCCTTGATGATTCAGGTGGCGGGCGGGGTGAACAAGTTTTCGCTGATGGCGATCCCGTTCTTTGTGCTGGCCGGGGCGATCATGGCCGAGGGCGGCATGTCCCGGCGGCTGGTGGCGTTTGCCGGGGTGCTGGTGGGCTTTGTGCGCGGCGGGCTGTCGTTGGTGAATATCATGGCCTCGACGTTTTTCGGCGCGATCTCCGGTTCGTCGGTGGCCGACACCGCTTCGGTGGGCTCGGTGCTGATCCCGGAGATGGAACGCCGCGGCTATCCACGGGAATTTGCCACGGCGGTGACCATCAGCGGCTCGGTGCAAGCGCTGCTGACCCCGCCCAGCCATAACTCGGTGCTCTACTCCCTGGCGGCCGGCGGTACGGTGTCCATCGCCTCGCTATTTATGGCCGGCGTGGTACCGGGCCTGCTGATGAGCGCGTGCCTGATGGTGCTGTGCCTGATCTTCGCGAAGAAACGCGACTACCCCAAGGGTGAAGTGATTCCCCTCAAGCAAGCGCTGAAAATCTGCGCCGATGCGCTCTGGGGCCTGATGGCCATGGTGATCATCCTCGGCGGTATTCTGTCGGGCATCTTCACCGCCACCGAATCCGCCGCAATCGCAGTGCTGTGGGCGTTTTTCGTGACCATGTTCATCTACCGCGACTACAAGTGGAGCGAGCTGCCCAAGCTGATGCACCGCACGGTGCGCACCATTTCCATCGTGATGATCCTGATCGCCTTCGCCGCCAGCTTCGGCTACATCATGACGCTGATGCAGATCCCGGCGAAGATCACCACGATGTTCCTGACCCTGTCAGACAACCGCTACGTGATCCTGATGTGCATCAACGCCATGCTGCTGTTGCTGGGCACGGTGATGGACATGGCGCCGCTGATCCTGATCCTCACACCGATTTTGATGCCGGTGATCCTGGGTATCGGGGTAGACCCGGTGCACTTTGGCATGATCATGCTGGTGAACCTGGGCATCGGGCTGATCACCCCGCCGGTGGGCGCGGTGTTGTTTGTGGGCGCGGCGGTGGGCAAGACCAGTATCGAGCGAACCGTGAAGGCGTTGCTGCCATTTTATGGGGTGTTATTTCTGGTGTTGATGGCGGTGACCTATATTCCGGCGTTGTCGCTGTGGTTGCCGGGGGTGGTTCTGTAACCCCAGATCCATCAGACGATGGAGGTCAAATGTGGGAGGGGGCTTGCCCCCGATGAGGGAGTATCAGTTGAAATATCTATAACTGACACACCGCTATCGGGGGCAAGCCCCCTCCCACATTTTGATCTCCAGTGTTTGTTCTATTTTTATATGGCGGGAAACCATGCCTTCGAACTTCATTGAGCTTCACGACCCCCTCACCCACCTCACCCTCGCCCCCGCCATCGGCGGCAGCATCGCCAACTGGCACGTCACCGCCACCGGCCAACCGCTGTTGCGCCACAACGATGAACACGCCCAGCTCCCCGGCAAACTCGCTTGCTACCCGCTGGCGCCCTGGTCCAACCGCATCGCCGAAGGCGGCTTCGACAACCCCGGCGGTTGGCTGGCCCTGGCGCCCAATAGCCTCACCGACCCACTGCCGATTCACGGTTCCGC
This sequence comes from Pseudomonas nabeulensis, assembly GCF_004682045.1. Lineage (GTDB taxonomy): Bacteria > Pseudomonadota > Gammaproteobacteria > Pseudomonadales > Pseudomonadaceae > Aquipseudomonas > Aquipseudomonas nabeulensis. The sequence continues at coordinate 58,679 of NZ_QUZT01000020.1, forward strand.
CTGGCAACAGGTTTGGCAGGTGGTCAGTCAATCCGAGAACGAAGCGGTACTTGAGGTGATGTGCGACACCCCGTTCGCCTATCGCGCCGAGCAGCGGTTTTACTTGGATAACGGCGAGCTGAGCATCACCTTGCGCGTGACGCATCTGGCGCAGGAACCGGCTTGGCATGGGTTGGGTTTACACCCCTACTTCCCGCGCACAGCCGGCACACGCTTGCAGGCCAAGGCGTCCGAGGTGTGGTTGAGTGATGCGTCCAGGTTGCCCACTGGGTTGGCCGCAGTACCGGAGGCGTGGGATTTCCAGCAATCCAACCCCTTGCCAGAAGATTTGGTCGATAACGGCTTTTGCGGCTGGGATGGGCACTGTGTGATCGAACAACCGGAGCTGGGGTATACGCTGGAATGCCAGGCCGGCGGCAGCGAATACTTTCTGCTGTTCTGCCCGCCGGGGTTGGGGTTCTTTTGTGTGGAGCCGGTGAGTCATCCGGTGAATGCGCATCACCTGCCGGGAAGACCGGGCCTCAGGCTGTTGGAACCGGGCCAGTCAACCCAGCTCGATTTAAGCCTGAAATACAGTCCAAATGTGTGTGTCAGGGCGGGCTGTTCTTAAGGCGCCCTGCGGTATCAATACTCACCACCACCGACAACCCCGGCCGCAACCGCTCGCTCTGTTCCTGATCGGGATCAACGGTAACCCTTACCGGCACCCGCTGCGCAATCTTCACAAAGTTGCCAGTCGCATTATCCGCCTGCAACAAGCTGAACTCCGACCCGGTGGCCGGCGAAATATGCTGCACCGTACCGTGAAACTTGCGATGGTTCAGCGCATCCACGGTGAAGGTCACCGGCTGGCCCACCTGCACGTTGTCCATCTGGGTTTCCTTCATATTGGCGATCACCCACAGTTGCGGCGGCACCAATGCCATCAACTGCGCGCCGGAATTCACGTAGGCACCAAGGCGCACGCCAATCTGCCCCAACTGGCCGTCACGGGGTGCGGTGATGCGGGTGTTGGCCAGGTCGATCCGCGCCAACTCCACCGCCGCATCGGCACTCGCCACCGCCGCTTCCAGGGAGCCGCGATTGACGATCACCGTTTGCAGATCCTGTCGCGCGATTTCCAGGCTGGCCTGAGCTTGCGCCACCGCCGCGAGGGTCTGCGCGTTGGCCGCACGGGTCACGTCCAGTTCGCGCTTGGACACCGAACCATCGCTGATCAACGCTTCATTACGGCGCAGGTCGGCGGTGCTTTTACGCGCCTGGGCCTCGCTGTCCGCCAATGCGGCCTGACGCAGTTTGATAGTGGCCTCAGCACTGTTGCGCTGCTGCACCACATTCGCCAGCGAGGCCTTCTGCACCGCCAGTTGCGCCAGCGCCTGGTCGAGGCGTTGCTTGTAGATGCGGTCATCGAGACGCACCAGCAAGTCCCCGGCCTTCACGTACTGAAAGTCCTGCACCGGCACTTCAAACACATAACCGCTCAGCTGCGGCCCGATAATTGTGACCTGCCCGCGCACCAGGGCGTTCTCGGTGGTCTCCACCGCGCTGCTGAACGGCGGCAATTGCCAGGCGTACAACACGATCAGCACGCCGACGATGGCAATCGCGGCAAAGCCCAGGGACGAGATAATCCGCACCCGCAGCGGGCGCAATTCGGTGGGCACCGCGCCCGGTGGCGTACTGCCCTCGGGGGTGGAGGCGATGGCGGTGGTGGTCGTGGTGGAAGGTTCGGTCATGAAGGTGCGCCGCTGGGTTGAACGGGAGTGGCTGCTTGGGTGGTGCTCATCAGCCACAGACTGCGGATAAAGATCCAGATCATGGTCAGCATCGCGATGATCGCGATCAGCATAAAGACATCGTTGTAAGCCATCACGTTCGCTTCACGGGTTGCCGCCGTGGCCAGGCTGCGGATGCCCATGAGGTTACGCAACTCGGGGTCGGCGATGACACCGCCGTAGGCCGAACCGCCGCTGCTGACCCGCGCCGCCACACGGGGGTCGAGCAAGGTCAGGTGTTCGACGATCATGCTTGAGTGGAACTTCTCCCGCACAATCTGGAACGTGCCCAACAACGCGGCGCCGATCAAGCCGCCGAGGTTCTGGCAAATGCCGAACATCACCGAAAAACTCACCAGGTTGCGCGGGTTGGTCAGCACGTTCTTGGTGCCCAGCACCATGGTCGGCCCCAGGAAGAACGTACCGCCGAAGCCTAGCAGGAACTGGCTGATATACAGGTTCTGCGGGCGCGTGAGGTTGCTGGAGAAACTGTCCATCACCGACCCCGTGGCCATCAACGCCAGGGAAATCACCAGCGGCATCAGCAAATGCGCCGGGTTGATGGTCAACGCGCTGACGGCAAGCCCCGCAATCGCCCCGGCCAGCATCACCAGGTACAGCGTGTGCATCTGCTGGTAGCTCATGTTCAACATCTGCATGAATCCCACCGCGCCCGTGGACTGTTCCGACAGCACCATGCGAATCAGGATCACCGCCAGCGCCAGGCGGATCATCACGCCGCTGCCCAGCCAACGGGTCATCAGCATCGGGTTGGCGCGGTTATGCTCGACGGCCAGGCCGGCCATGATCAGCACCAGGGAACAGGCCGAGGCCACGCCGATCCAGGGGGCTTCCAGCCACCAGTCGATACGCCCCAGCGACAGCACCGCACACAGCAGCGCCACGCCAGTCGCGAGGATGGCGAAGGTGAGGAAATCGAGTTTTTCAAAGGTCTTGAAGCGGTCTCCCGGCGGTAACTTGAGCAGGAATACACAGCCCAGGCAGATCAGCGCCATGCCCAATTCAAACAGGTACAAACCGCGCCATTCGGCGATTTGCAACAAATCCTCGGAGAACAACCGCGCCAGCGGCAACGCCAACTGCGCCGTGCCCAATCCCAAGACCAGCGCCTTCAAGCGCCACTTGGCCGGGAACGCCTGGATCATGTAGTACAAGCCCAACGAACTGAGCGCCGCCCCCACCATGCCGTGGGCCGCCCGCACCGCGATGGCCGAACTGAGGTCGTTGACGAATAAATGCCCGAAGGTCACCAGCGCGTACAGCACCAGGAACACCTCGGTAAACGCCCGCAGGCCGAACTGTTGGCGAAACTTCACCAGCAGCAGGTTCATGCACACGTTGGTCATCACATAGGCGGCGGGCAGCCAGGCCATTTCGGCGGTGGTCGCACCGAGGGCGCCTTGCAGGTATTGCAGGTTGGCGATCACCAACGCGTTGCCCAGGCCGCCGGTGATGGCGACGAGAATACCGACCAGCGCGAACAGCCAACGCTTGTAGGTGGGGTGCAACGGGGTGGACGGCGAACCGGGCAGGCTGGGACGTTCGTGGGGTTCCCAGGTGCGGGGGGTGTATTTGTTCATTCGATGACTCAGGTAAACCAATACTCACAGACAGTAAACCTGAGCGGCGTTCATCTTGCCATCTTGTGGGTGCAAATGATCTCTCTGCTAGACACAGTCCAAATGTGGGAGGGGGCTTGCCCCCGATTGCGGTGTTTCAGTGAAATATATGCTGGCTGACACTCCCTCATCGGGGGCAAGCCCCCTCCCACATTGGGATCTTCTGTGTATTCAAGAGGGTATTTCAGATCCAGCCGAGCCAGCTCCAGTAGGTGGCTGCGAAGACCAGCATCAGCCCATAGCCAATCAACGTCACCAAAATCCCCACCTTGGCAAACTGCCGCGCCGTAAACGTGCCGGTGCCCAAGCACACCATGTTCTGCGGCGCATTGATCGGCAGGATGAACCCGTAGCTCATCACAAAGCCCAGCAGCATGGTCATGCCCAGCCGGCTGAAATCCCCCGGCAAGGTCTGCAGCACTGCAATCAGGATCGGCAGCAGAGCCGAGGTCAACGCGGTGGCGCTGGCAAAGCCCAGGTGAATCAGGATCAGGAATGCGCCCAGGATCGCAAATACGCCCAGTGGCCCGACCTGATCCAGGCCGGTGTGCGCCACCACGGTAGACCCCAGCCATTGCCCGGCCTGGGTGGTGAGCAAGGCTGTCCCAAGGCTGATGCCCACCCCGAACACAATCACCGTGCCCCACGGAATGCGCGACTGCACATCCTTCCAGGTCATCACGCCAATCCCCGGCAGCAGTAAAAACACCAAGCCGGCGTAGGTGGTCGAGGTGGTGTCGAAGCTGTGCAGGCGCCCTTCCGTGGCCCACGCCAGCAGCAACAGCACGGACACAGTCAGCAGGCGTTTCTGCGGCCCGGTCATGGGGCCGATCTCCACCAGCGACTGCGCCACCGCTTCCTTGCCGCCTGGAATGCTGTCGGTCTCCGGCGGCAGCAGCTTGAGCACCAGGAACAGCAACACCGCCGACATGATCAACGCCCATGGCGCCCCGGCAATCAACCAGTCGATCCACGACACGCGCTGGCCGAGCATTTTGTCCATGAAGCCCACGGTGAGCAGGTTCTGCGCCGCCGCGGTCTGGATGCCGACGTTCCAGATGCTGGTGCCCTGGGCCACCACGATCATGATGCCGGCGGCGATGTTCGAGCGTTTGTCCACGCCGAACGCGGCGATCACCCCCATCATGATCGGCACCACGCAGGCACTGCGCGCCGTGGCGCTGGGCACCACCAGGCTGAGCAGGATAGTCACCGCAATCGCCCCGAGCAGAATGCGCCGGGTGCTGGTGCCGACCCGGCTCAGGGTCACCAGTGCGATACGGCGGTCCAGCCCGGTATGAGTCATGGCAGCGGCGATAAACAATGCGCCCGCCACCAGCGCCAGCGCCGGGTTGGAGAACCCGGTGAGCGCCATGCTGATCGCCGGGCTGGTGCCGATCAGGTGGGTGGGGTCTTGCAGCGACGGCGCGGTGCCCAGCAGAAACGCCATCAACGAGGTGATCATGATCGCGCTGGCCTCATAGGACACCGCCTCGGTGATCCACACCACCACGGCAAACGCCAGGATCGCCAGCATGCGATGCCCGGCCACCGGCAAGTCCGTCGGCAGTGGCAACAGCAGCACCCCGGCCATCACCAATACGGCGACCACCAGGCCCAGGGGCAGTTTGAAGGATGCAGCGGTTGTCGCGGGGGCGTTCATGGCGGGCTCCGTCAGCCTTTGAAACAGGCGGCAAGCATGGCCCAGATTGCCGCACTCGGTGTTGACGGGTATCAAGCGATTCCCATGTGGGAGCGGATTACCAAGTTTAGAGCAGAGCTTTAACCAGCATGCCGACCGCCACCAGTACACACAGGCTGGCAAACCCCACCTGCAAGGTGCGCGCGGGAATCACCGAACACAGGCGCCGCCCGGCCAGCATGCCGACGATGCTCGCGCCGATAAACACCCAGCCCACCGGTTCGATACGCACCCCGGCATGGAACGCGCCGGCCACGCCGATCAGCGAGAGCAGGCTGATCACCATCAGCGAAGTGGCGACGATGCCGCGCATCTGCACATCGGTCAGTTGCTTGAACGCCGGCACGATCAGGAAGCCACCGCCCACGCCGAGCAGGCCGGAGACAGCACCGGTCACCGCGCCGAGGGCGGCCAGGGTTGCGCTGCACTTGGCAGTCCAGGCCAGGCGACCGGTCTGCTGGTCGAGCATGCAGTTCTTCTGGCCCCACGAGGCGGTGCCATGGTCACTTGGCCCCGGCTCGGTTTTTTCGCGCTGCAACATGCGCCAGGCCACCAGCACCATCAGCGCACTGAACAGGCCCATCAACAACGCTTCCGGCAGTTGATGGGCGAGAAACACGCCCACGGGGGAAAACAGCGCGCCGAGCAGGGCGATCAACAGCGCGGCGCGGTAACGCACCAGCCCATGACGCAACCCATCAATCGCCCCCACCGCCGCTGCCGCACCGACCGCAAGCAACGACACCGGCGCGGCCTGGGTCATGCTCAGCCCCAAGCCCAACACCAGCGCCGGCACGCCGAGGATGCCGCCGCCCGCGCCGGTCAGGCCCATGACCAACCCCATCAACAATCCCAACACACTGGCCAGCAGCATTCAGTCCACCTTGCTTAGGCGGGTCAGCCATTCACGCCCTTTGAGCATGCCGTTCCAGTAGAACCACGGCAACAACGTGGCCTTGAGCAACCACATCGAACGTCGTGCCTGGGTCGGGTCCAGAGGAAAGGTCGGCAGCAATTTGCCGCCGTAGCCGAACTCGGCGAGCACCACCTTGCCCTTCTCCACCGTCAATGGGCAGGAACCGTAGCCGTCGTACTTGAGCGGCAGTGGCGCTTGTTTGCGTAGGGCCAGCAGGTTTTCGGCGACCACGACGATCTGTTTGCGCACCGCAGCAGCGGTCTTGGCGTTGGTGGTGGAACACACATCGCCCAGGCCGAAGATATGGGGGTAGCGCAGATGTTGCAGGCTGTGGGGGTTCACTTCGCACCAGCCAGCGGCGTCGGCCAGGGGGCTCTGACGGATGAAATCCGGCGACACTTGGGGTGGGACTACGTGCAAGAGGTCGAAGGACTTTTCTTCGACGCTGACGTTGCCCTCGGCGTCCTTGACTTCAAACCAGGCCTTGCGTGCCGGGCCGTCGACTTTCACCAGGTTGGAATTGAAGGCCAGGTTCGCGTTGTACTTTTCCACGTATTTCATCAACGGCGGCACAAACGTTGGCACACCGAACAGCGCAGCGCCGGCGAGGTTGAACTCGACATGGATGTTCTTCAAATCACCTTGCTTGAGCCAGTGATCGCAGGACAGGTACAGGGCTTTTTGCGGCGCGCCCGCGCATTTGATCGGCATGGCCGGCTGGGTAAAGAGCGCCTTGCCGCCCTTGAGTTGCTGCACCAGTTGCCAGGTGTAAGCGGCGTGATCATAGCTGTAGTTGGAGTTGACACCGTTGCGCCCGAGGGTGTCTTGCAGGCCTTCGACTTTCTCCCAGGCCAGGCGCAGGCCGGGGCACACAATGAGGTTGTTCCAGGTGATGCGCTGGCCGCTGTCGAGCACCAGGGTTTGTTCGTCGGGCAGTACTTCGCTGACAGCGGCCTGCATCCAGGTCACGCCATTGGGCAGCACATCGGCCAGCGGGCGACGGGTTTTGCGCACGTCATAAGCGCCGCCGCCCACCAGGGTCCAGGCGGGTTGGTAGCAATGGTAGTCGTTGGGTTCGATCAGGGTGATATTCAGGTGCGGGTCGCGCTTGAGCAGGCTGGCCAGCAGGCCGATGCCTGCCGAACCGCCGCCGATGACTACGATGTCGCCACTGATGGTAGGGCCCCAGTGTTGGTCGGTCATGGTCTTCGCCTTTGTTGAGGTTCACTGCACACAAGGGGCGTTGCCGTGTGGCGTCACGCCCATGAAGATGAAAAATGGTTTAGCCTTCGCAACAGGTAAACATGCCGCACAGGTTACCGCTTGTTATTTTGTCAGCCACCAAGGACCGCCGCCATGCCCGCGTTGATTCAAGCCTTTCTGGACGAGGCGTCGTCGACCTACACCTATGTCCTACATGCGGCCGATGATGGCCCCTGTGCCATCGTCGATTCGGTGCTCAACTACGACCCCGCGTCCGGGCGCACCGACACGCGCCAGGCCGACAAGGTGATCGCCTACGTGCGCGAGCATCGCCTGCACGTCGAGTGGTTGCTGGAAACCCACGCCCACGCTGATCACTTATCCGCCGCGCCCTATCTGCGCCGTACCCTGGGCGGCAAGATCGCCATTGGCCAGTCCATCAGCAAAGTGCAGGACGTGTTCAAGAACCTGTTCAACCTGGAACCGGAATTCCGCGTGGACGGCTCGCAATTCGATCATCTGTTTGCGCCGGACGAGGTGTTCTACATCGGCGCGATCAAGGCCCAGGCCCTGCATGTGCCGGGGCATACGCCGGCAGACATGGCCTACCTGATCGATGACCGATTGATCCTGGTGGGGGATACGTTGTTTATGCCGGATGTGGGCACCGCACGGTGTGATTTCCCCGGTGGCGATGCGCGGCAGTTGTTTGCGTCGATGCGCAAGTTGTTGAGCTTTCCTTTGGAGACTGAGCTGTACGTGTGCCATGACTACCCGCCAGAAGGTCGCGAGGCGAAATGCCGGACGACAGTAGCGGAACAGCGGGCCGGGAATATTCATGTGCATGACGGCGTGGATGAGGCGGCGTTTGTGGCGATGCGCACCCAGCGTGATGCCGGGCTGGGCATGCCAACGCTGTTGTTGCCAGCAATCCAGGTAAATGTGCGGGCGGGGAATATGCCGCCGGCGGAGGAGAATGGGGTGACCTACCTCAAGATCCCACTCAACCAACTTTGAAATGCTCTCTGATTAAAGTGGAGATCAAAATGTGGGAGGGGGCTTGCCCCCGATAGCGGTGTGTCAGTCAAAGATATATTCACTGACACACTGCTATCGGGGGCAAGTCGAATCGTCGCACCGCCCCTCCCACATTTGAACCGTGTTGTGTCAGGAACTCAGGCTTATGCCATTGGCCGGCAGCGGCAGCGCAGTTTTATAACGCACCTGCTTTAGCGCAAAACTCGACCGAATGTTCGCCACCCCCGGCACCTTGGTCAGAAAGTCCATCATAAAGCGCTCCAGCGACTGGATCGTCGGCACCAGCACCCGGATCAGGTAATCCGGGTCACCAGCCATCAGGTAACACTCCATCACCTCCGGCCGGTCAGAGATCGCCCCTTCAAACTGCTGCAACGCCAGTTCATTCTGTTTTTCCAGGCTCACATGGATAAACACATTCACGTGCAGCCCCAGCAAATCCGCATCCAACAGGGTGACCTGCTCACGAATCAAACCCAGTTCTTCCATCGCCTTCACCCGGTTGAAACACGGCGTGGGCGACAGGTTGACCGAGCGGGCCAGGTCGGCGTTGGTGATGCGGGCGTTCTCCTGCAGGCTGTTGAGAATGCCGATATCGGTACGGTCCAGTTTGCGCATGAGACAAAATCACCTGTTTATTATGTTTATGCAGTTTTTTTATCCGCAAATGATCGCGAGCGCAACGAAACACAGATAAATATTCTTCTACGCCCCGCCTATGATTGTTGTAGGACAAGATTTCTCTTATCCGGAGACTGATTGTCAGCTAGCGCGCCCACTACAAGAAATTCACAAGATAGAGCGTAGAAAGCCATGACCCAGCAGTACGAACCACTGCGCCTGCACGTCCCTGAACCCTCGGGCCGCCCAGGCTGCAAGACCGACTTCACTTACCTGCGCCTGACCGACGCGGGCACAGTGCGCAAACCCGCCATCGACGTAGAACCCGCCGACACCGCCGACCTGGCCAAGGGCCTGATCCGCGTACTCGACGACCAGGGCCAGGCCCTGGGCCCGTGGGCCGAAGGCGTCCCGGTCGAGATCCTGCGCAAAGGCATGCGCGCCATGCTCAAGACGCGCATCTTCGACAACCGCATGGTGGTCGCCCAGCGCCAGAAAAAAATGTCGTTCTACATGCAAAGCCTTGGCGAAGAAGCCATCGGCAGCGCCCAGGCTTTGGCCTTGAACATCGACGACATGTGCTTCCCCACCTACCGCCAACAAAGCATCCTGATGGCCCGCGATGTGCCGCTGGTGGACCTGATCTGCCAGTTGCTGTCCAACGAGCGCGACCCGCTCAAGGGCCGCCAGCTGCCGATCATGTATTCGGTGAAAGAGTCCGGCTTCTTCACCATTTCCGGCAACCTGGCCACCCAATTCGTACAGGGCGTGGGCTGGGGCATGGCCTCGGCGATCAAGGGCGATACCAAGATTGCCTCCGCCTGGATCGGCGACGGTGCCACCGCCGAAGCGGACTTCCACACCGCCCTCACCTTCGCCCACGTGTATCGGGCGCCGGTGATCCTCAACGTAGTCAACAATCAATGGGCCATCTCCACCTTCCAGGCGATTGCCGGCGGTGAAGCCACCACCTTCGCCGGACGCGGCGTCGGCTGCGGCATCGCCTCGCTGCGCGTGGACGGCAACGACTTTATCGCGGTGTACGCCGCCTCCGCCTGGGCTGCCGAGCGTGCGCGCCGCAACCTCGGGCCGACCCTGATCGAATGGGTCACCTACCGCGCCGGCCCGCACTCCACCTCTGATGATCCTTCGAAATACCGTCCTGCCGACGACTGGAGCCACTTCCCCCTGGGCGACCCGATTGCCCGCCTCAAGCAGCATCTGATCAGGATTGGCCAGTGGTCCGAAGAGGAACACGCGGCGGTCAGTGCCGAACTTGAAGCCGAAGTGATCGCCGCACAAAAAGAAGCCGAACAGTACGGCACCCTTGCCGGCGGCCAGATTCCAAGCGCCGCGACCATGTTCGAAGACGTCTATAAAGAGATGCCGGAGCACTTGAAGCGCCAGCGTCAAGAGTTGGGGATCTGACATGAACGATCACAACAACAGCATTGAAGTGGAAACCGCCATGACCACCACCACCATGACCATGATCCAGGCGCTGCGCTCGGCCATGGATGTGATGCTCGAACGTGACGACAACGTGGTGGTGTTTGGCCAGGACGTCGGCTACTTCGGCGGCGTGTTCCGTTGTACCGAAGGCTTGCAGGGTAAATACGGCAGCTCGCGGGTGTTCGACGCACCGATCTCGGAAAGCGGCATCATCGGCGTGGCGGTGGGCATGGGTGCCTATGGCCTGCGCCCGGTAGCCGAGATCCAGTTCGCCGACTACGTCTACCCCGCCACCGACCAGATCATCTCCGAAGCCGCCCGCCTGCGGTATCGCTCGGCCGGCCAGTTCACCGCGCCACTGACCATGCGCATGCCGTGCGGTGGTGGCATCTACGGTGGCCAGACCCACAGCCAGAGTATCGAAGCGGTGTTCACTCAGGTTTGCGGCCTGCGTACGGTGATGCCGTCCAACCCGTATGACGCCAAGGGCCTGCTGATTGCCTCCATCGAAAACGATGACCCGGTGATCTTCCTCGAGCCCAAACGCCTGTACAACGGCCCGTTTGATGGCCATCACGACCGTCCGGTAACCCCATGGTCGAAACACCCCCAAGCCCAAGTGCCGGACGGTTACTACACCGTGCCGCTGGATGTGGCTGCCATCGTGCGTCCGGGCTCGGCCGTGACGGTGCTGACCTACGGCACCACCGTGTACGTGTCCCAAGTGGCCGCCGAAGAGACCGGTATCGACGCCGAGGTCATCGACCTGCGCAGCCTGTGGCCGCTGGACCTGGACACCATCGTCAAGTCGGTGAAAAAGACCGGCCGTTGCGTGGTGGTGCATGAAGCCACCCGCACCTGCGGCTTTGGTGCCGAGCTGGTGTCGCTGGTGCAAGAGCATTGCTTCCACCACCTGGAAGCGCCGATCGAGCGCGTCACCGGTTGGGACACTCCCTACCCGCACGCGCAGGAGTGGGCGTATTTCCCAGGGCCGTCCCGAGTGGGCGCGGCGTTGAAACGGGTCATGGAGGTCTGAATGGGCACGCACGTTATCAAGATGCCGGACATTGGCGAAGGCATCGCAGAAGTTGAACTGTCGGTTTGGCACGTCAAGGTCGGTGACCTGGTGGTTGAAGACCAGGTGCTGGCGGATGTGATGACCGACAAGGCGATGGTGGACATCCCCTCGCCGGTGCACGGCAAGGTGATTTCCCTCGGTGGCGAGCCGGGTGAAGTCATGGCGGTGGGCAGTATTTTGATCAGCATTGAAGTGGAAGGCGCGGGCAATGCCAAGGACGCGCCGGCGCTGAAGGAAACGGCAAAGGAGGCGCCGAAGGCCGCGCCTGTCGTGGAAGCCAAGCCGGCTCCGGCGCCGGTTGAGCGCAAACCCGCACCCGCGCCCGTCTCCCGTGATGCCGACGAGCGCCCGCTGGCCTCCCCCGCCGTGCGCAAGCATGCGTTGGACGCCGGGATTCAATTGCGTCTGGTCCAGGGCACTGGCCCTGCCGGTCGCATCCTGCACGAAGACCTCGACGCCTACCTGCAACAAGGCACGGCCAAGGCCTCGACAGCCGCCAACCCTTACGCCGAACGCACTACCGAAGAACAGATCCCGGTGATCGGCATGCGCCGCAAGATCGCCCAGCGCATGCAGGACGCCACCCGCCGCGCCGCGCATTTCAGCTATGTGGAAGAGATCGACGTCACCGCCCTTGACGAGCTGCGCGTGCACCTCAACGAGAAGCACGGCGCCACACGCGGCAAGCTGACTCTGCTGCCGTTTATCGTGCGAGCCATGGTCGTGGCACTGCGCGAGTTCCCGCAGATCAATGCGCGCTACGACGATGAAGCCCAGGTCATCACCCGCCTTGGCGCGGTGCATGTGGGCGTCGCCACCCAAAGCGACGTCGGCCTGATGGTGCCGGTGGTGCGTCACGCCGAAGCCCGCAGCCTGTGGGGCAACGCCGAGGAAATCGCGCGCTTGGCAACCGCTGCACGCAATGGCAAGGCCAGCCGCGATGAACTGTCGGGTTCGACAATCACGTTGACCAGCCTGGGCGCGCTGGGCGGCATCGTCAGCACACCGGTGCTGAACCTGCCGGAAGTGGCCATCGTTGGCGTCAACCGTATCGTTGAGCGGCCAATGGTGATCAAGGGCCAGATCGTGGTGCGCAAGATGATGAACCTCTCCAGCTCCTTCGATCACCGCGTGGTCGACGGCATGGACGCGGCGCAATTCATCCAGGCCATTCGCGGCCTGCTCGAACAACCCGCCAGCCTGTTCCTGGAGTAAGTCATGCCTACTTTGAATACCACGCTGCTGATTATCGGCGGCGGCCCTGGCGGTTATGTGGCGGCGATCCGTGCCGGCCAATTGGGCATCCCGACCATTCTGGTGGAAGGCCAGGCGCTGGGTGGCACGTGCCTGAACATTGGCTGCATCCCGTCCAAGGCCTTGATCCATGTGGCCGAACAGTTCCAGCAAACCGTGCACCACAGCCAGGGCTCGCAACTGGGCATCGAAGTGGATGTACCGACCCTGGACATCCGCAAAAGCGTGGAATGGAAAAATGGCATCGTCGACCGCCTGACCACCGGCGTCGCTGCGTTGCTCAAAAAGCACAAAGTGCAGGTGATCCACGGTTGGGCCAAGGTGGTGGACGGCAAGACCGTCGATGTCGGCGACCAGCGCATCCAGTGCGAGCATCTGCTGCTGGCGACCGGTTCGACCAGCGTCAACCTGCCGATGCTGCCGATTGGCGGGCCGATCATTTCGTCAACCGAAGCCCTGGCGCCAACGCGGGTGCCCAAGCGGCTGATCGTGGTGGGTGGCGGGTATATCGGCCTGGAACTGGGCATTGCCTACCGCAAGCTCGGTGCCGAAGTCAGTGTGGTCGAGGCCCAGGACCGTATCCTGCCCGCCTACGATGCCGAGTTGACCGCGCCGGTGAATGAATCCCTCAAGCAACTGGGCGTCAAGCTGTACCTCAAGCACAGCGTCACCGGGTTTGCCGAGGGCAGCCTGCAAGTACGTGACCCGAATGGCGACACCCTGTCGCTGACCACCGATCAGGTGCTGGTGGCCGTTGGTCGCAAACCCAACACCCAGGGCTGGAACCTGGAAGCGCTGAACCTGGCGATGAACGGCGCGGCGATCAAGATCGACAGCCACTGCCAGACCAGCATGCGCAATGTGTGGGCCATCGGCGACCTGAGCGGCGAGCCGATGCTCGCGCACCGGGCCATGGCCCAGGGCGAAATGGTCGCCGAGCTGATCAGCGGCAAGCCCCGCGAATTCAACCCGGCGGCAATCCCGGCGGTGTGTTTCACCGACCCGGAGCTGGTGGTGGTCGGCAAGACCCCGGACGAGGCCAAGGCGGCCGGGCTGGACTGCATCGTGTCGAGCTTCCCCTTCGCCGCCAATGGCCGGGCGATGACCCTGGAGTCGAAAACCGGCTTCGTGCGCGTGGTGGCGCGGCGTGACAACCACCTGATCGTCGGCTGGCAGGCGGTGGGCGTGGGCGTGTCGGAGCTGTCCACTGCGTTCGGCCTGAGCCTGGAAATGGGCGCGCGTTTGGAGGATGTGGCGGGCACCATTCATGCTCATCCAACTTTGGGTGAGGCGGTGCAGGAAGCAGCGCTGCGGGCGTTGGGGCATGCGTTGCATCTGTAGACCCCATCGGGGGCAAGCCCCCTCCCACAGGGAAATGCATTCCAAATGTGGGAGGGGGCTTGCCCCCGATAGCGGTGGATCGGTCAATACAGAGGCCAAAGGTGTCCACCCTGTGGCTCCCACACAAGCCAAGAATGAAGTATTGTTGCGCCCATTCAGAAAAAAACCGACTTGACCAACGATAGAGGGTGTCATGGGTAACGAAAGCATCAATTGGGACAAGCTGGGTTTCGACTACATCAAGACCGACAAACGGTTTATCCAGACCTTTAAAGACGGCGAGTGGCAAGCTGGCACCCTGACCGACGACAACGTGCTGCACATCAGCGAGGGCTCGACCGCCCTGCACTATGGCCAGCAGTGCTTCGAAGGCCTCAAGGCCTACCGTTGCAAGGACGGTTCGATCAACCTGTTCCGCCCGGACCAGAACGCCGCCCGCATGCAACGCAGCTGCGCGCGCCTGCTGATGCCGCATGTTTCGACCGAAGACTTCATCGATGCCTGCAAGCAAGTGGTCAAGGCCAACGAGCGTTTTATCCCGCCGTACGGCAGTGGCGGCGCGCTGTACCTGCGCCCGTTCGTGATCGGCACCGGTGACAACATCGGCGTGCGTACCGCACCGGAGTTCATCTTCTCGGTGTTCGCGATCCCGGTCGGCGCCTACTTCAAGGGCGGCCTGGTGCCGCACGACTTCCAGATTTCCACCTTCGACCGCGCCGCGCCACAAGGCACCGGTGCCGCCAAGGTCGGTGGCAACTACGCCGCCAGCCTGATGCCAGGTTCGGAAGCGAAGAAGGCCGGTTTCGCCGACGCGATCTACCTGGACCCGATGACCCACTCGAAAATCGAAGAGGTCGGTTCGGCCAACTTCTTCGGGATCACCCACGACAACCAGTTCATCACGCCGAAGTCGCCTTCGGTACTGCCAGGCATCACCCGCCTGTCGCTGATCGAACTGGCCAAGTCCCGCCTGGGCCTGGAAGTGGTCGAAGGTGAAGTGTTCATCGACAAACTGGACCAGTTCAAGGAAGCCGGTGCCTGCGGCACCGCTGCGGTGATCTCGCCAATCGGTGGCATCCAGTACAACGGCAAGCTGCATGTGTTCTACAGCGAGACCGAAGTCGGCCCGATCACCCAGCAGCTCTACAAAGAGCTGACCGGTGTGCAGACCGGTGATGTGGAAGCGCCAGAAGGCTGGATCGTTAAGGTCTAAGCAATACCATGTGGGAGGGGGCTTGCTCCCGATAGCGGAGTGTCAGTCACTGGAGATATTGACTGGTCCACCACCATCGGGAGCAAGCCCCCTCCCACATTTGATCTCCAGTGTTTTCAGGATTCGGGGATGTTTTCGGCAATCTTCTTGCCCATGCTGATCCTCGGCTCCACCCCATACCCCAACGCCTCATAAAACCCCACCACCGCATCATTACCACTGGTGATCTGCAGGTTGATCTTCATGCAACCCAACGCAGTCAACACCTGCTCTGCATGCCGCACCAACGACGACCCCAAGCCATGTCGCCGATAATCAGCCTGCACCGCCACCGAATACAGCCAGCCCCGATGCCCGTCGTACCCCGCGAGGATGGTGCCGATCACCGCTTTTTTATCCGTCGCCACAAAGAACAAGCCATCGTTGACCGCAAGCTTCTTGTCGATCGCCAAGGTCGGCAGGTTATGCGCGGTGTCATAGCCAAAAGCCTCCTGCCACAACGCTACCACTTGGGCGCGGTGCTGGCGGTCGCGGTATGGCCCGATGGGGTGTCGCGACAGCAACGCCTTTTCCATCACCAGGGTTCGTTCATTGCCGTGGTAAACGTCGCGCACGGTGTGAAACCCCAGCTTGGTATAGAACGGCTCCGCCGTCAGTGAAGACGGCACGCTCAACACCGTCACGCCGGCTTCGCGAGCACGCCGTTCAAGCTCGATCATCAGCAACCGACCAATCCCCTGCCCCTGCAACGCCGGGTTGACGAACACCGAGCGCACCACGTTGGCATCCAGGGCCGCCGTGGCCACGATGACATCACCCTGCACCGCCACCAGCACCACTCGGCGCGCCAGCAACGCCAGCACGGCGTCGGGAGTGAAGTTGCTGGCGACACGGGCGATCACATCCGCCGGGTAATCCTGGGCGTTGCTGCTGTGCAGGGCGGCCAGGATGACCTGACTGATGCCCTCGGCATCGGTGGGTTGGGCGAGACGAACGGCGGTCGACATGATTCCTCCTGGCTGACTCAGACTTTGCAAACACCACCATACCAATGTGGGAGGGGGCTTGCCCCCGATAGCAGTCTTTCAGTTATAGAGTATCTGACTGACACACCGCCATCGGGGGCAAGCCCCCTCCCACAGTTTGACCCCGCTCCAACCCCCGCAGCCGATTCGGCTGCGTCACTTCACTTTTCAGCTTTCCCGGCTGACCCACCCCGCTGTTTCAGCCGGGATTCATCCCGCACAACCCACAAAATACCCCCACTGCCCAACCCCATGGACCCGTGCACCCATGCAAACCACCAACACTGTCTTGATGATTCGCCCGGCGCGCTTTGCCTTCAACCCGGACACCGCGATCAACAACCGTTTCCAACGCCAGCCCCTCGACCCGCTCGGCGCGCAGCAGAAAGCGCTGGAAGAGTTCGACGGCTATGTCGACACCCTGCGCCAACATGGCGTGGAAGTGCTGGTGGTACAGGACACCCCGGCGCCCCACACCCCCGACTCGATCTTCCCCAACAACTGGTGGAGCAGCCACGCCGACGGCAGCCTGGTGCTGTACCCGATGGAAGGCCAGAACCGACGATTGGAACGCAACAAAGGCGTGCTGCAGGTACTGGAGCAACGCTTTGCGATCAACAGCACCATCGACCTGAGCCACCTGGAACAGCAGAACATCTTCCTCGAAGGCACCGGCAGCATGGTGCTCGACCGCCAGCACCGCATCAGCTACGCCTGCCATTCCGGGCGCACCCACCACGACGCCCTGCGCCAGTTCGCCGAACGCCTCGACTACCAACTCTGCGTATTCCACGCCGTCGACCGTCACCACGCGCCGATCTACCACAGCAACGTGATGATGAGCGTTGGCCGCGACCTCTCGGTGGTGTGCCTGCAAGCCCTGCCCGACGAGGGCGAACGCCACGCCCTGGAACGCTCCCTGCGCGACACCGGCAAGGACATCCTCGCCCTCGACTTCGACCAGCTCGAAGCCTTCGCCGGCAACATGCTCGAAGTCCACGACCGCGACGGCCAGCCACTGCTGGTGATGTCCGCCAGCGCCTGGGGCGCCCTGCAACCTGCGCAGCGCCAGCATGTAGAACGCCACACGCGGCCAGTCGTGGTGAATATCGACAACATCGAACGCATCGGCGGCGGCAGTGCCCGCTGCATGCTGGCAGAAGTGCATCTGCCCGCCCGTCCCACCTTTCAATAAGGAGTCTTGCCATGACCTGCTATATCGACGTCAACGACCTCAGCTACCTGGTTTCGCAAAAAGGCCTGCCAACCTGCATCACCGAAATGGCCGAGTACATCCGCGCCGACTACCTGCGCTGGCAGGACTTCGAAAAATGCGCGCGCCTGGCCAACCACTCGCCGGATGGCGTGATCGAGCTGATGCCGGTCTCCGACGCCTCGCTGTATGCCTTCAAGTACGTCAACGGCCACCCGAAAAACACCCTGGCCGGCATGCTCACCGTGATGGCCTTCGGTGCCTTGGGCGATGTGGACACCGGCAAACCCGTGCTGCTGGCGGAAATGACCCTGACCACGGCGATCCGCACCGCCGCCACGTCGGCACTGGTGGCGCGCTACCTGGCCCGTGACAACAGCCGCAGCATGGCGCTGATCGGCAACGGCTCGCAGAGTGAATTCCAGGCCCTGGCCTTCCACGCCATGTTGGGTATCAATGAGATCCGCCTGTTCGATATCGACGCCAAGGCCACTGCCAAGCTGGCGGCCAACCTCAAGGCGTTCCCGGCGATCAAGGTGATCCTGGCCGGCAGCGTGGCCGAAGCGGTCAAGGGTGCGGACATCGTCACCACCGTCACTGCCGACAAGGCCTACGCCACCATCCTCACCGACGAGATGATCGAACCCGGCATGCACCTCAACGCCGTCGGCGGCGACTGCCCCGGCAAGACCGAGCTGGACCGACGCATCGTCGAGCGCGCCCGGGTGATCGTCGAGTACGAGCCGCAAAGCCGGATCGAAGGTGAAATCCAGCACATGCCGGAAGACTCGCCAGTGACCGAGCTGTGGCAGGTGATCAACGGCCAGCAGCCCGGCCGCGAAAACGAACGCCAAATCACCCTGTTCGACTCGGTGGGCTTCGCCCTCGAAGACTACTCGGCCCTGCGCTACGTGCTGGACGTGGCCAAGGCGCTGGACGTGGGCAGCACACTGGAGCTGGTGCCGGACCTGGCTGACCCGAAAGACCTGTTCGCGCGCCTGGCCCAACAACCGGCGGCACAGCAGAAAAAGCGCGCCTGAGACCGCTCTGGCCT
This sequence comes from Pseudomonas nabeulensis, assembly GCF_004682045.1. Classification (GTDB taxonomy): domain Bacteria; phylum Pseudomonadota; class Gammaproteobacteria; order Pseudomonadales; family Pseudomonadaceae; genus Aquipseudomonas; species Aquipseudomonas nabeulensis. Next base: position 77,204 of record NZ_QUZT01000020.1, read on the forward strand.
GCCGCTTTGCGCCACCGGCAGGCCAGATTTCCCAGGTTGAAAAGCCGATTCAGCGGGTGCCGCAGCCGATTCCGCTGCATTACCCGTTTTAACAGCGCAATTCGCGCTTTAGGCGAGGGGTAAACGACACAAAAAACGCACCACCATGCAGCATTCTCTCCCCCAACAAGAACGATTTGTTTCAACGTTTTTACTGCCCCTGACATCAATTACAAAATATAGGGACCACACCATGACTCCATTGCGATCACTCTTCGCTGCGTTGCTGTTGCCGCTGTGCGCCACCGCCGCCCAGGCCCAGGAGTGGAAGGAAATCCGCTTCGGCGTATTCCCCGAATACCCTCCCTTTGAATCCGTGGCCGCCGACGGCAGCCTGCAAGGGTTCGATATCGAGTTGGGCAACGCCATCTGCGCCAAGCTCGACGTGAAATGCACCTGGGTACACAACGAATTCGACGGCATGATCCCGGCCCTGCGCGCGCGCAAGTTCGACGCCATCATGTCATCCATGGCCGTGACCCCGGCCCGCGAAAAAATCATCGACTTCACCGACCGCCTGTTCCTCAGCCCGACCTCGGTGATTACCCGCAAAAACGCCGACTTCGGCGACACCCCGGAATCATTGAAAGGCAAGCAAGTCGGCGTGCTGCAAGGCTCGTTGCAGGAGGCCTACGCCCGTGCGCACCTGGCTAAGCTCGGCGCGCAGATCAAGGCGTATCAGTCCCAGGACCAGAACTACGCCGACCTGCAAAACGGCCGCCTCGACGCGACCTTGACCGACAAACTCGAAGCGCAACTCAACTTCCTGTCCAAACCCGAAGGCGCCGGCTTCAAGACCGGCCCGGCGTTCAAGGACCCGACGTTGCCGCTGGATATCGCCATGGGCTTGCGCAAGAACGACCAGGAACTGCGTGCGCTGATCAACAAAGGCATCGCTGCCGTGCAGGCGGATGGGACTTATGCCGAGATCCAGAAGAAGTACTTCGGCGATCAAGATATCTACAACGAGTAAGCCAACGCCGACCCTGTGGGAAAAGGTTTATGTGGGAGGGGGCTTGCCCCCGATGAGGCCGTGTCAGTCGGCACATGTATTGACTGACCCACCGCTATCGGGGGCAAGCCCCCTCCCACACAAGCCCGCTCCCACAGGGGTTTGTCTGCGCTCTTAAGAGAAATCCCCCATGAATGAACTCCTCAACCTGCAAGGCTACGGCCCGATGCTCGCCCAGGGCGCGTGGATGACGCTCAAGCTGTCGTTCCTCGCCCTGGCGCTGAGCCTCGCCCTGGGCCTGATCGCCGCCGGTGCCAAACTCTCCCGCGCCAAATGGCTGCGGGTGCCGGCCACGCTGTACACCACGCTGATCCGCAGCGTGCCCGACCTGGTGCTGATCCTGTTGATCTTCTACAGCCTGCAACTGTGGCTCAATGACCTCAGCGAAGTGTTCGGCTGGGATTACTTTGAAATCGATCCCTTTACCGCCGGTGTGGTCACCTTGGGCTTTATCTACGGTGCGTATTTCACCGAAAACTTTCGCGGTGCGATCCTCAGCGTGCCGGCGGGCCAACTGGAAGCCGCCACCGCCTACGGCCTGAGCCGCTGGCAGCGCTTCCATCTGGTGCTGTTTCCGCAGCTGATGCGCTTTGCGCTGCCGGGCCTGGGCAATAACTGGCTGGTGCTGCTCAAGTCCACCGCGCTGGTGTCGATCATCGGCTTGTCGGACCTGGTCAAGGCCGCGCAAAACGCTGGCAAGACCACCAACGAGCCGCTGTATTTCCTGATCCTCGCGGGCCTGGTCTATCTGGTGATCACCACCCTCTCCAACCGCATCTTCAAGCGCCTCGAACGGCGCTACAACCTGGGCATCAAGGGGATGGCGCGATGATCGAACTGTTCCAGCAATACGGCCTGGCCTACCTGTTCAGCGATGGCGCGGGGTTGTCCGGCGTGGCCATGACCCTGTGGCTGTTCATTATTTCGGTGGTGTTCGGCTTTGTGCTGTCGATCCCCTTGGCGCTGGCCCGCGTGTCGGAGCACGTCTGGCTGCGCTGGCCGGTGGAGGTCTACACCTACCTGTTTCGTGGCACGCCGCTGTATATCCAATTGCTGATTTGCTACACCGGGCTGTACAGCCTGGAGGTGGTGCAGGACAACGCGCTGCTCAACCAATTTTTCCGCAATGCGCTGAACTGCACGCTGCTGGCCTTTGTGCTGAACACCTGCGCGTACACCGTGGAAATCTTCGCCGGAGCGATCCGCAATATTCCCCACGGCGAAATCGAAGCGGCCCGTGCCTACGGCTTGCACGGCTGGCGCCTGAACCTGTTTGTGGTGATACCCGCCGCCCTGCGCCGCGCACTGCCGGCCTACAGCAATGAAATGATCCTGATGCTGCACGCAACCTCGCTGGCATTTACCGCCACCGTCGCCGACATCCTCAAGGTCGCCCGCGATGCCAATGCCGAAACGTTCCTGACGTTCCAGGCATTCGGTATCGCCGCCCTGCTCTACATGCTGCTGTCCTTTGCACTGGTGGGCCTGTTCCGACTGGCCGAACGTCGCTGGATGCGTTTTCTTGTTCCTACCCGAGGCTAACCCATGAATCAGTCCGCGCAGGCCCTGGCCGCTTATCCCGTCGATGTACCCGTTGCCAAAGCGGCCACCGCCGCCGTCAAGCTGCAAGTCGAAGGCATCCACAAACGCTACGGCGAACATGAAGTACTCAAGGGCGTTTCCCTCAATGCCCGCCAGGGCGATGTGATCAGCCTGATCGGCGCCAGCGGTTCCGGCAAAAGCACCATGCTGCGCTGCATCAATTTCCTTGAACAGCCGGATGCCGGGGTGATCACCCTGGATGGCATCAGCATCGAAATGCAGCCAGGCCGCGCCGGCACCCGTGCGCCGCATCAGGCCCAATTGCAGAACCTGCGCACCCGCTTGGCGATGGTGTTTCAGCACTTCAATCTGTGGAGTCATATGACCGTGCTGGAAAACATCACCATGGCGCCGTGCCGGGTGCTGGGTGTCCGCGCGGCCGAGGCCGAAAAACGCGCACGCATGTACCTGGACAAGGTCGGCCTGCCAAGCCGTGTTGCCGATCAGTACCCAGCGTTCCTGTCGGGCGGCCAACAACAACGCGTGGCGATTGCCCGTGCGCTGGCCATGGAACCGGAGATCATCCTGTTCGATGAGCCCACCTCGGCACTCGACCCTGAACTTGTGGGAGAAGTCCTCAAAGTCATACAGACGTTGGCCGAGGAAGGTCGTACCATGCTGATGGTCACCCACGAAATGGGCTTTGCCCGCCAGGTGTCCAGCCAAGTGCTGTTCTTGCACCAGGGCCGGGTCGAGGAACAAGGCGACGCGAGGATCCTCGACCACCCCAACAGCGAGCGCTTGCAGCAATTTCTTTCCAATCGTTTGAAGTGAAACCCATGGATACCAAGGCCAACGGACCCCATTCTTCCCCTGCGCTGGACCGCATCGATGAAGCGATCATCGACGTGCTGCGGCACCAGGGGCGTATCACCTACGAGAAACTGTCGTCGTTGGTGCACCTCACGCCCAGGCCCTGCCTGGAGCGGGTGCGCAAGCTGGAGCGACGCGGGGTGATCCGTGGGTATGGCGCGATCATCGATGTGCAGATGGTCTCGCCGGGGTTGTCGTTGTTGGTGCTGGTGGCGTTGTCCAATCAGAGCGGGCGCTCGGCGCAGAGGGCCTTCGAAGCCTGTATCAAGGCCTGCCCGCAGGTGTTCGAATGCCAGCTGATCAGCGGGCCGTTCGACTACAGCCTGCGCATGCGCTGCCGGGATATGGAGCATTACCGGGTGTTGACAGAGACCTGGCTGAACAATGATGAATTGCACATTGATAAGTTGGTGGCGCATCCGGAGTTGGCCGTGGTGAAAAACACCGCCACCGAGCTGGCCTGAAATCCATCCCCCAGACATTGCAAAACCCCTGTGGGAGGGGGCTTGCCCCCGATAGCAGAGTGTCAGCTAAACATCACTTGGCTGATACACCGCCATCGGGAGCAAGCTCCCTCCCACATTGATAGGGTTCACAATTCTTTTTCCGGGCTTGGTGCCAATCAATTTGGCCTGCCCATCCTTCTGCTTGCCCATCCGCGCTTCGCTGATCAACCCCGGTATCAACTTGCCCTCCGGCAAATTCTTCCAGAACCGGCTCGGCAAGTGCCCTTCCATCACCTTGGGGTTCAACCGCGCCGGGTTGAAGATATGGCTGTAATACGTCAACCACATCTCGCTGTGAGGGTCCTCGACGTTCTGCGCCAACTGCCGCCACGCCTCGGGGCATTCGCGCTGGTGAATCAACTGCTCGCCGTCGTAATACACCCCGTCCAAGGGTGTGGCGATCATCCAGCGATGGCGCCCCATACGCCCGACAAAATGCTGGCTGGCGGACTTCAAAATGTCGTGCGCCGGCTCATGCCACGCCACGTATTCCGGCAGCTCAGGACCCGCCTGCGCCGGCAGCGCGATAAAGCGCACAAACGCATGCAGGTGGTGCGCTTCCCGGCTGACTTGCTTGATCCGTCGCTGCAACTCACTGCCCAATTTGTCCCCCGCCAGCATTGCGGTGCGGTCGCCATGACTGACCCGCCACAACACTTCATACAGCAGGCTCCAGCGCTGGTCACCGTGATAACAGGCGGCGGACTCCAGCAGGTCCAGCAACGCCTTGGGCACTCGCGTCTGAAACGGCCCAAGCCCTTCGGGAATCAGCTCATCGGTGGCAAACAGGTCGGCGGCTTGCACCTCGCCCCAACTGACCTGGCTGGGATCGACCTGATGGCTGAGCAACCAACGCGCCTGATCGCGCCAGGTGCCGAACAGGTTGTCGCACTCCAGGCTGATCATCCCCAAAGCCCCATTTGCTGCGGTTGGGGGCGGTCGCGCAATTGCTCGCGCAGCAACACGCTGGTGCTGTCCGCCTGCTGCGGGTGATAGTCGCTGGTGATGAAAAACGGCTTGGCCTTGGCCAGCACGCAGCGCATGCGTGCCAGGTCTTCGAAGCGGATCCTGCGTTCGCGGCGCAAGTCCACCAACCGTTGTGTGGTGCGCAGGCCGATCCCCGGAATGCGCGCGATCAAGGTGGGCTCGGCGCGGTTCAAGTCCAGCGGGAAAACCTCGCGATTTTCCAGCGCCCAGGCCAGCTTGGGGTCGATATCCAGTGCAAGGTGGCCGGGGCCTTGAAACAACTCCCCCGCCCTGTAGCCGTAGCTGCGCAGCAGGAAGTCCGCTTGATACAGGCGATGTTCGCGCATCAACGGTGGCGCCGCGAGGGGCACGCTTTTCGGGCTGTTGGGAATGGGGCTGAACGCCGAGTAATACACGCGGCGCAATTTGAAGTTGCCGTACAGCGCCTCGGCGCCGTGAAGGATGGTGCTGTCGTCGGTGTCGTCGGCGCCGACGATCAATTGCGTGCTCTGCCCGGCCGGGGCGAAACGTGGCGCGCGCGGTTCGTTGAGCACGGTCTGTTCGCCGGTGTAGATGGTCTGCATGGCCTGCTTGATCGACACGCTGGTTTTTTCCGGCGCCAGGGTTTGCAGGCTGGCCTCGGTGGGCAGTTCGAGATTCACGCTCAGGCGGTCGGCATAACGCCCGGCCTCGGCGATCAGCGCCGGGTCGGCATCGGGAATGGTCTTGAGGTGGATATAGCCGCGAAAGTCATGCGCTTCGCGTAGCAGCTTGGCGACCCGAACCAACTGCTCCATGGTGTAGTCGGACGAACGGATGATGCCGGAACTAAGGAACAACCCGCTGACGCAATTGCGCCGGTAGAAATCCAGGGTCAGGGTCACCACCTCCTCCGGGCTGAAGCGTGCGCGAGGCACGTCGCTGGAACGGCGGTTGACGCAGTACTGGCAGTCGTAGAGACAGAAGTTGGTGAGCAACACCTTGAGCAACGACACGCAGCGCCCATCCGGCGTGTAGCTGTGGCAAATGCCCATGCCATCGGTGGAGCCCAGCCCGGCCTTGCCCTCGGAGCTGCGCTTGGGCGCGCCACTGCTGGCGCAGGAGGCGTCGTACTTGGCGGCGTCGGCGAGGATGCTGAGTTTTTCGATCAACTGCATGAAGGGCTACCGATACTGGTTTTTTGTACAGTATCAGGCAGCCCTCCGGGTCACAAGCGCACTTTGTCAGCTCGCAGTGGCCAGCAGCAGATCTTGTACCGAACGCCCTTTGCCGCGATGACGGTCGTTTTCATACAGCGACGCGGCAATTTCATCGGCGCGGATCGGCAGAATCGACAGCAAGGTGTCGCTCAAGCCGTGGCTGGCCTGGCTGAAACCCTGGATGTAGATACCGGCCTTGCAGCGCTCGTCGGTGACGATGCGATAGTCACGCGCTACTTCGAAATCGCCCATGTAGGTTTCCAGTGGCGCCAGCAGTTCGCGGTGCATCTGGCGCTCATAACCGGTGGCCAGGACCACCGCATCGTAATGATTGACGGTGATCTCGCCGTTGGCGTTGTTGCGCAGGGTCAACTCGACACCCAGCGGGCCTGCCACGGCCTTTTCCACCACGGTCATGGTGCGGAACGCGTGACGGGCGATGCCGGAGACTTTCTGGCGGTAGAAAATCCCGTAGATGCGTTCGATCAAGTCCAGGTCCACCACCGAATAGTTGGTGTTCTGGTATTCGGCCACCAGGCGCTCACGCTCGGCACCGACCTGCTGGAATACCAGGTCGGTAAAGGCCGGCGAGAACACTTCGTTGACGAACGGGCTGTCATCGGCCGGCTTGAGCGCCGAGCCGCGCAGGATCATGTCGACCTGCACCGACGGGTAGCTGTCATTCAGGTCGATAAAGGCTTCGGCTGCACTCTGCCCGCCGCCGATGATCGCGATGCGCATCGCCTTGCCTTCCACACACGGCTGCTGGGCCATGCGCGCCAGGTATTGGGAGTGGTGGAACACACGGCTGTCGTCCTTGAGTGCCTTGAAGGCGGCCGGCACACGCGGCGTACCGCCGGCGCTGACCACTACCGAGCGGGTGGTGCGTACGTGCTGTTCACCCTGTGCATCACGGGAAATCACCCGCAAGGCCTCGACCTGTTGCTGGTGCAGGATCGGCTCGATGGCCAGCACTTCCTCGCCATAGCGGCCCTGGCCCTGGAACTGTGCCGCGACCCAGCGCAGGTAGTCGTTGTACTCCATGCGGCATGGGTAGAAGGTGCCCAGGTTGATGAAGTCCACCAGGCGGTCGTGGGCCTTGAGGTAGTTGACGAACGAGTAAGGACTGGTGGGGTTGCGCAGGGTCACCAGGTCCTTGAGGAAGGAAATCTGCAACTCGCTCTGGGTCACCAGGGTGTTGCCGTGCCAACGGTAGTCGGCTTGTTTGTCGAGAAACAAAGCGTCCAGCTTGCCCTGGGTTTTCTCTCGTTCCTGCAGGGCAATGGCCAGCGCCAGGTTCGATGGGCCGAAACCGATACCGATAAGGTCGTGAACCGCGGGCGAAGCAATTGCCTGTGTCATTCCAGTGTCCTCTGGATAAGCCCCTTGGCGTTGGGGCGGGAATACCTTCGAGACCTGAACATCAGGTCATGTGTTGATAGGAAACGAGGACAGTGAAATAAAATTTAACTGATCAGCGATCAGTGCGCGTCCCACTCGCGCATGCGCACCCGGCAATGCTTCATGGCATTGACGATGTGTTTTTCCACCAGGGCGCGGGAAATGTTCAGGCGTTCGGCGATCTGCAGATGGGTCAGGCCTTCGAGCTTGCGCAACAGGAAGCTGTCACGGCAGGCTGCCGGCAGTTCGGCGAGGGCACGTTCAAGCATCTCAAGGCGTTGGTCCTGGTCGTGGCTGGCGTGGGGCGAACTGGGGGAGAAGCGTTCTTCGGTGTCGAGCACTTCCAGCGGTTCGGACTGGCGCAGGGCATTGCGCCGATGGCCGTCGATCACCAGGTTCAACGCAGTGCGGAATAAAAACGCACGCGGCTGGTCGATGGGAATATCGCTGGAGCGCTCCAATACCCGCACGTAAGCGTCATGCACCACATCTTCGGCCACCTGACGGTTGCCCAGCTTGGCGTTCAGGAAACACACCAGCTCGCGATAGTAGTTTTCCAACATGACTCCAGACCGCCAGAGGGAGGGGCGGCATCGATTCCTTGAGTACTAAAGATGACAGCTCACTGGATGATGGCAGTTTGAGCCCGTGCAATTTATAGTAATTCTCATCTACTTTTAAAGAAGTCTTGCACCAACGGTCGATTTTTTTACCTCGACGAGCTGTTACAGGGTGTGTAACAGCCTAAATCCCCAGCCAATTCTCTCGTTTAACTGTCAGCTCTGCGCAACTGCGCTCCGTACTTCCCTGGCTGGAACTCAAGCATGAAACGCCCTCGACCTGCCCGACGCGCCCTGCTAGTTGCAGCGTGCCTGATCCCTGTCATTGCCGTTGCCGCCTGGCAGGCGCTGCCGCCGGACCGTGACAGCCTGACCACCGTGACCGTCACCCGTGGCGCTATCGAGAACAGCGTCACCGCCCTGGGCACCCTGCAACCGCGCCGGTATGTGGATGTGGGCGCCCAGGCCTCCGGGCAAATCCAGAAGATCCACGCCGAAGCCGGCGACCAGGTCAAGGCCGGCCAGTTGCTGGTGGAAATCGACCCGTCCACGCAAAAAGCCAAGCTTGACGCCAGCCGCTACGCCATCGAAAACCTCAAGGCCCAGTTACAGGAGCAAAAAGCCCTGCACGAACTGGCGCGACAGAAGTACCAGCGCCAGCAACGCCTGGCAGCCGGCAATGCCACCCGCGAGGAAGACGTGCAAACCGCCAAGGCCGAATTGAGCGCCACCCAGGCCCGGGTCGACATGTTCCAGGCGCAGATCCTGCAAGCCCAGGCCAGCTTGCGCAGCGATGAAGCCGAGCTGGGTTACACGCGTATTTATGCACCGATGGACGGCACCGTGGTGGCGGTGGATGCACGGGTCGGCCAGACCCTCAACGCCCAGCAGCAGACGCCGCTGATCCTGCGCATTGCCAAACTGTCCCCCATGACGGTGTGGGCAGAAGTTTCGGAAGCCGACATCGGCCACGTCAAACCTGGCATGACGGCGTATTTCACCACCCTGAGTGGCGGCAACCGGCGTTGGACCAGCACGGTACGCCAGATCCTGCCGATCCCGCCCAAGCCGTTGAATGAAACCAGCCAGGGCAGCGGCAGCCCCACCAGTTCCAACAAGAGCGGCACCGGCCGCGTGGTGCTGTATACCGTGCTGCTGGATGTGGACAACAGCGACAACGCGCTGATGGCCGAAATGACCACCCAGGTGTTTTTTGTTGCCAGTTCCGTCAAGGACGCGCTGACCGCCCCGGTCGCTGCGCTGCTCGGCACTCACAGCGCCGACAAGCAGATCGCCCGCGTGGTGGCAAAAAACGGTCGTATCGAAGAGCGCGAAGTCCGCCTGGGTATCAGCGACCGCTTGCGGGTGCAGGTACTCGACGGTTTGAACGAGGGCGATCACTTGCTGATCGGCCCAGCCACCGGCAACGGGGGTTGAGTTGACCACGCCCCTGATCGAACTCAAGCACATCCGGAAGTCCTACGGCGGTGGTGACAGCCCCCAGGTCGATGTGTTGCGCGGTATCGACCTGGCCATCCATGCCGGGGAATTCGTCGCCATCGTTGGTGCGTCCGGCTCCGGCAAGTCCACCCTGATGAACATCCTCGGTTGCCTCGACCGCCCCACCACCGGCGAGTACCTGTTCGCCGGGGAAAACGTCGCCCATCTGGACAGCGACGCGCTGGCCTGGCTACGCCGTGAAGCCTTCGGCTTTGTGTTCCAGGGCTACCACCTGATCCCGTCGGGCTCGGCCCAGGAAAACGTCGAGATGCCGGCGATCTACGCCGGTATCAGTGCCGCCGAGCGCCATGCCCGTGCCCATGCCCTGCTCACTCGCCTGGGCCTGGCCGAGCGCACCGGCAACCGCCCGCACCAGTTGTCCGGTGGCCAGCAGCAACGGGTATCGATTGCCCGTGCCTTGATGAACGGCGGGCATATCATCCTTGCCGACGAACCCACCGGCGCCCTCGACAGCCACAGCGGCAAAGAAGTGATGGCCCTGCTCGACGAACTGGCCAGCCAGGGCCACGTGGTGATCTTGATCACCCACGACCGCGAAGTGGCGGCGCGGGCCAACCGCATCATCGAGATCAGCGATGGCCTGATCATCAGCGACACGGCCCATGACAACGCGCCCGTTTCCACCGCCAATGCCGTTGCGTTGCAAGCCGTCGACCTGCGCCAACGCCTGGCCGACGGTGCCGAACACAACGGCGCATGGAAGGCCGAATTGCTGGACGCGGTGCAAGCCGCCTGGCGAGTGATGTGGATCAATCGCTTCCGTACGGCGCTGACCTTGCTGGGAATCATCATCGGCGTGGCGTCGGTGGTGGTGATGCTGGCCGTGGGCGAAGGCAGCAAACGCCAGGTCATGGCGCAGATGGGCGCGTTCGGCTCGAACATTTTGTACCTCAGCGGCTCATCGCCCAACCCGCGCACACCGCTGGGGGTGGTCACCCTGAATGACGTCGCCGCGCTGGCGGCCTTGCCCCAAGTGCAACGCATCATGCCGGTCAACGGCAGCGAAGCCGGCGTGCGCTACGGCAACGTCGACTACCTGGCCTATGTGGGCGGCAATGACACCAATTTCCCGGACATCTTCAATTGGCCGGTAGTCGAGGGCAGCTACTTCACGGCGGCCGACGAACAGGCGGGGGCCACGGTGGCGGTGATTGGGCACCGGGTGCGGGAGAAGCTGTTCAAGGGCGAGGTCGATCCCATTGGCCAATACATCCTGATTGAGAACGTACCGTTCCAGGTCATCGGCGTGCTCGCCGAAAAAGGCGCCAGCTCCGGCGACAAGGACAGCGACGACCGCATCGCCATTCCTTACACCGCCGCCAGCGTGCGCCTGTTTGGCAGCTATAACCCTGAATATGTGGTGATCGCCGCCGCCGATGCGCGCAAGGTGCACGAGGCCGAAGTGGCCATCGATCAACTGATGCGCAAGCTGCACAACGGCAAGCACGACTACGAGTTGACCAACAACGCAGCGATGATCCAGGCCGAGGCCCGCACCCAAAACACCCTGTCGCTGATGCTCGGCTCGATTGCCGCTATCTCGCTGCTGGTGGGCGGCATCGGCGTGATGAACATCATGCTGATGACCGTGCGCGAGCGCACCCGTGAAATCGGTATCCGCATGGCCACCGGCGCACGCCAGCGCGACATCCTGCGCCAGTTCCTCACTGAAGCGGTGATGCTCTCGGTGGTCGGCGGCCTGTGCGGTATCGCCCTGGCCCTGCTGGTGGGCGGCGTGCTGGTGCTGGCCAAGGTGGCGGTGCAATTTTCCCTGGTGGCGGTACTCGGCGCATTTGCCTGCGCGTTGGTCACCGGCGTCGTATTCGGCTTTATGCCGGCCCGTAAAGCTGCCCGGCTCGATCCGGTTAAGGCGTTGACCAGTGAATAACCGTTTCCTCCCCTCACACCTGTCCGTTCTCAGCCTGTGCCTGCTGCTCAATGCCTGCACTGGTAACCCGCCAGCCGTCGACAGCGGCATCGTGGCGCCGACTGCCTGGCAATTCGCCGAACGGGATGCGGCCCAGGCCACCAACCAGCAGTGGTGGACGCAATTTAGCAGCCCGCAGCTGAACCGCCTGATCGAGCAGGCCCGCCACGACAGCTTCGACGTGGCTGCCGCCATGGCTCGCGTGCGCCAGGCCCAGGCCAGCGCGGTGATTGCCGGGGCACCGTTGTTGCCCGAAGTGAAGTTCAACCTCACCGCCAGCCGTGAACGGCTGTTGCGCGGCAGCGGCAATTCGGACCTGGATGCCACGGAAAACAACAACACCGTCAACAGTTATGACGCCAATTTTACCGCCAGCTATGAAGTGGACTTCTGGGGCGGCCGCGCCGCTGCCCGTGACAGCGCCGTGTACGCCTTGCGGGCCAGCGAATTCGACCAGGCCACCGTTGAGCTGACCCTGCTCAGTAACGTCGCCGACCGCTATGCACAAACCCTGGCCGCTCGCGAGCGCCAGCAGATTGCTGAGTTGAACCTGGCCAACGCCCGCAACGTGCTCGGTCTCGTGCAAACCCGTTACGACGCCGGCTCCGCCACTGCACTGGAACTGGCCCAGCAAAAAAGCCTGGTGGCCAGCCAGCAGCAACAACTGCCGCTGATCCAGCAACTGGCGGAAGAGTCTCGGATCACCCTCGCCGCCTTGCTCGGCCAGCCGGTGCAGGCGGTCGACCTTGGCAGTGAAGCCTTCCAGGCGTTGACCTGGCCGAGCATTGGCCCCGGCGTGCCCAGCCAACTGTTGAGCCAACGCCCGGATATTGCCCAGGCCGAGGCGCAACTGGCAGCGGCCAGTGCCGATGTCACCGTCGCCCGCGCCGCCATGCTGCCCGCCCTCACGCTGGGCGCAACCGTCGGTTCCGGCGCCTATAAGGCCAACGAGATCTTGCGCAGCCCGTTCTATACCCTGACCTCCGGCCTGGTGGCGCCGATTTTCAACAATGGCCGCTTGGGCGCCGAGCGCGACAAGGCCCGCGCGCGCCAGGACGAATTGCTGCAAACCTATCGCGGCGCAATCATCAATGGCTTTGCCGATGTGGAGAAATCCCTCAGCCGCATCACCCGTCTCGACCAGCAGCGCCAGTGGCAAAGTGAGGAACTGCAACAGGCCAAGACTGCGTTCCAGATCGCTGAAAGTCGCTACCAGGCAGGCGCCGAAGATTTGCTTACCGTCCTCGAGACCCAGCGCACCCTATACGCCGCTCAAGACCAGAACGTGCAACTGCGGCTGTCACGCATTCAAGCCAGCATAGCCCTGTACAAGGCGTTGGGCGGAGGCTGGAAAACCGATATCCGATAAACAAAACTCCAGTTTCGTACAGGAACCGTTTTCTCACCCTACATTATTCGACCCGGAGTCCTTGGTAAAAAAGCGGCTATCTCACAGCTGCCCGGGACTTCCTGATGACTGTCGCAAAATACCTGGTCTGTGCCTGCCTCTGGCTGACGGCAGGCCCTGCCCATGCCGAGCCGCTGATCGCACCCACCGCCATCGACTGGCTGCTGGACTGCCCTCTCCCCTTCTTCGATCACCTGGACCCCGGCGTGCTGGAACGCACCCAGTGCGGCATCGTCGACGTCCCTCGCAACTACGCGGCACCCAGGCAAGGCAGCGTACGCCTCTACGTCACCCGGGTCGGTGCACGCCAGCCACTGAGCCGTGAGGGCGTGGTCTTTGTCCAGGCGGGTGATACGCCCCAAGAACACATGGCCGGCACGTTCGCCATCCTCCTGGCCAGTCGCTGGGCGACCTACTCCAGCCAGGCCTATCGCACGCTGCTCAATTATTACGACGTGATCGAAGTCAGCCACCGCGACCTCACCGACGACAGTGGGGTCGACCAATCCGCCCGCGACCTGGAGTTCGTGCGGGCCCAATTGGGTGATGCGCAACTGCATTTCCTCGGCAACGCCGATGCTACGCGGGTGGGCAGCCTCTACGCCGAATTGTTTCCCGAGCGCGTCGCGCGCCTGGCGCTGGTCAACGCCGAACAGCCAGCAGCGCACGCCACTCACGTCGACCAACTGCGTCTCAAGGATCCGGACAACCCGGATGCCAGCCGTTGCATCAACCAATGGGTCGGCGACTTCCTGGCCTACGGTAAACAACCACCGCCCTCCACACGTTGTCTCGACCGGGAGAACTAGCCACCCGTTTGCGACCTGTTGCAACGGAAAACGACACCCTGCGTTGACGCGTTGATTCAATCCTCTTTAAGTTCTATTTATCCGCATTAATACGATAAATCGAACCCATGCTAAGCCGCCCGCTACGACGCAAACGCCAGAAGCTGTCCGATGTGATCGTCGAGTCGGTCAAGCGCTCCATCGTCACCGACGCCCTGAAACCCGGCGACCGTTTGCCCACCGAACGCGAATTGATGGAGAGCTTCCAATGCTCCAAGGGCTCGGCCCGCGAAGCGCTCAAGGCTCTGGAAGTCGAGGGCCTGGTCAGCACCCGCACCGGCCCCAGCGGCGGCGCTTACCTGAACCAGGCCGGCACCGAGCCGGCCAGTCGTGCGCTGCGTAACTACCTGCACTTCCAGCACCTGGACGGAGAACAGGTGTACCAATTGCGCAAGGTCATCGAAGTGGAATTGGCCGTGTCGGTCCTTGGACGCCTCAGTGAAGAGGACTTCCAGGCCCTGCAAGACAACGTGGATTTTTGCAGCGCCCCGGAAGACAGCGAGGCCGGCCAACGCGAGCAACGCCTGGCGGAGCTGGAGTTCCACAACCTGCTGGCCAAGGCCTGCCCCAACCCGCTGCTGAGCTTTATGGCGCAGTTTCTCAACGACCTGCTGCGCGACCTGGTGGTGCTGAAAAAAGCCTACAAGCCCAAGCGCAAACAATTCGACGCAGCCAACCTGGACTATCACAAACAGTTGTTGATCGCCTTTCGCGCCGAAGATGAAAGCGCCGTACGCAGTTTGATGCATGAACACATGTGCGATGCCGAACACCACATGACCGCGCTGGAAGGCGAGGTCAGCCCACACTTTTTGCTGGAGTTCGATCACCGCCCCTGACAACACCACAGTTCTCATGTGGGAGGGGGCTTGCCCTAATGCCAGTCAGTTAAGGAAACAGCAGATGAGCGGCTTTC
>NZ_QUZT01000021.1 GCF_004682045.1 Pseudomonas nabeulensis
GAAAGCCGCTCATCTGCTGTTTCCTTAACTGACTGGCATTAGGGCAAGCCCCCTCCCACAAAAAGAAAACCCCCGGCAAACCCAAAGGTTTGGCGGGGGTTTCGTTTACCGGTTCAGCTTATTGGCAAGCTTCGCAATCCGGCTCGTCAATCGCGCAGGCTTTAGGCACTGGTGCTGGACCGGCTGGCGCTGCAAGCACCGAGTCATCACCGTGGTTGCCGCCGCTGGAAACAGCGTTCAGCTTGCCGGTGTTGATGGTCGACTTCTCGGTGCTGGTCGCGGCCAGGGCACGGAGGTAGTAAGTGGTTTTCAGGCCACGGTACCAGGCCATGCGGTAGGTCACGTCCAGCTTCTTGCCCGAAGCGCCGGCGATGTACAGGTTCAGGGACTGGGCCTGGTCGATCCACTTCTGACGACGGCTGGCGGCGTCAACGATCCACTTGGTGTCCACTTCGAACGCGGTCGCGTAGAGCTCTTTGAGTTCTTGCGGGATACGCTCGATCTGCTGCACGGAACCGTCGTAGTACTTCAGGTCGTTGATCATGACCGAGTCCCACAGGCCGCGGGCCTTGAGGTCGCGAACCAGGTACGGGTTGATCACGGTGAATTCGCCCGACAGGTTCGATTTCACGTACAGGTTCTGGTAGGTCGGTTCGATCGATTGCGACACGCCAGTAATGTTGGCGATGGTCGCGGTCGGTGCGATGGCCATGATGTTGGAGTTACGAATACCTTTTTGTACACGGGCACGTACCGGCGCCCAGTCCAGGGTTTCGTTCAGGTCAACGTCGATGTACTTCTGGCCACGGGCTTCGATCAGGATCTGTTGCGAGTCCAGCGGCAGGATGCCCTTGGACCACAGCGAACCCTGGAACGTCTCGTAGGCGCCGCGCTCATCGGCCAGGTCGCAGGAAGCCTGGATCGCGTAGTAGCTGACCGCTTCCATGGACTTGTCGGCAAACTCGACCGCAGCATCCGAACCGTAAGGAATGTGCTGCAGGTACAGCGCGTCCTGGAAGCCCATGATGCCCAGGCCCACTGGACGGTGCTTGAAGTTGGAGTTCTGCGCCTGTGGCACCGAGTAGTAGTTGATGTCGATAACGTTATCGAGCATGCGTACGGCGGTGTTGACAGTGCGCTCCAGCTTGGCGGTGTCCAGCTTGCCGTTGACGATGTGGTTCGGCAGGTTGATCGAGCCCAGGTTGCAAACGGCGATCTCGTCCTTGTTGGTGTTCAAGGTGATCTCGGTGCACAGGTTCGAGCTGTGGACCACGCCCACGTGCTGCTGCGGGCTGCGCAGGTTGCACGGGTCTTTGAAGGTCAGCCATGGGTGGCCGGTTTCAAACAGCATGGACAGCATTTTGCGCCACAGGTCTTTGGCCTGGATGGTCTTGAACAGCTTGACCTTGCCTGGGTACTCGGTGAGGGCTTCGTAGTACTCGTAGCGCTCTTCGAAGGCCTTGCCGGTCAGGTCGTGCAGGTCCGGTACTTCGGATGGCGAGAACAGGGTCCACTTGCCGTCGTCGAAGACGCGCTTCATGAACAGGTCAGGGATCCAGTTGGCCGTGTTCATGTCGTGGGTACGACGACGATCATCACCGGTGTTCTTGCGCAGCTCGATGAACTCTTCGATGTCCATGTGCCAGGTTTCCAGGTAGGCACACACAGCGCCTTTGCGCTTGCCACCCTGGTTTACGGCTACGGCGGTGTCGTTCACCACTTTCAGGAACGGTACAACGCCCTGGGACTTGCCGTTGGTGCCCTTGATGTATGAACCCAGTGCACGCACCGGGGTCCAGTCGTTACCCAGGCCGCCAGCGAATTTGGACAACATGGCGTTGTCGTGGATCGCGTGGTAGATGCCCGACAGGTCATCCGGCACGGTGGTCAGGTAGCAGCTGGACAGCTGTGGACGCAGGGTGCCGGCGTTGAACAGGGTCGGGGTCGACGACATGTAGTCGAAGGACGACAACAGGTTGTAGAACTCGATGGCGCGGTCTTCTTTCTGCTTCTCTTCAATCGCCAGGCCCATGGCCACGCGCATGAAGAACACTTGCGGCAGTTCGAAGCGGATACCGTCCTTGTGGATGAAGTAACGGTCGTACAGGGTTTGCAGGCCCAGGTAGGTGAACTGCTGGTCGCGCTCGTGGTTGATCGCCTTGCCGAGTTTTTCCAGGTCGAAGGTAGCCAAGACCGGGTTCAGCAATTCGAATTCGATACCCTTGGCGATGTAGGCAGGCAGGGCCTTGGCGTACAGGTCGGCCATTTCGTGGTGGGTGGCGCTTTCGGCGACTTTCAGGAAGCCCAGGCCTTCGGCACGCAGGGTGTCCATCAGCAGGCGCGCGGTCACGAACGAGTAGTTCGGCTCACGCTCGACCAGGGTACGGGCAGTCATCACCAGGGCGGTGTTGACGTCGGTCAGGGCCACGCCGTCGTACAGGTTTTTCAGGGTTTCGCGCTGGATCAGGTCACCGTCGACTTCTTCCAGGCCTTCGCAGGCTTCGGTGACGATGGTGTTCAGGCGGCCCAGGTCCAGCGGTGCAAATGTACCGTCGGCCAGGGTGATGCGGATCGATGGGTGAGCCTGTACCGCAGCAGCTTCGGCGGGGGAGCGTACGGCGCGCTCCTTGGAACGGGCGTCACGGTAGATCACGTAGTCGCGGGCGACTTTCTGCTCGCCAGCACGCATCAGGGCCAGTTCAACCTGGTCCTGGATTTCTTCGATGTGGATGGTGCCGCCCGAAGGCATGCGACGCTTGAAGGTGGCGGTGACTTGTTCGGTCAGGCGGGCAACGGTGTCGTGGATGCGCGACGAGGCAGCAGCGGTGCCGCCTTCAACTGCAAGAAACGCTTTGGTGATGGCGACGGTGATTTTGTCATCGGTGTAAGGAACGACAGTGCCGTTACGCTTGATCACACGCAGTTGGCCAGGTGCAGTGGCGGACAGATCCAGGTTCGAATCAGCGGCCTGCGGCACGGAGCCTTGCGGGTTCTCGCGAGTTGTGTCGGTTTGCATGGGGGGTTGTCTCCACGTTCTATATTTGATTGCGAGTGTCAGGCTCTTCCTGCAACACCCGTACCGTTTTCCATATCGGGGGATGGGAAACAGCTGCCATCCGCGTGAGCGGTTTGGTCTACTGATTAATCTGTTGGTTCCACGTTGCGCTAGCAATAAAACGCTTGAGTTTTTAGCCACTTGTGTGGTTGGGCGCTGTCGTCGAAAACCCTACATATAGGGTCTTCTGTAGCGCCGAGGTACAAGATAATGCGTTTCGTGGGGGTTGGCAACGCAGTAACCTGTGGATAACGCTGTGGGTAAAATGTGTAAGAAAGGTGGAATGCACGTGTAGGCCGCATTACTGCTGGATTGCACCGTTTGTCATTAAATATTTCGGGCATAAAACCGCCTGCCCATTTTCGAAGGGCGCGAACCCTATCACAAAAAAACACGATCACCGAATGGATTTCCTGGCTTGTGTTTGGGCACTGGCCCATGGCTACAATCGGCCTCCGTTATGCCCTCAAAACATTACAAATAAGGTATGGCCCGTGGAGCAAGAAGCCTGGCAGGTATTGATTGTCGAAGATGACCAGCGACTGGCTGAGTTGACCCGCGATTATCTGGAGAGCAACGGCCTGCGGGTTTCGATCGAGGGTGATGGCGCGCGGGCTGCGGCGCGCATCATCGCCGAGCAACCGGACCTGGTAATCCTCGACCTGATGCTGCCCGGCGAAGACGGCCTGAGCATCTGTCGCAACGTACGCGAACGCTACGACGGCGTGATCCTGATGCTCACCGCCCGCACCGATGACATGGACCAGGTGCTCGGCCTGGACATGGGCGCCGACGACTATGTGTGCAAACCGGTGCGTCCGCGCCTCTTGTTGGCGCGTATCCAGGCCCTGTTACGGCGCAGCGAACCGGCAGAACCCGCGGTCGTGGAAAGCCAGCGCCGCCTGCAATTCGGCCCGTTGGTGGTAGACAACGCCCTGCGCGAAGCCTGGCTGCACGACGGCGGCATTGAGCTGACCAGTGCCGAATTCGACCTGTTGTGGTTGTTGGTGGCGAATGCCGGACGCATCCTGTCCCGCGAAGAAATCTTCATCGCCCTGCGCGGCATCGGCTATGACGGCCAGGACCGTTCCATTGATGTGCGCATCTCGCGCATTCGCCCCAAGATCGGCGATGACCCGATCCATCCGCGCCTGATCAAGACTATTCGCAGCAAGGGTTACCTGTTCGTCCCTGAAGCCTGCGCCGATATGCCGCTGTGAACTCGATCTTCCTGCGCATTTACGGCGGCATGTGCGCGGCGCTGATCCTGGTGGCGCTGTTGGGCGTGCTGGCCCTGCATATGCTCAATGAAGTGCGCAGCGGCCAGTACCGTGAGCGCCTGGCCCACGGCACGTTTGCGTTGATGGGTGACAACCTGCAACCCATGAGCCCCATCGAGCGCAAACGCGCCCTGGCCGTATGGGAGCGCCTGCTGGGGATCCCCCTGGAATTACGCACGCTGGCCGATGCCCAGCTGGACCTCAGCCAGCGCAACCGCCTGCAACGTGGCCAGGTGCTAGTGGAGCAGACCGGGCCCCATGCGGCGCGGGTGCTGCGCTTGGTCAGCGAACAAGAGCAACTGGTGCTCACCGGTGAAGTCCAGCAGATCAGCGAACAACTGGCCCGCGCAACCATTTACCTGCTGGCCGATGAGCTGGTGCGCTTTCCCGTGGCCGAGCAGCCGCAACGGCTGGCAGACATAAAAGAGGCCAAGGGCTTTGGTTTCGACATGCACCTGATGCCCATCGACCAAGCGGATATGGACGACGATCAGCGGCGTCGCGTCGCCGAAGGCGACACGGTGATGGCGTTGGGCAAGGGCGGCGATTCGATCCGCGTGTTTGCCGGCATGGTCGGTACACCGTGGGTGCTGGAGATCGGTCCGCTGTTTCAAATGAACCCGTACCCCGCGCAGTGGTTGATCCTGATTGCCTTGATCGGCCTGACCCTGATCGGTTTGATCGTCTATCTATTAGTGCGCCAGCTTGAGCGTCGGCTGAAAGGTCTGGAGGCCGCCGCCACTCGCATTGCCAAGGGCAGCCTGGAAGTGCGCGTGCCGGCGCGCGGTGCTGACTCGGTAGGGCGCCTGGCGGCAGCGTTCAACGGCATGGCCGAGCACTTGCAGCAACTGCTGGCGATCCAGCGCGAACTGGTACGCGCTGTGTCCCACGAGCTGCGCACACCGGTAGCACGTCTGCGCTTTGGCCTGGAGATGATCGGCGACGCCGCCACTCCTGAAGCCCGGCGCAAGTATATGGAAGGCATGGACAGTGATATCCAGGATCTGGATGGGCTGGTGGACGAGATGCTCACCTATGCCCGCCTGGAACAGGGCGCGCCAGAACTGAATTTTCAGCGGGTCGACCTTAGCGCTTTGCTCGATCAAGTCATCGGCGAATTATCGCCACTGCGCCCGCACGTGGAGGTGGCGCGTGGGATTTGCCTGTCCTCGGCCCATTGGGATGACGCGTGGGTAGACGCCGAACCGCGCTACCTGCACCGCGCCCTGCAAAACCTGGTGAGCAACGCGATGCGTCACGCCCAGGGGCGGGTGTTGATCAGCTATCAAGTGGGCCAGGTGCGCTGCCGCATCGACGTGGAGGACGACGGCCCTGGCGTGCCGGAAAGTGCCTGGGAACGTATCTTCACGCCGTTCCTGCGCCTGGACGACAGCCGCACCCGTGCTTCGGGCGGGCATGGCCTGGGGTTATCGATTGTGCGGCGGATTATCTATTGGCATGGCGGGCGCGCGTTGATCGGCAAGAGCAATAATTTGGGCGGGGCGTGCTTCAGCTTGAGTTGGCCCAGGGATCAGCAGAAACCCTGAGGGCGCTATCGGGGGCAAGCCCCCTCCTACATTTTGATCTGTGAACACATTCAAGTGTGGGAGGGGGCTTGCCCCCGATAGCGATAGATCAGGCACCGACAGCCACCAGACTCAACAACTGCCCATCCACCACCGCAAACTGCCCCACCAACTCCGCACCATCACACCACTCGCTGGACAAATCCGTCAGCAACCGCAACCTCACAGTCCCTGACTCAGACCACTCCACCACCTCGGCATGCTCAAAGTAAAAGCGCTTCTGCACAATGGGGTAGAGCGCCTTGAACAAACTCTCCTTGACCGAAAACGTCAGCGTCACCAGCAAGGCCATCTGCTCGCGGGGAAGCACGGCCATGCGCTGCATTTCATCGGCGGTGAGAATTTCTCCCGCCAACCGCTCCGCCCGCTCCAGGCTCAGCAGATTTTCCAAGTCCATCCCCAGCCCGCGCCACTGCGCCTTGTGCCCGACGATCGCCGCCGCATGCCCGGTGCTGTGGGTGATGGAACCACTGATGTGCCCCGGCCACACCGGCGCCCGGTCTTCGCCGATGGCCGGAATGAAATCCAGATGATCGAGCTGTTGCAATGCAGCTCGCGCGCACAGGCGACCCGCCAGGAACTCGGCCTGACGCTTGGCTACCGAGCGCTGGATGCTCGCCGGCGGTGGCACCGCGTATTGCTGGAAATCGCCAGGTGCCAATAAGGCAGGATCAAAGCGGGTGCCGAGAAACACCGTGCCCGGCAAGGGCTCGGGCAGCGGCCAATGGGCATCAAGTGGGGTGCAGCAAGCGGGTAGGGGAGTCATGGGCGGTAGTTTGCCCAGTTGCTGCGCCAGAGGCTAGCCCGCAACGGTTCAGCTAAGGTTCAGAGCCTGTTCAGGGGGAGTTCAGGGGCGCCTGCGTAGTCTGGCCTTAACAGCCAAACGCGTAGAGGTAAGCACCATGACTGCGATCAAAAAGCTGATGTTGGCGTTAACCATGCTCAGTGCTACTGCTGGGGTCCAGGCGTCCGATAGCGATTTCGCTGCATTCGGCAGCCAGAAAACCAAGAAATCCAGCACGTTGATCCAGCGTGTCAGCTTCGAAGACGCCGGCAGCCAGCCCACGCCCTGGGGCCAGTCCCTGGGCCTTGGCGCGCCGCAGCCAGCCTATCGCACCGGTTATGCGCACCTGACCGGCCAGTTCAATGGCATTAAACTGCGCCCGCAAGACCTGCAGGGCCGCTATGATATCCCTCTGTCGGACAGTTGATTTGCTTTGGAGAGCCCTATGAAATTGCTGGTGGTGGAAGATGAGGCGCTGCTGCGTCATCACCTGTTTACCCGCCTGACCGACAGCGGCCACGTGGTCGAGGCCGTGGCCAATGCCGAGGAAGCCTTGTACCAGACCGGCCAATTCAACCATGACCTGGCGATCATCGACCTGGGCCTGCCGGGCATGAGCGGCCTGGACCTGATCCGCCAACTGCGCACCCAGGCCAAGACGTTTCCGATCCTGATCCTCACCGCCCGCGGCAACTGGCAGGACAAGGTCGAAGGTCTCGCCGCCGGTGCCGACGACTATGTGGTCAAGCCGTTCCAGTTCGAAGAGCTGGAGGCGCGAATGAACGCCTTGCTGCGCCGCTCCAGCGGTTTTACCCAGTCGACCATCGTTGCCGGGCCCTTGCTGCTGGACCTCAACCGCAAGCAGGCGTCCCTCGACGAACAGCCGCTGGCCTTGACTGCCTACGAGTACCGCATCCTTGAATACCTGATGCGCCATCACCAACAAGTGGTCGCCAAGGACCGTTTGATGGAGCAGCTGTATCCGGACGATGACGAGCGTGATCCGAACGTCATCGAAGTGCTGGTCGGCCGTTTGCGCCGCAAGCTGGAAGGCCCGGCGGGGTTCAAGCCGATTGATACCGTGCGTGGCCTGGGCTACCTGTTCAATGAGCGCTGCCGTTGATCCGCTCGCTACGCGTGCGCCTGATGCTGGCGGCCGCCACCCTGGCCGTGTTGTTCATGCTGGGCTTGTTGCCTGCGATGCAAGGCGCATTCAGCCTGGCGTTGCAGGACTCCATCGAGCAGCGCCTGGCGTCGGACGTCACCACCCTGATCTCCGCCGCGCGGGTGGAAAATAACCGCCTGCTGATGCCGGCGCAGTTGCCGGACGAGCGCTTCAACCTCGCCGATAGCCGCTTGCTCGGCTATATCTACGACCGCGAAGGCCACCTGGTGTGGCGCTCGCGGGCGACCAAAGAAGAGAACATCAACTACAAGCCGCGTTACGACGGGCGTGGCAACGAGTTTGCACGGATTCGCGAGGCCAACGGCCAGGAATTCTTCGTCTATGACGTCGAGGTCAAGTTGCTGGGGGGCAAGAGCGCGGCGTTCAGTATCGTCGCCCTGCAACCGGTGCGCGAATACCAACTGACCCTCGAAGGCCTGCGCGAGAATCTTTACCTGGGCTTCGGTGCCGCCCTGTTGGTGCTGTTGACCTTGTTGTGGCTGGGCCTGACGTGGGGCCTGCAAGCCTTGCGACGGTTGAGTCAGGAACTCGACCAGATCGAAGGCGGCACCCGCGAAAGTCTTTCCGAAGAACACCCGCGCGAACTGTTGCGCCTCACCGGTTCCCTCAACCGCCTGCTGGTCAGCGAACGTGAGCAGCGTGCGCGTTATCGCGATTCTCTCGACGACCTTGCCCACAGCCTGAAAACTCCGCTCGCCGTATTGCAGGGCGTGAGCGAGGACATGGCGCAACGTCCCGAAGAGCGCGACCAGGCTCGGGTGTTGCAATCGCAGATCGAGCGCATGAGCCAGCAGATCAGCTATCAATTGCAGCGCGCCAGCCTGCGCAAAAGCGGCCTGGTACGCCATCAGGTACGCCTGGAACCGGTGCTGCAAAGCCTGTGCGATACGTTGGGCAAGGTCTACCGCGATAAGCGCGTCACGGTGTCGTTCGAGTTGCCGGAAGAGTGCGATGTGCCTATCGAGAAGGGCGCCTTGCTCGAACTGCTCGGCAACCTGTTGGAAAACGCCTATCGCCTGTGCCTGAGCGAAGTGCGGATCAGCCTGGTGGAAGGTCCTGAGGGCACTGAGCTATGTATCGAAGATGACGGCCCCGGTGTGCCGCCGGACCAGCGCGCGCGGATTCTGCAACGGGGCGAGCGCTTGGATCGCCAGCATCCGGGGCAGGGGATCGGGCTGGCGGTGGTCAAGGACATTATTGAAAGCTATGGCGCGCGGTTGACCTTGGGGGATTCGTCGTTGGGGGGGGCGGCGTTCAAAATTCACTTTCCGGCCTTGTGATCTTTATTGGTAGTGCCGGCCTCATCGGGGGCAAGCCCCCTCCCACACTTGAAGGCATTCACAAATCAAAAATGTGGGAGGGGGCTTGCCCCCGATGAGGCCCGTTCAGGCAGCACACCTCTAACTGCCTTGGGCCCGATAAGCTCCCGGCGTCACCCCCGTCCACTTCTTGAACGCTCGGTGAAACGCCGACGGCTCAGAAAACCCCAACTGCTCGGCAATCGCCTGCAACGACAAATCCGCCCGCCCCAAATGATAGATGGCGATGTCCCGCCGCAGCTCATCCTTGAGTGCCTGAAAGCTGGTGCCTTCCTCGCGCAAATGCCGGCGCAGGGTCTGTGGGCTGATATGCAGGTGCTGGGCGACGGCCTCCAGGTCTGGCCAGGGCGTGCGGTCGCGGCTCAGCAGGCGGCGCAATTGGCTGCTCAGGCTGTCGCCTTCATCCGGCCGGGACAGCAAGTCGGCGGGTGAGCGCTCCAGAAAATGCTTGAGGGTGCGTTCGTCCTGCAACAGCGGCAGGCTCAGGTAGCGGGCCGGGAACACCAGGCTACTGCTCGGCGCGCCGAACACCTGGGGGCAGGGGAACAGCAGGTCATATTCACCGGCATGCGCCGGCATCGGATAGCTGAAGGTGACCTGTTGCAGGCGGATGCGCTGGCCAATCAACCAACTGCCGAGGCGATGCCAGATCACCAGCAGGCATTCGCTGAGAAAGTGATCCGGATCCCACAGGTGCGAATCATCCAGGCTCAAGCGGGCCATTTCGCCCTCTCTCGTCAGCTGCCAACGCGGACCTTGCGGGAATAGGCTATAAAACAATAAGCCGCGTTCCAGAGCCTTCTCCAGGGTGCGGCAGTGGATCAGCGCGTGGCACATCATGGCGAAGGTGCCGCGTTTGCTCGGGCCTTCGGCAAATCCCAGGTACTCGTCGTCCAGCGCCAGCCACAGCATTTGCAACAGCCGGGTGAATTGCTCCGGTGCGATGCGGGCACGGGGTTCGGTCAGCAGTTCCGGGGTGATGCCCAGCTGTTGCAACAGGCCCGAATAGTCGTAACCGGCCCGGCGCGCACCGCCCAGTGCGGCCCGGGCGTAATGGCTGGCGATGGTACGTTCACGCATGCGGGGCCCTCGTCCATGGAATGGCCGATGGTAGTCATCGCCGGGCAAGGCAACAAGGCGGATATCCGCCAAATTGTAGGACGGGATTGGGTGAGTGGGCGGAAATCCGCCACGTGCTTGTGTGCGTTGCAGGCCGCTCGAAAGGGCCAAGGCCTGATGTCTAAAGGCCTCCAGGGATTTTCGACAAAGTGGCACGGCGTTTGCGATATAGATCGCAGCGCAGGACTGGTCCTACAGACTTCGCAAACAACAAATCCCTCCAGTGCAGGAGGGTTCGCAATTCAAGTGTCGTGGGCAATGGCGGATATTTGCCACACGGGACGATTGAGGAAACTTGCAATGACGACTCGTCAGCCAATCTACAAATCCCTGTATTTCCAGGTGATCGTTGCAATCGTTATCGGTATCTTGCTCGGCCACTTCTACCCGCAGACCGGCGTGGCCCTCAAGCCACTGGGTGACGGCTTTATCAAGCTGATCAAAATGGTCATTGCCCCAATCATCTTCTGCACCGTTGTCAGCGGCATCGCTGGCATGCAAAGCATGAAGTCGGTGGGTAAAACCGGCGGCTACGCGCTGCTGTACTTCGAAATCGTCTCCACCATTGCCCTGCTGATCGGCCTGATCGTGGTCAACGTTGTGCAACCGGGCGCCGGCATGCACATCGACGTCACCACCCTGGACGCTTCGAAAGTCGCGGCCTACGTGACTGCCGGTGCAGACCAGAGCATCGTTGGCTTCTTGCTCAACGTTATCCCTAACACCATCGTCGGCGCCTTCGCCAACGGCGACATCCTGCAAGTGCTGATGTTCTCGGTGATCTTCGGCTTCGCCCTGCACCGCCTGGGTGCCTACGGCAAGCCGGTACTGGACTTCATCGATCGCTTCGCCCACGTGATGTTCAACATCATCAACATGATCATGAAGCTCGCGCCAATCGGTGCCCTGGGCGCCATGGCGTTCACCATCGGTGCCTACGGTGTAGGTTCCCTGGTGCAGTTGGGCCAGCTGATGATCTGCTTCTACATCACCTGCATCCTGTTCGTGCTGGTGGTGCTGGGCGGTATCTGCCGCGCTCACGGTTTCAGCGTGATCAAGCTGATCCGCTACATCCGTGAAGAGCTGCTGATCGTTCTGGGTACTTCCTCCTCCGAATCCGCACTGCCACGCATGCTGATCAAGATGGAGCGTCTGGGCGCGAAGAAATCCGTAGTCGGCCTGGTGATCCCAACCGGCTACTCCTTCAACCTCGACGGTACTTCGATCTACCTGACCATGGCTGCCGTGTTCATCGCCCAGGCGACTGACACCCACATGGACATCACCCACCAGATCACCCTGTTGCTGGTGCTGCTGCTGTCCTCCAAAGGCGCTGCCGGTGTGACCGGTTCGGGCTTCATCGTATTGGCAGCCACCCTGTCGGCCGTAGGCCACCTGCCGGTTGCCGGCCTGGCGCTGATCCTGGGTATCGACCGCTTCATGTCCGAAGCCCGTGCACTGACCAACCTGGTGGGTAACGCCGTTGCCACCATCGTTGTGGCCAAGTGGGTCAAGGAACTGGACACCGACAAGCTGCAAAGCGAGCTGGCGTCTGGCGGTACTGGCATCTCTGACACCCGTCAGGAAGATGACCTGGGCGTGGCCGAAGGCCCTGCACCTGCCGTCAAGTAATGCGCTGATGGCGTGAACTGACGCCGCAGCCACTCACAAACGCCCCGACTTGTTCGGGGCGTTTGCGTTTCTGGCGATCTTTTGTTTTACAGTGAGTGAATCTGTTAGCCGTTGTAACGCTTGCTGGAGGTTGTGTGGACAGTGTGGATCTGAACGTCCTGCGTAGCGTGTTGGAGTGGCGTCGCGCCGGGCAGCGAGTGGTGTTGTACAGCGTGGTCCAGACCTGGGGCAGTGCACCGCGCCCGCCGGGGGCGATGCTGGCCCTGCGCGGTGATGGCGTGGTGATCGGTTCCGTTTCCGGTGGCTGCATTGAGGATGACTTGATCGCTCGCCTGCACGATGGGCGGTTGCCAGGCGATGGACCGTCGGTGCAGCTGGTGACCTATGGTGTTACCCGCGACGAGGCCGCGCGTTTTGGCCTGCCGTGCGGCGGCACGCTGCGCCTGACCGAAGAGCGCGTGGACGAGTGGGAATGGGTGGGCGAGTTGCTCGCCCGCTGTGAGGATCATCAGATCGTCGCGCGTGAATTGGACCTGGCCAGCGGGCGCGTGACATTAAGCCCCGCGAGCAAGACTGACGTGGTCAGCTTCGATGGCGAACGCCTGCGCGCGATCTACGGCCCGCGCTGGCGCCTGCTGTTGATCGGCGCGGGGCAGTTGTCGCGCTATGTGGCAGAAATGGCGCGCTTGCTGGATTTCGAAGTGCTGATCTGCGACCCGCGGGAAGAATTCGTCTATGGCTGGGAAGAACAGCACGGCCGGTTCGTACCAGGCATGCCCGATGAGGCGGTGCTGAATATCCAGACCGACGAGCGCACGGCCATTGTCTGCCTGACCCACGACCCGCGCCTGGACGATATGGCGTTGCTGACGGCGTTGAATTCGTCGGCGTTCTACATCGGCGCACTGGGTTCGCGAGTAAACACTCAGAAGCGCCGAGAAACACTGGAGGCGTTGGGCTTGTCGGCGGAGGCGATTGCGCGTTTGCATGGGCCGATTGGTTTGCATATCGGCAGTCATACTCCGGCGGAGATTGCGCTGTCGTTGATGGCGCAAATCGTCGCGATCAAGAATGGTGTGGTGCAGTGAATGTGACGGCAATTGTGCTGGCGGCGGGGCGAGGCAGTCGTTTTCGCGCTGAGGCCGGGGCTGATCAGGACAAGTTGCTGGCCGAGTGCGTAGGGCTCGATGGCGTAACGCGGCCGGTGATCGAGCAGGTGTTGAGAAATTTGCCTGCGCGTGCCGTTGAGCGCTGGTTGGTGACGTCACCCGACCGTATGGACGTTATTCGTCTGGCCCAGGCCTATGGCTGCGAAGTCTTGCTGCTGGACTCTGCTGGTATGGGCGACAGCCTTGCAGCGGCGGTGACCGCCAGTGGGCCCGCTGATGGGTGGTTGGTGGTGCTGGGGGATATGCCGTTTATTCAGTCGTCGAGTATTGAGCGGGTGATTGATGGGCTGGAGGGAGATGGCATCAGTGTGCCGGTGCAGGATGGTCAGTATGGGCATCCAGTGGGATTTGGTCGGGCGTGCGGAGCAGGGTTGATGACGCTGAGTGGTGATCGTGGGGCCAAGTCGTTGTTTGCGAAGGTGAGAGTACATGCGGTTGTCGTCGAAGATCCCGGTGTACTCTGGGATGTCGACTTGCCGCAATTCTTGAGCTTCAAGCAGGACTAAATGTGGGAGGGGGCTTGCCCCCGATAGCGGCGGGTCAGTTGGCCCATCTACCAACTGACCCGCCGCTATCGGGGGCAAGCCCCCTCCCACATTGGCATTGCGAAAATTTCAAGAATGCATAAAAAAGCCCCGCCTGATCACTCGGGCGGGGCTTTTTAGTTACTGCGCGAGGGATTTAGTCTCGTGCTTCTGCTTCCTGTGCAGCGGCGGCTGCGGCAGCTTCGGCTTCCTTGCGACGACGACGCACTTCACGTGGGTCGTTCGGCGCACGGCCGTTTTCGGTCAGGGCGCTGGCCGGTGCGGCTTCAACCACAGGGGCTGCCACTTCGGCAACGACCGGTGCTTCTTCAACCACTGGCGCAGGTTCGACGACCGGAGCGGCCTCAACCACTGGCGCCGGCTCGGCAACCACGACTTCGGCAACCGGAGCTGGCGCTTCTTCTACCACGGGGGCAGGGGCTGGCGCTTCAACCGGAGCGGCTGGCTCGGCATGCCATTGGAAGGCGGTCTGTTCTTCACGAACTTCACGAACTTCTGGCGCTGCTTCGACAACCGGCGCTTCAAACACTGGCTCAGGTTCAACCACAGGTGCTGGCTCAACCACAGCCACTTCAACTTCTGGCTGGGCTTCTTGAACCGGGGCAACTTCCACTTCCGGTACAACCGGTGCTTCGATTGGAGTGGTTGCTTCAACGACCGGGGCTTCTACCACTGGGGCTTCAACAACCGGTGCTTCGACCACCGGCGTTTCGGCAACCGGCGCTTCAACAACGACGGTTTCTTCAACGACAGCAGTAGCACGTTCAGCCTGCTCGTGAGCCTGGGCTTCGGCAGGTGCGCTGATCACCGAGCTGGCAACAGCGGCGGTAACGGCCAGGCCGGCAGCCAGTTCGGTAGTGGTTGGTTCGCTGGTCGCGGTTTCTGCGTTCTCGCCGGTCTCTTCCGAGCCTTCGATCACGTTGCCGTTGGCATCACGCTGACGCTCGCGACGGTTGCTGCGACGACGCTGGCCACGGGAGCGGCGGCGTGGACGATCGCCTTCGGCGCCTTCCTGACCGTCTTCCTGCAGTTGCTCGTCGCCAGTCAGTACTTCTTCTTCGCTGGCAGCCGCGGCTTGCTCGGCACGTGGTTGACGCTCTTCACGCGGGGCGCGTGGTTGACGCTCCTCACGTGGCGCACGTTCTTCACGCGGCTGGCGGGCAGGGCGCTCTTCGGCGACAACGGCAGCAGCGGCGACTGCTGGCGCTGCGTCCAGTGGCTCACGCAGTTCACGTACGCGCTCTTCACGTTCGCCGCGAGGCTTGCGATCTTCACGCGGCGCACGTGGGGTACGTGGAGCGCGCTCTTCACGCGGTGCACGTTCTTCGCGGGCTACGGCTGGCGTGTCTTCACGGGCTTCGCGAGGCGCACGTTCTTCACGCGGTGCGCGTTCTTCACGTGGAGCACGCTCTTCGCGCGGCTTGCGCTCTTCGTCACGGCGACCGTTACGGTTGCGGCTCTGCTGGCGACCGTTGCGACGCTCTTCGTTGCGTGCAGGGCGTTCGGTGGCAGGTTTTTCAACCACTACCGGGGCAGCAGGCTCTTCCTTGGTGGCGAACAGGCTGACCAGCGACTTCACCAGGCCTTTGAACAGGCTTGGCTCAGGCAGGGCGGCCGGCGCGGCAGCTGGAGCGGCGGCTTCGGTCGGCACCGGTGCGTTGGCACGGGCTGGCGCAGTCTTGACGGCCGCTTCCTGGCGAACCAGGGTGCGGGTCGCAGCGGCTGGCTGGACTTCTTCCACTTCGGCAGCCGCAGCAGCGATTTCGTAGCTGGACTGGTTGTTATGGGCTTCCGGGCTGTCATCACGCAGGCGCTGCACTTCGAAGT
The DNA here is from genome assembly GCF_004682045.1 of Pseudomonas nabeulensis. Taxonomy (GTDB): domain Bacteria; phylum Pseudomonadota; class Gammaproteobacteria; order Pseudomonadales; family Pseudomonadaceae; genus Aquipseudomonas; species Aquipseudomonas nabeulensis. The sequence continues at coordinate 15,503 of NZ_QUZT01000021.1, forward strand.
GCGGCGTCTCGAGGTGATCGTTCGGCAGGATGACGATACGGGCACGGGTGCGCAGTTCGATCTTGGTGATCGAGTTGCGTTTTTCGTTGAGCAGGAAAGCGGCAACCGGGATCGGCACTTGCGCGCGGACTTCGGCGGTGCGGTCTTTCAGGGCTTCTTCTTCGATCAGGCGCAGGATCGCCAGGGACAGCGACTCGACGTCACGGATGATGCCGGTGCCGTTGCAGCGCGGGCAGACGATGCCGCTGCTCTCGCCCAGGGATGGACGCAGGCGCTGACGGGACATTTCCAGCAGGCCGAAGCGCGAAATGCGGCCAACCTGTACGCGGGCGCGGTCAGCTTCCAGGCATTCGCGGACTTTCTCTTCCACGGCGCGCTGGTTCTTGGCCGGGGTCATGTCGATGAAGTCGATCACGATCAGGCCGCCGATATCACGCAGGCGCAGCTGGCGGGCGATTTCTTCAGCCGCTTCCAGGTTGGTCTGCAGGGCGGTTTCTTCGATGTCACTGCCTTTGGTCGCACGCGCCGAGTTGATGTCGATGGACACCAGGGCTTCGGTCGGGTCGATCACGATGGAGCCGCCGGAAGGCAGTTCGACCACGCGCTGGAAGGCGGTTTCGATCTGGCTTTCGATCTGGAAACGGTTGAACAGCGGCACGCTGTCTTCGTACAGCTTGATCTTGCTGGCGTACTGCGGCATCACCTGGCGAATGAAGGTCAGGGCTTCGTCCTGGGCTTCAACGCTGTCGATCAGCACTTCGCCGATGTCCTGGCGCAGGTAGTCGCGGATGGCGCGGATGATCACGTTGCTTTCCTGATAGATCAGGAACGGCGCGGAACGATCCAGGGACGCTTCTTTGATGGCGGTCCACAGTTGCAGCAGGTAGTCGAGGTCCCACTGCATTTCTTCGCTGCTGCGGCCCAGGCCGGCAGTGCGCACGATCAGGCCCATGTCGGCAGGTGCGATCAGGCCGTTCAGCGCTTCGCGCAGTTCGTTGCGCTCTTCGCCTTCGATGCGACGGGAAATGCCGCCGGCACGTGGGTTGTTCGGCATCAGGACCAGGTAACGGCCAGCCAGGCTGATGAAGGTGGTCAGGGCGGCGCCCTTGTTGCCACGTTCTTCTTTTTCGACCTGGACGATGACTTCCTGGCCTTCGCTCAGGACGTCCTTGATGTTCACGCGGCCTTCAGGGGCTTTCTTGAAGTACTCGCGGGAGATTTCTTTGAGGGGCAGGAAGCCGTGGCGCTCGGAGCCGAAATCGACAAAGGCAGCCTCAAGGCTTGGTTCGATGCGAGTAATACGGCCTTTATAGATGTTGGCCTTCTTTTGCTCGCGTGCACCGGATTCGATGTCCAGGTCGTAGAGGCGCTGGCCATCTACCAGTGCAACACGCAACTCTTCGGGTTGAGTTGCGTTAATCAGCATTCTTTTCATGTTGTACCGTCGGTTTCCGGGCTGCCGGAAACGGCGTTCGGCACACACGACTTCTCACGGTCGGTGTCAGGTGCGTCAAGAGTGGTTGGCCACTCCAGTGTCCAGCAAATACCAGCCAATTGGGCCGGTATCGCGACGGACGCGTCCTGCTTGTTAGCGGTGGTGACAAAGGCACCACTTCAACAAAAGCTAAGGTCAGGAGGAGGAATCAACCGGCGACTGTGGACGAGATGAAGCGTCTAAATATAAGCCTAGTGCTACACGGTCCGACGGTTGTGCATCTCCACCCTACACGTATCCCTGATAATTCGGGTGCTGCCGCGCGCAGAATCCGCAGCGGGTTGGCATTTACCGTGTTCTCCAATGGGGAGTCCACGCTCATGGCTAAACAAGACTAGGTGTGGGCGACTGCGCTCTCACTCAGCTCTTAACAGGCGTTGTTTCCGAAACATTCGCCATGGTCTGGCTCAAGACTGACTGCACTTTGTGAACTGGCCGTAAATATCGGCGCAAAACGCGAGTATTCACTCTGCTTTCTGCACTCGCTTCAGGCCTCATGTCACCTGCGCTTGTTACAATCCTGAGCCTTCCAAGGTGGCGAAAGCCCCGTAGGACGGCCTCGCGTCCTGATGAATTGCGATGGTCAGGGCCGGCTGTATGCCGCATGTCCTCTGGCCAGGCCGCTTTTGGCGGCGTTCGCGACTATAGCAGCAATGATTAAGTGCTTCAATTCCATAAAAAATTGTTATCATCGCCGCCATGACGACTACCACCCCCCCGACCCCCAGCGTCCAGCTGCTTGAGGTCTCGCCGGAATATGCCGGCCAACGCATCGACAATTTTCTCCTGGCCAGGCTCAAAGGCGTGCCCAAGACCTTGATTTACCGCATCTTGCGTAAAGGTGAAGTGCGGGTGAACAAGGGCCGGATCAAGCCCGAGTACAAGTTGCAGGCGGGCGATATCGTGCGTGTTCCGCCGGTGCGCGTGCCTGAGCGCGACGAGCCCGTGCCGTTGGCCCAGGGCCTGTTGCAACGCCTGGAAGCCTCGATTGTCTTCGAAGACAACAAGCTGATCGTGATCAACAAGCCGTGCGGCATTGCGGTTCATGGTGGCAGCGGCTTGAATTTTGGCGTGATCGAAGCCTTTCGTCAGTTGCGCCCGGATGCCAAGGAGTTGGAACTGGTCCACCGTCTGGACCGCGATACCTCCGGCCTGCTGATGATCGCCAAGAAGCGCAGCATGTTGCGTCACTTGCACACCGCCTTGCGCGGTGATGGCGTGGACAAGCGCTACATGGCGCTGGTGCGCGGCAACTGGGCCAGCTCCGTCAAAAGCGTGCGTGCGCCGTTGCAGAAGAGCAACCTGCGTTCCGGCGAGCGCATGGTGGAAGTGGACGAGGAGGGCAAAGAGGCCCTGACCCTGTTCAAGGTGCTTCGCCGTTTCGGCGACTTCGCCACCATGGTCGAGGCCAAGCCGGTCACTGGGCGTACCCACCAGATTCGTGTACATACCCTGCATGCAGGCCACTGCATTGCCGGTGATACCAAATACGGCGACGAGGATTTCTCCAAGGAAATCCGCGACCTGGGCGGCAAGCGCCTGTTCTTGCACGCCTACATGCTCACTGTGCCGCTGCCCGATGGTGGCGAATTGAAGCTGCAGGCCCCGGTCGATGAGATGTGGGCCAAGACCGTGGAGCGTTTGAGTGTCGCACCTTGATTACAAGCTGCTGATTTTCGATTGGGACGGCACCCTGGCCAACTCCATTGGCCGGATCGTCGAGTCGATGCATGCGGCGTCCACGCGTTCGGGTTATGCGCTGTGCACTGATCATGCGGTCAAGGGCATTATCGGCCTGGGTCTGCCCGAGGCGATTCGCACCCTGTACCCCGAGATCAGCGACGCTGAGCTGGCGACGTTCCGTGATCACTACGCCGATCATTACATTGCGTTGGAGGCCACGCCTTCGCCGCTGTTTGAGGGTGTGGTGCAGTCCCTTGATGCGTTCCGCGCCCAGGGTTACCACCTGGCCGTCGCCACCGGCAAGGCTCGTCGCGGCCTGGACCGTGTGCTCAAGGCCCATGGTTGGGAAAGCTATTTCGACATCACCCGTGCCGCCGATGAAACCGCCAGCAAGCCCCATCCTCTGATGCTGGAACAGATCATGGCGCATTGCGGTGTGTCGCCACGCGAGGCGCTGATGGTGGGTGATGCGTCCTTCGACCTGATGATGGCGCGCAACGCTGGCATGGACAGCGTCGCGGTCAGCTACGGTGCTCAGGCGGCTGAGTCGTTGCAGCAATATGAACCCAGGGTGACCATTGATCATTTTTCCGAATTGCAGGCCTGGCTCAGCCGGGCCCGATAAGTCTTTGCTGGGGGTAATGGCATGAGTGACGAGTGGAAAGCGCCGGAAAAGGCCGAAGATCGCGATGACAAGAGCTGGAAGCTGCTGGAGAAAACCCTCTTGGCCAGCGTTCAGGAACAGCGCCGTGCGCGGCGTTGGGGGATTTTCTTCAAGCTGCTGACCTTTATTCTGTTGCTTTCCATGCTGGTGTTGTTCAGCCCGTTGATGGACATGGAGAAAAACGCGACCCGTGGTGCCAACTACACGGCCTTGATCGAAGTGCGCGGGGTGATTGCCGACAAGGAGTCGGCGAGTGCCGACAATATTGTCACCAGCCTGCGTGCGGCGTTTGAAGATTCCAAGGTCAAGGGTGTAATCCTGCGCATCAATAGCCCTGGCGGCAGCCCGGTTCAGTCGGGTTATGTGTATGACGAAATTCGCCGCCTGCGAGGCCTGCACCCGGATACCAAGCTGTACGCGGTGATTTCCGATCTGGGCGCTTCGGGGGCTTATTACATCGCCAGCGCCGCTGACCAGATCTACGCAGACAAGGCGAGTCTGGTGGGCTCCATTGGTGTGACTGCCGCCGGCTACGGCTTTGTCGGCACCATGGAGAAGCTGGGGGTAGAACGCCGCAGCTACACTTCGGGTGAGCACAAGTCGTTCCTCGACCCCTTCCAGCCACAAAAGGCGGATGAGACTGCGTTCTGGCAGGGCGTGCTCGACACCACCCATCGCCAGTTCATTGCCAGTGTGAAGCAGGGGCGTGGCGATCGCTTGAAAGACAAAGACCATCCGGAGTTGTTCTCCGGTTTGGTGTGGTCAGGCGAGCAAGCGTTGCCGCTGGGCTTGATCGACGGTCTGGGCAGTGCCAGTTCGGTGGCGCGGGACGTGATTGGCGAGAAAGAGCTGGTGGACTTCACCGTGCAGGAATCGCCGTTTGATCGTTTCTCCAAGAAGCTGGGGGCCAGCGTGGCGGAGAAATTGGCGCTGTGTATGGGCTTCCAGGGCCCGAGCCTGCGCTGAGATCTTGAGGCTGATGTAGATCAAAATGTGGGAGGGGGCTTGCCCCCGATTGCGGTGTGTCAGTCATAGATAAGCTGGCTGGTCCACTGCTATCGGGGGCAAGTCGAGTCGTCGCACCGCCCCTCCCACATTTGGTTTGTAGTGTGCTTAAGGAATCTGTATGCCTTCCGCCAGGAGCATGTCTACCAGTCGGATGAGCGGCAAGCCAATCAGGCTCGTAGCATCCGGCCCTTCCGTGCTCTGGAACAGGCTCACACCCAGCCCCTCAGCCTTAAAGCTCCCCGCACAGTCATACGGCTGTTCAATCCGCAGATAGCGCTCGATTCGCTCCACGTCCAGCTCACGCATCTGCACGGTAAACGGCACACAATCGACCTGGCAGTGCCCTGTCTTGGTATTCAGCAGTGCCAACCCGGTCAGAAAGCTGACCCGCTTGCCGCTGGCGGCCAATAACTGTTCGCGGGCATTTTCAAATGTGTGGGGCTTGCCGATAATACGCCCCTCAAGCGCTGCCACCTGGTCGGAGCCGATGATCAAATGCCCGGGATGATCAGCAGCGAGCGCGCGTGCCTTCTGTTCAGCCAGGCGCTTGACCAGCTCCACGGCTGACTCGTTCGCGCGGTGGCTTTCGTCGATATCCGGCGAGCTGCAGATGAATGGCAAGTGCAGGCGGCTCAGCAATTCCCGGCGATAAACCGAGCTGGAGGCGAGTAATAAAGGCAGCATGGGCATCTCCTCAGGGCAGCCGGGGATTCTAGCTGCGTGACCGGCTGACGCACAGGGCTGAATTTCCTTTGACATGGCTGGGTGCATCCCTATAATGCTGCGCCTATGTTGAATGACCCGATTCCACCTCACGTTGACCCGCGCAAATTGGCTGATCGTGGCACTTCCCTTCAAGGTGAGTTGCTGCTGGCCGATTTGGAGAGACTCTGCGACCCGCTTTCCGACACTGTCGGTACGGTCCAGGCCAAATTCGTTTTTGAACGAGATGAACGTAAATCTGTGGTAATCCACAGTTTTATCGACACCGAAGTCAAGATGGTTTGCCAGCGTTGTCTTGAGCTGGTCACCCTGCCGATCCATAGCGAGTGCAGTTATGCTGTGGTGAAGGAGGGTGCGAATACCCAGTCGTTGCCGAAAGGTTATGACGTGCTGGAACTGGGCGAAGATCCTTTGGATCTGCATGCACTGATCGAGGAGGAGCTTCTGCTCGCCTTGCCCATTGTGCCTGCTCATCATCCGGAAGAATGCCAGCAGCCGGCGGGCCTCGATGACGAGCCCGAACCGAGCGAGGACGAGGTAACGCGGTCCAACCCGTTCAGTGTATTGGCGCAGTTAAAGCGTGACCCAAACGTTTAGGAGTTAATCAATTATGGCTGTTCAGCAGAACAAAAAATCCCGCTCCGCCCGTGACATGCGCCGTTCGCACGACGCTCTCGAGGCAAGCACCCTGTCCGTAGAAAAGACCACCGGTGAAGTTCACCTGCGTCACCACGTATCGCCAGAAGGCGTATACCGTGGCCGTAAAGTGATCGACAAGGGCGCTGACGAGTAATCACTTGTCTGCTCTAGTCATCGCGATAGACGCAATGGGCGGGGACTTCGGTCCCCGCAGCATTGTTCAGGCCTGCATTGCCAGCCTGTCCGCTACACCCTCGCTGCACCTGACCCTCGTCGGTCAACCCTCCTTACTTGAAGAACTGATTGCCAGCCATCCGGCGGTGGATCGCGCGCGCCTGACGATTACGCCAGCCAGCGAAACCATCACCATGGATGAAAAGCCGGCGGCGGCCCTGCGGGGCAAGCCTGACTCTTCGATGCGGGTGGCCCTTGAGCTGCTGCGTGATGGCAAGGTGCAAGCCTGTGTCAGTGCGGGCAATACCGGGGCGTTGATGGCGTTGTCGCGTTTTGTGCTCAAGACGTTGCCGGGGATTGACCGGCCGGCGATGGTCGCAGCGATCCCGACGCAGAAGGGCTATTGCCAGCTGCTGGACCTGGGCGCGAACGTTGATTGCAGTGCCGAGCACCTGCTCCAGTTTGCCGTGATGGGATCGGTGGCCGCCGAGGCTCTGGGCGTGGCTCGGCCGCGCGTGGCCTTGCTGAATATCGGCACCGAGGACATCAAGGGCAACCAGCAGGTCAAGCTCGCCGCTACCTTGTTGCAAGGTGCGCCGGGCTTGAATTACATCGGCTTTGTCGAGGGTGACGGGTTGTACCGTGGCGAAGCGGATGTGGTGGTGTGTGACGGGTTTGTCGGCAACATCCTGCTCAAATCCAGCGAAGGCTTGGCGACCATGATCGCTACGCGTATCGAAGCCCTATTCAAACAGAATCTGGTTTCGCGCATTGTTGGCGCCTTGGCGTTGCCGTTGATGCGCCGCCTGCAGGCCGACCTGGCGCCAGCGCGGCATAACGGTGCGAGTTTTCTTGGTCTGCAAGGCATCGTGGTGAAAAGCCATGGTTCGGCCGGCGTGGAGGGCTTTCAAAGCGCCATCGCGCGGGCGGTGATCGAGATCCAGGAAAACCTGCCGCAACGCTTGCACGGCCGTCTTGAGGACTTGTTGCCTTAGGCGAATCGGCCCGGAAATGCTTAAATGTGACCGGCCAGTTCAATTGACCATCCAATCTGTCAGTTTCGTGCGCTCCCACCGTAGGAGTGCGCATTTTTGACGACCAGATCATTAGGGGCTTGTTACATGTCTACATCCCTCGCATTCGTCTTTCCAGGGCAGGGTTCGCAGTCCCTCGGCATGTTGGCCGAGCTGGGCGCGCAATACCCGCTGATCCTGGACACCTTCAAGGAAGCTTCCGATGCCCTGGGCTACGACCTGTGGGCACTGACCCAGCAAGGGCCGGAAGAGCAACTCAATCAAACCGATAAAACCCAGCCGGCCATCCTGACCGCCTCGATCGCCTTGTGGCGCTTGTGGCTGGCAGAAGGCGGCGCGCGCCCGGCGTTCGTGGCCGGTCATAGCCTGGGCGAATACAGCGCCCTGGTAGCGGCGGGCAGCCTGACCCTCGGCGAAGCGGTCAAGCTGGTCGAGCGTCGTGGCCAATTGATGCAAGAAGCCGTTCCGGCGGGGCAGGGCGGCATGGCCGCGATCCTGGGCCTGGACGACGCGGTAGTGATCGAAGCCTGTGCCGAAGCGGCCCAAGGTGAAGTGGTCAGCGCGGTGAATTTCAACTCCCCTGGCCAGGTGGTGATCGCCGGCGCCAAGGCTGCCGTTGAGCGTGCCATCGAAGGCTGCAAGGTCCGTGGCGCCAAGCGTGCGCTGCCGTTGCCGGTCAGCGTACCGTCGCACTGCGAGTTGATGCGTCCGGCGGCCGAGCGTTTTGCCGAGTCCATTGCCGCCATCAACTGGCAGGCGCCGCAGATTCCGCTGGTGCAGAACGTCAGCGCGGCCGTGGCCGCCGACCTCGACACCCTCAAGCGTGACCTGCTGGAGCAGCTCTACAAGCCCGTTCGCTGGGTTGAATCGGTCCAGACCCTGGCGGCCAATGGCGCCACAGAGCTGGTCGAATGCGGTCCGGGCAAGGTCCTGGCCGGTCTGAACAAGCGCTGCGCCGACGGTGTGTCGACCGCTAACCTCAATACCCCGGATGCCTTCGCTGCCGCTCGTGCGGCACTGGCCTGAAGAATTAGGAGAAGCCTGCATGAGTCTGCAAGGTAAAGTTGCACTGGTTACCGGCGCAAGCCGTGGCATTGGCCAGGCGATCGCCCTGGAACTGGGCCGTCAAGGCGCCGTTGTGATCGGCACCGCCACTTCCGCCTCGGGCGCCGAGCGTATCGCCGCGACCTTGAAGGAAAACGGCGTGCAAGGCACTGGCCTTGAGCTGAACGTGACCAGCGATGAGTCCGTGGCTGCAGTGCTGGCCGAGATCACTGCACAGTTTGGCGCGCCGGCGATTTTGGTGAATAACGCCGGTATCACCCGCGATAACCTGATGATGCGCATGAAAGACGACGAGTGGTACGACGTGGTCGACACCAACTTGAACAGTCTGTTTCGCCTGTCCAAGGGCGTTTTGCGTGGCATGACCAAGGCGCGTTGGGGTCGAATTATCAATATTGGCTCCGTAGTGGGTGCCATGGGCAACGCAGGCCAAGTAAACTACGCCTCCGCCAAGGCCGGCCTGGAAGGTTTCAGCCGTGCATTGGCACGTGAAGTCGGTTCGCGGTCGATTACGGTCAACTCGGTGGCCCCTGGGTTCATCGACACCGATATGACCCGCGAACTGCCGGAAGCACAGCGTGATGCGTTGCTGACGCAGATTCCGCTGGGCCGTCTGGGCCAGGCTCAAGAGATCGCGAATGTGGTGTCTTTCCTGGCATCCGACGGTGCGGCATACGTGACTGGGGCTACAATCCCGGTGAACGGCGGGATGTACATGAGTTAAATTGTGACGGATCGCTTCAAAAAAATGTCATACGAGCTGTCTAAAATCCGTTATAAAGCTGCAACTTAATTTATAGGCAGATGGTTGGGCGGGTACGTGGTGAAGCTTTCAGTTGAAAAGCTGAAAAGGCTTTCTATACACTTACCCACTGGCCAGCTGCCTGAATTTGTCCATTAGGAGTTAAACAAGGTATGAGCACCATCGAAGAGCGCGTCAAGAAAATCGTCGCCGAGCAACTGGGCGTTAAAGAAGAAGAAGTGGTCAACACTGCTTCCTTCGTAGAAGACCTGGGTGCCGATTCCCTTGACACCGTTGAGCTGGTGATGGCTCTGGAAGAGGAATTCGAGACCGAAATCCCGGACGAAGAAGCTGAAAAAATCACTACTGTTCAAGCTGCTATCGACTACGTTACTGCCCACCAGGCGTAATAGTTTTTAGTCGTCGCTTGCTGTTGGGAAAAACCGCACTGCTGTTACAGCGTGCGGTTTTTTCTTTAGCTCTAAAGCAAAGTGTCGTCATTAGAAAAAGGAGAGTGCTGTGTCGCGTAGACGCGTCGTAGTCACCGGTATGGGTATGTTGTCGCCACTGGGTACGGATGTGCCGAGCAGTTGGCAGGGCATTCTGGCTGGCCGCAGTGGTATTGGTCTGATCGAACACACGGACCTTTCTGCCTATTCCACCCGTTTTGGCGGCTCGGTAAAGGGTTTCAATGTCGAGGAATACCTCTCGATCAAAGAGTCCCGCAAACTCGACCTGTTCATTCAATACGGCCTGGCAGCCGGTTTTCAGGCAGTGCGTAACGCTGGCCTGGAAGTCACCGACGCCAACCGTGAACGCATCGGCGTGGCCATGGGTTCGGGTATTGGTGGCCTGACCAATATCGAAGAAACCAGCCGCACGCTGCACGATACTGGCCCCCGTCGAATTTCACCGTTCTTCGTGCCGGGCTCGATCATCAATATGATTTCCGGCTTCCTGTCCATCCACTTGGGTGCACAGGGGCCTAACTACGCCATCGCCACCGCGTGTACCACCGGTACGCACTGCATCGGCATGGCGGCGCGCAACATTGCCTACGACGAAGCTGACGTGATGATCGCCGGCGGCGCCGAGATGGCCGCCTGCGGCCTCGGCATGGGCGGCTTTGGCGCGTCCCGTGCGCTGTCGACCCGCAACGACGAACCCACTCGCGCCAGCCGTCCGTGGGACAAGGGCCGTGATGGTTTCGTCCTGTCCGACGGCGCCGGTGCCCTGGTGCTGGAAGAGTTGGAACACGCCAAGGCGCGTGGTGCCACCATCTACGCCGAGCTGATCGGCTTCGGCATGAGCGGCGACGCCTACCACATGACTTCGCCACCGTCCGACGGTGCCGGTGCGGCGCGTTGCATCACCAATGCCCTGCGCGATGCGAAGGTCAATGCCGACCAGGTGCAGTACATCAACGCCCACGGCACCTCCACGCCGACCGGCGACCTGGCGGAAGCCGAGGCCATCAAGTCGGTGTTTGGCGAGCACGCCTACAAACTGGCGGTCAGCTCCACCAAGTCCATGACTGGTCACCTGTTGGGTGCGGCGGGCGCGGTCGAGGCGATCTTCAGCGTGATGGCCATCAAGGATCAGGTCGCGCCGCCGACCATCAACCTCGATGAGCCGGACGAAGGCTGCGACCTGAACTTCGTACCGCACGAAGCGCAGCCGATGCCGATCGATGTGGTGTTGTCCAACTCCTTCGGCTTCGGTGGCACCAACGGTTCCCTGGTGTTCCGCCGGTTCGCCGAGTGATGGACAGCTGGGTCGACGGTCAGCCAGCGGACAGCGTGCCCCTGAAAGATCGCGGCCTGGCGTATGGCGATGGGCTTTTTGAAACCATCGCCGTGAAGGCCGGGCAGCCTGTGCTGCTCGACCGTCACCTGCACCGTCTCGATGAGGGATGCAGGCGCCTCGCTTTGGTTGCGGATCACGGGGTGATCCGCAACGAAGTGCTGGCCTATGCCGCCGCCCTCGGTAACGGCGTTCTCAAGTTGATCCTGACCCGTGGCGACAGCCTGCGCGGTTATGGCATCAACCCCGGCGCCCCGGTGCGCCGTCTCTTGCAGGGCAGTGCGCCCGCGACCTATCCCCTGGCCCATGGAACCGACGGCATTTGCCTGTTTCCGTGCGCTACCCGTTTGTCTGAGCAACCGTTGCTGGCCGGGCTCAAACACCTCAATCGCCTGGAGCAAGTGATGGCCCGTGCCGAATGGCAGGATGCCGAACACGCTGAAGGCTTGATGCTGGACATGTCCGGTCGGGTCATCGAAGGCGTATTCAGCAACCTGTTCCTGGTGCGTAACGGCTTGTTACTAACCGCCGATCTGAATCGCTGCGGTGTTGCGGGCGTAATGCGCGCCGAGATCCTGGCTCAGGCGCAAACCCTGGGCATCCCGGTGGCCGTGGCCGACATCAGCGTTGAGCAGTTGCAACAGGCCGACGAAGTGTTTGTCTGCAACAGCGTCTATGGCATTTGGCCGGTGCGTGGCTGCGCTGAGATGAGCTGGTCGGTTGGGCCGCTCACCCGTAAACTGCAGGGCATTGTTCGCGCGCTATTGGATATTTGAGTTGATACGAAAACTGGTTGTACTGCTGCTGGTCGGTGTGTTCTCGGCGGCTTTGGTGTTGGGCTATGGCGCCTGGAAATACGACTCTGCCCTCAAGCAGCCTTTGCACCTGACCGAGGAGCAATTGCTCGACGTGCCTGCGGGGGCCACACCCACTGGCACCTTCAATCGCCTGGAAGCTGACGGTGTACTCGACGGCGCCTTCTGGTTGCGTCTGTACTGGCGTTTCAACCTCGATGGCCAGCCGTTGCACAGCGGCGAATACCGCATGTCCCCCGGCATGACCGCTCAGGAGTTGATCGGCCTGTGGCAGCGTGGCGAAGTGGTGCAATACAGCCTGACCCTGGTGGAAGGCTGGAATTTTCGCCAGGTCCGCTCGGCCCTGGCCAAACACGAAAAAATCGTACAAACCCTGTCGGGCCTCAGTGACAGCGAAGTCATGGAAAAGCTCGGCCACGCCGGCGTGTTTCCCGAAGGACGATTCTTCCCCGACACCTATCGCTTCGTGCGTGGCATGAGCGATGTCGAGTTCCTGAAAAAAGCCTACAACCGGCTGGACGATGTACTCGCCCAAGAGTGGAGCAAACGCGCCGCCGATGCGCCGTACACCGAACCCTATCAAGCGCTGATCATGGCCTCCCTGGTGGAGAAAGAGACCGGCGTACCCGAGGAGCGTGGGCAGATTGCCGGCGTCTTTGTCCGCCGCCTGAAAATCGGCATGCTGTTGCAGACCGATCCCACGGTGATCTACGGCCTGGGTGAGCGCTACAACGGCAAGTTGACCCGCGCGCATCTCAAGGAAGCCAACCCCTATAACACCTACATGATTGCCGGGCTGCCGCCGACGCCCATCGCCATGGTGGGCCGCGAGGCGATCCATGCGGCGCTGAACCCGGTGCCGGGCAGCAGCCTGTATTTCGTCGCCCGTGGCGATGGCAGCCATATTTTCTCCGATGACCTGGATGCGCATAATGCGGCGGTGCGCGAGTTTCAGCTCAAGCGCCGTGCCGATTACCGCTCCAGCCCGGCACCGTTGGTAAAACCGGTGGAAGAGGCAGCACCCGCTGCCGAACCTGCGCCGGAAACGGCCGCGCCGCAAAGCCCGCAATGACTCTGACTAAGGACTGCCTGTGACTGGCTTGTTTATTACCCTGGAAGGCCCGGAAGGCGCCGGCAAAAGCACCAATCGCGATTACTTGGCTGAACGCTTGCGCGCCGAGGGCATCGAGGTGGTGCTGACCCGTGAGCCCGGTGGTACGCCACTGGCTGAGCGCATCCGCGAAGTGCTGCTGGCGCCAGGCGAAGAACAGATGAACCCGGATACCGAGCTGCTGCTGGTGTTCGCCGCCCGCGCCCAGCACCTGGCCGAAGTGATTCGCCCGGCGTTGGCTCGCGGTGCCGTGGTGATTTGCGACCGTTTCACCGACTCCACCTACGCCTACCAGGGCGGTGGCCGTGGCTTGTGCCTGGAACGCATCGCTACGTTGGAAACCTTCGTCCAGGGCGATCTGCGCCCCGATCTGACCCTGGTATTCGACCTGCCGGTAGAAGTCGGCCTGGCCCGCGCCAGCGCTCGTGGCCGCCTCGACCGTTTTGAGCTGGAAGGCCAGGCGTTTTTCGATGCAGTGCGCACGGCGTTCCTCAAGCGGGCCGAGGCGGAACCCGCGCGTTATTACCTGCTGGACGCCGCGCAGCCGCTGGCTCAGGTGCAGCAGGCCATTGACGCACTGCTGCCGACACTGCTGGAGCGCGCTCGTGGCTGAAGCCTACCCGTGGCAGGACAGCCTTTGGCAACAGCTGGCCGGCCGGGCCCAGCATGCCCACGCCTACCTGTTGCACGGGCCGGCGGGTATCGGCAAGCGCGACCTTGCCGAACGCCTCATGGCCAGCCTGCTGTGTCAGCGGCCGGTCAACCTTGAAGCCTGCGGTGAATGCAAATCCTGCCTGTTGCTCAAGGCCGGCAGCCACCCGGACAACTACCTGCTGGAACCCGAGGAAGCCGACAAGGCGATCAAGGTCGACCAGGTACGCGACCTCGTCAGCTTCGTGGTGCAGACCGCGCAGTTGGGTGGGCGCAAGGTGGTGTTGATCGAGCCGGTGGAGGCGATGAACATCAACGCCGCCAACGCCTTGCTCAAGAGCCTGGAAGAACCGTCGGGCGATACCGTGCTGTTGCTGGTCAGCCACCAGTCCAGCCGTTTGTTGCCGACCATCCGCAGCCGCTGCGTGCAGCAGGCGTGTCCCTTGCCGAGTGAGGCCATGAGCCTCGAATGGTTGGGGCAGGCATTGCCCGATTGCAGCGCAGAAGAGCGCACCGAGTTGCTCACTCTGGCTGCCGGTTCGCCATTAGCCGCCGTGAAGCTGCAAGCCCAGGGCGTGCGCGAACAACGCGCGCTGGTGGTGGAGGGCGTGAAGAAACTGATCAAGCAGGAGCTTTCCGCTACTCAATTGGCTGAGAGTGCCTGGAAGGATATTCCGCTGCTGCTGCTGTTCGACTGGTTTTGCGATTGGTCCAGTCTGATCCTGCGCTATCAGTTGACCCAGGATGAAAATGGCCTGGGCCTGCCAGATATGCGCAAGGTGGTGCAGTACCTGGCGCAGAAAAGCGCCCAGGACAAGGTGCTGAATATCCAGGACTGGATCCTCGCCCAGCGCCAGAAGGTGCTCGGCAAGGCCAACCTCAACCGCGTGCTGCTGCTCGAAGCGCTGCTGGTGCAGTGGGTTGGCTTGCTCGGCCGCCGTTAAATTCCGTGGCCGACGGGTGTATCGTTGGCCAGACACTTTCCGTGACTCAAGTTGTAACTTCCTATGCTCGTAGATTCCCATTGCCACCTTGATCGCCTCGACCTTGCCCAGCACGGCGGTTCCCTCGATGCGGCCCTCGACGCCGCACGCCAGCGTGGGGTAGGGCACTTCCTGTGCATTGGCGTCAGCGCCGAAAACGCCGCCGACGTCAAAGCCCTCGCCGAGCGTTATGCCGATGTGGACTGTTCGGTCGGCATCCACCCGCTGGACCTCAAGCCCGGCGAAGCCCCGGCCCTCGATTGGCTGTTGGGCGAGCTCAACCATCCGCGCGTGGTGGCGATTGGCGAAACCGGCCTGGATTACCACTACGAACCCGAAGCCGCCGAGTTGCAGCAGGCGTCCTTCCGCCTGCACCTGCACGCCGCCCAGCAGACCGGCAAACCGGTGATCGTCCACACCCGCGGCGCCCGTGCCGACACCTTGACGCTATTACGCGAAGCCGCGCTGCCTCAAGCGGGCGTGCTGCATTGCTTCACCGAAGATTGGGAGATGGCCAAGGCCGCGCTGGACCTGGGGTTCTATATTTCCCTGTCGGGCATCGTCACGTTCCGCAATGCCGATGCGTTGCGGGATGTGGCGCGTCAGGTGCCGTCTGACCGTTTGCTGGTGGAGACTGACTCGCCGTACCTGGCGCCCATCCCCCATCGTGGCAAACCGAACTTGCCGGAATATGTGCGTGATGTAGCGGATTACCTGGCCATGCTGCGCGGTGAGTCCGTAGAGCGCTTTGCCGAACAGACCACCGAGAACTTCAAGCGCCTGTTCCCGCTGGCCCACGTCAAATCCTAGGCAAAAAAAACCCGGGTTCTGGGGGGTGAATCCGGGCTAAGACCATTAGGAGTAAAACAAGGGTACGCGGTCCGTTGGTACCCAGGTCGGCGCGTCACTTGGGGGAGATGTCACGCCGACAGTTCAAGTATTGATCAGTATCCGATTCAGTCCAGTCGCGACTGATCGTTTTTTAAACAGATTTGGAATACTCGCGCTTCGCTTGAGTTCTCATTAAGCAGGTGCACGGCAATAGTTGTTGCGTATTATTTCTGACTGTAAGGCGATGATTCGTTGGCGAGGGGTCAGGAAAGTGCGCAGATTGTTCACATAGGCGTTGCTCGGCGACCGTTCAGTCGGGATAATCCCTCGCATCGGCTAAATCGTATCGCCACATATCCGTGGCCCTGCGCATCCCGCCCCCCATTCACCTTTGCAGACTTCTTCCTCATGCACAAAGAACCCCGTAAGGTCCGTGAGTTTCGCCGCCGTGAGCAGGAAATTCTCGACACCGCGCTCAAGCTGTTCCTCGACCAGGGTGAAGACAGCGTCACCGTCGAGATGATCGCGGATGCCGTGGGTATCGGCAAAGGCACGATCTACAAGCACTTCAAGTCCAAGGCCGAAATCTACCTGCGCCTGATGCTCGACTACGAGCGTGACTTGAACGAGCTGCTGCATTCGGCCGATGTCGACAAGGATAAGGAAGCTCTGTCCCGCGCCTACTTCGAATTCCGCATGCGTGACCCGCAGCGCTATCGCCTGTTCGACCGCCTGGAAGAAAAAGTGGTCAAGGGCCACCAAGTGCCGGAGATGGTCGAGGAGCTGCACAAGATCCGAGCCTCTAACTTCGAACGCCTGACTTTGCTGATCAAGGGCCGCATCAGTGAAGGCAAGCTGGAAGACGTCCCACCGTACTTCCACTACTGCGCCGCCTGGGCGTTGGTGCATGGCGCCGTGGCGCTGTACCACTCGCCGTTCTGGAGCAATGTGCTGGAAGATCAGGAAGGCTTCTTCCAGTTCCTGATGGATATTGGCGTGCGCATGGGCAACAAGCGCAAGCACAGCGGCGAGCTGCCACCGGCCGAAACCCCCGCCGTGTAAGGATTTGCTGCCACACCGAGTAACCCAGGAATATACTCAGGCAAGGACTATTGCTAAAAGTTGATTTATCAGTCAGCTTTTAGCGCGCCCGAACTATCCTCTGCCGGAGTGATCCATGATCGTTGATCGTCAAGGCAGGCGTTTTCGCAATTTGCGGATCAGCCTGACCTCAGCCTGCAATTATGCGTGTACCTACTGCGTGCCCAACGGCAAGCGGCTGGTGGCTGCCCAGGACGAACTCTCGGCCGAGGCCATGGCCCGTGGCGTGGCTTACCTGATCGAAGCGGCCGGTATCGACCGGCTGCGCATCACTGGCGGTGAACCGCTGGTCAGCCCCAAGCTGGAAGCCTTCATGGGCGCGGTGGGGCAGATGGGCCTCAGTGATATCAGCCTGACCACCAACGGCCAACTGCTCGCCCGCAAGCTGCCGTTGCTGGTGGATGCCGGCATCAAGCGCATCAATGTATCCCTCGACACCCTGGACGCCGACGCTTTCCGCAGCATCGCCCGTGGCGGCGACCTGGCCACTGTGCTCGACGGCATGGACCAGGCCCGCGCCGCCGGGATCAAGATCAAAGTCAATATGGTGCCGTTGCGCGGCCAGAACCTCGACCAAGTGATGCCGCTGCTCGACTACTGCCTGGAACGTGGCTACGAACTGCGCTTTATCGAGCTGATGCGCATGGGCCACCTGGCCAAGGACTCCAATGCATTCCTGCAACAGTTCGTCAGCTTGCAGCAACTGCTCAGCCTGATCGGCGAACATCACGAATACCTGCAAGCCAACGCGCCCGTGGACGCCACGGCCGTACGCTATGAAGTGCCGGGCAAGGGTTATTTTGGTGTGATCGCCAATGAAAGCGTGCCGTTTTGCCGTACCTGTTCGCGGCTGCGCTTGTCCTCTACCGGTTGGTTGCATGGCTGCTTGTCGTCGAGCAATCGGCATTACGTCGGTGACTTGCTGGACTTGCCACGTCATCAGGCGTTGCCTGCGCTGCAAGGCCTGCTGATGAAGGCGTTGGGGGATAAGCAGGAAGTGGCCTTTTCGGGCGGTGCTACTGTCATGAAGATCATTGGCGGCTGAAACCACTTTTTAAGATCACACCGAAGCCCTGTGGGAGGGGGCTTGCCCCCGATAGCGGTGTATCAGCCAACTAATTTATTGCTGACCCACCGGCATCGGGGGCAAGCCCCCTCCCACATTTGACCTATGTTGATCTTAAGCTGGCGCAGAATCTGCATCTCACGCCCATTCGCCGGTTTTCCGTCACCGGCTTCTGGAGGAATAGGATGCGTAGTCTGGTTTTGTTGCTGGCGTCGTTGGCGCTGAGTGGTTGCATGACCGTCAGCGATATGGCCGAAGGCACCCGCTATCAGATGAGCGACGCCGGGCTGCTGGACCACAGTGATACGCGCCGGACCAACTCGGTTCGCGTGCAGCCGGACTCGTTTATCTTCATCGCCCAAGGCGCCTTTGTGCCGCCGGGCAGCGCCTACCCACGCCCGAACGTGGTGGCCGAAGAAGCCTTCAACGGTTTTGTCGAATACTTCCCGATGGTACGCCGCGCCCGTCAGGCCGAGGGCCTCGAAGAAGCGATGGCCGAAGCCCGTGGCG
The DNA here is from genome assembly GCF_004682045.1 of Pseudomonas nabeulensis. GTDB lineage: Bacteria > Pseudomonadota > Gammaproteobacteria > Pseudomonadales > Pseudomonadaceae > Aquipseudomonas > Aquipseudomonas nabeulensis. The sequence goes on from NZ_QUZT01000021.1 coordinate 33,601, forward strand.
CCGGCGCGCATTACCTGCTGTATTGCCGTTTTGCGGCAGCCGATGACCGCATTGGCAATGCCGATGAGTGGTCCGACCAGGAGGCCCTCGACCGTCTTGGTCTCGACAGCGGCGTGATACAGGTCATGTTGATCGAGACCAGCACCCAGTATTTGATCGATACTGTGCGCATTCGTAGCCGTGGCGGTTTACTGACGTTCCACGACAACACGCCACAAGACCTGATCGCTCGCCCCCTCGCGCAGTACGCGCGCAGCCTGTTGGGCATGGGGGATCAATAAATCCAGAGGAGAAGCCCATGACCGATTCCGCCAAGGCCAATGATCTGTTGGCCCAACTGCCCAAGGGCAAGGGACCGGCGCCGGTGCACCTGTGGAACCCGGATTTCTGCGGCCATATCGATATGCGCATCGCCCGTGATGGCACCTGGTTCTACCAGGGCACGCCGATTGGGCGTAAGCCGATGGTCAAGCTGTTCTCCAACATCATTCGCCGCGATGGCGATGATTACTTTCTGGTCACCCCGGTGGAAAAAGTCGGCATCACCGTCGATGATGCGCCGTTTGTCGCCGTCACTCTGGACGTGGAAGGCGAGGGCGAAAACCAGCTGCTGCGCTTCACCACCAACGTCGACGAGCCCATCGAGGCTGGCCTGGAACATCCGTTGCGGGTGGTGACCGACCCCGTCACCCAGGAACCGTCCCCCTATCTGCGGGTGCGCACCAACCTCGAAGCCCTGGTACACCGCAATGTGTTCTACCAATTGGTCGAGTTGGCGGTGAGCCGTCCGATCAACGGTCAGAACTGGCTTGGCGTGTGGAGCGGTGGGGAGTTTTTCCGTATTGGCCTGGAGCCTTGAGGCCGGTTTTTCGATTCCCTTGAAATAATTCGCTTGCTGCAAATGGGCGCTTTCGGGTATCAATTTGTACATGATTAGACATGTCCGATTTGATAAGAAAAAACGCGTCGTCGACGAACTTATCCGCCGTATCGAAGGTGGGGTGATGGTCCATGGTTTCCTGCTGCCCGGCGAGCACCAACTGGCCGAGGAGTTTGCGGTCAGCCGTGGCACCTTGCGTGAAGCCCTTGCCGAGCTCAAACGCCGCAACTACATCGCCACCCAGAGCGGCGTCGGATCTATCGTCACATTTGACGGCATGGTGCTCGACCAACGCAATGGTTGGGCACAGGCCCTGGCCGACACCGGGGCACGGGTCAACACCGACATCCTGCGCCTCGAAGCCGTGACCCGTACGGACCTGTCCAGCCGTTTCGGCACCGATCAATTTATCGCCCTCGACCGTCTGCGCTACACCACCGATGGCACCGCAGTGTCGCTGGAACGCTCGCTGATGCCTGCGTCCGGCGGCCTGGAAAGCCTGCCAAGCGTAGGGCTGATCGATAACTCCCTGACCATCACCCTGGCGGCCTACGGTTATGTCGGCGCCGAGGGTGACCAATGGATCGGCGCCGAACCCCTCAGCGATGAAGATGCCGAACTGCTCGGTCGCCCGGCGGGTACGGTGTTCCTCAAGGCCTCACGGACCACTTACGACCGACGCGAGCGCTTCATGGAACATGTCGAAAGCCTGCTCGACCCTCTGCACTTTCGCCTGCACCTGCAATTTGGAGCATTGAAATGACCCCGCAAAACCGCGCGCTTGGCGCGTTTTATGGCTTGGCGTTGGGCGATGCCTTGGGCATGCCCACCCAATCCCTGAGCCGCGAGCAAGTGCGTGCGCGTTTCGGTGCAATCACTGCGCTGGAAGACGCGGATGCAGACCAACCCATCGCACCGAACATGCCGGCCGGCTCCATCACCGATGATACCGAGCAGGCCATCCTGGTCGGTGAGCTGCTGGTGGAAGGCCAAGGCACCATTGAGCCGACCGTCCTCGCCCAGCGCCTGATCGACTGGGAGGCCGTGATGCGTGCCAAGGGTTCCCAGGATTTGCTCGGGCCGTCGACCAAGCGTGCCATCGACATGATTCTGGCCGGCCACACGCCAGAAGAGTCAGGACGCTACGGCACCACCAACGGTGCGGCCATGCGCATCACGCCGGTGGGGATCGCCGCCGATGTCAGCGACCCGGCGCAGTTTATCCAGGCGGTGATCCAGGCCTGCCAAGTCACCCATAACACCACCTTGGGCATCTCCAGCGCGGCAGCGGTGGCGGCGGTGGTTTCGGCGGGCATCAACGGTGTTGACCTCGGCGAAGCCCTGAACATCGGCACCCAGATCGCCCAGCAGTCCGAAAGCCATGGCCACTGGATTGCCGGCGGGCGCATTTCCACCCGCATCAGTTGGGCGCGCACCTTGAGCGTGGGCAGTGGCGACAAGGCGCTGTTCGCGGATTTGCTCTACGAATTGATCGGCACCTCCGTGGCGTCCCAGGAGTCGGTGGTGGTGTCGTTTGCCCTGGCGCAGCAAGTGGCGGTGGGGGACATGAATGCGTTTGAGGCGTTGTGCCTGGCCGCGAGCCTGGGTGGGGACACCGATACCATCGCCGCCATTCTCGGCGCAATGCTCGGTGCCTGTTTGGGCATGCAGTGCTGGCCGGAGGCGATGGTCGAACAGGTCAAACGCGTCAATGGTTTGGATCTGCAGCCACTGGTTCAAGGGCTACTCGCAATGCGCTAATGCACTAAGCGCCGCAGGCAAACATGTGGGAGGGGGCTTGCCCCCGATAGCGGTGTATCAGTGAGCACACCTGTTTCAGATACACCGCATTCGCGAGCAAGCCCGCTCCCACATTAACCGTGTATGAACAAAAAAATGTTTATTTGCCACAACCACAACAATACAGGCACCAGGAGCACCCTTTCATGAGCAGCACCTCTTCCGGCCAAAGCGCCGGGCAATTGGAAACACGCGGCATCGAGCCGGTCCCGGAAGGTGAGTGCAATGGTCACCCACTGCAACTGTTCTGGGTGTGGTTTGCAGCCAATATCAGCATCCTCGGCTTGCCGCTGGGCGCAACCCTTGTCGCGTTCCGTGGCCTGGCCATCTGGCAGGCAATCATCGTGGCGATCCTTGGCGCTGCCGGTTCGTTTGCGGTGGTGGGCATTATCTCCATCGCCGGTCGTCGTGGCCGCGCACCGAGCCTGACCCTGTCCCGTGCCATCTTCGGCGTGCGCGGCAATATCGGGCCGACGCTGGTGTCGCTGATGTCGCGCCTGGGCTGGGAAACCGTCAACACCACCACCGCCGCGTTTGTGCTGCTGTCGTTGTGTTCGATCCTGTTCGGCTCTGCGGTCGAGGCGAAAAGCTCGCCGATCCTGACGCTCATCTTCATCGCCATTTTTGTGCTGCTGACCCTGTCGGTTTCCGGCCTGGGCCATGCCACCTTGCTGGTGATCCAGAAGTGGGCCACTTACGTATTCGGCGCCTTGAATATCCTGGTCGGCGGCTTCCTCTGCGCCACCATCGACTGGAGCGCGGTGTTCAATGCAACGCCGGCACCGCTGAGCGCAATGATCATCGGCATCGGCACCATGGCCGCCGGCACCGGCATCGGCTGGGCCAACGCGGGTGCCGACATGTCGCGCTACCAGCACCGCAGCGTCAAGGCCGTGCGCCTGGTGGCCTCCGCCGCGTTCGGCGCGGGTATTCCGCTGGTGCTGCTGATCACCCTCGGCGGCCTGCTGTCGGTGGGCAACAACGACCTGGCCTCGGCCACTGACCCGATCATCGCGATCCGCGACATGCTGCCGACCTGGATGGCCGTGCCGTACCTGATCACCGCGTTTGGCGGGCTGCTGCTGTCGAATAACCTGTCGGTGTACTCGGCGGGCCTCACCACCTTGACCCTGGGTCTCAAGGTCAAGCGCGTGCATGCGGTGATCGTCGACATCGTGGCGATTTTTGCCGGTTCCATCTATTTCATGCTGATTGCCGACAGTTTCTACGGCCCGTTCATTACCTTCATCTCGTTGCTGGCGGTGCCGATCACCGCGTGGGTCGGGATCTTCGTGGTCGACCTGATCCACCGCCACTACTACAGCCCCAACGACCTGCTGGACGTAAGCCCCAGCAGCGCCTACTGGTATCGCGGCGGCGTGGAATGGCGTGCCTTTGGCGCGTGGGCCGTGGCGATTGTGCTGGGGTTCAGCTTCACCACCATCGGCACTACCGCCGAAAATATCTGGTTCGCCGGGCCGTTGTCCGACTCCTGGCTGGGCCACAACGGCCTGGGCTGGATTGTCACCTTCCTGGTGGCCGGCGGGATTTATGCAGTACTGGGCGGCGCCGCTGATCGTCGTCCGGCTTTGGTAGAGAGTCACCATGTCTAGATTGCTGCACACCGGCCAAGTCATCGTCGACTTGGTGATGGCCCTCGACACCTTGCCTGCGACTGGCGGCGACGTGCTGGCGCAATCCGCCAGTTTTGAAGCAGGCGGTGGTTTTAACGTCATGGCCGCTGCCCGGCGCAATGGTTTGCCGGTGGTGTACCTCGGGCGCCATGGCAACGGCCGTTTCGGCGAACTGGCCCGTGCGGCCATGCAGGCCGAAGGCGTGGAGATGGCCCAGGCGGCCAGTGCCGATAAAGACACCGGTTTGTGTGTGTCGCTGACTGAGGCGACCACCGAGCGCACGTTCATCTCCCATATCGGCGCTGAAGGTGACTTGAGTGCCGAGGACTTGGCGAACGTGGTGCCGCAAGCGGGCGACTACGTGTACGTCAGTGGCTACAGCCTGATGCTGGAAGGCAAGGCGCAGGCGCTGCTCGATTGGGTGTTGGCGTTACCGCGTGATATCCGCGTGGTGTTCGACCCGGGGCCACTGGTCAAGGCACCGGATTCGGCGCTGATGGTAACGTTGCTGCCGCGTATCGATATCTGGACCAGCAACGGTCCGGAGGCCTTGGCGTTTACCGGCGCGGGGTCGCTGGCGGATGCATTGACCGAACTGAAACAACTCCTGCCCGACGACGCATTGTTGGTCGTGCGGGATGGCCCGAATGGTTGCTGGGTGAATGCCGAGCATGTGCCGGGTTTCAAGGTAAAAGCCGTAGACAGCAACGGCGCAGGCGATGCGCATGCGGGTGTGTTTATTGCGGGTTTGGCCAGTGGTTTAAAACCGGCTGACGCGGCGCGCCGTGCCAATGCGGCAGCGGCGTTGGCGGTAACGCGATGGGGGCCAGCGACATCCCCAGGCACTGCTGAAATCGACGCGATTTTAGCTGGCTGAATACGGACAAAATTGTGGGAGGGGGCTTGCCCCCGATAGCAGTGGGTCAGCAACAGATGTGCTGACTGAGACTCCGCTATCGGGGGCAAGCCCCCTCCCACATTGGGTTTTGCATGAGGGCTACTGACGGGGCTCAGATTCGAGCTTGCGCGCCTCGTCCACCCCTGACGCCGTCAGCTTGATCGGCAAGTTCAGCGAGTACTCACCGTCATCGCCGGTGGTCACATGCCCATCCTTGATGAACCCGCGGTCTTGTAGAAATGCCAGCACACTGGCCACCACTTTTTCACCGCGGTAGTTATCCAACACCTCCTTGCCCAAGCCATTCGGGTGGGCGTGCAGCAGGCGGGTGAGGACTTCTTTTTCAAGGTTTCGATCAACGTTCATGCGTACCTCTTCACTGGGGAATGATCGGGTGTCGGATTATGGCGCAGGCTGCTTGGGTGCCCCTGGGACATTGGAGTCGTCGCCCTTGTTGATGTTGGGCTGATTGATCCCCGGACCCATTTTGCCGTTGCCCACGGCTGCAGGCGCCTGGCGTTGGGTGTCGTTGCCTTTGGTGCGCGGGTCGGCGCTGTTGTCGATGATTGCACCGCCGTTGGTGTCCATCCCGGTGCCCATCGAATCCTGGGATTCCTGGGTCGCTGGGCTGGGTGGGCTGCCGACGGGGTTGGTTTTACCGGTCGACGAATCCGCCGCAAATACGCTCAACGAAGCAGCAGACAACAGGCCGGTGAGGGCGAGGGCAACAAACTTGGAATTCTTCATGAGAGTGTCTCCATAGAATTAATGTCCTTACCTTCTATTGGTCCGCCGGCTCTTTCCGTTCGTGCCGGGGTGGCGACGAACGGTCCTGGGTTACCTGTAAGATTTTGTGTGCCGGCGTGGCTCGATTTCCTCCGGTCATCAAAGCGCCTTAGTATGTGTGCTTTGAAATTGCCAAGGCTCGCCCATGACCATCGAGATTCGCCCCGCCGTGCCCAGCGATGCTGCGCAGATCCTGACCTTCATCACCGAACTGGCCGAATACGAAAAGGCCCGGCATGAAGTGATCGCCAGTGTGGTGGACATCGAGCGCAGCCTGTTCAGCGAAGGCGCCACCGCCCACGGCCTGATCTGTTTGCGCGATGGCTTGCCGATTGGTTTTGCGGTGTTCTTTTTCAGTTATTCCACCTGGCTTGGCAGCAACTGCCTGTACCTCGAAGACCTGTACATCAACCCGGAACAACGCGGCGGCGGAGCGGGCAAGAAGTTGCTGCGTCACCTGGCCAAGATCGCCTTTGATAACGGCTGCGGGCGTTTCGAGTGGAGCGTGCTGGATTGGAACGAGCCGGCGATTGCCTTCTACAAATCCATCGGTGCCCAGCCGCAGGAAGAGTGGGTGCGTTACCGCATGGAAGGGGATGCATTGCGAGATTTTGCGTTGGGTTGAATAACACTGAAATTCAAATGTGGGAGGGGGCTTGCCCCCGATGGCGGTGGATCAGTCAGCTTATCTGTAGCTGACCCACCGCTATCGGGGGCAAGCCCCCTCCCACATTGTTTATGTGTATATCTCAATATGTGGGACTCAAATTTATATATTGAGATATTTCAAACGATGGGTTTATAGTCGCCTGCATCAGCACTCACTACCAAAAATAAAACAGGTGAAGCGATGCAGGCACAACCGTTGTCACTCCCCGCCGTGCCCGAGCCCACCTATGGCGAGCGGCTCAAGGGCAAAGTGGTGATCATCACCGGTGCCGCCCAAGGCATTGGCGAGGCAATCGTCGCGTGTTTCCAGGCCCAGCAGGCGCGCCTGGTCATCGCGGATATCCAGGGTGACAAGGTCGAGAACGTCGCCGCCCATTGGCGTGAACGTGGTGCCGAGATCTACGCACAACCGGTCGATATCACTTCAAAGGATCAATGGCAGTCACTGGTCAACCTGACCCTCGAGCGCTTCGGCCGTGTGGATGTGCTGGTCAATTGCGCCGGGGTCAACGTCTTCCGTGATCCGCTGCAAATGACCGACGAAGACTGGCGCCGCTGCTTCGCCATCGACCTCGACGGCGCCTGGTTCGGCTGCCGTGCGGTGCTCCCGCCTATGATTGAGCAGGGCATCGGCAACATCATCAATATCGCGTCTACCCATTCCAGCCACATCATTCCCGGCTGCTTCCCCTATCCCGTGGCCAAGCATGGCTTGCTCGGCCTGACCCGTGCGCTGGGCATCGAATACGCGCCCAAGGGCATTCGCGTCAATGCCATCGCACCGGGTTATATCGAGACCCAACTTAACGTCGATTACTGGAACGGTTTCCCCGACCCCCACGCCGAGCGCCAGCGTGCGTTCGACCTGCACCCGCCCAAGCGTATCGGCCAGCCGGTGGAGGTGGCGATGACCGCGCTGTTCCTGGCCACCGACGAGGCGCCCTTTATCAATGCAACCTGCCTGATGATCGATGGCGGGCGTTCTGTGATGTACCACGACTAGATCTTTTCCAATAACAAGAAGAGGTGGTTCATGTTCAAGAAGACACTCGGCACCCTGGCGCTCGCCCTGGCTTTCAGCGGCGTTGTCTCGGCGGAAGAAGTGAAGATCGGATTTTTGGTCAAGCAGGCCGAAGAACCCTGGTTCCAGACTGAATGGGCGTTTGCCGAGAAAGCCGGCAAGGAGCACGGGTTCACCGTGATCAAGATCGCCGTACCCGACGGCGAAAAAACCCTCTCGGCCATCGACAGCCTGGCCGCCAACGGTGCCAAGGGCTTTGTGATCTGCCCGCCGGACGTCTCGCTCGGCCCGGCCATTGTGGCGAAAGCCAAGGCCAATGGTTTGAAAGTGATGGCCGTGGATGACCGTTTTGTCGATGCCAAAGGCAACTTCATGGAAGACGTACCTTACCTGGGCATGGCCGCCTTCGAAGTCGGCCAGAAGCAAGGCGCCGCCATGGCCGCCGAAGCGAAAAAACGCGGCTGGGACTGGAAAGACACCTACGCCGTGATCAACACCTACAACGAACTCGACACCGGTAAAAAACGCACCGATGGCTCGATCAAATCCCTGGAAGATGCGGGGATTCCCAAAGACCACATTCTCACCGCGGCGCTCAAGACCCTCGACGTGCCGGGCAGCATGGACGCCACCAACTCGGCCCTGGTGAAACTGCCCAGCGGCGCGAAAAACCTGATCATCGGCGGCATGAACGACAACACTGTCCTCGGCGGCGTGCGCGCCACTGAAAGTGCCGGCTTCAAGGCTGCCAACGTGATCGGTATCGGTATCAACGGCACTGACGCTATCGGCGAGTTGAAGAAAGCCGACAGCGGTTTCTTCGGCTCGATGCTGCCCAGCCCTCATATCGAAGGCTACAACACCGCGAAAATGGTGTTCGATTGGGTTACCAAAGGCACTGAACCACCGAAATACACCGCGATGGACGAAGTGACCCTGATCACCCGTGCCAATTTCCAGGAAGAACTGACCAAAATCGGTCTTTGGAAATGACCGGCGCGGCCTTGCGCTTCAACAGCATCGGCAAGGAATTTCCCGGGGTGAAAGCCCTGGCGCAGATCAGCTTTGAAGCGCGGCCGCATCAGGTGCATGCGCTGATGGGCGAGAACGGCGCGGGCAAGTCCACGCTGTTGAAGATCCTCGGCGGTGCCTACATGCCCAGCAGCGGCTCGCTGCAGATCGGCGAACAGACCATGGCCTTCAAGAACGCCGCCGACAGCATTGCCAGCGGCGTGGCGGTGATTCACCAGGAACTGCACCTGGTGCCGGAAATGAGCGTCGCCGAGAACTTGTTTCTCGGGCATTTGCCAACGCGCTTTGGCGTGGTCAATCGCAGCCAATTGCGCAAGCAGGCACTGGCCTGCCTCAAGGGCCTGGCGGATGAAATTGATCCGGACGAGAAGCTCGGTCGCTTGTCGTTGGGCCAGCGCCAACTGGTGGAAATCGCCAAGGCGTTGTCCCGTGGCGCTCATGTGATTGCGTTCGATGAACCTACCAGCAGCCTGTCGGCGCGGGAGATCGACCGCTTGATGGCGATCATCACGCGCCTGCGGGACGAGGGCAAAGTGGTGCTCTACGTGTCGCACCGCATGGAAGAGGTGTTCCGCATCTGTAATGCCGTCACGGTGTTCAAGGACGGTCGCTACGTGCGCACGTTCGATGACATGCATGCGCTGACCCACGACCAATTGGTGACCTGCATGGTCGGTCGCGATATCCAGGATATCTATGACTATCGCCCGCGCGAGCAAGGCGAGGTGGCATTGAAAGTGGATGGGTTGCTCGGCCCCGGGTTGCGTGAGCCGGTCAGTTTCCAGGTGCATAAAGGCGAAATCCTCGGCCTGTTCGGCTTAGTGGGTGCGGGGCGTACCGAACTGTTCCGGCTGCTGAGCGGCGTGGCCCGCAGCACCGCCGGCAGCCTGGAACTGTGCGGGCAAGACCTGCCCTTGCAGTCACCCCGCGACGCCATTGCCGCCGGCGTGTTGCTGTGCCCGGAAGACCGCAAGAAGGAGGGCATCATCCCGCTCTCCAGCGTCGCCGAGAACATCAACATCAGTGCGCGGGGCGCGCATTCCGCGTTCGGCTGGTTGCTGCGCGAGGGCTGGGAAAAGCGCAACGCCGACCAACAGATCAAGGCGATGAGGGTCAAGACGCCCAACGCCGAACAGAAAATCATGTACCTGTCCGGCGGCAATCAGCAGAAGGCCATTCTCGGTCGCTGGCTGTCGATGCCGATGAAAGTCTTGCTGCTGGATGAGCCGACGCGGGGCATCGATATCGGCGCCAAGTCGGAGATCTACCAGATCATCCATAACCTGGCTGCCAGCGGTATTGCGGTGATCGTGGTGTCCAGCGACCTGATGGAAGTGATGGGCATCAGCGACCGCATCCTGGTGATGAGCGAAGGCGCCCTGACCGGCGAACTCAGCCGCGACCAGGCCGACGAAGCACGGCTGTTGCAACTGGCTCTCCCGCGCTCGCGGGCTTGAAGAATGCGAGGTGAATGATGTCCGAGGTAAAGACTGCAAAGGGCTTCTGGCCGGGTTTCAACCAGCGCAAGTTTCTCGATGACTGGGTGATGCTGCTCGCGGCGTTGAGCATTTTTGTGCTCAGTGCATTGTTTATCGATAACTTCCTGTCGCCGCTGAACATGCGTGGCCTGGGCCTGGCGATTTCCACGGTGGGCATCGCCGCCTGCACCATGTTGTTCTGCCTGGCGTCGGGGCATTTCGATTTGTCGGTGGGCTCGGTGATCGCCTGCGCCGGTGTGGTGGCGGGCATCGTGATTCGTGACACCGACAGCGTAGTGCTCGGCGTATCGGCGGCATTGGCCATGGGCTTGGTGGTGGGGCTGATCAACGGCATCGTCATTGCCAAGCTGCGGATCAATGCGTTGATCACCACGTTGGCGACCATGCAGATTGTGCGTGGCCTGGCCTACATCTTCTCCAACGGCAAGGCGGTGGGGGTGATGGACGAAGGCTTCTTCGTGTTCGGCAACGGCCAGCTAATGGGCGTGCCGGTGCCGATCATCATCACCGTGTTGTGCTTTGTGTTTTTTGGCTGGTTGTTGAACTACACCACCTACGGGCGCAACACCATGGCCATCGGCGGCAACCAGGAAGCCGCATTGCTGGCCGGGGTGAATGTTGATCGCACCAAGATCATCATCTTTGCCGTGCACGGTCTGGTGGGCGCGTTGGCCGGGGTGATCCTCGCGTCGCGGATGACCTCGGGCCAGCCGATGATCGGCCAGGGGTTCGAGCTGACGGTGATCTCCGCGTGCGTGTTGGGCGGGGTGTCGTTGAGCGGCGGGATTGGCATGATCCGGCATGTGATTGCCGGGGTGTTGATCCTGGCGATCATTGAGAATGCGATGAACCTGAAGAATATCGATACCTTCTACCAGTACGTGATCCGGGGCTCGATCCTATTGCTGGCGGTGATCATCGACCGCCTGAAACAACGCTGAAATCCTTGGTGTACGAGGTTCAAATGTGGGAGGGGGCTTGCCCCCGATAGCAGTCTGTCAGATACACATGTGCAAGCTGACACACCGCTATCGGGGGCAAGCCCCCTCCCACATTGGATCTCCACTGTATTGAAATCCGGGTTTTGCCATCCATAATGCCCACGCTTTCATACTGAATAGGCCCGATATGCAGGAAAACGCCCCCACCCCCACCAAAGACACCGCCCCCACCGGCACCCAAACCCTGCTGCGTGGCCTGGGCGTGGTGCAAGCGGTGGCGGCCGGTGCGCGCGACTTGAAAGAGATCGCCAAACGCATCGGCACCACCCGCAGCACCACCCACCGCCTGGCCAGTTGCCTGGTGGACGAGCGTTATCTGCGCGTGGTGCCGCAAGTCGGTTACCTGCTGGGACCGAAGCTGATTGAGCTGGGTTTCCAGGCACGTGAAGAGTTGCCACTGGTAACCCTGGCCGTGCCCTATCTGGATGAGCTGTCGGCACTGACCGGCGACACCATCCACCTGGCCATCCGCGAATACGACGACGTGTTGTACCTGCACAAGAACCCTGGCCGCAACGGCCCGGAAATGCGCTCACGGGTCGGCCACCGCATGCCGCTGGCGCGCACCGGGATCGGCAAGGCGTTGCTGTTGGATGACACCGTGCAGGAATGGCAGCGCTTGTACGACGTGAGCCAGCCGGTCGCCGGCAAAAGCCAGCAGTGGCCGCAGCACCCGGAGCAGTCCTGGGCGCAGTTCGAGCAGCGCATGCACGAGTACGTGGTGGGGGGCTTTGCGTTCGATCTGGAAGACAACGAACCGTCGATCCGTTGCGTGGCGGCACCGGTGCGCGATGCCAGCCGGCGAATCGTCGCCGGCATCAGCATCGCCAGTACCGTGCCCTACATGCCGCTGGAAAAAATGGCCGAGCTGATCCCTGTGATCAAACAGGTCGCAGCGCGGCTGTCAGCAGAGTTGGGCGCGAAGGCCTGATGATCGTTCCCACGCTCTGCGTGGGAACGCAGCCCCGGACGCTCCGCGTCCATCGCCGTCAGACTTTCAAAGTCGCCATGTCGATGACAAAACGGTACTTCACATCACCGGCAATCATGCGGCTGTAGGCTTCGTTGATGTTGCGGATATCGAGCATCTCGATGTCGCAGCTGATGCCGTGTTCCGCGCAGAAATCCAGGACTTCCTGGGTTTCGGCAATGCCACCGATCAGGGAGCCGGCCAGTACCTTGCGGCCCATGATCAGCTTGGCGGCGTTCACCGGTGGGTCCACCGGCTCGATCAGGCCGACCAGGATGTGCACGCCGTCAAAGCGCAGTACGTCGAGGTAGGGGTTCAGATCGTGCTGCACCGGGATGGTGTCCAGCAGGAAGTCGAAGTGCCCGGCAGCGGCTTTCATCTGCTCGGCGTCGGTGGACACGATCACATGGTCGGCGCCCTGGCGACGGCCTTCTTCGGCCTTGCTCGCGGAACGAGTGAACAGGGTCACTTCGGCGCCAATCGCCTTGGCCAGCTTGATACCCATGTGGCCCAGGCCACCCATGCCCAATACGCCGACTTTGTCGCCAGCCTTGATGCCGTAGTGCTTGATCGGCGAGTACATGGTCACGCCGGCACACAGGATCGGCGCAGCGCTGGCCAGGTCGAGCTTGGCCGGGATCTTCACCACGAAATGCTCGCTGACCACGATGCTGTCGGAGTAGCCGCCCATGGTGTTGGTGCCGTCGACACGGTCCGGGGTGGCGTAGGTCATGGTCGGGCCTTCGAGGCAATATTGCTCCAGGTCCGATTTGCACGCTTCGCAGTGACGGCACGAGTCGACCATGCAGCCCACGCCCACCAGGTCGCCAACTTTATGCGCGGTGACGTTGGCGCCGACGGCGGTGACCTTGCCGACGATCTCGTGGCCCGGCATCAGCGGGTACACGGCGATGCCCCATTCGTTGCGCGCCTGGTGGATGTCGGAGTGGCACACGCCGCAGTAGAGGATCTCGATGGCCACGTCATCCACACGCGGGCTGCGGCGTTGGAACGACATAGGGGCGAGGGGAGTGGTGGCCGACTGGGCGGCATAACCGATGGCGGTGTACATGGCGGAACCTCGCTAAAGCAATCACAAGAGAGGCGGCGCATTCTCCGCGCCGAGCCCGTGGGCGGCCATGGCGATTGCTCCGAGTCTCATGCCTATTCGTCCGGCAGTGCCTCGAATTTGGATTTATGTGCCCTCAGACCTGCGATGATGCTCCAATCCCTTTTTCGCGAAGTTTTTTGCCATGTTGTTGACCCGCCATCTCGACGCCAACGCCACGCTGGTTGCCTTGATTGAGGGGCTTACGCCCTGCGACGGTTTTTCGCCCACTCACTTGCCGGGCGTGAAGGTCTTGCGCGCCAGTTGCGACGTGGCGCGCGGGCCGCAGATCTACGAGCCGAGCCTGATGTTCGTGGCCCAGGGCAGCAAGCTCGCCTACCTGGGCCCGCGTACGCTGGAGTACGGTGCCGGGCACTACCTGATCCAGGCGATGCCGGTGCCGTTCGAGTGCGAGACCTTTGCCATGGCGCCGGATGCGCCGCTCTACGGGGTGACCGTGGGCATCGACCGTGTAGTGTTGGGCGAGTTGGTCATGGCCATGGGCATTCAGGCCGGGCCGCCGCCGGCGGCGCAAACGCTGGAGTCGATGAGTTCGGTGGTGCTGGACGATGCCATGCGCGGCTGCGTCGAGCGACTGTTGCAGTGCCTGCACGATCCGCTGGAAAGCCGGATCATGGGCCCGGCGCGGGTGCGCGAATTACTCTTCACCGCACTGCGCGGGCCACAGGCGGATGTGTTGCGCGCGCTGGTGGAACAGCAAGGGCAGTTTTCGCGGATCGCCACGTCGTTGAATCACCTGCACGCACATTTTGACGAACCGCTGAATATCGAGACGTTGGCCGGGTACGCGCATATGAGTGCATCGACCTTTCATGAGCATTTCAAGCGCTGCACCTTGTTGTCGCCGGTGCAGTACCTCAAGCGCTTGCGCTTGCTCAAGGCCCAGCAGTTGCTGCTGGTGGAGGGCATGGGGGTAGCGCAGGCGGCGCATAGCGTGGGCTATCAGAGTACCTCGCAGTTCAGCCGTGAATACAAGCGCTACTTCGAACGCAACCCCGGCGAAGAGCGGGCTGCCTAATCATCCCAGGCAAAACACAGATCAAAATGTGGGAGTGTTGGCCATAAAAAAGGCTCCCATTTGGGAGCCTTTTTGAGGTTTACATATTCGGGTAAGTCGGCCCACCCGCGCCTTCCGGCGTAACCCACGTGATGTTCTGCGAAGGGTCCTTGATGTCACAGGTCTTGCAGTGCACGCAGTTCTGGGCGTTGATCTGGAAGCGCTTCTCGCCGTCTTCTTTCGTGATCACTTCATACACCCCAGCCGGGCAATAACGCTGTGCCGGTTCATCGTAGAGCGGCAGGTTGGTGCCGATCGGGATGCTCGGGTCTTTCAACTTCAAGTGGCACGGTTGTTCTTCTTCATGGTTGGTGCTGGAGAGGAACACCGAACTCAGCTTGTCGAAGCTCAGCTTGCCGTCGGGTTTCGGGTAATCGATTTTCTGGCTGTCCTTGGCGAGCTTCAAGCAGGCGTAGTCCGGCTTGGTGTCGTGCAAGGTAAACGGCATTTTGCCGCCGAGGATGTTCTGGTCGAACCAGTTGAAGCCGGCGCCGATGATCGGACCGAACTTGTGCATCGCCGGGCCGAAGTTACGGGTGGCAAACAGTTCTTCGTACAACCAGCTGGCTTTGAAGCTGTCGACGTAGTTGGTCAGCTCATCACCGCCTTCGGACTCCGCGAACAGGCGCTCGGCCACGGCGTCGGCGGCGAGCATGCCGGATTTCATCGCGGTGTGGCTGCCCTTGATCTTGGCCACGTTCATGGTGCCCAGGTCGCAGCCGATCAACGCGCCGCCCTTGAAGACCATCTTCGGCAGCGAGTTGATGCCGCCTTTGGCCAGGGCGCGGGCGCCGTAGCTGATGCGCTTGCCGCCTTCCAGGTACTGGGCCAGCACCGGGTGATGCTTGAGGCGCTGGAACTCATCGAACGGCGACAGGAAGGTGTTGCTGTAGGACAGGTCGACGATCAGGCCGACGACCACCTGGTTGTTTTCCAGGTGATAGAGGAACGAACCACCGGTGTTTTCGTTGCTCATGATGTCCAGCGGCCAACCAGCGGTGTGTACCACCAGGCCGGGCTGATGCTTGGCCGGGTCGATTTCCCAGATTTCCTTCAGGCCGATGCCGTAGTGCTGCACATCGCTGTCGCTGTCCAGGTTGAAACGCTGGATCAGTTGCTTGCCGATGTGACCACGGCAACCTTCGGCGAACAACGTGTACTTGCCACGCAGCTCCATGCCTGGGGTGTACACGCCTTCTTTCGGGTTGCCTTCGCGGTCGACGCCGAGGTCACCGGTGATGATCCCGCGCACCACGCCGTTTTCATCGAACAGCGCTTCCTGGGCGGCGAAGCCTGGGTAGACTTCCACGCCGAGGTTTTCGGCCTGTTGGGCCAGCCAGCGGCAGAGGTTGCCCAGGGAAATGATGTAGTTGCCTTCGTTGTGCATGGTCTTGGGCACAAAGAAGTCTGGAACCTTGGTGGAGGCTTCCGGGCTGCGCAGTACATAGATGTCATCGCGCACCACGGGGGTGTTGAGCGGGGCGCCGAGCTCTTTCCAGTCCGGGAACAGTTCGTTCAGGGCGCGGGGTTCAAACACGGCACCAGAGAGGATGTGGGCGCCGACTTCGGAGCCTTTCTCGACCACGCAGACGCTGATTTCCTTACCGGCTTCGGCGGCCTTCTGCTTCAGTCGGCAGGCGGCAGACAGGCCCGCCGGGCCAGCGCCGACGATGACCACGTCGAATTCCATGTATTCGCGTTCCACAGGTTATCTCCTACTCAAGGCTCAACAGGCTTTTTTTCTAATGGGTGGAGGTTCGGTGTCGTCTGGCGCCAAGGCCCGACCCACCTCTCTCTCTAGGTGGCGCATTATATATAGACCACTGTCAGCGTCCAATACAAACGTTTGTTTGAATTGCCCGCAGGCTAGGTAAATCAAAGCAACGCGGCTTATGACTGGCTATTTTGCCGTATTGACCAGAATAGGTGTTCCGGTCAATATACGGGCGGTTTTGCGCTTACCGTAGGCAGACAGCAGGTTTCAAGAGCACGTCCAAAAGCAAGACAGGTGACGCGCGCGCAAAGAATGGCGCGCAGTTTACACGCTGCGATAAAGAATGACCTCTCAGTCACCGCTGACGAACGGTCATCATTTCCCGTGAGCAAGGTCATCCGCCGACGTTTTTGGAGGTGCCCTTGTGTGCCGATGAGCATCAACCGCCAGGTTCGCCTAGGCGACTTTCTTTTCACCGGAGAGTAACGAGGAATCCATGAAGGTTCTTGTAGCTGTCAAACGCGTTGTCGATTACAACGTGAAAGTTCGCGTCAAGGCGGACAATTCCGGCGTCGATCTTGCTAACGTCAAGATGTCGATGAACCCTTTCTGTGAAATCGCTGTGGAAGAAGCCGTACGCCTGAAAGAGAAAGGCGTGGCGACTGAAATCGTCGTGGTTTCCATCGGTCCGACCACTGCTCAAGAGCAGCTGCGTACCGCCCTGGCCCTGGGTGCCGACCGCGCCATTCTGGTCGAGTCCGCTGAAGACCTGACCTCCCTGGCCGTTGCCAAGCTGCTCAAGGCTGTTGTCGACAAGGAACAGCCTCAGCTGGTGATCCTCGGCAAACAAGCCATCGACAGCGACAACAACCAGACCGGCCAGATGCTGGCTGCACTGACCGGTTACGGCCAGGGCACCTTCGCTTCCAAAGTTGAAGTGAGCGGCGACAGCGTTGCGGTCACCCGCGAAATTGACGGCGGCGCACAGACTGTTTCCCTGAAACTGCCGGCCATCGTCACCACCGACCTGCGTTTGAACGAGCCGCGCTACGCGTCCCTGCCAAACATCATGAAAGCCAAGAAGAAGCCGCTTGAGTCGGTTACTCCTGACGCTTTGGGCGTTTCCACTGCCTCCACCAACAAGACTGTAAAAGTTGAAGCACCGGCTGCACGCAGCGCGGGCATCAAGGTCAAGTCGGTGGCTGAACTGGTCGAGAAACTGAAAAACGAAGCGAAGGTAATCTAAAAATGACTATCTTGGTAATCGCTGAACACGACAACAAGGTCGTGGCCCCGGCCACCCTGAACACCGTGGCTGCTGCCGCTAAAATCGGTGGTGACATCCACGTACTGGTTGCTGGCCAAGGCGCAGCCGCAGTGGCTGAAGCCGCTGCGAAAATCGCTGGTGTGAGCAAAGTACTGCTGGCCGACAACGCCGCTTACGCTCACCAGTTGCCGGAAAACGTTGCCCCTCTGATTGCAGAGCTGGGCGCTGGCTACAGCCACATCCTGGCTGCCGCGACTTCCAACGGCAAAAACATCCTGCCACGCGTTGCCGCGCAGCTGGACGTTGACCAGATCTCCGAGATCGTTTCGGTTGAAAGCGCTGACACCTTCAAGCGCCCGATCTACGCCGGTAACGCCATTGCCACCGTGCAATCGACCGCCTCGGTAAAAGTCATCACCGTGCGTGCCACCGGTTTCGACCCGGTTGCTGCTGAAGGTGGTTCGGCTGCCGTTGAAGCCGTTGCCGCTGCCCACGACGCTGGCACTTCCAGCTTCGTTGGCGAAGAGCTGGCCAAGTCGGATCGTCCTGAACTGACCGCTGCCAAGATCGTCGTTTCCGGCGGCCGTGGCATGCAGAACGGTGACAACTTCAAGCACCTGTACGCCCTGGCCGACAAGCTGGGCGCTGCGGTCGGCGCTTCCCGCGCGGCCGTCGACGCAGGCTTCGTACCCAACGACATGCAGGTCGGCCAGACCGGCAAGATCGTGGCGCCACAGTTGTACATCGCCGTCGGTATCTCCGGCGCGATCCAGCACTTGGCCGGTATGAAAGACTCCAAAGTGATCGTTGCGATCAACAAGGACGAAGAAGCGCCGATCTTCCAGGTGGCCGATTACGGCCTGGTGGCGGACTTGTTCGAAGCCGTCCCTGAGTTGGAGAAGCTGGTCTAATCCAGTCGCTTCACTTATAAAGAGCCCGGTCCTTGTGACCGGGTTTTTTTTGACTGGCTGGAGAGCTACCCAATGGAATTGCGCCCCTGGACCGTATTGCTGGGCCTCACGCTGCTACCGAGCCTGGCGCTGGCCGCCGGCAAATGTGAGCGCCTGGTGATCACCGGCAGCCCGGACACACCGCCCTTGCTCTGGCGCGATCCCCAAGACCCCACGCACCTGATCGGCGCCACTGCCGATGTGTTGCAACAAGTGGGCAAGGACCTGGGCCTGAAAGTCGACCTGCTCTACGGCGGCAAACGCTCGCTAGCCTTGGACGAAGTGCGCAGCGGGCGCATGGACATCCTCGCCGATGCACCGTTGAACCTGGGCGAGTTGGAAACCCTCGACTACGTTCACCCCGCGTTGGTAAAGCTCGACTACCTGGTATGGACCCGCAAGGATTCGGTGCTGGCCTACACCACGGCCGGCGACCTGCACGGCCATAAGGGCGCCGTTTCGGAGCGTGCGCGCCTGAGCGCCGGTTTCGAAACGTTCGCCAGCCAGCAACTCACCCTGCAACGCCTGCCGAACCTGACCCCGGCGTTCCAGAAACTGCTGCTGGGCGAAGTGGACTACGTGCTCGCCGGGCGCTATTCCGGCATGGCCATGGCGCAGACCCTGGGGATGAGTAACGACTTGGTCGCCCGCGAAGTACCCGTCGATCAGCCCGGCCTGTACCTGGCCATTTCCCATAACTCCGCCTGCAATGATCCGTGGCTGCGCGGACAGCTCGCTAAAAAGATGACAGAATTGTCCGCCTCCGGTGTGGCCCAAGCCGCGTTGCAGAGCAATCTGGAACGCTGGAAAACGCAATTGCAGCAACCCGTCGGCACCCCAGCAAAGTAAGGATTTACAGTGATTATTCGACCTCTTTTCGCGGCCCTCGCCGTTGTCGCTTTGACGGGATGTGCCACCGATCCTGCGCCGAATGAACAAATGCGCCTTACCCAGCAAGCCCTGGAACAAGCCAGTGCCGTCGGTGCCAACGCGGAGGATTCCCCTGAGTTGAAACTGGCCGAGACCAAGTTCGCCCGAGCCCAGGGCAATATGGCCGACGAGTCCTACAAGAACGCGCGCATACGTGCCGAACAAGCCGAGCTGGACGCACGTCTGGCGGAGGCCAAAGTGCTGACCCGCAAGAGCCAGGAACAGTTGAACGTGCTGAACACCCGCATCACGCGCCTGCGCAAGCAATTGCAGTTGGGGGAAGCCCAATGACTTCGATGATCCGCGGATTGAGCTGTGCGTTGCTGCTGGGCAGTGCAGTATTGGGCGGTTGCGCCACTCACCCCGATAGCGAGCAGGCGTTGCAACAGGCCGGCAATGACTTCCAGAAGGTCAAGGAAGACGCCAATGTGCTGCGTTTTGCACCGAAGGATGTGATCCGCGCCGGGGAATCCCTGGCCCGTGCCGACCGCTTGTCCAGCTACTGGGGCAGCGGTGCCGACGTGGCGCATTACGCCTACTTGAGCCAGCGCTACAGCGCCATTGCCCGCGAACACACCGAGCAGGCACTGAATGCCGAACGCGGCACCAAACTCGAACTGGAACGCCAGCGCCTGCAACTGGCCCTGCGTGAAAGCAAGCTGATCAGCGTGCAGCAGCAGGGCAAATGGCTCGAAGAACAAATCGCCAGCCTGGCCACCACCCAGACCGACCGTGGCCTGGTGATGACCCTGGGGGATGTGCTGTTCGACACCGGCGAAGCGGAGCTGAAAAACTCGGCCAATCGCACCGTGCTGAAAATCGTACAGTTCCTGCAACTGAACCCCCGGCGCGTGGTGCGTATCGAGGGTTACACCGACAGTACCGGCGGAGAGCAGGAAAACCTCAAACTGTCCCGTGACCGGGCGCAGTCGGTGGCCGATGTGCTGGTTGACCTGGGGATCGATGAAAAACGCATCCAGGTCGAAGGTTACGGCGACCAGTATCCAGTGGAGGCCAACGCGTCGGAGCGGGGCAGGGCGCAGAACCGCCGGGTGGAGATTGTGTTCTCCGATGAAAAGGGCCAATTGGGCGCTGCGCGCTAAAGGTCTGGCATCGTTCAAAATGTGGGAGGGGGCTTGCCCCCGATTGCAGTGGGTCAGCTACAAATTTGCTGACTGGTCCACCGCTATCGGGGGCAAGCCCCCTCCCACATTTGTTTTGTGTGTATGCCCAAAACTCTATTTGTCACCCCCACAGTTTTCTATTGTCACTCCCGCCCGCGCTCGACTATTGTGTGAACTGTCCCCGTACACTTTCCAACTGTGCCGGTATGTTTCACACAAAAATAAAATACCCGTGAAATCGAGTGCTGCGTCATGACCAATCTGTTGCTCTACCAACGTATCGCCCAGCAACTGGCTGAGGATATCCGGCGCGGTGTCTATCAACCGGGTGAGCGTGTGCCTTCGGTGCGCAAGATGAGCTCCCAGCTCAATGTGAGCCATGCCACGGTATTGCAGGCCTACGCCAACCTGGAAGACCAGGGGCTGATCCGCGCACGGCCACAGTCGGGCTACTACGTGCACCAGACGCCTGCGCTGACGGCACCGACCCCGGATATCGCGCGGGTCGAACGCCCTGGGTTGGTCACCCGCAGCAGCATCATTCAGCAGGTCTTGGTTGAATCGCGCCGCGAAGGCGTATTCCCTCTGGGCGCTGCGGTGCCGAGTGTGGATTACCTGCCGGTGCGCGCGCTGCACCAGCAATTGGCCAAGGTCACACGCTTCCAGAGCCCACGGGCGTTCAGCTACATGTTCAGCCCCGGCTTTGAGCCGCTGCGCCGCCAGGTCGCGATCCGCATGCGCGATGCGGGCGTGGTGGTGGACCCTTCCGAAGTAGTGATTACCCATGGTTGTGTCGATGCGTTGCAGATGTCACTGCGCGTCTTGACCCGTCCCGGTGACCTGATCGCCGCTGAGTCACCGACCTATTACGGCTTGCTGCAATTGGCGGATTTGCTCGGCCTCAAGGTCATCGAGATCCCCAGCGACCCGTCCACCGGCATGAGCCTGGAAGCCCTGCAACTGGCCGCCAACCAATGGTCGATCAAGGCGTTGGTGCTGACGACGCGCCTGAGCAACCCACTGGGCGGCACCATGCCCGAGGAGCGCCAGAAGCAGTTGCTGCGCCTGGCGTCGGACTTCGATATCCAAGTGGTCGAAGACGATATCTACGGCGAGCTGATGTTCGAAGTCGGTCGCACCAAGGCCCTCAAGGCCTATGACCGCCTGGACCGGGTCATCTACTGCTCCAGCTTCTCCAAGACCCTGTCCCCCGGTGTGCGCATCGGTTGGATGATCGCCGGCAAATACCAGCAAGAGATTCAGCGCCTGCAGATGTTCAGTACCCATTCGGCCTGCAGCGTCACGCAGATGGGCGTCGCGGCATACCTGGAAAACGGCGGTTACGACCGGCATCTGCGCTACATTCGCCAGGAGTACCGCAAGAACCTCAACGCCTTCCAACTGGCGGTGCAGCAGTATTTCCCCGAAGGCACCCAGATGACCCGTCCAAGTGGCGGCTTCATCTTGTGGGTCAGTTTGCCGGGGCGGGTCAATACCCAGGAACTGCACGTGCGTGCCCTGCAGCAGGGCATCAGCATCGCGCCGGGGCTGATTTTCAGTAACACCGAGCAGTTCAACCACTGCATCCGCCTCAACTGCGGCACGCCGTGGAACCGCGAGGCAGAGCGGGCGCTGATGACGTTGGGGATGCTGGCGAGCCAGTTATGCCAGGAAACGGCCGCGGGCTTTTGAGCCAAGGAACCGGGACAACGCCGATAGCAGGCTAATCACCACGCTTGTCATGCCGCCCACAACAAGCGAGCATATGGCCCTCTGCCGTTAATGCTGTTGGCGATATGACCTCTATTTTTCGTGCTGCCCTGGTGATTGGCCTGTTAAGCCTGTGTAACGTCAGCCCCCTGCTGGCCGCATCACCCGTGACGCCGAACAAGCCCGCTGCCAGCACCCAGCCAAAATCCCCCGCGAAAAAAGCCGCTCCCGTTAAAAAGGCTGCGGTTGCGAAGAAAAAAGCCGCCCCCGTGAAAAAACGTGCGCCGATTGCGACCAAGTCCAAGTCGGCCCACGAAGTGGCGCAAACCAAACTGCCAGCGGCACAGTTGGACCTGTCGTTGCCGTCCGACATGGTCAGGCACTTGCAACCGATTGGCACCATGCCCAAGCCCAAGAGCGCACCCCTGTTGCCGCCGATGTTTGGCGAGAAGCCCACCGACAACAGTGCCTTCCAGATCAACGGCCGCCTGATCAGCAACGAGATGAAGCTGCAACTGCGCAACGAAGAACGGCGCGAGGTGGAAGGCGCCGCATTGGAATTCGAGTTCAAGCAGTAATCTTTTCCTGCAAACGTGACGTCACTCTTCGACCATGTGTCGGAGACTGGTCGGTCATTTTTGTTTTCTGCGAAAAACCCCTGTTAACCCATTTTAAAACGGCTGTTTAAGGGCGTACTCTAGCCCGGCCATCCACATTGAGTCGTCGAGGACCTGTTGGTCATGAATTGCCGTGAAGGCTGTGGCGCTTGCTGCATCGCCCCCTCCATCAGCTCGCCATTACCGGGAATGCCCCACGGCAAACCCGCGGGTGAACGCTGCCTGCACCTGTCAGTCGAACAGCTGTGCCTGCTGTTCGGGCAACCGGAGCGACCGGCGGTGTGCAGTGATTTCAAGGCAGACGTTGAGGTCTGTGGCACCGACCAGGCCGATGCAATCCGGCTGATCGGCTGGTGGGAGCAGATGACGGCGGCTTGATGGGCTTTACTATCGGAACTTCAACAATAAGGAATACAACAATGGGTTCGCTGAAACGAATGGCTGTGTTGTGCGGTTTTACGGTGTTGTTCGCTGCCACTGCCCAGGCAGAGGATTGGCAGGTCGCCAAGGACGAAGACGGTATCAAGGTGTCCCTGAGCGAAATTGCCGGTTCCAAGTACAAGGCGTATCGCGGCGTTACGACGATCAAGGCGCCGGTCGCCAAGATCCAGGCGTTGCAGGAAGACGTGGCCGGTGCCTGCGCCTGGATTCACGAGTGCAAATCGCAAAAGCTCATCGACAAGAAGGGCGATGAGGCTTGGACATACACCCAATTCAAGGCGCCATTCCCGGTGACCGACCGTGACTCGTATATCCATGTCACCACCACCAAAAATGCCGACGGCAGCGTCACCCGCACATTGCAGGGTGTGCCAACCTACAAGCCTGAAGAAAAAGGCTACGTACGTGTGGCCCAGGTGGAAGGCTTCTGGAAGCTGGTTCCCAAGGGCGACAACCTCACCGAAGTCACCTACCAGGTGCACACCGAGCCAGGCGGCAGCGTGCCATCGTGGTTGGCCAACAAGTTCGTGGTGGACGCCCCGTTCAACACCTTGAAAGCCCTCAAGGAACACGCTGAAAAGTAAGCGCAGTTGATCAGGTGCCTCCGGCCTTGGGTGGAACGTTTGGCGACCGCCCAAGGTCCAGATGGATGTAGGCCCACACACGGGTTTTATCGAGGAGGCACCGATGAAAAAGTGGCAAATTACCTTCGTTGACGATCACGGTGAAAAAGCCGTGGAACAGGTGACCTGCGATCAACAGCCCAGCCTCGAAGACGCTGCGCACATGATTCGCAACAAGCTGGTGCCTGTCGCCGCCGAACTCGACCTCAATGACCTGGAGGGCCGCAAGCCCGAGCCCACGGTCAAGATCCTCAAAGACCAGAACAGCATTCAAATCCTCGACATCTCGCCTGCCGTCTGAACATTCCCTGTATGCCATTAAAGCGCCTCTGGTGGAGGTGATAGCTTCGCGCTACTCTGCAATCGAGATCAGCGAATGAATCGCTAAGGTCTGGTCTTGTCAGCTACATGCTTGTTTTCCAGCGGTGAGGTCATTGCCGTAGCCCCCACGCCAGTCAGGTGCGGGCTCGGGAAGCACGGAAAGTCTATCCATCGGTTAGAGGAGCACTTTTCATGAGCACAGCCTATCAAGAAGACATCAGCACCAACGTTCTACGCCGCATGAAAGAGGGCGGCTTCGACTTTTCACGTTTCCACCCCATCGAGTTCTACGCCATTTTCCCGGATGAGGAACGGGCGCGCAGGGCGGCGGGCGAGTTTCGTGGGGAATCCCTGAATGCCCAGGTCAGCGCGCGCGACGATGGCGCCTGGTACCTGGAACTGAGCAAAATCATGTTCGCGACCTACGACGGCATAGGAGACTTCGAGCAAGACTTTGGGGCGGTGGTCGAGCCTTTGGGCGGAATCATCGAAGGCTGGGGCGTCAAGCAGGAAGTGCGCGGGCGTCCCATGTAATTGCAGTTGAAACAGCGCATAACGGCTGACCTTCGGGTCGGCCGTTTTTGTTTGTGCAGTAGGAAAAGTATTCGGAACTTGCGCGTCATTTTTACGCACCAAAAAAAAGGCCACCCGACAAGGGTGGCCCAAAGGGAAGAGCGATGCGCTGAAGGTCGTTCAGCAGATGGCGCGATTATCCGCAGACGTGGCCGGGCAGTGAAATCAACTCTGACTATGCTGTTGATAGTCAAAGCCCGCCTTGCGATGAAGCGCGGGACATGGCAGCGGGCGTTCTGCGCACCAGGATGGTGCGGTCAGATTCTCGCTTATATTTAACCAATTGATTCTTAAGTGTTTATGCCGCTGGCACGGGCCTTGCGATGGTTCTTGCGCCCGGGTGACAAGGAGTTCGGCATGATCCGCACTTATTACGACGAAATGTACGACGGGGCAGGCCAGGTCCGCCCTCACTATCGGGAGTTCGCCCGCTGGTTGGCCGACACCCCCGCTGAACTGCTGGCGCAGCGCCGGCGCGAAGCCGATTTGCTGTTTCACCGCGCCGGGATCACGTTCACCCTGTATGGGGACGAGCAAGGCACCGAGCGACTGATTCCCTTCGATACCATCCCGCGCAGCATTCCTGCCAGTGAATGGCGGATTGTTGAGCAGGGCTGTATTCAACGGGTCAAGGCGCTGAACATGTTTCTCGCCGACCTCTATCACGAACAACGCATCATCAAGGCCGGGATCATCCCTGCCGAACAGGTGCTGGCCAACGAGCAATACCAGTTGGCGATGCAGGGGCTGAACCTGCACCGTGACCTGTATTCCCACATCTCCGGTGTCGACCTCGTACGCGATGGCGACGGCACGTACTACGTGCTGGAAGACAACTTGCGCACACCGAGCGGCGTCAGCTACATGCTCGAAGACCGCAAGATGATGATGCGTCTGTTCCCCGAGTTGTTCGCGGCCCAGCGCATCGCGCCCATCGATCACTACCCCAACCTGCTGCTCGACACCCTCAAGAGCTCCAGCCCGCTGGACAACCCCAGCGTGGTGGTGCTGACCCCTGGCCGCTTCAACAGCGCGTTTTTCGAGCATGCGTTTCTGGCGCGGGAAATGGGCGTGGAGCTGGTGGAGGGTGCCGATCTGTTCGTGCGTGACGACCGTGTGTTTATGCGTACCACCGATGGCCCCAAGGCCGTGGATGTGATCTACCGCCGACTTGACGATGCATTCCTCGACCCCCTGGCATTCAACCCGGCTTCGATGCTCGGCGTGCCCGGCCTGCTCGCGGCGTATCGTTCGGGCAACGTGGTACTGGCCAATGCCATCGGCACCGGGGTGGCGGATGACAAATCGGTGTATCCGTTCGTCACCGAGATGATCCGTTTCTACCTGGACGAGGAACCGATCCTGAAGAATGTGCCTACCTACCAATGTCGTAAGCCCGACGAACTGTCCCACGTACTGGCGAACCTGCCGGACCTGGTGGTGAAGGAAACCCAAGGTTCCGGCGGCTACGGCATGCTGGTGGGCCCGGCGTCCACGAAGGCAGAGATCGAAGCCTTTCGCGCACGTATCAAGGCCAAGCCCCACGCGTATATCGCCCAGCCGACCTTGTGTTTATCCACGTGCCCGACCTTTGTTGAAAACGGCATCGCGCCGCGCCATATCGACCTGCGCCCGTTCGTGTTGTCCGGCAAAGAAACCCGCGTAGTCCCCGGCGGTTTGACCCGCGTGGCGCTGCGCGAGGGTTCGCTGGTGGTCAACTCATCCCAGGGCGGCGGCACTAAAGACACCTGGGTGGTCGAGGACTGATGCCATGCTGAGTAGAACTGCCTCGGATTTGTACTGGATGTCGCGTTACCTGGAGCGCGCGGAAAACCTCGCGCGCATGCTGGATGTCAGTTACTCGCTGTCGCTGATGCCCCAGGACGGGCGCGGTGATGGCCTGCACGAACTGGCCATGCCGCTGCTGATCACCGGCACCCTGGATGATTACCTCGAACGCCATGGCGAACTGCACGCCGAACGCTTGCTGCACTTTTTCGCGTTGGACGCGGCCAACCCGGCCAGTATCTATAGCTGCCTCGGTGCCGCGCGGGCCAGCGCCCATGCGGTGCGTGGGCGGATTACCGCCGACATGTGGGAAAACATCAACGCCACCTGGCTGGATATTCGCGACATCGCCCAACAAGGGTTGAGCCGCTACGGCATGAGCCGGTTCTGTGAGTGGGTCAAGGAGCGCTCCCACCTGTTCCGGGGCGCCACCTACGGCACCATCATGCGCAACGATGCCTTTCGGTTTATTCGCCTGGGCACCTTTATCGAACGTGCCGACAACACCCTGCGCCTGCTGGACGCCCGCTACGAAATGGCCGGCGACCGCGCCGAAGCCGTCACCGATGGCACGGCCCACGCCTACTATCAGTGGAGTGCCTTGCTGCGGGCCTTGTCGTCCTTCGAGGCCTATACCGAGATCTATCGCGATGCACCGGGCGCCCGGCAAGTCGCCGAGTTATTGCTGTTGCGCGCCGATGTACCGCGCTCGCTGCGTGCCTGTACCGAAGAGATCGACCAGATCCTGTCCAGTCTGCCCGGCCTCAACGGTCGCCCGGCCCAGCGCCTGGCCGCCGAGATGGACGCTCGTTTGCGCTTTACCGCGATCGACGAAATCCTCGAGGAAGGCCTGCACGCCTGGCTGACCGACTTTATCCCCTTGGTGCGCCAGTTGGGCGACGCCATCTACAGCTCCTACCTGGAGGCCGCATGAGACTCTCCATCAGCCACGAAACCACCTACCACTACGACGACCAGGTGCGTGCCAGCATCCAGTACCTGCGGCTTACGCCCCACGACAGCGAGCGTCAGCATGTATTGAGCTGGCAGCTCGACCTGCCGCGGCCGGTGCGCGCCCAAGTGGACCCGTTCGGCAATATCCTGCACGTGCTGACCCTGGACGAGCCCCACGACGCCATCATCATCGGCGCCCGCGGCCAGGTGGACATTGACGAGCTGCGCGAGGCCGAACACGAGAGCCAGTCGGCGTACCCGTTCCTGCGCAGCACGCACCTGACCGAAGCCGATGACGCCTTGCGCGGTTTTGCCGAGCAGCATTGCCATCAACGGCGCGACCGTACCGCGTTGATCGACCTGATGCAGGCCCTCAACCACACCATGGTCTACACCCCCGGCGCCACGGAAGTCGACACCAGCGCAGCGCAAGCCTTCGCCGGGCGGGCAGGTGTGTGCCAGGACCATACCCACGCATTCCTGGCCTGCGCGCGCAGCCTGGGGATTCCGGCGCGGTATGTGTCGGGGTATCTGTACAGCGAAGACAGCACGCACCTGGCCAGTCACGCCTGGGCCGAGGCCTGGCTGGATGACGCCTGGTACAGCTTTGACGTGACCAACCAATTGGCGCGGCCGGAGCGGCATCTGAAGTTGGCGGTGGGGCTGGATTACCTCGATGCCTGCCCGGTTCGCGGCATGCGCCGAGGCGGCGGGCATGAGCAGATGCATGCGAAGGTGTTTGTGGCGCCGACGCCGGTTATCTCGGTGCAGCAGCAATAAAAATGTGGGAGGGGGCTTGCCCCCGATGACTGTGGGTCAGCAAATATTTCATTCACTGAACCACCGCTATCGGGGGCAAGCCCCCTCCCACATGTGACCTAGACACATTTCAGGGCTGTTGTTTACGCCCCGCCATATGCTTCAAATACCCCACCAGCAACTCCAGCTCATTGTCGGGCAACACACTCTCCGCAAACGCCGGCATCTTCGCCTGCGGCCAATGCCGCAGGCTCTGCGGATCGCGGATATATCGCTTGAGGAAATCCCCACCGAAATATTCGGTGGGGTTGTACGGAATATTCAGATCCGGCCCCACCTGCGCGTCCCCGGCGCCATTCAGCCTGTGGCACGCCAGGCAATTCTTCTGGAACAGCGCAAAACCCTGGTTGATCGGATCATTCGCCGCCAGTTTTGGGTCGGGCAACAACGCCGGAAAACGCTCGGCCACGGTCTTCAACTGCTTGATCCGCGATATCTGGAACGGCCACTGCTCCGGGCTGATATGTCCGGCTTGCGGGTCGGTCCATACCAGATAGAACGGTCCGGCACTTGGCTTGCCGTCCGCCAGAGCCGGCCAGGGATGCGCCGGATCTTCCACCGCCAACCATGCACGGGCCCCGTTTTTTTCCAGCAACGGTGCGGCCGCAAGTTCAGCGGCGAAGCCATCCAGGGCGACCGCTTGCAGATGACTTTCTGGCGTGAGGCCGGGCAGGAGCATTGCCAGCGGCACCGCGCGATACGTCATGTCGCGCTTGTAGGAAACGTCATCAACGATCTGCACGGTCTGCGCCTGCTTGAGCAAGTCGGCGGTTTGCCAGGTCTTGCTGGCGTGGTCCAGTTCGATGGTCAGTTGCGCCGCTGAAACAGGCAGGGCGAGCAATAAAGCGAAGAGGGCGAGGATCGATTTCAAGAGTGGGCCCAAGGCAAGGTGACAATAGGGCTCACGATACCGGAAATTCACGCGCAAAAAGACAGCCCCTGCAACAGGACCGCTATGCGCAGTGTCCCGGCAGGTGCTGCCAAAAGCTGCAGTCCCGGTGCTGTGTGTGCACGAAATGTGAGGGTTGGACCTTCACCCAATAACCTTGGTTAAATTGGGCAAGATCAGAATCAGTGTGGTGGCGAAGAGAATAAGCCCCGCCTGGCGTACTTTCGTATGTTTGAACATGGCTGACTGCCTTTTGTTGTTATTCCTGAGCGTCAAATGCGTGCCGGTCAATTTCAGTATCGCGATGTGACGTGACATTTTTCTTACAGCTACTCCGGCAAAACCCGGCAGCAACTTCCTACTGATTGAACCTTAGAGCCCTCGTTCTGCGTGGCTTAGATCCATTTCGTATCAGCTAATCAGAATTTCTGCTGAAAACGGCATGAGGCTTAACGCCATCTTGGCGCCAGCCCCTTGGCTAGACAGCTAAATCGATTAATCGAGCGGCGCCGCTGTATGCCTACCGTTCGTCCGAGCAAGAGGGTCAAAAGCAATGAGCGCATCCGTCATTGAAACCGTGTCAATCGGGCCTAAGGTAGGGGCACACACGCACAGCGGTTCGAGGACATCATGACCCAAGCTTTGATCTTTGATGCGATACGCACGCCCCGTGGCAAAGGCAAGCCCGACGGCGCCTTGCACAGCGTCAAGCCGGTGAACCTGGTGGCGGGATTGCTCACCGCGCTGGCCCAACGCAACGACCTCGATACCCATCACGTCGATGACATTGTGCTTGGCTGCGTCACTCCCATTGGCGACCAGGGCGCCGACATTGCCAAGACCGCCGCCCTGGTCGCCGATTGGGATATCAGCGTCGCCGGCGTGCAGATCAACCGCTTCTGCGCCTCAGGCCTGGAGGCGGTGAACCTCGGTGCGATGAAGGTGCGCTCCGGGTTCGAAGACCTGGTGGTGGTTGGCGGTGTGGAGTCCATGTCCCGCGTGCCCATGGGCAGCGATGGTGGCGCCTGGGTAGTTGACCCGCAGACCAACCTGCACAGCCACTTCACGCCCCAGGGCATTGGTGCGGATTTGATCGCCACCCTCGAAGGCTTCACCCGTGAGGACGTCGACGCCTTCGCCCTACAGTCCCAGCAGAAAGCCGCCAGGGCTCGCGCAGACGGTTCCTTCAATAAGTCACTGATTGCGGTGCAGGACCAGAACGGCATTGTCCTGTTGGACCACGACGAATTTATCCGCGCCGACTCCACCCTTGACGGCCTGGGCAAGCTCAAGCCCAGCTTCGAAATGATGGGGCAGATGGGCTTCGATGCCACCGCATTGCGGGTCTACAGCCACGTGGAGCGCATCCACCATGTGCACACGCCGGGCAACAGCTCCGGCATCGTCGACGGCGCGGCGCTGATGTTGATCGGTTCCGAGGCCAAGGGCCGTGAACTGGGCCTGCAACCGCGAGCGCGCATCGTCGCCACGGCGGTCACCAGCACCGATCCGACCATCATGCTCACCGGCCCGGCGCCGGCTACGCGCAAGGCGCTGGCCAAGGCCGGGCTGCGGGTCGAGGACATCGACCTGTTTGAAGTCAACGAGGCGTTTGCTTCTGTCGTCCTCAAGTTCATCAAGGACATGGGCATCGACGCCGGGCGGGTCAACGTCAATGGCGGGTCCATTGCCATGGGCCATCCGCTGGGGGCCACCGGCTGCGCGATCCTCGGCACCTTGCTCGACGAACTCGAAGTGCGCCAGCAACGCTACGGCTTGGCCACGCTGTGTGTCGGCGGTGGCATGGGTATCGCCACGATCATTGAACGCCTCTGAGCCCAAGGAATTTGTCATGACCCAAGCCATTCGTTACGAAAAAGGCCAGGACCAGATCGTGGTGCTGACCCTCGACATGCCCGGCCAGAGTGCCAACACCATGAACGGCGTGTACCGCGAAGCCATGGCCGCCACCGTGGCGCGCCTGGAAGCGGAGAAGGACACACTGGCCGGCGTGGTCATCACCTCGGCGAAGAAAACCTTTTTTGCCGGCGGCGACCTCAATGAGCT
Source organism: Pseudomonas nabeulensis (assembly GCF_004682045.1). Lineage (GTDB taxonomy): Bacteria > Pseudomonadota > Gammaproteobacteria > Pseudomonadales > Pseudomonadaceae > Aquipseudomonas > Aquipseudomonas nabeulensis. The sequence goes on from NZ_QUZT01000021.1 coordinate 64,764, forward strand.
GATCAAGGTCGACAAGGCCCACGCCAAGGATTTCTACGACGGCGTGTGCGAATTGAAGGCGCAACTGCGCCGCCTGGAAACCCTCGGCAAACCGGTGGTGGCGGCGATCAACGGCGCGGCCCTGGGGGGCGGTTGGGAGATTTGCCTGGCGTGCCATTACCGGGTCGCGCTGGACGATAAATCGGTGCAACTCGGCCTGCCGGAAGTGACCTTGGGTCTGCTGCCGGGCGGTGGCGGGGTGGTGCGCATGGTGCGCCTGCTGGGGCTGGAGAAGGCGCTGCCGTATTTGTTGGAAGGTAAGAAGGTGCGGCCGCAACAGGCCCTGCAAGCCGGTTTGATCCATGAGTTGGCGGCGGATCGCGACGCGTTGCTGGCCAAGTCCCGTGCGTGGATTCTGGCCAATCCACAGGCCAAACAGCCTTGGGACAACAAGGGGTACCAAATCCCCGGTGGTACGCCGTCCAACCCCAAAGTCGCGCAGATGCTCGCCATTGCCCCGTCGATCCTGCGCAGCAAAACCCACGGTTGTTTCCCTGCTCCGGAGAAAATCCTCTGCGCCGCCGTGGAAGGCGCCCAAGTGGACTTCGACACGGCGCACTTGATCGAAACCCGTTACTTCACGGAGCTGGTGACGGGGCAAGTGGCGAAAAACATGATCGGCACGTTCTGGTTTCAGCTCAATGAAATCAATGCGGGCAGTTCGCGTCCGCAAGGTTATGCGCCCTGTGTCACGGGCAAGGTGGGCGTACTGGGTGCCGGGATGATGGGGGCCGGTATTGCCTATGTCAGCGCCAGTGCGGGCATCGAGGTGGTGCTCAAGGACATCGACCTGGCAGCAGCCGAAAAGGGCAAGGCACATTCGGCGGCGTTGCTGGACAAGAAGGTCAGCCGTGGGCAATTGACCGCTGAACAGCGGGAAACCATTTTGGCGCGGATTCATCCTGCGGCGTCTGACGCCGACCTGTCCGGCTGTGACCTGATCATCGAAGCGGTATTTGAAGATCGCGAACTCAAAGCCAGGGTTTGCGCGGCGGCTCAGCAGGTGGTGGGTGCCGATGCAGTGATCGCCTCCAATACTTCAACCTTGCCCATCAGCGGATTGGCCAAGGCGGTGCCCGATCAAGCCAAGTTCATCGGTCTGCATTTCTTCAGCCCCGTGGACAAGATGCCCTTGGTGGAGATCATCAAGGGAGCGCAGACCTCAGACGAAACCCTGGCACGAGGTTTCGACTTCGTACTGCAAATCAAGAAAACCCCGATTGTGGTCAACGACAGCCGTGGCTTCTTCACGTCGCGGGTGTTCGGCACCTTTACCAACGAAGGCATCGCCATGCTCGGCGAAGGCGTGGCCGCGCCGATGATCGAGACCGAGGCGCGCAAGGCCGGCATGCCGGTGGGGCCGCTGGCGGTGTCGGATGAAGTGTCCCTCAGCCTTATGAGCCATATCCGACAGCAAACGGCCAAGGATCTGCAGGCCGAAGGCAAGGCGCTGCCGACGCATCCGGCGACCGTGGTGATCGATCTGTTGGTGAACGAGTACAAGCGCACGGGCAAAGCGGCGGGTGGTGGTTTTTACGACTACCCCGCCGGTGGCCAGAAGCACCTGTGGCCTGAGCTGAAAAACCGGTTTGAACGGCCTGACCAGCGGATCTCGCCGCAGGATGTGCGCGACCGTTTGCTGTTTATCCAGGCCATCGAAACCGTGCGCTGTGTGGAGGAGGGGGTGTTGATGTCCACGGCGGATGCCAACGTCGGTTCGATCTTTGGTATTGGCTTTGCCGCATGGAGTGGCGGCGCGTTGCAGTTTATCAACCAGTACGGCTTGAACGACTTCATCGCCCGCGCGCGTTATCTGGCGGAGCAGTATGGCGAGCGTTTTACGCCGCCTGCATTACTGCTCGAGAAGGCGGCGCAAGGCTCAGTTTTTTAGGCAATCAACGTGTGGGAGGGGGCGTGCTCCTTCCACAGCGGGACTTGCTTTGCAGGTGGGTTTCAAGGCAGGCTTGGGTGTGCATTATTCCAATCGCCGTGTCAGGTATTTTTTATGTCGCTACGCGTCTGCATCCTGGAAACCGATATCCTGCGTCCAGGCTTGATCGATCAGTACCAAGGTTACGGGCAGATGTTCAAGCGCCTGTTCGCCAAGCAGCCGATTCCTGCCGAGTTTGTCGTGTACAACGTGGTCAACGGTGAATACCCGGCGGACGAGGAACAGTTTGACGCGTACCTCATCACGGGCAGCAAGGCCGATTCCTTCGGCACCGATCCGTGGATCCAGACCCTCAAGACCTACTTGCTCGAACGTTACGAGCGTGGCGACAAACTGCTGGGCATCTGCTTTGGTCACCAATTGTTGGCACTGTTGCTGGGCGGCAAGACCGAGCGCGCCGGCCAGGGCTGGGGCATGGGCATCCACGATTACACCCTGGACGCCAAGGCGCCCTGGATGAGCCCGGAAGTGGAGGAGCTGACCCTATTGATCAGCCACCAGGACCAGGTCACCACGTTGCCGGACAATGCCACCGTCATCGCCTCCAGCGCATTTTGCCCGTTCGCCGCGTACCACATTGGCGATCAGGTGCTGTGCTTCCAGGGGCATCCGGAATTTATCCAGGACTATTCCCGCGAGTTGCTGGAGATTCTTCAGACGACGCTGGGGGAGAAGGTCTACACAGACGGCGTCGCCAGCCTGGAACGCGACCACCACGGTGCCACCGTGGCGGAATGGATGATGCGCTTCGTGGCCCACAAGGCCTAAAGCCAGCCCGAGCGCTTGAAGCTGGCCCACAGGCCAGTACAGCCCACCGCAATAAACCCGAGCACCGCAAAGTAGCCGTAGTGCCATTGCAGCTCGGGCATGTTCTGGAAATTCATCCCATAAATTCCCGCCACCGCCGTGGGGAACGCGAGGATCGCCGCCCACGCGGCGAACTTGCGCTGCACCACGCTTTGGCGCGACGCCTCCAGCAACACACCGATCTCGATGGTCTGGCTGGCCATATCGCGCAGGGTGGTGAGGTCTTCCATCTGCCGCGTCACGTGGATCTGCACATCACGGAAGTAGGGGCGCATGTTCTTGTCGATAAACGGGAAACTCAGCTTCTGCAGCTCCTGGCTGATCTCCACCATCGGCGCCACATAGCGCTTGAGCCGCAGCACATCGCGGCGCAGGCCGTGGAGGTTCTGGATATCACCTTCGCTCAGCGAACTGCACAGCACGTTGCGCTCCAGCTCATCGATCTCGGCATGGATCGCTTCGCTGACCGGCTGGTAGTTTTCGGTGACGAAATCCAGCAGCGCATAGAGTACGAAATCTTCCCCGTGCTCCAACAACAACGGCCGCGCCTCACAACGCTGGCGCACAAAACCGTAGGACGCCGAGTGACCATTGCGTGCGGTGATGATGTAGCCATTGCCGGCAAAGATATGGGTCTCGATAAACTCTAGCTTGCCGTTCTCGCGCACCGGTGAATAGGTGACGATAAACAGCGCATCGCCGAAGGTTTCAAGCTTGGGACGGCTGTGTTTTTCCAGGGCGTCTTCGATGGCCAGTTCATGCAGGTTGAACTGGCGTTGCAGGTTGGCCAGTTCCTGGGCGCTGGGTTCTTCCAGGCCGATCCATACAAAGTGGTCGGGTTTGGCGGCCCAGGCGGCGCCTTCGTCAAGGGTGATATCCGTGACTTTCTTACCGGCGCTGTACACAGCGGCCGCAACAACTCTACCCATGGTGCTGATCACTTCTTATTGGGAGGACAGGTGTTGGGCAGCTTAGCCTGAATGACGTTCCATTGCGGCCGTCGTTGTGATGGGCTTTTGTAGTGAGCGAGCTTGCTCGCGCTGGGGTGCGAAGCGCCCCCAATCAGGCCGCCCCCAACTCCCGATCCATCTGCGCAATACAAGCGTCCATCTGCGCCTGACACGCCTGCATCAACCCCGGGACGTCATCCGCCGTCATACCAGCCGTAGGAATCGGCGCCAGCGACCGTATGAGCACATCCCCACTGTGCCAGCGATTGAGCTTCATCTGCGTCACGTAATTACTCACGCACACCTGCACGATCGGCACCCCGGCGGCAATCGCCATATGGAACGCGCCTTTCTTGAACGGCAGCAGCCCCTTGCCCAAGTTGCGCGTACCTTCCGGGAACACCCAGATCGACGTGTCCTCATGTTGCAACGTGTGCGTCGTGGTCAACATCGCCCGGCGTGCCTTGTGCGCATTGCCACGGTCGATCAACACATTGCCCGCCAGCCAGAACAACTGGCCGAACAGCGGCACCCATTTCAGGCTCTTCTTGGCGATGCACACCGTGCGGTGCGGCACCACGTTGCCAAACACAAACAGGTCATAGTTGGACTGGTGGTTGGCGATGACCACGCAGGTGCCGGGCTTGTTGCGCAGTGAGTCCACATCGGCCTTCACGTTCAGCCCAAGAATCCGCATGGCCGGCAGGGCGTACAGGCGAGCGCACAAGCGGCTGTTGTCCGGATTGAATGGCCGGCAGATACCGATCAATACGCCCAGCACACCGGCGATCATAAAGTGCAGGCCCATCAACAACATACGCAATAGAAACAGCATCGACACGGCCTATCCGGACAAAAGGTGGCGCAGTGTACGGATGTGCACTGTATTCGGCAATTAGCCGGGCAGAGGGAGGAGATAGGCGATGTTTAAGCACATGTTTCAACATATACGGATACCACCCGGCTAGAGCGGCTAAGGAGGTTTCGGATTTGTTTGTAAGAAAAAGCCCGACACTAGATCGGGCTTTGGTGTGGAGGCTGTAAGGGCTTAGCTCAGAATATGGCCCTGATCCTGAATGATCGCGTCATCCAACGCTTCCAGCAGTGCCTTACGGACTTTCAGCTTGGTGTGTTTGTGGGCGTTCATATTGATCTTCTTCAGCTGACGCGCCGCTTCCAGCGCTGCGGCATGCAGCTCTTCCGGTGCCACCACCTTATCCAGGAAACCGGCCTGCAACGCGCCCTGCGGATCAAACATCTCGGCATTGATCACCGAGCGATGAAACGCCGACTTACGCAAACGATCCCGTGCCAGTTCAATCCCGGCATGGTGCATGGTCATGCCGATGGCCACTTCATTCAGGCCAATGCTGAAGGGGCCTTCCACACCAATCCGATAATCCGCCGACAACAGCAGGAACGCACCCTTGGCCACCGCATGCCCAGGGCACGCCACAATCACCGGGAACGGATGCGACAACAACCGCCGCGCCAACGTCGAGCCGGACGTCACCAGGCCGATGGCCTCTTTCGGGCCGGCCGTCATCACCTTCAAATCATAACCACCCGACAAAATCCCCGGCGTACCGGTGATCACCACCACCGCCCGATCTTTCTCCGCCTGGTCCAGCGCTTCATTAAACGCACTGACCACCGCCGGAGAAATGGCATTCACCTTGCCGTTGCTCAAGGTCAGGGTCGCGATACCGTCTTCGAGGTGGTAAGCAATCAACTCACTCATGACGCGGTTCCTTGTAGGATTTGTTATAGAAGGCTTGTTAATAGCAGTGCATGCGCAGACGTTACCCACCACGCCCGCCCCGGTAAAGCACGATGACTGACTACCCAGTCAGACTTTTCCCGCCGACCCCACGCTGCGCAGCCTACGGCACGGCGCAGTAACCGTTCTAGACGCCGGCCCGTGATGCCTGAGAATGGCAGAATCATCACCCTTTGGCGCACGTGTTCCGGCATATCCAGCTAACCGCATGAAAATTCTGAAAAAAACCTTTGCCATCAGAAAGGCTTTCGACTACATTAGCGCGCCTCGACAGACTGAACTGGTTTGACGAGATACGGTGAAGTGTCCGAGTGGCTTAAGGAGCACGCCTGGAAAGTGTGTATACAAGAAATTGTATCGAGAGTTCGAATCTCTCCTTCACCGCCAAATTCTTGAAGAAATCCCGCGAGTTAGAAGCTCTGCGGGATTTTTTTTGCCCGCGATTTGAAAACGTACCCCCGTCTGTACCCCCGTTCGTGGCAGGACTTGAGGGGGCGCCTAGGGCCGGTACGAAGGAAAGTCTGGGCGTGAAATGGATCGCCGCCCTGGCAGAGCTGCACGTTCGCTTGCGTTCATAAAAACGGCTTGAAGGCAATGGAACGGAAAACTACTATTTATTGGTAGTTAGGGTCGTCACGGGAGAGCCACATGTCCACCAGCGTTGTCTTGAGTTCGCATTTCGAGTCCTTTGTTCAGCAGCAGCTGGACACGGGGCGCTTCAACAACGTCAGTGAGGTCATCCGAGCAGGCTTGCGCCTATTGGAAGAGCAGCAGCAACAGTTTGCGACCAGGACGCTGGAGTTGAAGGCGGCGCTGGCCGAGGGTACGCAGAACGGACAATCGCGACTGGTCGACGAGGTTTTCGACGAAATCGAGGCGCACGTGCGTGAGCTGGCCAAGTCCCGGCACTGATGTCGGTGGAGTGATCTATCTGCAAGATATCGGCACGTGCTTGGGCTGACAGGCCTCAACATCCCGGGCCATTTGTAAGCTGGGGCAAGAGTCTAGGTCCATTGCAGCCGGAGTCTGAAGCATGAGCGCGTTGCTTTCTGTAGTGCTGCTTGCGCGAGCAGGCCCGGGCTTATAGCTTAGATCTATTGAGCCCCTCGTGGCACTTGACCTTCTTAAAAATCAAGCAGAGTCAACAGGTTGCCATTCATCTGAGTTCTGCCAAGGGCCAGGAGGAGCCATTGTGTTCTGGAGTGACGGCAGGTAAATTTGACGTTTGGCCTGAACAAGTGGGTCGATGCTCCTCTATCCACGGTTCGACGATGCTCTGCGAGCCCATGATCGCTTCAAGCCGCTATTACTGCACCCTGACAGTCTCGCATTCTCAGTGCTTTGCTGTCCGAGGCGTCGATCTGAATCCTGGGAGGCCAGAAGGCAATGGCTACGAGTATTCTGAGTTTTGAGGTTGCACGGAAAATTTACTCAAACTCTTTCGCCATGGAAGCGCGATGAAGTACGCCTATGAAGACCTAAGTGATGCACAGTTCGAGAGCCTTATCGTGTTCTTGTGCCAACGGCTGCTTGGCATTTCCGTTCAGGGCTTTGCTAAAGGTCCGGACGGAGGGCGTGATGCGAAATTTGTCGGTACCGCCGAGTTGCACCCTAGCAAGGCTGCACCCTGGATAGGTACGACCATCATTCAAGCCAAGCATACCAATGGGTACAATCGGAATTTTTCCGAGCCTGATTTTTACAGTGCTAAAGCTGCCAATACCGTACTGAATAAAGAGCTTCCCCGGATTCAGAATCTGCGGGCTAAAAAACAGCTAGATCACTACATGCTGTTTGCTAATCGACGTCTTGCCGGTAATGCCGAAAGTGAGATCCGCAAGCATATCTCGATTCAGTGCGGTTTGCCGGAGTCATCTATTTATTTGTGCGGTTTGGAGCAGCTGGAAGTATTTCTTAAGGTATTTCCGGAAGTCGCGGCCTTGGCAGACCTCGACCCAATCGATTGCCCATTAATTGTCAGTCCGGATGATCTGGCTGAAGTTGTTCAAGCACTCGCAAGCCATAAGGATGCGGTAGGTGCCTTGTTGGATGACCCTCCTACTGCGCGAGTCTCCTATGAAACAAAGAATGCGCTGAACAATATGAGTGCGGAGTATGCCAAGGCACAGCGCAGACGTTTCCTAAAAGAAACTGCCCAGATACGTGCGTTTTTGGCTGCGCCGGAAAACCTTGAGCTGCTTCACCTATATGAGTCTGTAGTTGACGAGTTTCAATTCAAGGTCATCGCAAAGCGTAAGGACTATCAGACCTTCGATGAGGTTATGGAGTACTTGATTGATCTTTTGTTCAGTCGCGATCCTGTTTTGCGTCAGCACGCGCATAAACGGCTTACGCGAGCTGTACTGTTCTACATGTACTGGAACTGCGACATCGGTGAGGTGGATGATGCTGAGACCGACTAAACACTCCCACCCAGATCGCACCGTGATCAATGTCTCATTGCTAATACTCGCGCGGCTGAGGTCGCGTAGAGTCGACGAGTATGATGCGTTGCGAAGATATGCGAAAAAAGCAGTCACCGGTGGTGATGTTCTGTTTTTGCCAGCATTGAATTTTCTTTATCTACTGGGGCTTGTTGACTATCGCCCTAAAACAGATGCCGTGGAATACGTGGGTCCGAATGAAACTCTCTAAAATCTATACTAATAAACCGGAGCTGTTTGCTCCGGTGGAGTTTGTTGAAGGGCTTAATGTTGTCCTGGCCGAGATTCGTTTGCCCGAGAATAAGGCCAAAGATACCCATAACCTTGGAAAGACTACGCTTGGGCGTCTGCTCGACTTCGGTTTTTTGTCTGGGCGCGATGCTAAGTTTTTCCTCTTCAAACATTCTGAGTTATTCAAGGATTTCGTTTTCTTCTTGGAAATCGAGTTGAATGACGCCTCCTTTATCACTGTGCGGCGTGGCGTGAAGGATGCGACGAAGATCGCTTTCAAGAAGCATGAGGCGGGTAAGCAGGATCTTTCATTGCTGCAAGCTGCTGAATGGGATCACTACGATGTCCCATTTGACCGTGCGCGGGACCTGCTGGATGGCTTGCTTGATTGGCGAGCCTTGAAACCATGGTCATACCGCAAAGGTCTGGGATACTTGTTGCGCGCCCAAGAGGACTATCGTGAGGTTTTTCAGCTTCGCAAGTTCGCGTCCAAACATGCCGATTGGAAGCCGTTTCTCGCGCATTTGCTGGGCTTCAATGCGCAGCTGATTTCTCAGCACTACCTCAAAGAAGAAGAGTTGGCGAAAAAGCAGGAAATAGCTCAGACGATAAAAAATGAGCTTGGCGGTTCTGTTGAGGACGTCAGTAAAATTGAAGGCATTCTGCTTCTTAAGAAAAACGATGCTGATAAAAAGCAGAAGCTGCTGGATGCGTTCGATTTTCGCTCCCAAGACAAGGACCATACTAAGCTGCTAGTTGAAGGGATTGATGAAAAAATTTCTGTGCTGAACGCAGAGCGTTACTCGTTGAGTCAAAATCGAAAGAAAATTCTTTTGTCGCTGGAGGACGATCAAATTCTGTTCAATCCTGATGAGGCGCAGCAATTATTCAGCGAAGTAGGAGTGCTCTTTCAGAATCAGATCAAAAAGGATTTTGAGCAGCTGATTGCGTTCAACAAGGCCATCACAGAAGAACGCCGCGGATACTTGCAAGAAGAGCGGGTCGAGATTGAGGCAGAGTTGAAGCGTTTGAACGCGGAACTCAACACTCTCGGGAAGAAGCGTTCGGAGATGCTTTCGTTTTTGAGCGGCACCGATGTCTTCACCAAATACAAGCAGGTGGCTGATGAGATGGTGTTGCTGCGTGCGGACATCACTTCACTTGAGCGTCAGCGTGGCTTCGTGCATCGGCTGCAGGAACTGAGGGCTGAGATCCGGACGTTGACGGAAGAGCGGAGCCATCTGCAGACGCAGATTGAAGAAGATGTTGAGCGTCAAAACTCGACGCAGGACAGCCTGTTTTCGGTGATTCGTGTCTACTTTAATGAAATCGTTGAGGAAGTTATTGATCGCAAAGCACTGTTGAGCGTATCCCCAAACCAGCAAGGACATCTGGAATTCAAGGCTGAGATTTTGGATGAGTCAGGCAATGCTACCAGTGCTGACCAGGGGCATACCTATCGTAAGCTGCTCTGCATTGCTTTTGACATGGCAGTGCTGCGCGCCTATATCGATGAGAAGTTCCCGCGCTTTGTTTATCACGATGGTGTATTCGAGTCGTTAGACGATCGCAAAAAAGAGAACCTGTTAACGGTTATTCATCGATACGCTGAATTGGGACTGCAGCCAGTCATTACTTTGATTGATTCGGATCTTCCTATTCGCATTGGTGAAGATCCAGTGTTCTCGGATGATGAAATTGTACTGTCCTTGAACGATGAGGGTGAACAAGGTCGCCTTTTCAAGATGCGGACATGGTAGGTGCCTATCCTACGTCGGTGGAGCGGAGAAGCGCGTATTTTAGCCTCACCCTGTTGGTGATCTGTACGGGTTGCTTTCGCTCTTGAATCGGCGATGTCGATCACTGTTTTTGTAACTTGATATTGGTTCACTGGAAGCATTGGCGACATCGTCGTATAAAACGCCGATGGCAGATGTGCTTTTCGCCCACCTCCTGTGGCCGTCCAGCTCGCATCTGCAACCTGTTGATCGGAGGTGTGCGATGCGTAAGTTGATCTTCTTCAGCTTTCTTTTCGTAGGCGCCGGGTTCGGCTTTCTCTGGGGGCCGCCTGACGATTGGCTCACGCGCTTGTTGATGATGGGCATCAGCATGATATTCGCTGGCGCGATAGGGGGGCGGCAGCGGATATCGGTCGAGGTAAGGCGGAGCCTGATGCCCATGATTGGTACGAGATCCATCGGCCAACGGGATCTGGCATTCATGCGAATGACTACGCGACCAACTATTGGCGAGATAAGTGGCACGCTCCTTTTTCAAACCCGAAGAACTTTGAGCACGAGCCTGCAGAGCGGTCCCACATTCCACATAAGTGGTAGTCGCATCATTTTTTAAATAGGTCCGTCACGGCATCCTTCGCGCGCTTGAAGGTGGAGCGACCATCATTGCTGACTTGCTTTGCGGCTTGCTCCACCTGCGACCTGTTCGACGCGAGCGTTCCGTCATCGGTGTCTACCAGATCCGCGCGGCGGTCAAAGCCTGCTTGGTCGGTTTGGGTTTGATCGCGCATCTCATCAGCACGCGTTTGCACTTGTTCCCGGACGGGCGTGCTGAATGCCGGTGGTGCTTCTGGTAGCGCATTGTTCCAGCCTGCGACGGCACGTCGCTGTTGAGCAAATGTGCTGGTGGGATCGCTCTGTTGGTTCACTTGCTGCTGCATTGTGTGGTGACGATTGCTCATTTCGCCGAACGAGGTGGGCATTGCGGTGCCATCGGAGAACACTCGGTTAGGTGACAGGGCTTGGCGTGCCAGTTCGGCGTCCATCATCACCTTGGCCGCCGCACTGTTGCCGCCATACTGTCCGGCATAGCGCATGAACATGGCCAGATTGTGCGGATCCTGCGCGACGTCAATGGCGATTGATTCGCCCTGCTCGTAGGCCGAGGACATGCGTTCGGCATAAGCTACGCGCTCGGTCAGGCTTGCTTGTGTCTGCTCTGCGCGGGAAGCGCTGGTCGCAAGCCGAGTACTCAGGTCTTGTGCCTCACTGGTACTGTTCGTTATCGCACCGCTGTAGCCCGTGCTGTTTGAAATCTGATCTGCAAATTGCTTGAAGCTGTCCACCTGTTCTTGGCTCATGCTGGCAAGCGCCTTTTCCTCCTGGTCCGCCGCTCCCACGGACTGATATTGTAACCACCGCCAACTGTCAGGATGCCTGACAGCAACCAGAGTAGTCATAACCGTGGTGCCAAGGAGCAAGTATGCGAAGGATCAACCGGCCCAAGGAGTCTCCGCGGTTCTTGAGGTCCGACCACGTCAAGAGCGAGCGCAACCGGGTGCTCGCCTACCTGCGGCGCGAACCTGAGGAGCGGCGCCAGCGACGTGACCCGCTGAATGATGACATCTTTTTTGATTCGGAATTACGAGACGAGCTTTCGTCCGTCTTCCATGAGAAGTGTGCGTTCTGCGAGACGCATATTGGTCGCGATGGAGGCGTAATCCATCTCCGGCCGCTTCGTTTTGCGGCAGAGGGTACGGGGCTCGACAAGAACTACTACCTTTGGATTGCATTTGAGTGGCGAAATTTGTTTTACGGCTGCCGTCGGTGCATCAAGTCAAAGGGCGACCGATTTCCGGTGGCGGGACAACGGGCGTCCTTTCTAGCGACATTTGACGATATCGTTGAAAGTGAAGATGCGCTTCTTATAGACCCTACGGCAGAAGATCCTCACAAGGGTCTCCGGTTCCTATGTGACGGCAGCGTTGTTCCACTTTCACCCAAGGGCACGGAGTCAATTGAGGTGTTCGACCTCAATAGGCACGATCTTGAGTACGAGCGTAGGTATCTTGTTGAGGGGATGTTTGCTTCGCTTAAAAATGAGGATGATGGTGCGCTGCGGCGTATGCTGAGCAGCGGTGAGGCTCATTCTGGTGCATTGCTCAACATCCTTAAACGGATCGCAGCGGCGTGGCTCGTAGCGGATCGCCCAATCAAAGGGAGTGGTGATCTCTTTGTGAGCCGGTTCTTTGAGCGATGGATGACTGCAAGTAGTGCACAGCACAGACAGTTGTCCAGTGCCGTCAGGCAAGTAGAAGGGGCGGATGCGGATGCGCGGAATCAGCCCAGTATGTTGCCAATCTTTTCAATTGTAGATACAGACAAAGAGGAGTTCTGGATCGCGGATGGAGAGATTGCGCGCATTGATATATCGAATTTCAAGGCTATCAGCCGTTTGGGTATCGAAATGCCTCCAGCTCGTTCGGCTCGGTCGGGTGCGCCAGCATTGATGATCCTTGGTGAAAATTCTACCGGTAAGTCGAGCACCCTTGCGGCCATTGCTCTAGCCCTGATTGGCCGCCGAGAAGCGGGCAAGCTCAAAAGGTTCCTACCCACGCTTGTGCATAGCACCGGGACGGATCGCTTTGACCAGTTAGACTCTCCGCCTGTTGAAGTCCGTATTGATTTCCACTTCTCTTCGGCCCATTCCTCGTTTCTATTCGACGGCTCCCAACAACTTATCGAGGGGGATGCGGAGCCGCCAATGCTCGTCCTGGGGTACGGTGCACGTCGGTTCTTCAACACTAAAAAGCGCCAACGCCCACGTGGTGGTGCAGCGCGTGTACGGACATTGTTCGATCCCCTGGCGACGATTCCCTATCCAGCGGATTGGCTGCGTGCCCAAACTGGCTCACGTTTCGATACGGTTGCGGCGGCCTTGAGAGTTGTACTGGCACTCAACGAAGAGGACGAGCTGATTGTTGAGCCGGACTTTCTTGCTGTGCGCGCGAATGGGCGAGTGACGCCCATTGATGCGTTGAGTGAGGGCTATCGGTCCGTATTTGTCATGACCGTCGATATCATTCGTGAGCTTCTAGACCACTGGGGAAATCTCGAACAGGCTCAGGCAGTGGTGTTGATTGATGAGCTGGAGACGCATCTGCACCCGCGCTGGAAAATGCAGGTTATGACGTCGCTGCGCCGGGTCCTGCCTCGTGTCCAGTTCATCGTGACGACACATGATCCACTTTGCCTGCGTGGGATGGATGACGGAGAAGTCATCGTGCTTCAGCGCGATGATAAAAAACACATACAGAAAGTTGAGGACTTACCCACCATCTCAGGGATGAGCGCCGAACAATTGCTGACTTCAGACTACTTTGGACTTGCCAGCACTGCGGACCCTGGGACCGAATTTGCGTTAGCGCGAATGGCTGGTGATGTCGCGCGCCGCAACACTTTTGGTGAACAAGAGGTGGCGCCGTCAGACGCGGCTATGGAGGTGGTGAGGCGGCTGGTGGTGGGGAATAGCCAGAGCGAGCAGATCGTCCAGGAGGCGATGGTTAAGTACCTGGAGGAACGAGAGCGCCGGAGTGGTTCGGCTCTTGCTACGCTGCGAGCGGACGCCGTCTCGGCAGTGATTGAAGCCCTTAAGGCGGATTAGAGATCAGATATGCGCTACGTGAATCGAAAGGACATCGCAGAGCCGGATTCGTTAAGCAAGCCCTCTGCAGCGGTGAAAGACGAAAAGGACGCGGCTGAATTGTTCTATGCGACATTTGACCCGACGCAGTCGCCGAGGCCAGCCGCCTTCACGTTCAAGGCCTATAAAAGTTACGATGTTCAGCATGCATTGCGGCAGTTGTTCCTAGCTAAATGTGCCTACTGCGAATCCCATCTTGGCGATAGCTTGGAAGTGGAACACTTCCGGCCCAAAGGTGGGGTGACGGAGGATCCTTTGCACTTCGGTTACTGGTGGCTGGCCCACAGCTGGGAGAACCTACTGCCCGCGTGCCCGGGTTGCAACAAGAACCTCTGCCATCACCTCGTTACCGAACATACGACCGAGGAAGAGTTCAAGGCAGCGCAATTGAAGAAGTCCAAGAGCAGTTATGGGAAGGCAAATCAATTTCCAGTCTCGGGCAAGCGTGCTACTGACACAACCCATAGGCTCAAGGATGAGGCTCCAGACTTGCTGGATCCGACTGTCGATGATCCTGCCTCATTTCTGGGGTGGTCCAGAGCGGGCCATTTCAGTGTGGCGATTGCGAAGTCTTCAACGGCGAATGTGGCCAACCGCGCGCTCGCGACGATCAATGTTTTTGCGCTCAATCGTGCGAGCCTGGTCCGCACACGTACTGAGGTGTTGACCGAGCTGCGATTTCAGAGAGTGGAGATCCTCAGTGAGCTTGAGGAAGAGCTGGCTCAGGGGATCTCTGCAGCTCGTATCGCTCGCATCATGAGGAGAGTGGAGGTGATGCGACGGATGCAGCAGCCGGAGAAGCGGTATTCTATGCTGGTCCAAGAGTTCATTGACGATTTCGTGGCTGAGCTTTCGACTCATCCGGGACTGGCAGCTATCTAAGTGTGGGTAGATGGAATAGCTGCTGTTCGATTGAAGTTTGAAAGATGGGGTTCCTATGGTCATCCGAGTGCCGACGCTTGACGAGTACCTGAGCCACACCGGGCTTCACTATCATCAGCTATGGAAGCAAATTGGCCCTGACTGGTATTGCATCAGTTGCCGCAGAAGTCGTTTTCAAATTATGCGATGGAGTAAGCGTTTCCCAAGATCGCCCAATGCGTTCATGGATTGGGTGGCAATCGTTAACACGCATCATGACCATGCAGGTGATTATCCCGGGTGCGCACCGCGATTTCCCCGCACCGTACTGTGCAATCAATGTAACGCTGCGGATGGCGCTGCAAAAAGACGCCTTCAGCTTCCACAGAACTTCTCCTACAGTCCTGAGGAGCTAGGCCGAATCATCACGGCGGTACCCCATTCGGCGCACAAGCTTGACTATGATGTCGCACTTGCTATCTATCAAGACTTGTTGGTTTCAAAGTTGTTCACGCCGTGTGCTGGTTAATTGGGTTTGAAAGCTGCCGCTCGCCTGCGGGGCTATCTGGTTGTGCCGTAATGCTTGTTTTACATTTTGCGCCACTCGATGCTTGAGCAATGGGCTCGCTCAAAGGTGGCGAAGATGCGGCGGCAGTGCCCGGCTCGGTTGACCGAGTGCCTCTAAGAACAGGCGTCGGATCCGGTTTTGATTGAACTGCACGATGAGGCGATAACCCTGTACGCAATTCATGTAGTAGAGCTCACTGCGTGGGCCCGATGCTGTTTCCAGCTTGCTTAGCTGTGGCTTTCGCCCCAAGGCAGACTCGAGGGGGAGTCGCATGTTCAGTCCCTCCACCTGGCAGCGCATGGAGAAGTTACCGTAGAACCAAACTGACAATAACCGGTCATCGTCCCCTATGCGTGCCATAAAGCCATCTGAGTACCTGGCGGGTCGCCACCAACCGTCATCGTCCACACAGGGGGCTGACCACGACGCTCCCAGTGCGGCTTGCAGTCGGTCCTTGGTGTGGCCTGGACGCAGCAAGGCAAGGCTGGGGTAGTCGAGGCGGGTGTCCGAGGCTGGCATAGTGTGATGCAGCACGCAGAACTGTGTGGCGAGGCTTTCACAGCGTGTCGCGGTAACGGGAGGAGGGCAATAGGAATGGTACGAAAAGGGCGGCTTTTCCTACTTAGGCGATACGCGGACGATGAACTCGCTCACATGTTGATTTGCGTGTCCGCCTAGATGGCGCCCAAGCGTCATCGCAGAACATCTGCACGAACTGCTTATGCTTCGCAAAAGCGTGTAGGAAGCCTGTATTCTTCCGTTATTGATATCTGGCCGTATAACAGGAGCTCAGGGAATGGCAGGAATACGGTATGTGGAGATTCAGAACTTCCGAGGCATTGAACAGCTGAGTTGGGCTCCCAACGAAGGCATCAATTGCCTCATCGGGCCCGGAGATAGCGGGAAGACTTCAATCCTGGATGCAATCGAAGTCTGTATGTCGGTGCGCCGCAATGTAGATTTCTCGGACGCAGACTTTTTTGGAATGAATGTTGCCAAGCCGATAATCATCAGAGTGACAGTCGGTGCGCTCCCAGACCACTTGATGGACCTAGACAGTCTGGGTGACGTGCTACGTGGTTTCAATAATGCCAGCGGCTGTGTTGAAGATGAGCCCGGTGATGGGCTTGAGGTCGTTTTGACGTTTCAGCTGGTAGTTGGAGACGACTTGGACCCCAAGCGGGGCTTGTACTCGGAGCGGACAGAGTCTGATCCCTATCAACGGCAGTTGCCGTGGAAGGAAAGAGCAATTCTTGCACCGAGCCGCATAGGCAATCACTCGAGCACTAATCTGTCATGGAGCCGAAGCTCTGTATTGGCGCGCTTATCAGAAGAAAAGCTTGCTGTCGGGAATGACCTGGTGTCGGCGGCAAGAGAAGCTCGGCTCGCGTTTGGTGACAAGGCTGGCGCCAACATTGGTGACATGCTTGATCTAGTCACGACCAAAGCAAAAGAGATGGGCGTTGACGTCGGCGCGAAAGCAAAGGCTTTGCTGGATGCGGAGGCGCTTTCTTTCTCTGATGGGGCGATTACGCTGCATTCCGACGGTGGAGTGCCCTTGCGCAACCTTGGCACGGGCTCCAGCCGCCTGTTGCTGGCAGCCCTTCACCGTGAGGCATCATCTGCAGCAAGCTGTTTGTTGGTTGATGAGGTCGAACATGGGCTTGAGCCTCATCGCGTGATCCGCCTACTGCACTCCCTCGGGTCAAAGGATACAGATGTCCCGTTCCAGGTCTTCATGACAACCCACTCGGCAGTGGTGGTGAGGGAGCTCAGTGGTGATCAACTCGTCATAGTTCGGAAAGTTGACGTCGGACAGCACCAGATGCGCTTGGTCAGTAGCGAGAACGCAATCCAGGGGGTAGCTCGTCTCTACCCGGAGGCATTCCTTGCAAAGACTGTGATCGTTTGTGAAGGCGCTAGCGAGGTCGGGCTCCTTCGAGGCATTGATCGATACCTGGTGTCGAAAGGAAGGCAATCGGCGTATGCAAGCGCGACTTCGTTTGTCGATGCCGGAGGCAGGAGTCCAGAGCATATCTTGGAGCGGGCGCGGGTCTTCGCGCAGTGGGGCTACCGAACCAAGGCGTTCTTGGACGCAGATGTGGACATTCCCGCAAAGGCAAGAAAGGCTGCTGAAGCAGATGGTGTTACGGTTTGTACTTGGGGCGATTCTCTAGCTCTTGAGGAGGCCTTGTTCAGATGGCTCCCTGACCATGGGGTGGACGATCTCATTGAACTGGCGATTGAACTCAACTCGGAGGAGTTGGTTGGTGGTGCGCTGGAGGAGGTTTCGAAGAAGAAGCTCGATTTGGAGCGTGTGTTAGATCTTGTGCGTGGCGATGCCCAGTACGAAGACGAAGAACGGGCGTTTTTGGGGAGGGCAGCGAAGCTTTCAACAAAGGACTCCAAGGTTGGACCGGGTCGCAAAGGCTGGTTCAAATCCATCAGCAAGATGGAGTTGGTAGGAGAAAAAGTGGTTGGCCCTTGGATAAAGGACGCTAAGCCTGAGCTCAAGAAACCGATCGTTGCACTGTTCAGGCACTTCGATGTGTGACGGTGATTTGGACATCCTCACGTTCCGCCGCGCGAGCGTCAGTGCACCTGCGGGATGTGGCAAAACGCAGCTGATCACCTCTGCTCTCCTGAGAAGCGACGATAGCAAGCCTGCCCTAGTACTGACACATACCAATGCGGGGAGGGCAGCACTTGAGCAGCGTTTGAAGGCACTAGGCGTGCACGGCAGTGCAGCACGTGTGGCAACGCTGGATAGTTGGGCCATTCGCTTGGTCCAGTGCTTTCCTCAGAGATCGCGTCTTGCGCCGGCTGTTCTTCGGGTGCAAGGAAACAGCGCAAACTATGCAGCAATTCGGCAGGCCGCATTGGACATCCTGAAGGCCGGGCACGCTGATCAGATCGTCTCGGCGACATACTCACGGGTCATTGTGGACGAGTACCAAGATTGCGGAAGTTTGCAGCACGAGATGATTCTGTCGCTTGCTAACTTACTTCCGACGGTGGTCCTGGGTGACCCTCTTCAGGTCATCTTTGACTTCGCTGGCCCAGTTGTGAATTGGCACAAAGATGTGGTTGGTGCTTTTCCCCCTCTGACGTGGAAGCCGGAACCTTGGCGTTGGAACAACGCAGGTGCACCAGAGCTTGGCAATTGGCTTCTCAATTCCGTGAGACCGTTACTGAGTCGAGCTGGCGGCTCTATTGATCTTTCCAAAGCTCCAGAGGGGGTTGAGTGGGTTCGTCTTGAAGGTTCGGCGATCCAGATGAACGAAACACGTCTCGCCACAGCAAAGCGAAAGTTTGCAGGCACAACTCTTATCATTGCAGACTCAAAAAACAAGGAAAGTCAGTGGCAAACCGCTCGCAGAGCTCGTGCGACAATGGTTGAAGCCAATGATATGGTGGACTTCATGAAGTTTGCTGGGATGTTTGATCCTCGTACCCAAACGTCCCTGGACGATGCGGTAAGCTATTTTGGCAGCTTGCTGTCTGGACTGTCGCCAGAAAAGCTGATTGCTCGAACTCATTCGCTACATGCCGGGAGGGCGCGAACTCAGGCAAGTAACATTGAAGAGATTGCACTGGCGTATTTGCGGGCCCCGACTTATCGAAGTGCCGCCAATATGCTGGATGCCTTCTACAGTACCGCTGGTATTTTTGCTTTCCGGCCGGACATCATGCGCTTATGCATAAAGGCGTTACGGGCAGCGAGCGACGCGGTGAGTTTTCACGCTGCGGCGATGAGGGAGCGGGAGCGATTTCGGCATATGCCTCGCATGATGCGTCCTAGGTCTGTAGGAAGTACCTTGTTGTTGAAAGGACTTGAGGCGGACGTAGCCGTCATCCTTGAGCCAGAAAAGATGAATGCAAAAAACCTCTATGTCGCAATGACCCGCGGCAGCAAGCAACTTGTCATCTGCTCAAGCTCGCCGATACTGAAATGGTAGGTGTCGGATTGACAGTGTTGGCGATTTTACCCCCGTCGGTACCCCCGTTTGTGACGGGATTGTTTGGGTGGGTGTGGGCCGTTGAGAGGTATCCTCATCTCCCGGCATGGCTTGTGCCACCTGTCTATTTCGGGCTTTGTGAGCCTTCATGGGGTGGGTGGAAATGGACACCGCTTCCGCCACTCTCTCCGCCATGCCTGCCTCCTTCACCGCCAAATTTGATATAAACAAAACCCCTGGTTTCGAAAGAAACCAGGGGTTTTGCGTTTCTGGGGGAGAACACTCCAGATATTTGCCTTAAGCGCTTGGCATATCCGCACGCCGCCCTATGGCATCCAGTATGTCACACCCATCGCGCAACGGGATTGAGCAGAGCAGTGCGAAGTCGCTCAGTACGACGGAATCGCTACTGATTTCCTCCCTCAGTGCGAGATTTTCAAGAACTTGGGTGACTGCGCGGATTCGATAGCTCGCCGCGTCGAGCAGTATTTCCAGTGGAGCATTCGTGTCCACGAAAAGCGCAGGAGTAGCGCTGTCGTTGTTGGTCAGTGCCATGTATTGGTTCATGCGTTAAGTCCGTTCACTTAATGGAAAATTCACCACCTATTTGTCGCCAAACAAAAAGGTGGCAGCTGTACGCAGGTTGGCGAACCGGAACAAGAACGGACAAAGACCGGCAGACTCGAAAGTCTCCCACGCACAGCTACCATTGCGCAGCTTATTGCGTGCAGGGGCATCCCGCAAATCAGCCGGGAGGCTTCTGCCATCTTGTTGTCGAGTCGCCAAACCCGGTCGCCATGAGGGCGACCGAGCGACTATAGGCGTGGCCATTTTGAAATGGGAGGTCACCACTTCCGAGCGGCGCGTAGGACTTTGCCCAAATGACCTCACTTCGAACTGCGCTTTCTCTTCGTGCCGTACGTGCGATTTGCTGGCAATCACTAGTCAGCACATCGCCAACGTAGGTATGTACCCACGCTAACGTAGTCTGCTTCCGAAACGTCAAAAGCCCTTCAGCACTCGTCTTACCTCGCCTGTAGCGGATTTTTATAGTCGCCCAAGACAAAAGCTTTGGTATGTGATGAAGAAAACCGGAGGAACTGACTGATGTCCAGCAAGCTTCGCATCTCTGCTGTGCAACCAGTTGCCGGCGAGCATGCTCTTGAGGTTGAGTGGAATAACCGTATGCGGCACACCGTTGATCTCACCGATCATATAAACACTTTCTCTATCCTCAAGCCGCTCCGGAATTTGACGCTATTCGCTCAAGCCGAACTCGGCGAATGGGGCTTTGACGTGACCTGGGGTAATGACCTTGAATTGCCAGTCGTCACGTTGCACCGCTTGGCGTTGGAGCAGTCGTGTGAGGGGTGGGATTATGTGCATGGAAGTCACACGGGTCGGCACGCCTAAGCAGGGTCGTGTTTTATAGAGTGGGGCGGCGGATACAGTCGCCCTAAATCATTCTGGAACCCACACACATCACTTTTCCCTCAATGCCTATGCCAATGATGCACATCCGGAAAATGCGCATGACTATGCCGCAACGGACGATGCGCATGCACATGGCTATGGGGCACTTTCGGGTCCCATTCAAACCCATGTTCATGCTGGTGATGCTCATCGTGCACATGCCAATGCCCGTGTTCCGTGGCCTCATGCTGATGTTCATGGGCATGCCGTTCCGTCAGGTGCAGCCACACCCCCACGGCCATCAGCGCCGAGGCGATCCAGAACGCCACGGTCACCGACTCGCCCAGCACCAGCAACGCAACGGCGGCCCCCAGGAACGGTGCGGTGGAGAAGTAAGCGCCGGTGCGTGCACTGCCCAGTCCACGCAATGCCAGCACAAACATAACCAGGCTGATGCCGTATCCCAGAAAGCCCACCAGCAAGATCGGCAACAGTTGCGCCACCGCCGGAACCTGCGCCCCGATAGAGAGCGCCAATCCGCAGTTGACCAGCCCCGCAACCAAGCCTTTGGTGCCCGCAATAAACAGCGCGTCAGACCCAGACACCTTGCGCGTCAGGTTGTTATCGATCCCCCAGCACAGGCAGGCCAGCGCTACTGCAAGTGGCCCGGTCCAATCATGGGTTGTTCCCCCGCCGCCAGACCATGACAAGGCGACGCCGCCCAATACGATGGCGAGCATGCCGAGGACGATGCGGCGGTCGGCGTTTTCCCTGAACACCAGCCAGGCGATCAACGCCGTGAGCACCGACTCAAGGTTGAGCATCAGTGATGCGGTGGCGCCACTGGTGCGGGTGAGGCCGAACATCAACGCGACGGGCCCGAGGATGCCGCCGAACACGATGGCGCCGAGTAGCCAGGGCCATTCCGAGGGGGTGAGTCCGCTGGGTTTCCAGCCGCGATCACGCACCAGGCGTACGCCCGCGAGGCCGACGCCGCTGCCGAGGTAGAGCAGGCCGGCAAGAAGAATGGGGGAGAGGCCCAGGCCAAGGCTTTTGGCGAGCGGGGTGCTGGCACCGAAGAGGGCGGCGGCGGCGAGGGCGTAGGCGATGCTGAGGTTCATGGGCGGTCCTCGGTGGAGGCGCCCATGATACGACTTATGTGGCGCTACTTACGCCTGCACATACACCCAGGCTGTCAGCCCCGATGCCAGCGCCACTTCCACTCGTTTGTAGTCCGACACTTCATAGGCATCCGCTGCCGCCAATTCCGCCTCGGTAATCTGGAACACCATGCCTTTCACCTCGGCGCCCGCTTCTAAGGTGGGCGCCACGATGGGGTGATGGGTCTTGCCGCTGCTCGCCAGCACCTGCGGGTCGGTGATTTCTACCCAGCTTTGCGCGTAGCCGAGCATGGCGTCGTGCTGGCCGACCAGCTCGCGGCCAAAGTGGGTCAGTTGTACGGTTTTGTCCTGCAACGTGCCGTAGGAAAACAACAGCACGGGGTATTCGGTGGAGCGTTTCATGGTGTTCCTTTAGGCCAGTAGGTCTTCGTAGAAAGCGCCGTAGGGCTTGGTGGGGTGGGCGATCTGGATTTCGAGAATCCATAGGCCCGCGTTCGGGTAGTGCTCAAAGTCGCCGAGGTCGCCGCCACGGTGGATCGCGTGGGGAAAGTCGCTGACGCGGTGGCCCTTGATATCGAGGTTCAACTGCCAGCCCATGGCCTGGGCTTGTTCTTCGGCGTAACGGTAAAGCTCCAGACCCACGACCTGGTCGTTTTTCCAGCGGGCTTGAACAAGGTCGAACAGTTCTTTTGCCGCGTTGGCACAGGCGACCATTTTCACGTCGTTGCCCGTGCTGAACGTGGCACCCGCGTCCCCTTCGTGGCCTTGCCACACCGCGCCCATGTCGATGAAGTAGATGTCGTTTTCGCCCAGCACCGGATCGCCTTCGGAGCGTTGCTTGAAGGTCTTGAGGGTGTTGGTGCCAAAGCGCACCAGCAACGGATGCCAGATGCGTTGCATGTCGAGGTCGGCGAGGACTTGCTTGCCCAGCTCGCGAGCCTCGGACTCGAGCATGCCGGGGCGGATGCGCTGGGAGAGGTTTTCGATGGCTTTCCAGGTCATGGCCTGGGCGTAGCGCATGGATTCAATACTGTAGGCGGCGCCTACGGCTTCTTTGGGTTGTGCACTCACCAGCGTGTCCTCGGCTTAAATTATCTGCGGCGTTATACGTTTTACTATATAGCGCGATGCTGATGCAGCAAAAGGCAAATTGCGTCAGGTATACGCAGGGTGGATCGACCCGGGTTGCTTGCAGGCAATGTAGCCCGCTATTGTGCTGAATCCTTTTAGTCCTTCGCCCCAAGGATCTGTTTTGATGAACGCACCGCGTACCGCCGGCCCGATCAAGGCCGTGATTTTCGATATGGACGGTTTGTTGCTGGATACGGAAGGCATCTACACCGAAGTCACACAGATCATCGCTGAACGTTATGGCCGTACCTATGACTGGGGAATCAAGCAGCACATCATCGGGCGGGGTGCCCAGGACCTGGCCGACTATGTGGTCAAGGCGCTGGAGTTGCCGATCACCCCGGCCGAGTTCCTGAAAATCCGCGAACCGCTGATGAGCGAGCGTTTTCCCAAGGCCTTGGGTATGCCGGGCGCCGAGGCGTTGGTGCGGCACTTGAAGGCGCACGATATTCCGATTGCCGTAGGCACCAGTTCGTCGCGCAATTCGTTTGGGTACAAGACTACTTTGCACCGTGAATGGTTTGCGCTGTTCGACACCATCGTCACGGCTGACGACCCGGAAGTGGGGGCTGCCAAGCCTGCGCCGGATATTTTCCTCACTGCCGCTCGACGCTTGGGCGTGGCGCCAGAGGATTGCCTCGTGTTCGAAGATTCGCCGTTTGGGGTAACGGCGGCGAAGGCGGCCAATATGACGGCCATTGCTGTACCGGATGAGGCCATGGCTGACAGCAAGTACGACCACGCCGACCAGATCATCCGCAAGCTCGCGGAGTTCGACTTGGCGGCCTATGGCTTGCCGCCAATGCGCTGAATAAATGGGGTCAAAATGTGGGAGGGGGCAAGTCGAATCGTCGCACCGCCCCTCCCACATTTGGTTTTGCAGTGTTCCTGGAATCCTAGGCGCTGAAACCACCATCGATGGTCAGGCTTGCCCCAGTGATGTACCCGGCTTCCGGCCCTGCCAGGTAGGCCACAAAACTGGCAATCTCCTCCACATGCCCATACCGCCCCACCGCCATCAACCCAATCAAACTCTCGGCAAAATCACTGTCCGCCGGGTTCATATCGGTATCCACCGGCCCAGGCTGCACATTGTTGATGGTGATGCCCTTAGGTCCCAGATCCCGCGCCAGGCCTTTGGTCAAACCCACCAGCGCCGCCTTGCTCATCGCATACGGGCCACCGCCGCCAAAGGGCATGCGCTCGGCGTTGGTGCTGCCGATATTGATCACCCGACCGCCTTCGCCCATATGCTTGGCCGCTTCTTGTGTCGCGATAAATACGCTGCGCACGTTGATCGCCAGGGTCTGGTCGAAGTCTTCCAGCTTGAAATCTTCCAGCGGGGCGATGGCCAGCACGCCAGCGTTGTTCACCAGGATATCCAGGCGACCGAAGGCCTCGACGGTGGCATTCACCGCGTTGCGGATGGCGCCGGCATCACCGCTATCGGCGTGGATCGCCAAGGCCTTGCCGCCTTCGCTGATCACGCTGTTCTGTAAATCTTCGGCTTTGGCGGCCGAGCTGACGTAGGTAAAGGCAACCGCTGCGCCTTGTGCCGCAAGGCGCTTGACGATGGCGGCGCCGATGCCGCGGGAACCGCCTTGAATCAAGGCGACTTTGCCGCTGAGGTTTTGTGTGGTCATGTCGATCTCCTGGCTGTTCAAGGCGGAATGCCTTGTTGTTGGAACCGAGTATCGACCTCGCCCGTCCCGCCCGGTAGACCGTGATTGCTATAGTCTGTGTAAACCAAAAGTTTGGAATGGTGTGTTATGGAAAGCTTTGGCAGTATCGAATGCTTTGTGCGCAGTGCCGAAGGCGGCAGCTTTGCCGAGGCGGCGCGGCACCTGAGCCTCACCCCGGCAGCGGTTGGCAAAAGTGTCGCCAAGCTAGAGGCGCGCCTCGGTGTGCGGCTATTTCAGCGCAGCACCCGGCGCCTCACCTTGACCGAGGCCGGCAAGCTGTTTCTTGAAGAGGTCAGCGGCAGCCTCACCACCATCCAAAATGCTGTGGCCAACCTGGCCAGCGCTGAGGGGCGGCCAGTGGGCACGCTCAAGGTCAGCATGGGCACCGTGTTTGGCAATCGCTATGTGGTGCCACTGTTGGGTGAGTTCATGGCGCGGTTCCCGGATATCAGCCCGGACTGGCATTTCGATAACCGTCAGGTCGACTTGATCGGGCAGGGCTTTGATGCCGCCATCGGCGGTGGCTTCGAGTTGCCCCAGGGCGTGGTGGCGCGCAAGCTGGCGCCGGCCCATCGAGTGTTGGTGGCTTCACCGGATTATCTGGCGCGGCGCTCGCCGGTGGTGGTGCCCGAGGATTTATCCCACTGTCACGGCATCCTGATCCGTTCACCGCAGACCGGGCGCGTCCGTTCCTGGCAACTGAGCAGCCGCGAGCGCGAGCAACGCCCGTTGGTGCTCAAACCCGGCATGACCATGAGTGACTCCGAGGCCGCCTGCTGCGCCAGTGCCCAAGGGTTGGGGATCGCGCTGGTGAGCATGCCGATGGCGGTGCCGTTCCTGGACAGTGGCGCAGTGGTGCGGGTGTTGCCGGATTGGTATGTGGATGATGGCAACATTTCCATCTACTACGCCGAACACAAGCTGCTGCCCGGCAAGACCCGGGCGTTTGTGGACTTCATCATTGAGCAGTTTGCCGGACAGCAGTTGGGGCAGCGGTTCAGTGCCATCTAAAACTGTACACGACTCAAAATGTGGGAGGGGGCAAGCCCTAATGCCAGTCAGTTAAGAGATGACGGTAGCGACACCGCCTCTGTAGTGAGCGGGCTTGCCCCGCGCTGGGGGGCGAAGCCGCCCCAAATCCATCCACTGCGGTCTGTCTGAAGCACCGCGGTACCAGGG
>NZ_QUZT01000022.1 GCF_004682045.1 Pseudomonas nabeulensis
ATTGGCGCTGTACT
Organism: Pseudomonas nabeulensis; assembly: GCF_004682045.1. Taxonomy (GTDB): domain Bacteria; phylum Pseudomonadota; class Gammaproteobacteria; order Pseudomonadales; family Pseudomonadaceae; genus Aquipseudomonas; species Aquipseudomonas nabeulensis. Next base: position 15 of record NZ_QUZT01000022.1, read on the forward strand.
TGGTTTCCCGGTCTGGCACGGGTCCAAATGTGGGCCCCCCACCTTCAAAACCCTGAATAACCACCAAAAACCATCCACTTGTTGATAACCATTATCAACTACAGCTAAACTCCGCGCCCTCCCACTTCCCAGTCTGTGCCTGACCGCACAGTCGCGCGCAGGCAGCTGACTCTCTTGGCGGATGAAAAACTCCAGCTTTACCTGACCCACCGGGCCGCGCTGCTGGACTATGCCGCGCCCATCGTGGGTTGCCGCGCGCGCGCCGAGGATGTGGTGCAGGAAGCCTGGCTGCGTTTCAGCGGCCAGGATGCCCAGGCCGATATTCGTCACCCCGCCAGCTACCTGTATCGCATCGTGCGTAACCTCGCCCTGGATCTCACCCGCCGCACCGCCACCGAACGGGTGCAGCCGGGCGGTGATGACCTGCTCGACGATTTGCCGTCGAGCAGCGCCTCACCGGAACGCGAAGTAAGCAACCAGAACGAGCTCGAAACCATCTCCCGAGCCCTGGCCCAGTTGCCGGAACGCACACGCCGCGCATTCGAGATGCATCGCCTGGGCGGCTTCACCTTGCAACAGGTGGCAGCCGAGCTGGGCGTGTCCACCGCACTGGTGCATCAGCTGGTGCACGACGCCCTGCGCCATTGCATGGACTGCCTGGAGCCGGAGGATGACTGATTTTCTGAAAAAACCCGCCGCTGCCGCGTCTTTTGCAGTCAAGGGCGATTCCATGGGATCCTGCCCGCCGTTTTTTGCTCGCGGAGATGCCCCCTTCATGCCCACCGAGGATTGCGCCAACGCCCGTCGCGACCAGGCCCTGGACTGGTTTTTGCGCGTGCAACAGGCCCCGCAGGATGCGGATTTGCGTGAACAGGTGGCGCACTGGTGCGCTGTCGACGAGGCCAATGCCAAGGCCTATCGCAAGGCGCAACGCCTGTGGCAACTCACCGGGCAACTGGCACCGACCACCGCGCAGCAATGGCCCACGCCGATAGCCCGCCCGGTCGCCCGCCCACGGCGCACCCGACGCTGGGTGGCCGCCGCCATCGCTGCCTGCCTGGTGGTGGCCCTGGCGCCAAGCCTGCTGCTGCGCTGGCAAGCCGACTACCGCACAGGCTTTGGAGAAACCCGCGACATCACCCTCAGCGACGGCAGCGTGGTGCAGTTGGACAGCCACTCGGCGATTGCCGTGGACATCGCCGGCACCCACCGCGATGTGCGGCTGCTGACCGGCCAGGCGTTTTTCAAAGTGATGCCGGACAAGAGCAAGCCGTTCCATGTGTGGACCAAAACCTTGCAGGTGACGGTCACCGGCACGGCGTTCAACGTCGACTCAACACGCGACAACCCCAGCGTCGCCGTACAACAGGGCTCGGTCAACGTGGACGAACGCCAGGCCGGCCGCCACCTTGCCAGCCTGGTGCCAGGCCAACGCCTCACCTTGCGCGCCGACCGCGCCGAGCTGAGCACGTTCTCCCCCAGCCAAGCCGCTGCCTGGCGCCAGGGTCAGTTGATTGCCGATGACCTGCCCATCAGCGAAGTCCTCACACAGCTGCGGCGCTACACCCCCGGCATCATCGTGTTGCGCGATGCCAAGCTCGGCGCACAGCGAGTCACCGGCGTCTACGATTTGCGTAAACCCCAGGCGGCGCTGCAAGCCGTGCTGCAACCCTACGGCGCAAAAGTCACGGCCTACAGCCCTTGGCTGCTGGTCTTGAGCCGGTAATTTCACGCCGTTTAAAAATATTTCATGTTTTTTCTGAAAATCCCCCGCGCTGTCCCGTCTTCTGTCCCGCGCGCAGCAATTGAGATTTATTCGTATTCATTTGACTGGCCGGTGACTTAACCGGCGCGGGGACTTTTTGCATGACTCACACCTTTCACCGCTTGCCTGGGCAGCGCGGCCCGTGGCCGCTGCGCCTGAAAAAAAGTGCAGGCGCCAGTTTGCTCGGCCTTTGCTGCGCCCTGGCCGTGGTGCCTCAGGCACTGTCCCAACCTCAGGCGGCTGCCAGTTCGGCACGTGGTTTTGATATTCCGGCGCAGTCCCTGGCCGGCGCGTTGATCGCCTTCGGCCAACAAAGCGGCCAACAGGTGACCGTCGACCCGCAACTGCTCAAGGGCGTGAAGTCCCCCGGCGTAAACGGCGACATGAGCAACGATGCCGCCCTCGCCTACCTGCTGCAAGGCACCGGCATCGGTTGGGGTTACCAGGACGGCGCACTGGTGTTCCATCGCCTGCCCACCGCAGAAGACGGCCCGGTGACGCTGGACAACACCATCGTGCTGGGCTTCACCGAAGAGAACTCCTTCCAGGGCGCCACGGTGATCGATCACAAGGCGATCCAGGCCTTCCCCGGTGCCAACGGCGACATCACCACCCTGCTGCAAATGCACCCCGCCGTGCAGTTCAGCGGTTCACAGAAAAGCTCCAACACCCCCGGTGAAATCGACCCGGCGGACATCAGCATCAACGGCGCCAAGTTCTACCAGAACAACTTCATGATCGACGGCATGTCGATCAACAACGACCTCGACCCCGGCGCCCACGGCTACAACGAAACCCGCCAGTTCGACGCCGCCCCCAGCCGTTCCCACGGCATTGCCCTGGACGCCGACCTGCTGGAAGAAGTGAAGGTCTACGACAGCAACGTGCCGGCCGAATACGGTGGGTTCAACGGTGGCGTGGTGGACGCCATCACCCGTCGTCCGAGCCAGGACCTGCACGGCAAGTTTTCCTATTCGATGACCCAATCGGCCTGGACCAAGTACCACATCACCGCCGAGGACCAGGAAGCGTTCGACAACGCCTCCAACGAGCAATACCAGCCGGACTTCAAGAAAACCACGTTTCGCGGCATGCTCGAAGGCCACCTCACCGACGACTTCGGCGCCATCCTGAGCTTCTCGCAAAAGCGCTCGGTGATCCCGCTCAACCGCTACGCCGACGGCTACACCAGCCCCAACGGCGACAACGAAAAGGACCAGACGCGCCAGCTCGACAACTACATGCTCAAGACCTACTGGAACGTCAATGACCGCCTGAGCCTGGACGCGTCGTTTATCAAGGCACCGCAGGAAAACACCTATTTCCGCGAGGACTACATCAATTCCGGTTTCACCAATATCAACGGCGGCTGGCAAGGCTCGCTTAAAGCCGTGTGGGAAGGTGATTCGGCGCGCTGGACCCACACCGTGGCGCTGACCGACCTCAACAGCTCACGCACCACCGAAGCCAACGACATGATCGGCTGGTACTACTCCAGCGTAAAAAACTGGGGCATCCCGCTGTCCAACACCTCGCGCAGTGGCGAAGGTTCCTATGGGGATCTGGACCAGACCCAACGTGGTATCGACTACAAGCTCAAGGCCGAATGGCAAGCCTTCAACTGGGCGGGTGCCGAGCACCAGTTCACCGGCGGCATGGAGCTGACCCGCAACCAGGCCACCTGGGAACGCAGGGAACAAGCCACCAGCGCCTTGATCGGCAAGCGCGACAATATCGCCACCTGCGCCAACAACGACAGCCTGTGCTCCATCGGCCTGATGCTCAATGGCACCACGCGCCAGTGGGCCAACACCCTCAACGTCTACGGCGCCGGCAAGCTCGACCTGACCGAAACCAAATACGCGTTCCACCTGCAAGACGCCATCCAGATCGGCAAGCTCGGCTTGCGTCCCGGCCTGCGCTACGAGGGTGACGACTACATGCAGGACAAAAACCTCGCGCCGCGTTTTGCCGGTGACTACGATTTCTTCGGCGACCGCAGCACCGTGCTGGTGTTCGGCCTCAACCGCTACTACGGGCGCAACCTGTTCAAGTACCGCCTCGCCGACGGTCGCCAAGGGTTCAACACCCGCTACACCCGCACCACTCAGGACGGTGCCTGGACCTCCATCCAGGGCAAGAACCTGACCAAATACTCCGACCTCAAGGTGCCCTATGACGACGAGTGGACCCTGGGCCTGGACCAGGTATGGCTCGACACGGACTTTCGCCTGAAATACGTGCACCGCGACGGCAAGGACAAGATCGTCCGTGCCTCCAATCGTGTCGTGGGCACAGGCGCGGCTGCCGGCTACGACACCATCTACTACACCTACACCAACGCTGCCTCCAGCCAGAGCGACAACGTCACCCTGACCATCACCCCCAAGCACGAATTCAAGGCCCTCGGCACCCGCACCAGCGTGCAGGCGGCGTTTGACTGGTCGCGTACCAAAGACGCCTTCGGCACTTACGATTCCGGGGCGAACGCCGACCAATACGCCGACGACGATGTGATCTACGACGGCAAGCGCATGGCCTACAGCGAACTGCCCGCCAGCGATTTCAACCGTCCCTGGACGGCGCGCCTGACCACCATCACCGAGATTCCGCAGTGGAACCTCACCGTCAGCAACTTCTTGCGCTATCGCGGCCCCTATAACCAGCTCCTTGCAACCACCCGCACTGAGGTTGTCGGTGACGAGACGTTGCCGGTGTACGACTCCGCCAAAGTCAAGGGCGCGCCCACCTGGGACCTGCGCGTCAGTTGGGAAATCCCCACTGGCAAGGACCAGGCGCTGTTCGCTGCGGTGGATGTGACCAACGTCACCGACCACGTCAACGAAATCGTCGGTAAATCGAGCTCGGTCGTGAGCTATGAAGTTGGCCGCCAATACTGGTTGGAAGTCGGTTACCGCTTCTAACCCCCCTGATTAGCCTGGATATCCCCCATGAACAAGAGACTTGCTGGCCTGCTCGGCCCGCTGTTGCTGTGCGCGTGCGCCTCGCCCGTCACCGAAACCCCGCTGCCTTGGGCCCCCCAAGTGGTGCGCGGGCAATTGGCCAATGGCCTGGAATACCGGCTGGTGCGCGACAGCAGCCAGGCCGGGCGCCTGGACCTGCGCCTGACGGTGCGCGCCGGCTCCGTGGATGAAGACGACGACCAAGTCGGCGTGGCCCATATGCTCGAACACCTGACCTTCCGCAGTCGCGCCGGGCAAGCCACTGACCTGCGTGCGCAGATGACCGCGCTGGGTTGGGTGCAGGGCCGCAACTTCAACGCGGTGACCACTTACGACCGCACCCAATACCTGCTCAGCCCCATGGCCGGCAGCACACAAACGCCGCTGGCCCTGGAGAAACTCGCGCAGCTGGTGTTTGCCGGCGACTACAACGCCCTCGACCTTGAGCGCGAACGCCCGATCGTCATCGAAGAATGGCGCGGCGGCCTGGGCGTGGCGCAGCGCATGAACGACCAGCGCGCCGCCACCCAGCGCGTGGGCTCGCGCTACCCGCAGCACCGCACCATCGGCAATGAAGCAGCGATTCGCAGCGCGTCCCTGAGTGCCTTGCAGCGTTTTCAACAGCGCTGGTATGTGCCCAACAATATGATCCTCTCGGTGGTCGGCGACTTCGACCCGCAGCAATTGGCGCAGCAGATCGACCATGCCTTCGGCGTACCCGGCGCCCAACCGCTGCCCGAGCGTGATCATCGCGAACTGCCCCTAGACGGCACGCTGAAAATCTTCCGTCTGCAAGACCCGCAAACCGGCAGCAACCAGGTGTCGTTGCTGTTTCGCCTGCATGAACCGGACAGCCGTGGCACAACGGCCAAAGCCGCCCGTGAGCGCCTGATCGACCGCCTCACCCTGTCCGCGCTGTTTGCCCAATTGCGCCTGCAACCGCTGCAACCTGGCGTACGCAGCCTGACCACGCAAAAGACCTTGATCGGTGAACAATCCAGCGTGCTGGGCGTGGCCGCCGGGGTCGAAGGGGCACATCACGATGAAGCCTTGAAGCAACTGCTGACCGAGCTGGAGCGCCTGCGCCAACACGGCTTTACCGCCCAGGACCTGGCGCGCGAACAGGCCAGGATCCGCCAGTTGGCCGACGGCATGCTGGCCAAGGATGAGTCGCGCACCTTCGAGCAATGGGTGACCACCCTCAACGATGCCGCCGTGCAAAACCGCACGGCGATGGCGCCGCACCAGATCGCCCAACGGACATTGATCGCTCTGGACAGCATCGATCTTGCCGCCATCAATGCGCGGCTCACACGCTGGCTCGACAGCCCCGACCAGGTGCTGCAATTCACCGCGCCGGGCAACAGTGTTGTGCGCCTGCCCAGCGTGGATGAGGTGCAGCACTTGCGCGCGGCCATTGCGCAAACGTCGCTGGTCGCGCCGACCACCGCAGCGCCCGTGAAGCCGCCGAGCGTCACCTTTACCCCGCCGCCTGCCGGCCAGCCGGGCACGGTGGTGAGCAAACGCGTGTTCGCCGCTGAACACGTCGAACAGTGGACCCTCGGCAACGGCGACCGCCTGGTGTGGCTGCGCCGCAATGCCGAAGACGCCAAGTGGCGCCTGCAAGCCGTGTCCGCCGCCGGTTTCAACCGCAGCGACGTACCGGCGTGGCGCCTGCAAATGGCTGCGCAGCTGGGCAATGAAAGCGGCGCAGAAGGGCTGGCGGCGTGGCGCAAACAACACAAGGCAACCCTTAGCCTGGAACACAGCGCGACGCGCATGCAGTTGAGCGGCACCAGCCAGGCGTCGCTCGGTGCGCTGACGAGGCTGCTGCAAAGCTATCGCCAGGGCCAAGTGGGCGGAGTGATCGACGAGCGCCTCTTCAGCGAGGCGCGGGATGAGTTGCTGTCACGCACCCGCACGCGCCCGGACGCCATCGCCGCTGCCCGGCGTGAGTTGCGCTACGGCGCCGATACCTGGCACAGCCCCGATCCAGCGGCCCTGGAAGCCCTGCAAGCCAACACGTTGACCGACGATTGGCGGCAACTGGTCAACGCCCCGGTCACCTACTACCTGATGGCGGACATCGAGCCGACTCAACTGGAAGCACTGGTGCGCGAACAGTTAGCCAATCTCCCGCGTGGCGCTGCGCATACCACTCACCCTGCCCTGCAACAGTCCGGTCAGCGCCGCACCGATATCGCCGTCGCCCTTGAACCGCGCGTGGTGCTGGAAGCCAGCAGTTTCAGCGAACAGCGCTGGACGCCCGAAGCCGCCGCGCGTGTCGCCGCCCTGCGTAACCTGGCCAATCAGCAACTCAAGCAACGCCTGCGCGGTGAGGCCTTGGGCGTGTATCGCCTGCGTTTCGACAGCGAACTGAACCCGGACACCCAACGCATCGAAAGCCAGCTGAGCTTTACCTGCGATCCACAACGCGCCGATGAACTCTGGGCCCTGGCCCAGCAAACCCTGGCACAACTGGAGCGCTCGGTGGACGCCCAATGGGTCGCCAGTGCACGCAACGAGCTGCGCCGCCAGGAGCAAAACCGTCTCACCGATCCCGCCACCCAATGGCGTCGCCTGTTGCTCAGCGAACGCCAGTGGCAAGACCCGCGCTACCTGAGCAGCCAGGCGCGTCTGCCGGAAGGCATGCGTATCGAAGAGCTAAAGCCTTTAGCCAGCCAGCTATTCCCGGTGGCTAACCAAGTGCTGTTGCGTGTACTGCCGAAGGCGGATGCACCGTGAAAAGCCTGCGTACGTTCTACCGCCTGGCCGCGCCGTTCTGGCGCCAGGGCTCGCAATGGCTGGGCTGGCTGATGCTGGCCGGCATCATCGGCATGGGCCTGTTGATCGTGCAGATCAACGTGCTGATCAACGCCTGGAGCAAGACCTTCTACGACACCCTCGGCGAGTTTGATACGGGCGCCTTGTACGCGCTGATGGGCCGCTATGTGCTGTATCTGAGCGCCTACGTGTTGATCGTGGTCGCGCTGGACTGGGTACGCAAAGCCCTGGTACTGCGTTGGCGCCAGGCCATGACCGAGCAGTTCACTCACGCGTGGCTGGCGGACCAGGCGTTCTATCGCCTGGGCCTGAACGGCGAGCCGGACAACCCCGACCAGCGCATTGCCGAAGACGTGAACATCGTTGCTGACCTGAGCGTGGAGCTGGTGGCATCGTTCATCATCAACATGGCCCAGGTCGGCGCGTTCATGAGCATCCTGTGGCAACTGTCCGGGGTGCAGACGTTCAGCCTAGGCGGCTACAGCATCACGTTGTCCGGCTATTTGGTGTGGATCGTGGTGCTCTACACCTTGGCCGGCAGCTTGATCACCCATTGGGTCGGCCGCCCGTTGCACCGTTTGAATGTGGACCGCCAGCATTATGAGGCGGACTTTCGCGCCAGCCTGTTGCGCAAGCGCGAGCATGCCGAACAGATCGCCCTGTACCGTGGCGAAGCGGTGGAACGCCAGCACCTGGCCGAACGTTTCCAGGCCATCGCCGGCAACTGGCGCCAGTTGATGGGACGCGAGCGTAACCTCAGCCTGTTCACGGTCAGCTATGAGCGGGTAAGCCTGATCATCCCGGTATTTGCCGCCCTGCCCGCCTTTTTGGCCAAGACCATCACCTTGGGCGGTTTGATGCAGATCCGCAGTGCATTCGGCGCGGTGCAAGGTTCGCTGAGTTGGTTTATCAAGCTGTACCCGAAGTTGATGCACTGGAGTTCAGCGGTGGAACGGTTGGGGCAGTTCGAGCAAGCCATCGCCGTGAGTCGCTGCCAGGCCAGGGCGCCGATGGTCGGTGATTGCTTGTGCGTGAACGGCCTGGACGTGCTGCGACCGGACGCCGAGGTGTTGCTGGAGGATGTCTCGGTGCGAGTGGCCCAAGGCGAATGGCTGTTGATTGCCGGGCGCAGTGGCATTGGCAAGTCGACCTTATTGCGTACCTTGCAAGGCCTGTGGCCGTACTGCCGGGGCAGCTGGCAATTGCCGCCGGGGCGTAGTTTGTTGCTGCCGCAGAAGCCTTATCTGCCGAGCATGCCGTTGCGTCATTTGCTGGCTTATCCTGCTATTGAAGTGCCAAGCGCGGTGCGGCTGATGGCGGTGCTGGAACAAGTGGGACTGCCTGGGTTGGCACGGCGGATGGATGAGCAAAGCGAATGGTCGCGGGAATTGTCCGGGGGTGAACAACAGCGAATCGGGATAGCACGGGCGTTGTTGTATGCGCCGGATACGTTGTATCTGGATGAGGCGACGAATCAGTTGGATGAGGGGAGTGCACGAGCGTTGTTGCGGCTGGTGCGTGAAGAGTTGCCGAACTGCACCGTGATTGGGATCAGCCATCAGGCGGCACTCAGCACGCTGTTCGACCGAACCTGGTCTGCGCAATAACGGTCAAACATCAGTCAAATGTGGGAGGGGGCTTGCCCCCGATTGCAGTGGATCAGCCAGACCAGCTTTGGCTGACACACCGCCATCGGGGGCAAGCCCCCTCCCACATTTTGACCGAGTTCAATGGGTCGATTAGAGCACGCTGCCCATCGCCTTCATCAACACTACATCCCGCCCATAGATATCCGGCGCATACACCAGCCCACCCTGCCGGTCGACCTCCACCGTCCAGTAACTCAACAGCACCGGCACCGGCGTGGCCAGCCTGAACTCATGGGTCACGCCAGTGGCCAGCAACTCATCCGTGCGCGCCCGCTCGGCCGGGGTCACCAACAAGTCGCGCAGCATCATGGGTTGCTCAACCCGCACACACCCCGAACTGAACGCCCGTGGTCCCTTGGTAAACAACGGCTGGCTCGGCGTGTCATGCAGGTACACCGAGTACGGGTTGGGAAAGCGCATCACGATCTTGCCCAACGGGTTGCGCGGGCCGGCCTGCTGGCGCAGCAGGATATTGCCGGGGCGTGCCCAGTCGATGTTTTCCGGTGCCAGCGGGCGGCCTTCCGGGTCGAGCACTTGCAGGTTTTGCTGGCGCAGGTATTCGGGGTTGAGGCGGATCGCCGGGAGTTTGTCCTCGCGCATGATGGTGGGCGGGATGGTCCAGGTCGGGTTGAGGGTCAGCCGCGTAATGCGCGATTTCAGCAACGGCGTCTGGCGCTCGGCGCGGCCGACTTGCAGGCGTGTCTGCCACACGGGAATGCCGCTCTGGTACACGCTTAATTGCGCGGCGGCGACGTTGACCAGCACGCCTTCGGGCTCCAGGTCCTGGCTGAGCCAGCGGAAGCGTTCGAGGTTGATGCGCAGTTGTTCGCGGCGAATCGCCGGGCTGATATTCAGTTCAGCCACCGTGCCGGCGCCGATCACGCCATCGGCCTGCAACGAGTGGCTGAGCTGGAACGCCTTGACCGCCTTGACCAACTCGTCGCGGTATTGCTTGCCGCTGGGTGCCTTGGCGAGATAGCCGCCGCTGACCAGGCGCCGCGCCAGTTCCGGCACGCGGGCATCGTCCATGCCGGGACGCAACAACGGGCCGTTGTCGACCGGGTCCCAATGGGGCAATGGCTGTTGACGCACGGTGGCATAGGCATTGCGCAGGCTACGGTAAAGATCGGCGCTGGGGCGCGCCTGGTCGAAGGCTTGCGCCATGTCTTGCAGGCCGGTGGCGGCAAACGCCAGCACTTCGGTGTTGGGGTCGCGGGTGGGCGGCTGGGAATGCCACAGCGGTTCGAAGCGTGATTGCTGCAAGCGCCCGTAGTGCAAATCCTGCAGGGCTTGCAGGTACTGGCGGCTGATGTCGATATCGCTGCACAGCACGTTGGCCGTGGCGTCCGCCGTAGGCAGGCTATAGTGGGTGGGGTCCAGGCCGTCGTCGGCGAGCATCTGCATCTGGGTTTGCAAGGCTTGGCGGCGCTCATCGGCCGACCACAGCGGTACATCGCCCTGTTGCTGATAGAACGCTTGCAGTCGCAACTGCGCCCCCGGGTCAATGTGCGGCGCGAGTCCGGGGCACACACTGGGCAGTTGCGCCAGGGCCTGTTGCACCGGATTGGGGGAGATAACGGTCACCGGCACCTCGTCGGCTGTCGCGACCAGTGGTGCAACGAGCAGGCAAATGCTCAAGTAACATGCGTGTTTTTTGAACACTTGACTTAACTCCAATCCACAGCGGGGGGATGTACTGTAGATGCTGACTTTTTTGTGCCGCCTCGGTTTCATAACCGTGAGCCTGACCGCGTTGAGCCAGTTTGCGCTCGCCGCCAATGGCAACCCTCCTACCTTGTATAGCAGCCTTGCGCGCTCGGCTCCAGAACTCAATCCCACTGTGCTCAAAAGCGCCCTGAGCGCGGTGCAGTGTGCGGTCAATAACGGCGAGGAACGTTCAGAACGCCTCGCCGTCATCGACTACTCCCAGCCCTCGACCGCCCGTCGGCTATGGATCTTCGATTTGCGCAAGCAAACCCTGGTACTGCGCGACCTGGTGGCCCACGGCGCCAAGTCCGGGGAAAACTTCGCCACCCAGTTCTCCAACCTTGAAGGCAGCCACCAATCCAGCCTGGGCTTGTTCCGCACCCAGGAAAGCTACCTGGGCACCCATGGCTACTCGCTGCGCATGGACGGCCTGGAGCCGGGCTTCAATGATCAGGCCCGCGACCGCGCCATCGTGATTCATGCCGCCAATTACGTGAGCCCCCTGTGGAGCAAGCGCGAAGGCCGCATCGGCCGCAGCCAGGGTTGCCCGGCGGTGCGCCCGCAAGTGGCGCGCCAAGTGGTGGATAAGCTCAAGGATGGGCAGTTCATGTTTTCGTGGTACCCCGACCAGCACTGGTTGAAGTCCTCGACGTACCTCAATTGCAAACCCCAACAGGTGGCGAGTAGTCGTACAATCCATGGCGGATAGCCTGTCTCCCTATATAAAAGACAGAAAAAAGAGAACGACGCATGCTTCTACACACGTCCACCTGGATCGAGATCGGGCAGTTTCTGGAACGCAGCCGCACGGTGGTGATTCCCATCGGCTCCAACGAACAGCACGGCCCTACCGGCCTGTTGGGCACCGACTGGATGTGCCCGGAAATCATCGCCCATGCCGCGCAAAAGAATGCCGACATCCTGATCGGCCCGACCTTCAATATCGGCATGGCCCAGCATCACCTGGGTTTCCCCGGCACCATCTCCTTGCGCCCGTCCACCTTTATCGCAGCGATTGGCGACTGGGTGCGCTCGCTGGCCGGGCATGGTTTTGACAAGATCCTGTTTCTGAATGGCCATGGCGGTAACATCGCCACGATTGAGGCAGCGTTTTCCGAGCTGTATGCCGAAGCAAGCTTTGCGCGGCGCCCGGCCGGGTTTGCGTTGAAGCTGGTGAACTGGTGGGATCTGGAAGGTGTCAACGAACTGGCTCACCGGCAATTCCCGGTGGGCCATGGCAGCCACGCCACACCGTCGGAGATTGCGGTGACGCAGTGGGCGTATCCGGAGTCGATCAAGACTGCCGAGTATTCGCCGCAGATCGCCAATACGGGGCCGATCCGTGAAGCGCTGGACTTCCGCGCGCGCTTCCCGGACGGGCGCATGGGCTCGGACCCGGCGTTGGCGACGGTGGAGAAAGGGGGGGAATTGGTGAAGCTGGCGGCACAAGGGCTGGTCAAAGTAGTCGACAGTTTCAGCAACGAAGCCAAACCTTAAGCCATACATCGATCAAAATGTGGGAGGGGGCTTGCCCCCGATGACAGTGTGTCAGTCACAAATATTTGGCTGATCCACCGCCATCGGGGGCAAGCCCCCTCCCACATTTAGCCCTGTGTGTTACTTACATTCTTGCGCGGCCAGTTCCAAGCGGGATGGGGTGATTGTGGACGCCAGCGGCTTGCGCTCATACAAAAACACCTTGCCGCCGTCTTGAGCCTTGTAGGCCTCCAACACATCATCCGCCGCAATCTTGCTGGCCAACACCACCTTGGCATGGCGCGAATTCTGGGTCACGGTCGAGGCAATCCCGTGTTTATCCAGCTTGGCCACCACGCACTGCGCGTAGTCTTCAGGGCTTTTGTCGGTTTGCAGGGTCAAGGTCGGCGCATTGGGCGCCGACACACAACCGGCCAGCAAAACAGAAGCAAAGGCCATGGCCGGTACGAAAAAAGAACGCATGAAAAAATCCTGGCTATAAAGATAAAAGTTCACATCAACCCGCACGGACCAACGCTTTGAGCGACAGGTCAAACTGCTTCAAGGCGTCCAGTTGCACATCCCGTTGCTGCTCGATCTGCGCAGCAATCTCCGGCGCAGCCTTGTCATGCACCCACACCGACGGCACTTGTTTGTGCACCGAACCTTCGGCCTTGGCGATGTATTGCAGGTTCGCGTCATAGAACCGCGCAATAAACCGTGCCTCGACCACATCGTTACGTTGGGTCAGCAATTGGTTATGGGTATCGAGCATCACCACCACATCGGGGTGAGCCTGCACCAGGGCATCCAGGTTGTCGTAGACCGTCACCGACAAAAAGGTTCCCTGCAGCGAGCTCATCAACCAATCAATGGCCAGTTCCGGGTCGGAACTGTTGACGAACGCCTCGCGGATGCGCCCGTCAAGGGCATCCCTGGCGCCGTTCAAGGCCATGTCGTGGTAGCGTTCAAGGTAACTGAGGTTGTCGCGGGTGTTATCGCTGAGCAATACCCCCACGGACTGCGTATGTTGCAGGGAGTCTACGCTACCGTCGATAGGTAGCAAATGGCTACTATGCAATTCATCCGCGATGGCCGCGTTATTGATGACGACAGTGCCCAGCATCAGAGCCATTAAAGCGAGTTGGATTATCGTCTTCATCACGCATTTCCTTGAACAGCGTTTCGATGAGGGGATTTTCCGCTCAAGGCTGCAAAAACAGAACTTGCGATCCGTGATGGTGACTATTATCTGAACCGATAGTGCACCCATAAAAATGTATAAGGACCCCGCCATGAAGCCCCACCAGAAAACCTTCGACCGTATCCGCGAAGCCGTCTTGCCGGAGTTTCGCGAGCGGGTTGCCGACTACCTGGTCGACTATGAAACGGTGCTGCAAAACACTGCGGCGGACACGGACCAAGTCATCGCCAGTGCCCAGCAGTTGCGCGGCTACCTGCGTGGCTTGAACACCACGCGGGTACTGGGCATGGCCGATTGGGAAGACCTGGACCGCCGTGTAGCGCAGGAATGGCTGTAAACCCTAGAGCGCTGGCCGCTGCTGGTTGACCCACGCCTGCACCGACGGCCGCTGCCACTGGCGCTGCGCATACGCCACCAGGTCGGCAGGCACCGGGTCGCCATTGAGAATCAAGCGATTGAGCATCACGGCCAGATCCACGTCAGCAATCGACCATTCACCGAACAGGTTCGGCGGGTTACCCGCCAATAGCGCCTGCGCCGCACTGATCAACTTACGGGCTGCCGCTTCGGCCTCGGGCGACAACGGCGGCATTTTCTGCCCGTAGAACACCACCAGCGTCGAACGTTCCTGGCGGATCGGCAGCAAATCGCTGCGCAACCAGGCCTGCACCTGACGCGCCCTCGCCCGCTGCTTGGGATCGGTCGGATAGACCGGCGTTTCGGGGTAAGCCTCGTCCAGATATTCAGTGATTGCCGAGGACTCCGACAGCGCAAAGTCTTCTTCCACCAAGGTCGGCACGCGCTGGGTCAGGGACAGTTGGGCAAAGTCGGCGGTCTGGTTTTGCGCGGCATCCAGGTTCACGGTAACGGTATCGAATGTCAGGCCTTTTTCCCGCAGCGCCACGAATACAGACATCGCATAGGGGCTGGTGAACTGGGCATCGACGTACAGGCGCAACGAGGGTCGGTTCATGGCGAGTATCCTTGAGTGATGACCCACGCTACGAGATCGGCGACGGGAAAGACAATGGCCGGTTTTTATAGGGGCATTCCGCTTGGGAATAGCGGCTTAACCGGCAAACCCGCCGGCCTTGAGAAACGCGTGTTCCGCCTCTGTGCTGCTGCGCGCCAGCACCTCGTTACGATGGGGAAACCGCCCGAAGCGCTGAATAATCTCGGCATGCTCCTTGGCCCAATGGTAGGTGTTCGCGTCCAGGGTTTGGTTCAGGACCAGAGACCGCTGCTGATCCTGCGGATCTTCCGAGTGTTCGAATGGCAGGTAGCAGAACGCCCGCAGAGCCGGCTCGATGGATTGGTCCAGCCCGGCGTCCACCATGCGCCCGGCATACAGTCGCGCCAAGGGGTCGGTGGCGAACATATGGGCGGTGCCGCGAAAGGCGTTGCGTGGGTATTGGTCGAGCAGGATCAGCAGGGCCAGGGCGCCGTCGGCGGTGTCCAGCCAGTGTTCCAGCTCGCGGCGGGCAGCTTGCATATGGGTGACGTGGAAGGTGTCGCGAAAGGCGGTGTCGAAGGCGTCGTCCTTGGCGAACCAGCGTTTGGGGCCGGCGGCTTGCCAGAAGTCGATGACGGCGGTTGGGGTGGTCATGGTGAGTCCCTTTGAACGCGATTTCCCTGACAGTAACAGAGATCAAATGTGGGAGGGAGCTTGCTCCCGATGGGGGGTGTCAGATACAAATTTTTAACTGATCCACCGCCATCGGGGGCAAGCCCCCTCCCACACTTGATCTCTGTTGAGGGTTAGAAATCGACAGTGGCCGAGACTTTCACGGTGCGCGGCTCGCCTTGTGTCAGGTAGTTATTGGCGGTGGAGGCCGACGCCCAATACGCCTTGTTCGCCACGTTTTCCACATTGGCCCGCAGGGTGATGTATTTGTCATCCGCCTTGAAGCCATAACGCGCGCCCAGGTCGACGCGGGTCCAGGCCGGGATGCTCAGGGTGTTGGTGGCGTTGACGTACTCGCCCCCGGTGCGCAGCATCCGTGCGTTGACGGCGGCGCCCTGGATGCCCGGGATGTCCCAATCGGCCCCCAGGTTGTACTGGAACCGTGGCACGCCCGCGGCACGGTTGCCATCCGTGGCGCCGTTGGAGGTGCCCTTCAACTCAGTGTTCATCCAGGTTGCACCGGCCAACAGGCGCAGGCCGTCAATCGGCTCGCCGAAGACGTTGAGTTCCACGCCTTTGTTGATCTTCTCGCCATCGACGCTGAAAGTGTCCAGCAGGTTGCCGGGCAGGCGTGAGGTTGAGCTGTTCGGCTGCTCGATGCGGTACACGCCCAAGGTCGCGCCAAAATCGTCCCAGTCGAGTTTCACCCCGGCTTCCGTCTGCTTGCTGCGGCTGGGCGCGAACACTTCATCGCGATTGGTCACGTTGGAAGGTGCCGTCGGCCCCTGGGCCAGCCCTTCGATGCGGTTGGCGTAGAACGACACGTGTTCCCACGGTTTGATCACCAAGCCATACACCGGCGTGGTGATCGATTCGTCATAGTTGGCATTGCGCGCGCCGGTGGCGGTGCTCCAGCCGTCCACTTCGATGGTCTGGCGGCGCACGCCCAAGGTCAGCAATACGCGGTCGTCGATAAAGCCCAGCGTGTCAGACACCGCCGCGCTCTTGATGCGGTTCTTGCCCACCACCCGTGGATCATGAATGTAGCTGCCGAAATACGTCACGCTCGGGCGCGGGATCTGGATCGGGTTATAGAGATTGCCCGGCTGCCGATTGGCTTGCGTGATCGCTTCAAATGCCGAGCGTTGCTCGCCCCAGATCCCCGACAACCCCAGGTTCATCTGATGGGTCACCGGCCCGGTGTTGAAATGCCCATTCAAACCGGCCATGACGCTCTTGTTGTCTTCATCGTGGGGCGAGTACAAAAAGCCCACGCGCCCGCTGCCGTCGTTGCCCACGTAGAGCGAGGAATACTCACCGTTCTCCCGCGTGTGCTTGGCGCCGCCGCCGACGTAAGCCGTCCAGCTGTCATTCAAGTCGTACTCGGCATTGAACATGCCGTAGGTGTCTTCCAGTTCCGACCAGCTCCAGTCCTGGGCGTAGTTGTGCTTGGCCGACGGCGCCTTGGGCACTTGGGTGCCGTTGGGGTAGACCACCGAGCGACCGTTGTTGATGCGCTCTTTCTGATAGCCGAAGTCGGTGGACACCCGCAGACGCTCGCCCCGGTAATCCAGGGCCACGGCGATCAACTGCGAGCTTTTGAATTCATCGTCAATCGCCGTATCGCCGCCATGCCGGGCCAGGTTGATCCGTGCGCCGAAGCGGTTGTCTTCGCCGAAGCGCTGGCCCAGGTCCAGGTGCCCACCGGTTTGCCCACCGCTGGACGTATCAAGGGTGACGCTGCGGGTCGGTGTGTCTTCGGCGCGCTTGGGCACCAGGTTGACGCTGCCACCAATCCCGGTGCCGGCCGGCGCCACACCGTTGACGAAGGCGTTGGGGCCCTTGAACAACTCCACGCGCTCCAGCGCTTCGGTGGTGATGATCTGGCGTGGCAGCACGCCGTATAGGCCATTGAATGCAATGTCGTCGGTGTTCAGCGGCAGACCGCGAATGGTGAACACCTGGGAGAAGTTGCCGAAGCCAGCCGATTGGCGTACCGAGGCATCGTTGAGCAACACGTCACCCACGGTGCGCGCCTGCTGGTCGGCGATGGTCTTGGCGGTGTAGCTGACCACACTGAAAGGCACGTCACTGATCGAGCGGTTGCCCAACACACCCAAGCGCGCCGTACGCGCCACCTGGCCTCCGCCATAGGTGTCGGCT
Source organism: Pseudomonas nabeulensis (assembly GCF_004682045.1). Lineage (GTDB taxonomy): Bacteria > Pseudomonadota > Gammaproteobacteria > Pseudomonadales > Pseudomonadaceae > Aquipseudomonas > Aquipseudomonas nabeulensis. Next base: position 17,350 of record NZ_QUZT01000022.1, read on the forward strand.
TGCGCCCCGCTTTCGCCGCTGATAGTCGTCGCCCCCAATTGCAGCGCATCACCGGTGGCTTCGGGCACCACGGTATACCCGTTACCGTCGGTGCTTTGCAGGGTGTAGCCGCTGCCTTGCAGCAACTGCAAAAAGCCCGCTTGCGCGGTGTAACTGCCCTGCAAGCCGGGGCTTTGCAGGTTATTGAGCAGCCTGGAATCAAACGACAATGGCACGCCGGACAACGCCGCAAACTGCGCCAGCACATTCCCCAAAGGCCCAGGCCCAAGGGTGTAGCTGCGCGCCGCGCTGGTGGACGCCGCGTCGGCAGCCACGGCGCTATGCAATGGCGCGATAGCCGCCAGGGCGACGGCCAGGCTCAAGGCCTTGAGGGGGCGGATGGGGTGCGTGGTGAAGGTCATGGGCGTTCCTGTCGGCGCGGTGCAATGTTGAGGGTTCTCCCCTACACCGGGCGACAACGAAAAAGGTATCAGCGAAACGGAAAAAATATTCAGCGCGGCTCGACGGTCACCCAATAGCCGGTCAGGCTGCTGACTTTGACAGGCAGGGTTTCCTGCAACAGACGCAAGCTGGCGTCGGTGTCACGCAGGGGGAACGCGCCGGAAACCATCAGGCCCGCCACACGCTCATGGCAACGCAGCACACCAGGGCGATAGCGACCCAATTCGTCCAGCAGGTCCGCCAGGCGCATCTGCTGGGCCAGCAGCATGCCGTTTTCCCAGGTCATCGCACTCACGTCCAACGGTTCCACCGACGCTATGCTTTCGCTGCCGAACGCACTTTGTTCACCTGCCTTGAGGATCACGCCATGGCGGGCATGCTGCGGCAGCATTTCCACCGCGCCGTCGATGACCGCCACGCGACTGGCCTGCTGCCCTACCCGCACGCTGAAATGCGTACCGAGCGCACGGGCGGTGCCGTGGCGGGTCTGCACGATAAACGGACGATGAGTCGGCGCAGGGTCCTTGGCGGTGGTGATCATCACCTCGCCTTGCAGCAACTCGATGCGCCGCACCTGGTCGGAGAAGGCGATATTCAACGAGCTGCCGGTATTGATCAGCAAGCGCGTGCCATCGGGCAACGTCAGGCTGCGTTGCTCGCCGATGGCGGTGTGCTGGTCGGCGGTCCATGACTGCCACGGTTTTTGCTGGTAGGCCAACCAGGTCGCCGGGCCAGCCAGCAGCAACAGCCCCAGGGCCTGACGACGGCCGAGGGACTTTTTACGGCCGATGCGCTTGAGGGTGTCACCGGCAATCGCGCCCGGCACACTATTGAAGTCCCCCAGGATCGCCTCGGCCCGTTGCCAGGCCTGGGCATGCTGGGCGCTGCGGCCCTGCCATTGGGCGATGGCGCGGCGGTCTTCATCGGTGGCGCTGCCGGACTGCAACTGCACCATCCAGTCGGCGGCTTCGCCGAGGATCAATGGGTCGATGGACGGGTTCATGCCACGCTCAGGCAGGCGAGGAACGCATCGCGCATATAGCGTTTGACCGAGACCAGCGACACCTTCAACTCATCGGCGATCTGCTGGTAGGTCAGGCCATCGATCTGCGACATCAAAAACGCCTGACGGGGTTTTTCGGGCAAATCCCGCAGCATGGCCTCGATGCGGTACAGCGCTTCAAGGATCAACCAACGGGTTTCCGGCGACGGCACTTCCTGCTCCGGCAGGTGGGCGATGGTTTCCAGATAGGCGCGCTCGACTTCCTGGCGGCGCCAGCTGTCGATCATCAACCCCTTGGCAATGTGTGTGAGCAAGGCACGCGGCTCACTGCCGAAGCCCGCGCTGTTTTGGCGGGTAAGCAGGCGCATAAAGGTGTCATGGGCCAGGTCCGCCGCATCGCTGGCATTGCCCAGCTTGCGGTCGAGCCAGCGGTACAACCATCCGTGGTGTTCGCAGTACAGCGCCTGTACAGGCAAATGAAGCGACGACGACATGCGGATCACCCGGAAGCAGGTAGTAATTAAGAATTGATCGCATTCTAATCGGCGCAACGAATCGCGGCAACGCGTTAATTAATGTTATAGGATAACGCCCGATTCCCACCCTGCCCTGCGATCCCTCTCCATGCCCGACGCCGCTCCCCTACGCCAACGCCTGCTGTCCATCGATGCCCTGCGCGGCCTGGTGATCCTGTTCATGCTGCTGGACCACGTGCGCGAAACCTTCCTGCTGCACCGCCAGGTCAGCGACCCGATGAACATCGACAGCACCGAGCCTGCGCTGTTTATCAGCCGCACCCTCGCCCACTTGTGCGCGCCGGTATTTGTTTTACTCACCGGTTTATCCGCCTGGTTGTATGGCCAGAAGTACCAGGGCCGCCGCGATGTGTCGGCGTTCCTGTTCAAGCGCGGGCTGTTTTTGGTGGTGCTGGAATTCACCCTGGTCAACTTCGCCTGGACCTTCCAACTGCCGCCGAGCGTGATCTACATGCAGGTGATCTGGGCCATCGGCGTAAGCATGCTCGCCCTGGCCGCGCTGGTGTGGCTGCCACGCCCGCTGTTGATCGGCTTGGCGCTGGTGATTATCGGCGGGCACAACCTGCTGGATGGCCTGCACTTCGCGCCGGGCTCTTTGCTGCAACACCTATGGTCCGTCTTGCATGAGCGCGGTTGGATCGAAGTGAATGACAGCTTGCGCCTGCGTGTCACCTACCCGGTGCTGCCGTGGATCGGTGTGATTGCCCTGGGCTACGGCCTCGGCCCGTGGTTTGCCAATGTCGCGCAACCCGCGTTGCGTCAGCGCTATTTGCTGCTGGCGGGTGTGACTGCCTTGGTGGGGTTTTTGGTTTTACGAGCCTTTAATGGCTACGGGGAAAAACCTTGGCAAGGCTATGAAAGCGGCGTGCAGACGTTGATGAGCTTTTTCAACGCGACCAAGTACCCGCCTTCGCTGTTGTTTCTGGCGTTGACCTTGGGGATTGGGTTGCTGCTGTTGCTGGCGTTTGAACGCGCCGGGCACAAACGCTGGATTGGCGTACTGGCCACGTTTGGCGCGGCGCCGATGTTCTTCTATCTGCTGCACCTGTATGTGCTGAAAATCCTCTACGTCGCGTGTGTTGGGTTGTTTGGGTTGAACCAGGGCAACTACTTTGGCTTCGAGAGTATTGGCGCAGTGTGGCTGGTGGCGCTGTTGCTGCCGTTGGCGCTGTACCTGCCAGTACGCTGGTTTGCCGAATTGAAAGCCCGGCGCCGCGACCTGGCCTGGCTCAAATATCTCTGACCCAACACAGGTCAGGCCGATATCAGGTGCACATAGAACGCGTGGAACATGAAATATGCACACACCGCCAGCGCAATGCCCATGCAACGGTTAAACACGGTGAACGCCGACGTGCCGTTGATCCGCCGCCCCAACACCGCGCCCAGCAGTGAATACACCCACGGTGCACCAAATGCGCCAAAGGCCAGCAGCGCCGACACCACCGCGATTGCCATCCCGGTGATATGCGCCGCCGGCAACATCACACTGGTAATCGGCAACACCGCCATGATGCCCTTGGGGTTGAGCAACTGGATCACCAGGCCGTTCCAGAACGTGAGGGTCTTGGTGGGTGCCACGCTTTCATCCACCACGGTGCGCGCAGTGAACACCTGATAAGCCAGGTACAGCGTGTACACCCCGCCAATCAACGAGATGTACGGCAACGCCGCCTGGGAAATGATCGCCTCGCCGGTGTAGCCGAACAGCACGAACAACAACATCATCGCCGCACCCACCCCGATAAAGAACCCGGTGGAACGGCGAAACTGACCGGTGAGCCCGGCGTTGAGCCCCATGAAATTCACGGGACCGGGGCTGTACATGACGCTGAAGGCGTAGAGAAAAATGTCCATGGAAGACCTGCACTGGAGAAAGTTCGGCCAGTCTATGGTGGGGGTTGGCAGACAATCTTGTACGTTTGTGGTCGTAAGCCAGGCACAGCTTCAATGTGGGAGGGGGCTTGCCCCCGATGGCAGAGTGTCAGTCACTCCATTTGCAGCTGATACACCCCTATCGGGGGCAAGCCCCCTCCCACATTAGAGCGGTGCCTGGGTCAGTCGATCAGCCCATCTGCATCGTAGAAAGGATACGGCCCCGGATACTCCCCAAACACGCCGTTATGGCTGACCAGCCCCTGCTGCGCGTCCCAGCGATGTAGCAGATACCCCGCCGGCTCCAGGTTGAAATGCGCCGGCGCAGACTCCTCCAAATCCAGCACGATCTGGTGCGAGGTGCCGGGGCATACACAACTCATGCTGCCGCCGAAGCGCCGCTGCATCGGCCGATGCAAGTGACCGCTTAACAGCCGCTCCACTTGGGGATGACGGGCAACCACGCGTTCCAGCCCGGCGGCATTGATGAAGGGTTCACGGTCCATGTGGCCAATGCCGCTGATGAAGGGCGGGTGATGCAGGATCAGCAACGTCGGCGCATCCGGGCGCAACGCCAATTGCTCATCCAGCCACTGCAATTGGCTGTCCAGCAACTGGCCGCCGTGACCACCCGGGATAGTCGAGTCCAACCCGATCAGCCTTAGCGGGTGTGCATCTACGACCCAATCCAAAGGCCCGTCTGCCGAGGCCGGCAAGTAGCGGTGGTCGGGGAACGCATCAAGCAATGGCCCACGGCAATCGTGGTTGCCAGGCACCAGGTAGCACGGCATGTGCAGCCGGGCGAGTTCGGGGTGCAGCACGGCGTATTCATCGGCGCGACCGAAGTCCACCAGGTCACCGCTGATCACCACGATATCCGGGCGGGGTTGGCTGGCGTTCAAATGATCGACGGCACGGCGCAAGGCGCCCAGGGTATCGACCACGCCATAGGTGAGGCGCTGGCCGGCTTTGAGGTGCAGGTCGCTGATCTGTGCGACGAGAAACGGACGATTCAACATAAATTCTCAGGCATTCAAGGTGAACAACATGTGCGGCGCAATCGCCAGGGCAATCGGCGCGCCGACGGTGTAGAGCTGGTTGTCGCTGCTGTCCACCAGCAACGGTTGCGGGCCGCCTACGTCCACCAACAGGCGGCTTTGCGCGCCCTGGAAAAACTGCGCCAACAAGTGCCCGTGCAAGTGCCCTTCGCGCTCCATCACCCGCAGGTGTTCGGGGCGGCAATACACGGTGTCGGGCCGCTGGGTTTCATGCCACGGCAACTCGCCGCCGCACACCTTCAACCCCTGGGTCGACGCCTCGATCACCGTAAACGCATTGAGGTTGCCGACGAAGCCTGCGACGAACGCATTGGCCGGTTTCTGGTAGATATCCCGCGGGCTCGCCAGTTGGGCAACCCGGCCTTTTTCCATGACCAGAATGCGGTCGCCGAGGGCCATGGCTTCGCCCTGGTCGTGGGTGACGAACACCGAGGTGATGCCCAGGCCGCGCAGCAGTTCATTCAGCTCACTGCGCAGGCGTTCACGCAGTTGCGCGTCGAGGGCCGCGAGCGGCTCATCCAGCAACAACACCTTGGGACGCGGCGCCAAGGCACGGGCCAGTGCCACGCGCTGACGCTGGCCGCCGGACAGTTCATGGATGCCGCGCTTGCCGTGGTCCTGCAAGCCCACCAGCTCCAACAACTCTTCACAGCGTTTGTTGCGCTCCAGCGCTGACATGCCGCGAATCTTCAGGCCGTAGACGATATTCCCCGCCACATCCAGGTTGGGAAACAGCGCGTAGTTCTGGAACACCATGCCCACGTCGCGACGTTCGATGGGCAGGCGCGTCACGTCCTGATCACCGAAAAACACCTGGCCTACATCCGGGCGCTCAAGGCCGGCAATCAGGCGCAGGGTGGTGGTTTTGCCACAGCCCGAGGGGCCGAGAATCGCCAGGGTTTCGCCGCCTTCGACGGTCAGGTTCAGGTCATGCACGGCCACGGTGCCGTCGGCGAATGCCTTGCGGCAGCCTTGCAGGCGGATAGTGATAGCAGTCATCGACGCTCTCCACGGGACAAACGGGCACTGATGGCCTGCAGCGCAATCAGCAGCGGCACGATCATCAGCAAAAAGATAAGGGTGTAGGCGCTGGCGATTTCCAGGCGCGCCGAGGCGTAGCTGTCGGCCAGGCCGACGGGCAGCGTCTTGGTCATCGGCGTGTGGAGCATCCAGGTCAGGTTGAATTCACCCAGGGACAAGGTGACCACCATCAGCACCCCGGCCAGGATTCCGGCGCGGCAATTGGGCACCACCACGCTGAAAAAACGTTTGATCGGCCCTGCGCCCAAACTGGCGGCGGCCTCCTCCAACACCGGCAATTGCTGGCGTTGCATCACCGCCATCACTGGGCGTACCAGAAACGGCAAGGTGAACAGCACATGGCCGACCAGGATAAACACCCCACTGCTGCGGAACGTGCCGAACTGGCCGTAGGTCAGCAGCAACGCCAACGCGCTGGCCAGGCCGGGCATGGCCACCGGCAGCACCATCAATTCTTCGAAGGCGCGGCTGAAGCGATTGTTCATGCGCACCAGGGCGTAGGCCGCCGGTACACCGATCACACACACGCACACCGCGCAGGCCACCGCCAGTTGCAGGGACAGCCACACAGTTGGCGAATAGGCCTGCCACACCTGGACCAGCCAGTCGAAGGTCAGGCCGCTGGACACACCCACGAAGAAGTTACGGGTCAAGCCCGCCAGCAGCGACATCAACACCGGCACCAACATAAAGGCGCACACCAACAAGGTGAACAGCAGTTGAAGCACAAACAGCCATGAGCGTTTCACAAGACAGTCCCCGCGTTTTTCACCAGGCGCCGAGTCAGCAGCAACACCGCCCAGGTCACCGCGCCAAGTACCACCGACAGCGCAGCGGCGACGGCAAAGTTGGCGTAGTTGGTGAACACGTTGTAGATCGCCACCGGGGTGACGTTGAGCCGCGTGCCCAGCGTGAACGCCGTACCGAAGGCGCCCATGGACGTGGCAAAACAGATCGCCCCGCATGAGGCCAACGCGGGCGCCAAACCCGGCACGATCACATCGCACACCACCCGCCAATGCCCGGCACCCAGGGAGTGAGCGGCCTCTTCCAGGCTGCGGTCGAGGCTTTCACAAGCGGCCATCACCGTGAGGATCACGCGGGGAATCGAGAAGTACAGGTACCCCACGAACAACCCCGCCAGGGAATAAGCGAAGATCCAGCGCTCACCGGCCAGTTGCAGGCCCAGCGCGGCGAACAGGCCTTGGCGGCCGGCCAACAGGATCACCAGGAAGCCCACCACCACGCCGGGAAATGCCAACGGAAATGTGAGCAGCGCGACCAATGCCGAGCGCCCGAAAAACTGATGGCGCGCCAGGAACACACCGCTGATGCCGCCCACCACCAGCGCAGCGAAGGTCACCACCAATGCCAACATCAAGGTTTGCCCGAGGCTGCCCAGGTACTGCGCACTGCTCAGCACCTGCCAGTAGCCGCTGCCGTTGCTGTCCCGGCTCTCGGCGCCGAGCACCACCAGATGCGCCAATGGCAATAACCAGAACGCGAGCAGCACCGCGAACGCCGGGGCCAGCGCCCAGGCCGCGTGTTTTGCCGATGCAGCCACTTACTTGACCTCGCTCAGGTAGCGGGCGGCGAAGGCTTCCTGCACGGCGGCCATTTTTTCGTAGTCCACCACCCCGGCGCGGGCGTAGTCGCTGTCCGGCAGGAACTGCGCAGCGACTTCCGCCGGCATCTGCATCGGCCGCACCGGGCGCAGGTAAGCCTTGGCCCAGAGTGCCTGGCCTTCATCCGACAGCACGAAGTCGAGGACGTTTTCCGCGTTGGCGCGGTGCGGTGCATTGGCCACTGCGCTCATCACGTAGGGCACGCTGATGCTGCCTTCTTTCGGGATCACGAAGGCGACGTTGGCGTTGTCTTTGTAGCGCGCACGGTACGCGTTGAAATCGTAGTCCACCAGAATCGGCAACTCACCGGACAGCACCCGCGCATACGCGGTTTGCTTGGGCACGATGGGCGCATTTTTTGCGAGTTTCTGGAAGTAATCGATGGCCGGCGCGAAGTTTTCCAGATCGCCACCCAACGCGCGGTTGATCGCTACCGCCGAGACGTAGCCGACAAATGCGCTGGACGGGTCGAGGTAGCCAACCATGCCTTTGTATTCAGGCTTGAGCAGGTCGGCCCAGCTTTGCGGCACGGGCAAGCCGCCCAAGGCATCGACGTTGACCATGATGCCCAAGGTGCCGGAGTGGATCGCGAACCAGTGCCCGGCCGGGTCTTTCAAGCCGGCGGGGATCTGCTCCCACGCCTTGGGTTTGTAGGTGCCGACCACTTCGGCTTTTTGCGCCTGCAAGCCGAAGGTCACGCCGTAGTACACCACGTCGGCCACCGGTGCGGCTTTCTCCGCCACCAACTGCGCCAGGGACTGGCCGGAGTTCTTGTTGTCCAGCGGCACTTGCACGCCGGTGCTGGCGGCGATGGCCTTGAGTTGGGTGCCCCAGTCGGCCCAGTCCGGCGGGCAGTTGTAGCAGATAGCCGTCTCGGCGGCCTGGGCCAGGCTGGCCGCACCGCACAACAGCACGGCGGCCAGGGTTTTACTGAATGCGCGCATCAAGGGTCTCCTCATGGGGTTGAGTACTTTCGCCCGGCCGGATATGGCAAGGCAGGCAATGGGAAATCGGCTCATTGCCGGCGATTTGTGCCAGCAACTGGTCAATCACGGTGCTGGCCAGCAGCGCGATGGGTTGCACCACACTGCACAGGGTCGGGTGCATCTGGGTGCCGAGGCTGATGCCGTCGAAGCCCATCACCGAGAGTTGTTCGGGGACGTTCCAGGTGTTGCGGCGCAGTTCGGCGATCAGGCTGATGGCCAGGTAGTCGTTGGAGCACACCAGCGCGGTGGGCGCGTCGGGGCCTTGGAGTAACGGCGCGATGGCGCCGAAGTCGGCCTGGGTGTGGGCCGGCATTTCGATCACCGGGCGATGCGCTAGCGCGTATTCGTGCATCGCATCGCAATACCCGGCATAGCGCAGGCGCGCACGGTCCGATTGCAACGCGGGACCGGCGACCATGCTGATGCGCCGGTGCCCGGCTTCCAGCAGATAACGCGTGGCCAGGGCCATGCCGGCGCGGTTGTCCACGGATACGGCGCTGTAGTTGGGGTTGCTCGGTTGGTGGTAGGCCAGCACGAACGGGGTTTGCTCGGTGTTCAGGCTGCTGAGCACTGCATTGCTTTCGGCATCGGTCACCGTCAGCACCAGCCCGTCGACACGCTGGCGCAGCAGTTCTTCCACTACGATGCTCTCACGCTCGCTGTTGTAGTCGGTGGTCGCCAGCACCAGGCTGTAGCCACGGGAACGGGCGGCGCGCTCCATGGCCTGGAACTGCTCGGCGAACACGGGGTTGAGCAAGTTGGGCACCACCACGCCGATCAACTGGGTGGTTTGCAGACGCAGTTGGCGGCCCAACAGATTGGGACGAAACCCCAACTCACGGGCGGCGGCGAACACCTGTTCACGGGTGGCCGGGCGCACCTGGTCCGGGGAAGCAAAGGCCCGGGCGGCGGTGGCGCGGGATACGCCGGCAAGGCGCGCAACGTCTTTGAGGTCAGTCATTGTCACTCGCTTGAGATCGATCTCATTGGCGAGGACAGTAACGGGGGAATGTGGCAGTTCGGCGGTGAGGAGATGACAGTTTGATGGCAATCAACCTGATCAACACTGGAGCAATGTGGGAGGGGGCTTGCCCCCGATGAGGGAGTGTCAGTTGGCACATCTGCAACTGACACACCGCTATCGGGGGCAAGCCCCCCTCCCACATTTAACCGGTGTACATCCATAGATAGTCATACTCAATCGGTAGGGTCGAAAATAGGGCGCAGCAAAATCCGCCCACTAACCTTTCGATTCGCCCCAAGTGCGGGCACAATGCGTGTCCTTTTTTGGCAGGCACCGCCGCAGGCTCTCAAAAATGATCAAAACGCCGTATTACCTCATCGATAAACAGAAGCTTCTGGTCAACATGCAGAAGATTGCCTACGTGCGCGAGCAATCCGGCGCCAAGGCGTTGCTGGCGCTCAAGTGCTTTGCGACCTGGTCGGTGTTCGACCTGATGCAGCAATACATGGACGGCACCACGTCGTCGTCGCTGTATGAGTTGAAGCTGGGTCGCCAGAAGTTCGAAGGTGAAGCACACGCCTACAGCGTGGCCTGGGCCGACGATGAAATCGAAGAGATGCTGGATAACTGCGACAAGATCATCTTCAACTCCATCAGCCAGCTGCAGCGTTTTGCCGAGCGTTCCGAAGGCAAGACTCGTGGCCTGCGCGTGAACCCGCAAGTGAGCAGCTCCGATTACCTGCTGGCCGACCCGGCGCGTCCATTCAGCCGCCTGGGCGAATGGGACCCGGTGAAGATCGAAGGCGTGATTGATCAGATCTCCGGCTTCATGTTCCACAACAACTGCGAGAACGGCGACTTCAGCCTGTTCGACAAAATGCTCGGCACCATCGAAGAACGTTTCGGCGACCTGCTGCACAAGGTCGAGTGGGTCAGCCTTGGCGGCGGCATCCACTTCACCGGCGAAGATTATGCAGTGGACGCGTTCTGCGCCCGCTTGAAAGGGTTCTCCGAAAAATACGGCGTGCAGGTCTACCTGGAACCCGGCGAAGCGGCGATCACCAATAGCGCTTCCCTGGAAGTCACCGTGCTCGACACCCTCTACAACGGCAAAAACCTCGCCGTGGTAGACAGCTCCATCGAAGCCCACCTGCTGGACCTGCTGATCTATCGCCTCAACGCCAAGCTGGCGCCGAGCGATGGCGAACACACCGTCATGGTGTGCGGCAAATCCTGCCTGGCCGGGGACATCTTCGGCGAGTATCAATTTGATCGTCCGCTGGCCATCGGCGATCGGCTGTCGTTCATCGACACCGCAGGCTACACCATGGTCAAGAAAAACTGGTTCAACGGCCTGAAAATGCCGTCCATCGTAGTGAAACAACTTGACGGTACCGTCGAGGTGGTTCGTGAATTTGGTTACGACGACTACCTGTCCAGCCTTTCGTAAGCTGGCGGATAAAGGAGAGATAAAGCAATTGAAAAAGAACGTTCTTATCATTGGTGCAGGAGGTGTCGCCAAGGTGGTGGCCCACAAGTGCGCGCAGCACAACGACGAACTCGGTCGTATTGCTATCGCGTCGCGCAACATCTCCAAATGCCAGGCCATCATCGACAGCGTCAAGGCCAAGGGTAGCCTCAAGGTGCCTGCGGACATCCAAGCCTTCGCGCTGAACGCCCTGGACGTGGAAGCGACCAAGGCCCTGATCCGCGAGACCGAATCGCAGATCGTCATCAACGTCGGTTCCTCGTTCCTCAACATGTCGGTACTGCGTGCCTGCATCGACACGGGCGTGGCCTACCTCGACACCGCTATCCACGAAGAGCCGGGCAAGGTCTGCGAGACCCCGCCGTGGTACGGCAACTACGAGTGGAACCACCTGGAAGAGTGCAAACAGAAGAACATCACGGCCATCCTTGGCGTGGGCTTCGACCCGGGTGTGGTCAACGCGTATGCCGCGTTGGCGCAGCAACAGCATTTCGACCGCATTGATTCGATCGACATTCTCGACGTCAATGCCGGCTCCCATGGCAAATACTTCGCCACCAATTTCGACCCGGAAATCAACTTCCGCGAGTTCACCGGACAGGTGTGGAGCTGGCAGAACAGCCAGTGGACCAGCAACACCATGTTCGAAGTCAAACGCACCGATGACCTGCCGGTCGTCGGTTCGCAGAACCTCTACCTCACCGGCCACGATGAAGTGCACTCACTGTCGAAAAACCTCGACGTGCCCAACGTGCGTTTCTGGATGAGCTTTGGCGAGCACTACATCAACGTGTTCACCGTGCTGAACAAGCTCGGCCTGCTCTCCGAAAAACCGGTGACCACCGCCGAAGGCCTGGAAGTGGTGCCATTGAAACTGGTCAAGGCCGTGCTGCCCGACCCGTCTTCGCTGGCACCTGGCTACACCGGCAAAACCTGCATCGGAGACCTGGTCAAAGGCACCAAGGACGGCAAGGCGCGTGAAGTGTTCATCTACAACGTAGCTGACCACGAAGAAGCGTTCGCTGAGACCGACAGCCAAGGCATCTCCTACACCGCAGGCGTGCCACCGGTCGCCGCTGCGCTGCTGGTCGCCCGTGGCGAGTGGGACGTGCAACGCATGGCCAACGTCGAGGAACTGCCCGCTGAGCCGTTCCTGAAGGCGCTGGACGTGATGGGCTTGCCGACGCGTATCAAGGACGAGCACGGTGATCGTGCTTGGGATGCGATTGCCTGATAGGCATTTGAAAACAAGGTGCGCCTGGATGGGCGCACCTTACCTCATGCCTTGTATTGCAACCGTTTAAGCCGCTGAAGATAGCGCGCCAGCACCTCGCCGCAGAGCAACGATGCCTCAATACCGCAGCCCTCCAAAAAACTGCTTCGCTTTGCTGTTATCCCAGAGATAAGTGTTCTGATAAAACTCGATGACTCACATGCCATCGCGCATATCATCCCTGAACGCGCTCCGCGGCGGATATAGCCAGGTCGCGACATCACCGCCCCACAACGCAACCCAATCAACGTGGGGAGCCACGGGCAGCACCCTCTTGCAATATTGACTCACACGTAGAAAGAACCCCTTGAAGTCAAGATTGCCTACGTGTGCCCGACACAGTTTGGACTTTTGTGTCAATGATTGAGAATGACGGGCGACATAAGCGATGACTTCGGTCATGTAATCAACAGTGGCCAACCCCTCCCCCAATCCTGGCAGCTTCTGTAACAGCATTGTGCTCAAGACATGCCTTTATGAATCGCCCCCATCCTTGATACTCCACACATTCCCCCGTTCGACTGTGACATTTTGCCACCCCAAAAGGAATGTCATCAGTGGATACCTCAAGGCTGCGGCGAGGTCGGCCAGTTTTTCGATCCTTCCAAAAGGAACTGACTGAGTTTTCTGGACTTCTCAGAAAGCCAAAGATCAAAAAAATTACGTTTATTACGAAAAATTCTAAAAGACTGTCATTTCTCACAGTTAGCTTTTCCCCAAGTTTCTAATATAAAAACCCTAGTCTTTACGCTTGCATCAATCCCAGATTTTTTACCGCTACCACATGGATCATGACACTCAGAAAATCTTTAACTAGAAGCGAGACTCACATGTACGCACTTATTAAGGATCAAGCTACCGAAGGGCTATGGCTTAGGCAAACAAAAATGCCTACTCTTTCTGCTGATAGCGTATTAATAAAAGTAAAAAACACTGGCATATGCGGTACAGATGTACACATATGGAACTGGGATGAATGGGCTCAAGAAAAAATCCCACTACCCCTCATAATTGGCCACGAGTTTTGTGGTGAAGTCATAAAGACGGGCAGTAACGCCAGGCAGTTTTCTATTGGAACGCGAGTGTCCGGCGAAGGTCATATCGTCAACATGAACAGCAGGGCTGGCCGTAGTGGTCGACCGCATCTTGACGCCTTTGCAAACTGTGTCGGTGTTACTCGCCATGGCGCCTTCGCGCAATACATTGAGCTTCCCGCTTCAAATGTCGTAGCACTTCCGGATCATATCGATGATGAACTAGCCGCTATCCTTGATCCCTTGGGAAATGCAGTGCATTGCGCGCTGTCATTTGATTTGTCTGGCGAAAACGTCCTTATTACTGGCGCCGGCCCCATCGGCATAATGGCCGCGGCTATCGCACGACATGTTGGCGCAGACCATATAGTCATAACGGATATTTCGCAAACCCGACTGGACATTGCCAAAAAGACAGTTAGCGACTGCGTAACCGTAAACACAACGACACAAGACTTAAAAAGTATTATGCAGACTTTACGAATCAGTGAAGGCTTCGATATTGGGTTGGAAATGAGCGGTTCGTCATCCGCCATCTCTCAGATGATTGACAGTCTCGTACAGGGAGGAAAGATCGCCTCATTGGGCTTGCCCTCCAAAATGATCAATTTGAAATGGTCTAGCATTGTCACAAAAGGCCTCCTAATAAAAGGGGTATATGGTCGGGAGATTTTCGATACCTGGCGAAAAATGTTCAACCTGCTGGAAGCAGGGTTAAATGTAAAAAATGTGATAAGTCATCGCTTGGCGGCACATCAGTTCGAACAGGGCTTTACTTTGCTGAAAGAGGGAAAGGCCGCAAAAGTCATACTGAACTGGAATTAAAGACATGACCATCGAGATTATCACTTTCGAAAAATTTGAAGACATCCCTACTGACGAGTACGTTCAGTTAATTTCAAATGTTGACACCCCGGCATTCTATGACCCGCGCTTTTTGAAAGCCGCAGAACATTTTCCATTACTACCTCCGTTACGCATTATTTATTTTATGGCTTACCTCAATGGTCAGCCCAGCGCCTTTATGCCCTGTTACCTGCAAACCGCACAACAAATTGACCCTTTTGGGCTATTGGCCAACACTGCGAGTATCAGTTTTTCGGAACAAGGCACTGGACTATTCAGCCACGTCATGCACTGCTACGACACGAAAATCATTGCAACAAACGATAAAAAAGAACACACAGGAAAATTATTAAATGCTCAACATAAAATTGCTTGCGAGTGGGAAGCCGAGTATTTCGGTTTCCTCAACACCTGCGACACCTCTCTAATTACAGCGGCACAGGCATCAGGAATGCAAACGCGCTTCATGCTCGATCGTTTCTATCTGGATATTGTCAAAAAAAACAATTTCGAATTACTGGTAGAAGAGCTACCCGCCGACGGGCGTCGAGAAATGAAGCGCCAACTAAGGCGATTTTCTGAAAGTAACGCCAAGATTATAATTGAAGCGCCACCTTTGACCACCCTTCCAGAGTTGGTAACACTGTGTCAAAGAACAACTGCCCGACATGGAACACCCCATTATTTTCCGGAGAAACCGTTATTTGACTTTGTCACCTGCTGCGGGGATATGGTAAGGACTTTTACAGTTCGACAGGACGATCAGCTTATCGCTGGATTTATCTGTTTTCTTGAAGAAGCCACTTTACATATGTGGTGTGCTGGGATGACGTATGACGATGTCAAATTCAGCCCATTCACCATACTCGTTGCAGAAGCCTACCAATATGCCTTCGCGCATAAAATAACCAGGGTAGAAATGGGGCGCCTCAATACAAAAATCAAAACGCGGCTCGGATTTTCTCCACTACCTCTTTTTTCAATTATTGGGAACCCCAAAGAAGAGTTTAAATTATGAGCATTCCCGCCGTCAGTGATTTAACCCACAACACAGGTCCCATTTATTGGCGAACAGACCCTGAATTTGAAAAGCATAGAGTGCAATCGGCCTGGAACGGTTATTTACCTGAACGCTATCCCATTGCGATCGTAGTTGCACACTCAGAGATCGATATCATTAACACACTGAGTTACGCATGCGCCAATGGGCTGCAAGTCTCCTGCAAGACAGGCGGGCATTCATACTCTGTTTGCTTCCTTAAAAAGGATCACCTATTGCTTGACATGTCATGCTTTAAAACTCTCGAAATCGACAATGAAGCCTCCCTTGCTTATGCAGATGCAGGTGTCACCTCGCGACAATTACACGACGCATTGTCCATTGTAGGCCTGGCCTTTCCAGTCGGACATGGGGGGGATGTTACGCTGGCTGGATTTTTAGTTGGTGGAGGTCAGGGCATCAACTGTGCTGAATGGGGAGGCATGAGCACCTTCAATATCGAAGCGGTCGAAGTCATCACAGCAACCGGCGAAAAAATTCTTTCGACGCCAGACCACTCGCCTGAGTATTTATGGGCCGCCCGAGGAGGTGGGGCTGCGTTATTTTTTGTCGTTGTTCGTTTCCATTTGAGGTGCTATCCGGTAAAAAAATACATAGCCGCCAGTACTTTTTTTTTCAAAGCAAGTGACCTGCCGACAGTCGTCGAAGCCATCAAGGACGGCGCTACTAAAATTTCCAGAGCGCTACAAATTATGGTCAGTCTAATTTCGACTTCTGAAGCAGCGAGTGCGCCTTGTTCATCTGATGATGAAAGTCACCTTGCCGTTCTGAGCACACTTGCTTTTGCCAGTGACGAGATGGGTGCACGAAAAATGTACTCCTCATTTACAACACACGTGAAGTTACCTATACCACTTCAACATACTTACCCTAAAAAAATAGAAGTCGAAGATATCTTTACCCAAACTACCAACCTGCGCACCTGTGCACGCTGGAGGTCAGACAACATCCTCACCTACCACCCTTCGAAAGCTGCGAATATTCTGCTCAAGCACTTCTCAATCGTCCCTTCAAAGCAAACACAAGCATTAATTATCTGGAGGCCTGCGCATGACTATCCCGACGCTGCCTATTCGGCCAAGGGTTCTTTTTTCATCTCCACCTATACACAGTGGAGCAACAAACATGATGACATAGCGAATCGTGATTGGCTCTACGAACTCTACGAAGAGCTTTCGCCTTTTTCGAGCAGTCATTATCTTAATGAATTTGATCGAGAGGGCCGCGCGCACCTTATTCACAGGTGCTATAGCAGTAAACACTGGAAGAAGCTTCTGAAACTCAAAAACCTTCACGACCCACTCAATATTTTTGGTTGAGTTACACCTCCCCTGGAGCCGACGATGAATCATCAATTCGATAATCTTGCCAAACTCTATGCAAGCATGCTTGATTGGCCTCTTCGTAAACACGTAGAGGTTCCGTCAGTCATGAGATTAATAGAGAAGAATTTATGTGATAGAGATGTTTTAGACTATGGCTGCGGCCCTGGCATTTATACCGAGCGGCTTGCTAAACGAGGTGCACGTAAAGTCCTAGGCTACGATACCTCCGAAGACATGCTTACTTATGCGAGGACGCATGCCGCAAAAAAAAATCTCAGAATTACCTTCACGTCTACTCTTGGGGACAACCTCAATAAACAATTTGATTTGGTACTGGCCGTCTACGTCATGCCCTATGCAACAACGCTTCATGAACTGACGACCATGTGTGCTCAAATGTACAATCTGCTGCGGCCCGGTGGCCGGTTGGTATCCCTGCCTATCCATCCACACTTTCATTCTGACAGAAATTACTACCAAAACTATGGCTTTCGACTTTCAGCCCTCAACAAGAGCATCCCAGACCGTGAGGAGGGTGAGGAATTACTGTTAGAATTATTCCCGCCGGCCTTCGGCAATATGATAAATGAGCATTGGGAGAAATCGGTAATCAAAGAAGAGATCATTGCTCACTACTGGTCAATGACTGCCATGACCGATGCACTTACCCAAGCAGGATTTAGAAGTATCAAGTTGTACAATCATATACTCGATGAACAATCTGACGCGTCCTTAGATCGGACTTTTTTCCAAAAATATCTTGATTGCCCTCATGCAGCGATCCTCGAATGTCTAAAATAAGCTATTTATGCAAGTGGCCGTTTGTAATAAAACAGATGATTTCAGCACTAACCTGAAGTTTCCCCGACAGTGGCTGCGATACCACCGCAGGCACTGTCGCACCTGCGGAGTCATTGGGTATGGAGGCCGTGAGGTGTCAGTTCACTCCAAATTGCGCGCCGAATTACTCAGCGCCCTTGAACACTGCAACAACGCCGGCGCCAGCTGCTTCTCGGCATCCGCCCTGCTCCACCGGCTGGTCGGCGCCACCACATGCACCGCCGCCACCGGCCGGCCATTCGCACCCAACACCGGCGCGCCAATGGTCATATCACCCAGGAACAACTCCTGGCCATTCACCGCGTAGCCCTGCTCGCGCACCTGTTGCAGCGACTCCAGAATCTGCTCAACGTCAGTCAGCGTCTGGCTGGTGTGGGCAATACGCTGGCTGTTCTCGATCAACACCACCGCCTCATCCACCGGCAGCGCGCTCAAATACGCGCGCCCCGACGCCGTGCAATACATCGGGACCCGCGAGCCGATCGGCATATGCACCGGCACAAAGCCCGAGCTGACGAATCGCGCGATATAGGTCATGTCATAGCCCGCAGGTTCAGTCAGACACGAGGTCTCCCCCGTCAACCGGGTCAACTCCGACAAAAACGGATTGGCCACCTCGATCAACGAGTGTGCATCCAAATAACTGAAGCCCAACTCCAACACCCGAGGTGTGAGTTGGTAATGACGTGTGCGGGAGTGTTTCCGAAGGTAACCCAGGCTTTCGAGGGTAAACACCATGCGTTGGGCCGAGCTTTTGGTCATGCCGGCAGCCTCGGCCACCTCTGCAAGGCTCATGCTACGGCGCTGTGCGCTGAATGCCTTGAGTACCGACAGGCCTTTTTCCAGGGATTGGTTGTGCAAACTGTTGCGTTCTTCGGACATGGCGAACTCGCGGGTTTGATCGATCAGGCGTGGCGACATTTCTACCGCAAATCACAAAAATAGACCACAAAATATCGCATATCGATACGAATGGTTCATTTTGTCGATTTTAAGAAGCGATATACGATTTTTATTAATCAAAATGGCATAGAGCTTGCGTTTTCATCCCCAGCCGCTTGCGGTACTGACGATCCGTTTTCCTTCTGGAGTAACCCGATGAACAGTCTTTCGCCCTTGTTTCGCCGCCTTGCCTTTGCCGTTTGCGCCACGCTCTGCGCCAGCGCCGTGCACGCAGAAAGTGCGTCCTCTTACAAAGTCGGTGCAACGGCCAGCGGTTCGCCGTTTACCTTCCTCGACATCAAGAGCAACAGCATCCAGGGCGTGATGGTCGATGTGGCCGAGGCCGTGGGCAAGGCTGGCGGCTTTACCAGCCAGATCGAACAGACCAACTTTGCCGCACTGATCCCCTCCCTCACCTCCGGCAAGCTGGACTTTATTTCCGCCGGCATGCTCAAGACCGAGGAACGCACCAAAGTCGTCGATTTCAGCGCACCGGTGTACGCCTACGGTGAAGGCCTGATCATCAATGCCGACGATAACGCCGCCTACCCGGACTTGCTGCCGCTCAAGGATCAAATCGTCGGCGTGCAGGCCGGCACCATTTTCTACGACCAGTTGAACAAGCTCGGCATCTTCAAGGAGATCCGCACCTACGATTCCATCGGCGAGATGGTCCGCGACCTGTCCCTGGGTCGTATCAAGGCGGCCGTAGGTGACCAACCGGTGGTCGCCTACCAGATCCGCCAGAAGCTGTTCAAAGGCGTGAAACTGGCCGCCGACTACCACCCGACCCACGTCGGCGAAGTGTGCCTGGTGACGCGCAAGGGCGACACGCAAACCCTCGAGCGCCTGAACACGGCCATCGCCAGCATCAAGGCCGACGGCACCCTGGACAACATCCTCAAGAAGTGGGGGCTTGATGCCCAGGTGCGCCCATGAACCTGAGCGAATTCCTGCAAAACGCCCAGGACTTCTTGCCGATCCTGCTGCAAGGCGCCTGGGTCACGATCCAGATCACCGTGCTGTCGTTCCTGCTCAGCAGTGCCATCGGCCTGGTGCTGGCGTTGCTCAAACTGTCGCCGATCCGTGCGCTGTCATGGATCGCCAGCACCATCATCAACGTGATCCGTGGCCTGCCGATCATCGTGCAGCTGTTCTACATCTACTTCGTGCTGCCGGACATGGGCGTGCACCTCACCGCGTTCTATGCCGGTGTGATCGGCATGGGCATCGCCTACTCGGCGTACCAGGCAGAGAACTTCCGCACCGGCATCATCGCGGTGGAACAGGGCCAGCGTGAGGCCGCCGAGGCACTGGGCATGCGCTCGGTGCTGATGATGCGCCGGGTGATCCTGCCGCAAGCGTTTCGCATCGCCTTGCCACCCTACGGCAACACGCTGGTGATGATGCTCAAGGACTCGTCGTTGGTGTCCACTATCACCGTGGCGGAGATGACCCGCCAGGGCCAACTGATCGCCTCGTCGACCTTCCAGAACATGACCGTCTACACCCTGGTCGCCCTGCTCTACCTGCTGATGAGCCTGCCGTTGGTGTATGGCCTGCGCCGCATGGAACAACACCTGGGCCGGAGGAAAAAAGCATGATCGAGATCCGCCAACTGCAAAAACACTACGGCAGCCACCGCGTGCTGCACGGCGTCGACCTGGACGTGGCCAAGGGCGAAGTGGTGTGCCTGATCGGCCCCTCGGGCTCGGGCAAGTCCACCCTGCTGCGCTGCATCAATGCACTGGAAGCCTACGATGGTGGCGTCATCAACGTGTTCGGCGAAACCGTACAGCGCGCCAGCAAGAGCGTGCACGCCCTGCGTAGCCGCATGGGCATGGTGTTCCAACGCTTCAACTTGTTCCCGCACCGCACGGTGCTGGAAAACGTGATGGAAGGCCCGGTGTACGTCAAAGGCGAACCGCCGAAGCAGGCCCGCGAAGAAGCCTTGGTGCTGCTGGAAAAAGTCGGCCTGAGCGCCAAGGCCGATGCCTACCCGGAACAACTGTCCGGCGGTCAGCAACAGCGCGTGGCCATCGCTCGCGCCCTGGCGATGAAACCCGACGCCATGCTGTTCGACGAACCCACCTCGGCATTGGACCCTGAACTGGTGGGCGATGTGCTGGCGGTGATGCGCACCCTCGCCGATGAAGGCATGACCATGATCGTGGTCACCCACGAAATGGGCTTTGCCCGCGAAGTGGCCGACCGCGTGTGCTTTTTGCATGGCGGCTACATCGTCGAAAGCGGCCCGGCCGAAGACGTGCTGGGCAACCCGCAGCAACCGCGCACCCAGGATTTCCTGCGCCGCGTGCTGCACCCTACTGGCGATACGCGGAGCCTGTCATGAAGTCTTTGTGGTCAGCGACTGCGCCGGCGGCGGTGCCAACCCCGGCATTGAGTGAGTCGCTGAAGGTGGATGTGGCGATTGTCGGCGCCGGGTACACCGGTTTGTCGACGGCGCTGCACCTGGCCGAGCGCGGCGTCAGCGTGTGCGTACTGGAAGCGAATGAGCCGGGTTGGGGCGCGTCCGGGCGCAATGGTGGGCAGGTCAATCCAACGCTCAAATATGACCCGGAACAACTGGTGCAGAGGTATGGCGCGGAACGTGCCGAACCCTTGATCTCGACGGTATCGAATTCAGCAGATTTGGTGTTCAAGCTGATCGAACGTCACGGCATCGATTGCGCGCCGGTGCGCAAGGGTTGGATGCAGGTGTCGTACACCGAAAAAGGCGTGGCCGGGCTGCACGCCCGCGCCGAACAATGGGCGCGACGCGGTGTGCCGGTGCAGCGGCTGGACGCTTATGCCGTGGCCTCGCGCATGGGCAGCTCGGCCTTTGCCGGCGGCTGGCTGGATGGCCGCGCCGGGGCGATCCAGCCATTGGCGTATGCCCGTGGGCTGGTGGCGGCGGCGTTGGCGGCAGGCGTACGGATCCACGGGCAAAGCGCAGTGAACGGGTTGCAGCGCCAGGCGTCGGGCTGGCAATTGACCACTGCAACTGGCGCGCAGGTGAACGCCGATCAAGTGGTGCTGGCCACCAATGGCTACAGCGGCAACCTATGGCCGGGCATGGCCCAAAGCATCCTGGCGGCCAACAGTTTTATTGTCGCCACCAAACCGTTGACCGGGCGCGCCGCCGAGAGCATCTTGCCGGGCCAGGAAACGGTGTCCACCGCACAACGCCTGCTGCTGTACTTTCGCAAAGACAGCCATGGCCGTTTGTTGATGGGCGGACGCGGGCTGTTCAACGACCCCACTGCGCCCACAGACTTCGCCCACCTCGAGCGATCCCTGGCGCTGCTGTTTCCCCAGCTCGGCCCGTTGGAGTTCGAGTACCGCTGGGCCGGGCGTATCGCGATCACCCGCGACTTCATGCCCCATGTTCACGAACCGGCGCCGGGGCTGACGTTGGCATTGGGCTGCAATGGTCGCGGCATCGCGTTATGTACCAGCCTGGGCCAGCAACTGGCCGCGCGCCTATGCGACAGCAAGGCCGACTTCGCCTACCCGGTCACACCGTTGCAGCGCTTGCCGATGCATGGCTTGCAGCGCTTCTACATCGGCGCAGGGGTGGCATGGTATAGCCTGCTGGATCGACTCAACGTGAGTTGACCTCACCCCAACAAACACCACAAAACAATGTGGGAGGGGGCAAGCCCTAATGCCAGTCAGTTAAGGCAAACACTGTACCTGTGGCGAGGGAGCTTGCTCCCGTTGGGACGCGAAGCGGCCCCAAAAAATGGGCCTGCTGCGCAGTCCAGCGGGAGCAAGCTCCCTCGCCACAGGTTAATTTTTATCCTTCCAGCCTCTTAACTGACTGACATTAGGGCTTGCCCCCTCCCACAGGTGAACAGTGTTGGCTCAGAGATTTCCCACAAGGCTTTCAGGTTGCTCCTCGGAACTTCGCTGGCTAACCTCTTCGCCGTCGCTGCTCATTCAGCGGCCGGATTTGACCGTCCGATTAATTAAAGTACTGTTGCGCCAAAACCTATTTCAGGCGTTTTTTTTATGCCTGAGGTATCGTGTCGCGGCGGCTGTACGCGGGATACCTTCGGGTATGCCGGATTTCCTTTGATTGCCGGTCGGTCAACCCGCGTACAGCTGCCACCCTCTTCGTTTGACCGCGAACGCTGGCAGCTCCACTAATCTTAGGAACTCCACCATGATCAAAGACAGTCCAAATCCCCCAACCACCCCCTTCACCCTCCACCCCGACCTGAACACTGAAACCCTGTTGGCCAATGCCTCACAAGACCTGGCCAGCCTCAACGACATCGCCGCCCATCTCGCCTTTGAAGTCGATGGCGCTCAACGCAATGTAGCGCTGGGTATCTGCCGCATGCTCGAAAGTGTGCAACTGTTGGTGGACAAAGCATTGGATCAGGCTCATCCGGTGACCTGATCGAACAACACCCTCGAAATCAATGAAGTACAAAATGTGGGAGGGGCAAGTCGAATCGTCGCACCGCCCCTCCCACCGTAGATCAGTGATGCTGCAGGATCCTGTGCCCACTCAAAACACCGACCACCCAATCCGCTCACTCAACAACTCCAACGCCTTGATCCCCGCCAGCGAGTTCCCCGCTGCATTCAACTCCGGCGACCACACGCACACGGTAAATTGCCCCGGCACCACCGCGACGATCCCGCCGCCCACCCCACTCTTGCCCGGCAGCCCTACGCGGTAGGCAAAATTGCCGGCCTCGTCGTACAGCCCGCTGGTGGCCATGATCGAGTTGACCTGCTTGGTCTGACGCGCCGTCAGGACCTGCTCGCCGCTGTGGGCGCTCACCCCTTCATTGGCCAGAAAGCTGAACGCACGGGCCAAATCCAGGCAGCTCATTTGCAGCGCGCAATAGTTGAAATAGCTGTGCAGCACCGCGTCCACGTCGTTGTGGAAATTGCCGAAGGATTTCATCAGGTAGGCCATGGCCGCGTTGCGCGCGCCGTGTTGCGCTTCCGACTCAGCGACCACGCTGTCGACCAGGATCTGCGGGTTACCCGACAGGCGCCGCACAAAGTCGCGCATCGACAGGATCGGCACGGCGAAGCGCGATTGGTTGATGTCGCAGATCACCAGCGCGCCTGCGTTGATAAACGGATTACGCGGTCGGCCGCGTTCGAACTCCAGTTGCACCAGCGAGTTGAACGGCTGCCCCGAAGGCTCATGGCCCAGACGCTCCCAGATGGTTTCGCCACCGTGGTCGATGGCCTGTACCAGGCTGAATACCTTGGAAATGCTTTGCACCGAGAACAGCGTATCGGCGTCGCCAGCCCAATAGGCGGAGCCATCGTTGCCGTACACCGCGATGCCTAATTGGTTGGGCGGCACATCGGCCAGTGCGGGGATGTAGTCGGCGACTGTGCCGAGGCCGATCAGTGGACGCACTTCGTCTAGGATCGACGCGAGCATCGCCTGCATGTCTTGTCCGGTCATGGGTGTTTGAATGGGTGATAAACGGGGGGCGGAGGATACCTGAAATGGCATCTAGACCCAGGGAATTCTGAAACGGGAGCTTCTATTTGACGGCATTCCAGCGCCAAATGATATCATTACGCCTTTATTCAAAAATCAAAATGCAATCCTGATCGCGCACCCCGCTAAACCTCCACCCCCTTTTAGCGAAACAAGCAACCAAGACTTCCCTGCCCAAAACAATCTACACAAGGAATACAAATATCATGGAACTTGAAAACAAGCTGAAGCACTTGGTGCACTCCATCAAGGCGATGGCGCCCACTATAGACGCAGCAGCCAAACGCATTCGCACAACGCAATTCAAAGAAAGTTTCAACAAGAACGATTACAACAGTTGGTGCCAGTCAGTTACGGGCGAAATCCTTGTAAAACTGAGATTGTTCACTGAACAGAACTTGAGTTTTATTGAAACCATGAGCGTCCTTACTGTCACCCGCTACACTTTCGAAGCGAGCGTATGGCTGAAATTGTTCGAGACAGACCCCCGTTACGGGCTCGTATACGCTTCCCAGCTCATAGACACACAACTCAACCACTGGGAAGACCAAAGAAAGCAACTTGTGCGAGAAATACACTTACTCAATGATCTTGATAAACAGCAATCCGACTGGCTCTCAGAAGAGTTGCTGCGATTGGAAACGATGGAAGACGTTGAAAAGGCCAGAAGCGAATCTGCGACGGTCTATCACCGCGCTACGCAGATGATTGACAACGTAGCCGCCCGTAAATTTTCCATCTATGCAGATCAGGCGGTGCACTTAGGTTATTCAACGGTCGCCAGTATGCTTGAAGCCGAGGCGATGCCTCAGGTCAAAGCCTCAATCAAAGCTATCAAAAAGGAAAAGGCCAGCTTCGTCAGTGCACTTCCTGACGACATAAAAGCCTTGGCATCAACACCTTGGTCGTGGAGCAAAATGGCAAAATTCGTCGGAATGGGTGATGAGTACGGGTATATCTACACCTTTACCAGCACGCTCATGCATGCCACACCAGCAAGTCTTACAACCGATCAAAAAAACCTGGAGCTTCACGAGATGCTCATCTTCTTCAAATTTATTAACATAAAATTTCTGGACGCAATCGAAGCCTCAGAAAAATATTGATATAGCGCTGCCTAAAGCCAACGACCTTCGTTCAAATTGTGCTGAGCTGAGCCACCACCCTACCAGTTTTCACCCAACCCCAGCAGGCCGAGTATTTGCCGCCGCAGGTCCACCAGGTAGGGATCATCCCGATGCCGTGGGTATGGCCTGTCGATGGTCAATTGCGCCTGGATCTTCGCCGGGCGGTCACTGAACACAATCACACGGTTGGCCAACAACAAGGCTTCTTCCACATCATGGGTCACCAGCAACGCGGTGTAGCCCTGGCGCTGCCACAGATCGATCAGCTCTTTTTGCATGGTGATACGGGTCAACGAATCCAGCTTGCCCAGGGGCTCGTCGAGGATCAGCAACTGCGGCTGGTTGACCAACGCACGGGCGAGTGCGACACGCTGCGCCATGCCACCGGATAACTGCCGGGGGTAGGCCCGGGCAAATTCGCTGAGGCCGACTTTACCCAGCGCCTCATCGACCTTGGCCGAATGGGTCTTGAGCAGGCCCTGGGCTTCCAGGCCCACCGCGACGTTGTCCCATACACGGCGCCACGGGTAGAGCGTGGGGTCCTGGAACACCACCACGCGGCTCGGGTCCGGGCCGGTGATGGCCTGACCATCCGCCAGCAAGCGGCCCGAATCCGCCGGCTCCAACCCCGCCACCAGGCGTAGTAAGGTCGACTTGCCGCAGCCCGAAGGCCCCAGCAGCGCGACGAATTCCCCCGGCGCCACGTCCAGCGAAACCCGCTCCAACACCGGCAGATGCTGCCCATCGAGGGCAAAACCATGGCTTAAATTTTCGATACGCAGCGCCAAGCCTTCCGGCGCCGGAACTGCGGGTGCCAGGGCTACCATTTCATCGCTCCTTTTTGCCAGGCCAGCAGGCGGTCACGCACCAGGAACAACCCGGTGATCAACCCCGAGCAGGCCAACGCCATGATCAACAGTGCGGCGTACATGTTGGCGTAGGCGGCCCAGCCCTGAGCCCATTGCAGGTACCAGCCGATACCGGATTTGACCCCCATCATTTCCGCCACGACCAGGGTCGAAAACGAAGCGCCCAGGCCCATGAACAGGCCGACAAACACATGGGGCAACGCCGCTGGAATCGCCACTTTGAAAATCAAAAAGCCCTGCTTGGCGCCGAGGGTGCGCGCCACGTCGTAATAGGCTTTATCCACGCTGGCCACACCGGACCAAGTGAGCACTGTGACCGGAAACCAGGTGGCCAGGGCGATCAGGAATACGCTGGCGCTCCAACTGCTGGGGAACAGAAAAAAACACAACGGCAACAACGCGGTCGACGGCACCGGACCGAGGATGCGCAGCACCGGGTGCAGCCAGTAACCGATACGCGTGGACCAACCGATCGCCACACCGGCGATAAATCCGCTGATCGCGCCCAGCGCCACACCCGAGCCCAGCAACAACGCTGAATGCCACAGGCTGTCAGCCAGGCGGGCATAGTCTTCGATATACACGGCCAGCAGCGCCTGGGGCGGCGCGAAAAAAGGCACGGGTAACCACGCCAGTTTGGCGGTGAGCAGTTCCCAAATCGCCAGCAATATCGGCAAGGCGATCAGCCACGGCCCAGCGCGGCGCAGGCGTGTGCCCAACCGGGAAACCCGGCGCCCCACCACGCCCAGCACCACGAATACCCCCGCCACGGCCACGCATACATTGGCTAGGCCTTGGGTCATCGGCCAGTTGCGTATTGCGTTGGGCCAGTAGCTGATCAACAACGCAACGGCCAACCAGGCGGCCACCACGGCAATGCCCTGCCCCCAGAACCTGAGGGTCAAGGGCGGATTGAGGCGGGTGGCGTCAGCTGAAGACATCGGCGGTGATCTCCTTGGCAAACTCCACCGGGTCGGTGCCTTTACTGATCACTTCGACGGTTTTGAGGTCGGTGACGTAGGTGGTGATTTCCTGGGTCAGGGCTGCACCTACCGCGTGATGGCCATGGGTGTGGTCGTGAAGAATCGCCTGCACTTCCTCCACCGACGTGTTCAGCGCATGAGCCTGGAAGCCTTTAGCGACCTCCTCCGGGTGCTGCACGGAATAGTCGTGGGCTTCCAGAATGGCCTGGGTCAGCGCCGCGACCACGCGCTTGTCCTCGCGCACCAACTTGCCGGTGACACCGACCACGCAGCAGCTGAGGTTGGCGTATTCCTCCACCAGGTTGGTGGACAGCTCCCGCGCCGTGCCGGCTTTGATCAGGCGGTACATGAACGGGTCACTGCCGCTCACGGCCTGCACTTCGCCGCGCTCCAGCGCAGTGCCGAGCAGGTCGGCGGGGTACAGGCGCCACTCCACATCACGTACCGGGTCGACCCCGTGCTTCTTCAGCAGGATCGAGAAGAAATTGCGATCCGGGCTGGCCATGTCGGTGACGCCAATGGCCTTGCCCTTGAGGTCTTCAAGTTTGGTGACCGTGCCGTTCACCGCACTGAGCAAACGCAGGCAACCGCCGTGGGTGCCGGCGGTGAGCTTCACGTCAAACCCCTGCTCCAGCGCCTTGAGCCAGCGCAGCGCCATCCCCACGCCCGCATCGGCCTTGCCGGTGGCAATGGCTTCCAGCAGCACTTCGGTGGAGTTGCCGAAATTGACCAGTTCCACATCCAGATTGTGCTTGGTGAAGAAGCCCTGGCCATGGGCGATGACCACCGGGGCCAGGCACACGGCATTGAGGTTGACGGCCAGCTTCAACTTGCGTGGCGCGTCGAGGCGGATGAAGTCACCCGTACCGGCGGGCTCCTGCGCCGTCGTGTGGTGCCCGGCATGTTCATCGGCGGCGAAACCCAAGCGTGGCAGCGACAGGCTGGCCACCGTGATACCGGCCATGCCCAATAGACGACGGCGGGTGAGACGGGCGAAATCATCCATGTACCAATGTCCTCTTTATAAAATCAAATCGATTATATAAACGACCGATTATTATGAAAGAAACATATAACTCTATGGTTATGCCCGATTCGTCGAAACGCAGGAAAAGCGTCCTAAGCTAAGATCGAAAGAGTATTTAACGAATGATTTTTAGAACTTTAAGCTCGGATTTATTTCATCCAGGATCGAGCTTGCCATGTCCCTACGCCGTCCCCTCGCTGCCGTCCTCGGCTTGCTGGCCTTTTCTGTCGCCGTGAGCGCCGAGGCCCAGCAAACCGTGCGCATCGGTTACCAGAAATCCTCCACTCTGATCACCCTGCTGAAAACCCAGGGCACCCTGGAACAAGCCCTCAAGGCCAACAACATTGACGTGAGCTGGCACGAGTTCCCCAGTGGCCTGCCGCTGCTGGAAGCGCTGAACGTGGGCAACGTGGACATCAGCGCCGACGTGGCCGACACCGTGCCAATCTTCGCCCAGGCGGCCCAGGCCAAACTCACCTACTTTGCCCAGGAAGCTCCCTCGCCGTCGGCCCAGGCCATCGTGGTGCGCAAGGACTCGCCGATCCAGCAACTGGGCGACCTTAAAGGCAAGAAAATCGCCGTGACCAAGGCGGCGGGCACGCACTATCTGTTGATCGCTGCGCTGGCCAAGGCCGGCCTGGCATTTTCCG
Organism: Pseudomonas nabeulensis; assembly: GCF_004682045.1. Classification (GTDB taxonomy): domain Bacteria; phylum Pseudomonadota; class Gammaproteobacteria; order Pseudomonadales; family Pseudomonadaceae; genus Aquipseudomonas; species Aquipseudomonas nabeulensis. The sequence goes on from NZ_QUZT01000022.1 coordinate 45,826, forward strand.
ATATCGAGCCGGCTTACCTGTCTCCCGCCGATGGCCGCGCCGCCTTCGAAAACAACAAGGTAGACGCCTGGGTCACCTGGGAACCCTTCCTTACCAGCGTGCAACGCCAACTGCCGACCCGCACCCTGGCCGACGGCGCCGGTTTGGCCAGCTACAAGCGTTACTACCTGACCGGTACGCCGTACGCCAAGGCACATCCCGACGTGTTGAAGATCGTCTATGAGCAATTGGACAAGGCCGGCCAGTGGGTAAAAGCCCACCCGCAGGACGCCGCCAAAGTACTCGGCCCGCTGTGGGGCAACCTGGACGCGGCCACGGTGGAAGCGGCCAACGCGCACCGCAGTTATCAGGTGCAGCCGGTGACGCTGGACCAGTTGGGTGAACAACAAAAGATCGCCGACGCGTTCTTCAAGGCGGGGTTATTGCCCAAGGCGGTGGATGCGCAGGATGTGCAGACGTGGAAGCCGTAACAGCGACTAAGCGTTAGGTGGTACAAGGGAAGCCCATTGCTTAATAACAGTCAATTAAGAAGTAGCCAGTGTAAAAGTAACCTGTGGCGAGGGAGCTTGCTCCCGTTGGACTGCGTAGCAGTCCCAGTCTTTTAAAAAAAGAGCTGGGGCCGCTACGCGGCCCAGCGGGAGCAAGCTCCCTCGCCACAAGTACGGTGTTCGCCTTAACTGACTTGCAATAAGCCCATTGCTCCCTTTTTCTTGAGCGTGCCACCCATGACATCCCCCCTCGCCCAGCCGCGCACCCTGATATTCCTGGCCTACCCACAGATGGGCCTGCTCGACCTGACGGGTGCCCAGACAGTGTTCTGGGCCGCAACCAAGGCCATGGCCGAGCGCGGCTTGCCCGGCTATGCGATGCACACCGCGAGCCTGGCGGGCGGATTGATGCAAACGGCGGAAGGCTTGAGCGTGCAGACCGTGGCGTTGGCGCAGTTCAGCGACAGCGCCATCGACACCTTGATCGTGCCCGGTGCGCCGGCGATCCAGCAGGCCATGGCGGCCAACACCGACTTGGTTGACTGGCTGCGCGTGGCCTCAGGCACCGCCACCCGCACCGCGTCGGTGTGCAGCGGCACCTTCCTGCTGGCCATGGCCGGCCTGCTCGACGGGCGCCGTGCCGCCACCCATTGGGCGATGTGCGAGATGCTCAAGCAGGGTTTCCCGGCAATTGTGGTGGATATGGACGCGATCTTTATCCAGCAAGGCAATGTCTGGACTTCAGCGGGGGTGACTGCCGGCATCGACCTGGCGCTGGCCCTGGTGGAGATCGACTGCGGACGGGACGTGGCGTTGCAAGTGGCTCGCGAACTGGTGGTATTCCTCAAGCGCCCTGGCGGGCAGGCGCAGTTCAGCCAATTGTTGCAAGCCCAAACCGACGACAGCGCCGGTTTCGACAGCCTGCACCTGTGGCTCGCCGACAACCTGCAAGAGGCTGACCTGTCGGTGGAGCGCCTGGCCCAGCAGGCGCAGATGAGCCCGCGCAACTTCGCCCGCGTCTACAAGCAACGCACTGGGCGCATGCCGGCCAAGGCCGTCGAGTTGTTTCGCATGGAAGCGGCGCGGCGCTTGCTGGAAGACTCTGAACGTAATATCGACCAGATCGCCAGGCTCAGCGGTTTTGGGGATGAGGAACGGATGCGCTATACCTTTCACCGGCATTTGGCGATTTCGCCCCGTGAATACCGTGAGCGTTTTTCCCGCTGATACCGCTATGAAGATCCTTGTAGTGAGCGGGCTTGCCCCGCGCTGGGCTGCGAAGCGGCCCCCAATCCATACGCCGCGGTGTTTCAGAAAGACCGAGGTGCCCGCGTTTAGGGCGGCTTCGCCACCCAGCGCGGGGCAAGCCCGCTCACTACAAGAATGAAGTCGCTTTTTAACTCAGCTCAGGAGCCGCCGCAGAAAGCCATGCTTTTTCACCGGCTGCGGCTTTTTGAGCACCACCGTCTCCCGAATGCCTTCGCGCTGATGTTGCAGCTTGTCCAACGCCATCAACAGGTCACTGCTGTGCTGCAACTGCTCACCCAACAGGGCTTTTTCGATACGAAACAACCGCCCGCTGGTGAGGCTGCGAAATTGCCCGCGGGAGCGCCCATCCGCCAGGATGCCCTCCTCGCCCATGACCTCGCCGGGCCCCATGCGCCCGGCTTCGACCATTCGCTCGCCATCATGGATCGCCACCGATACCACCCCCGTAGCGATGATCATCAGGCCATCCGCGACTTCATCGAACGCCAGCAGCACCTGGTTGGCCTGGAAGTCCACCGGGGTCATGGCCTCGGCCAGGCGGTCGCGCTCTTCGACGCTGAGGGCGCGCATCACCCGCGCCTCTTCGAGCAATTGGCGCTGGCGGCTCCAGGCTTGCACGGCACCGCCCCATGTCACGCCCGCCGCCTCAAGATGCCGATGGGCCAGGTCGAACATCAGGTTGCGCACGTTGCTGCGGCCCGAGCGCGAAGCAACGAAACCCTTGAGTTCGTATTCGTTGAACTCCAGCTGCGCGCTTTTGATCGAGACTTTAGGCGCATGTCCCGGCAGTAACGCCTGGGTGCCTTGCAAGGCTTTGTCCAATGCATCCAGCACCAGGCGCGGTGCCACGCCGCTGGGCACCGCCAGGGTCACGCTGACGCCGTGTATCGCGCCGGGTCGGCTGTGATTGAGGATCTTGGCCTTGGCCGCCAAAGCATTGGGTACCACAGCCACACTGCCCGATTCAGTCTGCAGATGGGTCGAGCGCCAGTCGATCTCCAGCACCTTGCCTTCAACCCCGTCGATGCTCACCCAATCGTCAAGCTGATAGGGCTTGGTGGTATTGATCACAATGCCGCTGAACAGATCGCTCAGGGTGCTTTGCACCGCCAGGCCGATGATGATCGCCATCGCCCCCGATGTTGCCAACAAACCCTTGACCGGCAATTGCAGCACGTAGGCTGCCGCGCCGACGATGGCCATCAGAAAGATCAGCGCGCCCATCACGTCATGCAGCAGGCGTGCATTCTGGCCGACGCGGGAGGTGAGGCCATGGCCGAGGATCACCGTCAGCGTGCGTGCCGCGAACAACCACCAGCCAATGCCCAGCACGGTGGCGAGCAGGTTCCGCACCGCGTCCTCGGGCCATGGTGGTGGCTGTAACGGGCTGATGCCGGCGGCGATCATCACCCGACAAAACAGCAAGAACACCAGCACGCGCAGCACCGTGCGCACGCTGCGCTTTAGCGGGCCAAGGTATTGCCACAGGGCCAGGTCCAGCAGGATCAACGCGCCGGCCAGCAATAAGGGATGGGCATCCATGACGAAGGTTCCTCAGCTATCAAAGTGAACGCGCTGTCTGTGGCGAGCGAGCTTGCTCGCGCTGGGCTGCGAAGCGGCCCCAACAAGATCACTGTGGCGTGTCAGACATATTGAGTTGACGGGTTTTGGGGCCGCTGCGCGCCCCAGCGCGAGCAAGCTCGCTCGCCACAACAAGCTCAGCCGGCATACACGCGTCAGCCGTCATCGGCTCCCCCAAAAACACGCTGCAACGTGAACGCAACCAGCGTTCGCCCGGATCGTTATGGGTGGTGCCCCGCCAGACCAGCGCCAGCTCCTGTTCCGGCACGTGCAACGGTACGCACTGCGCGCGCAACCCGCCTACGCCGGCCATGGCGTGTGCAACGTAATCCGGCACGACGGCGAGCATGTCGTTGCCGGCGAGCAACACCGGCAATGCGCTGAACTGCGGCACCGTGAGCACCACTTTGCGCTGCAGGCCGAGCAGGCCCAGGGCACGGTCGGATTCGTCGATCACGTTGCCCATGGACGACACCACCGCATGGGGCCGCTGGCAAAATTCGTCGAGACCCAGTTCCCCTGGCCGGGTGTCTGCGCGCAAGAGCATGGCGCGCATGGGCCGCAAGGCTTTGCGCCGGGCATTGGCCGGCAGTTCCTGGGTGTGACTGATGCCCAGGGAAATGTCGCCACTGGTGAGCAGTTGGGACATTTGCCAGTGATCGGCACGGCGCACCACCAACGACATGTTGGGCGCCTCGATCCGCAAGCGCTGAAGCAGGCCGGGCAGCAACGCGTATTCCACGTCATCGGACAGCCCGATATGGAAGGTCGCCTCGCTGGTGGCAGGGTTGAACGCCTGACAACGACTCAGCGCCGCCGCGATGGTGTCCAGCGCCGGACCCAGGTTGCTGAAGATCTCTTCGGCGCGGGACGTCGGCTGCATCAGGCGCCCGGCGCGGATAAACAACGGGTCGTCGAACATCAGCCGCAAACGGCCGAGGGCGCTGCTGATGGTCGGCTGGCCGAGGAAGAGTTTCTCGCCGACGCGGCTGACGTTGCGCTCGTGCATCATCGACTCGAACACCACCAGCAGATTGATGTCAGCACGACGCAGGTCATTTCTGTTCATCATGTGAGCCACCCGGCCATGGGCCTTGGAGAGGAGTGAGAGGCCTCAGGTTAGGGGCGGCTGGATGTGGCGTCTCTTGTACCTCGGGTCAGGACGCTCATACATGGGTATAGGCCTTGGCAGGATTTCAGGGTTTTGTGTCCTACTCGATGCGAACCAATGCTTTTAAAGTGAGCGTCCGATGCTCCACTCTCTACAACAACAATGGAGTGCCTGAAGGCCATGAAAATTTCCGTTCCCGCGAGCCTGCGTCGCGAACATTCATGGTTCACCGGCCTCTGGGACCGGTTGCTCTTCACGCCACGCCAGAGCCGGACACGCGCGGCATTCGGCATCAGCCCGACCCCGCTGGTCAACGCCTTGGGCTGGGTGGTGGGGCTGGTGGTGGCGTGCGGCATCTTTGTGATCAACTCCGAAACCCATACCGACTGGGCGCCGACCCTGCTCTACATCACGCTACTGCTGATGGCGGCCAACCTGTTCTCGATCAATGTGGTGATTGGCGTCGCGCTGTTTTCCATCGCGCTGCTCACCGCGTTGTTTCTCTATAACGGCAACTACGAGCGCTGGGATGCGATCACCGGGTTTTTCCGCTGCCTCACGGCGCTCTCCGCGATTACCTTCCTGGCGCTGCGCAGCAAATACGCGGCGGACAGCCTGCGTCACAACGAGGCCTACCTCACGGGTGCCCAGCGCCTGAGCCAGACCGGCAGCGTGAGCTTTCGCGGTGACAGCGAGCAGATGTCCTGGTCCGAAGAACTGGCACGGATCTTCGAATACCCGCACCAGCAAGAACCCACTGCGGCCATGGTGCTGGAGCGCACTCACCCCGACGACCGGCACCTGGCCCGCGAAGTATTCGATAAGGCCCTGAACCGCGCACCGCTGATCGAGGTCAAGCATCGACTGCTGATGCCCGACGGACGCGTCAAACACATCCATATGATCGCCAGCCCGTGGGAAACTCGTGGACGCTTTGAATACCTCGGCGCCGTCAAGGACATCAGCGCCGACAAGTTCGCCGAAGAGGCGTTGTTCCATGCACAAAGCCAACTGGCCCACGTCACCCGCATCACTTCCCTGGGCGAACTCGCGGCCTCGATTGCCCACGAGGTGAACCAGCCGCTGACCGCCATCACCAGCAGCGGCGAAGCCTGTCGGCGCTGGCTCGACCGCCCCGTGCCAGACCTGGAAGAAGCGCGCCAGTCCCTGGACCGTATTGTCTCCAGCGCTTGCCGCGCCAGCGTGGTGATCAGCCGCATTCGAGCGCTGTCGCGCAAGTGCGACCCGCTGCGCAAACCCGAATCCCTGGACGCCATCGTCAACGAAACCCTGAGCCTGGTGCAGCACGAACTGTCGCGTCACAAAGTGCGCAGCCGCGTGGAGTTGAGTGTGCTCGATGCGCAGGTCAACGCCGACCGCGTGCAGCTGCAACAGGTGCTCATCAACCTGATCATCAATGCCTGCCACGCCATGGAGACCGTGGCACCGCGTCAGCGCTTGCTGCGGGTGCGCACCTGGGTAGAGGGGGACGATGCGCACCTGGAAGTCGCCGATCAGGGCGTGGGCATCGACGAAAAGGACCTCCCCACGTTATTCCAACCCTTCTTCACCACCAAGCCCAATGGCCTGGGCATGGGGCTGTCGATCTGCCGCTCGATCATCGATTTCCACGGCGGCCGACTCTGGGCCACCAGCACCCTCGGCCAAGGCACATCATTTACCTGCGCATTACCCTTATTGGCCAAGGAGGCCTCATGAACGACCTTCACCCGATGAACCGGGTCATCAGCCACGAACCCTGGGTCTACATCGTCGATGATGATCGGCCGTTGCGCGAATCCCTCGGCAGCCTGTTGCGCTCAGTGGGCTTGCAGGTGCAGTTGTTTGCCTCGGCCGCCGAATTCATGAACTTCCCGCGCCCGGACCTGCCCAGTTGCCTGGTGCTTGATGTGCGCCTGCAAGGCACCAGCGGCCTGGATTTCCAGAACGAACTGGTGGCAGCACGGATCAATCTGCCGATTGTGTTCATGACCGGCCACGGCGATATTGCCATGACCGTGCGCGCCATGAAGGCCGGCGCGGTGGATTTCTTGGCCAAGCCCTTTCGCGAACAAGACCTGATCGACGCCGTGTGCGCCGCCCACTCGCGGGACAAGGCACGCCGTGAAGCCGAGCGCGGCAATGACGCGTTGCGCACGCGCTATGCCAGCCTCACGCCCCGTGAGCAAACCGTGATGGCGCTGGCGGTGTCCGGGCTGATGAACAAGCAGATTGCCGGCGAGATCGGCTTGAGCGAAATCACGGTGAAAATTCATCGCGGCCAGGCCATGCGCAAGATGCTTGCGCGCTCGTTCGCTGACTTGGTGCGCATGGCTCAGGCCCTGGGTATTGCGGTCAAGGTGTAGCTATACGCACGTATAGTATTTTGCCGGTGGGGACGGCGTATCTTGAGGTGATGGCGGGTTGCTTTCATGCGCAGCCCGATTGCCTCCAGGTATTTAAATGTCCGACACGAAAATAATTGCCATCGTCGATGATGATGAATCGGTACGCATGGCATTGGATGGTCTGCTGCGTTCCAACGGCTACACCGTTCGGCTCTATGCCAATGCCCAAGCCTTCCTTGACTCCGACGGCCCGCGCGCTGCGGCGTGCCTGATCAGCGATATCCAGATGCCCGGCCTTACCGGCATCCAACTCTACGAACGCCTGCACACCCTTGGCATCGCGCTACCGGTGATTTTCATCACCGGCTATCTCGGCTTGCCGCCAACGTTCGACGAATCGCTGCCCGCCCCGATAGCGTTCTTTCCCAAGCCGTTTTCCTGCGCCCAACTGATGGCGTGCCTGCAACAGGTAATGGGCCGTTAATACCTTGGTATAGCCGCCTCACACCTACGCATGCCCACACTGACCCTAGGTAGAAGTGTTCGAGACAAGCGCCCTGGTTAGTCTTTCTCCACGCAGTCCCACTCACGTAACAAAGACTCTCCAGGAGCAAACCATGAAACAGCACATTCTTATTATTGGCGCAGGGTTCGGTGGTGTGTGGAGCGCGTTGAGCGCAGCCCGGCTGCTGGACAAACACGACCGCAACGACGTGCAGATCAGCCTGCTCGCCCCGCAACCCGAGCTGCGCATCCGCCCCCGGTTCTATGAGCCCGATGTGCACACCATGATGGCTCCACTCGGCCCGTTGTTCGACGCAGTCGGCGTGAACTTTGTAGCCGGCGCAGCCGACAGCATCGATGAAAACAGCAAGCAAGTGACTTACCGCAACGCCGCCGGCATCTCCACCACGCTCCAGTACGACCGCCTGGTACTGGCCGCCGGCAGCCGCTTGAATCGCCCACAGATGCAAGGCATCGAGCATGTCTTCGATGTGGATCAGATTGAAGATGCCACGCGCCTGGAAGCCCATATCAAGGCGTTGAAAAACCTGCCTGAGGGCGCGGCGCGCAATACGGTAGTGGTGGCCGGCGGCGGTTTCACCGGTATCGAAACTGCCACCGAAATGCCAGCGCGACTGCGTGAAGCCCTCGGTGACAACGCCGACATTCGTGTCGTGGTGGTTGACCGTGGCCCGCAGATTGCCGCGTCCATGGGCGACGGCATTCGCCCCTCGATCATCGAAGCGAGCCAGGAACTGGGCCTGGAGTGGGTGCTCAACACCTCGGTGGCTTCGGTGGATGCCGGCGGCGTGACCCTGGCGAACGGCCAGCGGATTGAATCGAGCACCGTGATCTGGACCATTGGTTTTCGCGCCAACCCGCTCACCGAACAGGTCAGCGGCACCCGAGACCCGCAAGGCCGCCTGCATGTGGATGGCAACCTCAAGGTCAAAGGCCAGCGCGATGTCTTCGCCGCCGGTGACGTGGCCTACGCCGCCACCGATAACCTGGGCAACTTCGCCGGCATGTCCTGCCAGCACGCTATCGCCCTGGGGCGCTACGCCGGCAACAACGTCGCCGCCGACCTGATCGGCGTGGCCCCGATGACCTACAGCCAACCCAAGTACGTGACCTGCCTCGACCTCGGCGCCTGGGGCGCGGTGTTCACCGAAGGCTGGGACCGCCAACTGAAACTGGTGGGCCAGGAAGCCAAGGAACTCAAGCACCAGATCAACACCGTGTGGATCTACCCACCGGCAGCCGAGCGTGCAGTCGCATTGGCGGCGGCGGACCCGTTGATTCCGGTCGCCTGATTCACCCGATCCCTACACCGGGCAGCCCCCTCCTTGCTGCCCCGGTCACTCCCGAGCGCCCGCCAATGATGTTTCGGCGGGCGTTTTTTTGCGCGCAAACTCGGTTAAATGTGGAAGAGGGGCAAGCCCTTATGCCAGTCAATTAAGAAGTAGCCAGTGTAAAAGCAACCAGTGGCGAGGGAGCTTGCTCCCGTTGGACTGCGTAGCAGTCCCAGTCTTTTAAAACAAAGAGCTGGGGCCGCTTCGCGGCCCAACGGGAGCAAGCTCCCTCGCCACAGATACACTGTTCGCCTTAACTGAGTGGCGTTAGGGCAAACCCCCACCTACAGGTTAATCGCGAGCCACAACACCCTGCCCAAACCGCTGAATCGCCAGGCAATACAAAATCAACGCCAGCGCCGCCAACAACCCGCCCGCCGCGCCGATCCAGGCGAAGCCGAAGTGGCTGCCGACCCAGCTGCCCATCAACGCCCCACCGCCAATGCCGATGTTGTAGATACCGGAAAACATCGCCATGGCCACGTCGGTGGCATCCGGTGCCAATACCAACACCTTGGACTGCATCGCCAGGCCAAAACCCATGATCGCCATGCCCCAGAAGATGCTCAGCACCACCAGGTACGACTCGGCCCCGCTCAGCGGCAGCAACAGCGCCAGGCATGCCGCGAGGATAAACACCGCGCCGACCACAAACAGGTGCGGGTTGAAGCGGTGCACCAGGCTGAACAACAACGAGCCAATGATGCCGGCGCCGCCGAACACCAGCAGGATCAGGGTCACGGCACTGCCACCCATGCCCGCCACACCTTCGACGAAGGGTTCGATGTAGCTGTAGGCGGTGAATTGCGCAGTGACGGTCATCGCGGTCAGCACGTACAACGCCACCAAGGCCGGACGCTTGAACAACAACGGCAGGCTACGCAGAGAGCCAGAGTTCTGGCTCGGCAACGAAGGCAAGGTGCGCGCCAGCCAAAACACCAGGGCGGCGGCGAACGCGCCGATCACCAGAAAGGTGGTGCGCCAGCCCATGGCTTCGCCCAGCAGACGGCCCAACGGGATCCCCAACACCATCGCCAGCGACGTGCCGGTGGCCAGCAGGCCCAGGGCTTGCACCTGCTTGCCCTCCGGCGCCAGGCGTACGGCCAGGGACGCGGTAATCGACCAGAACAGCGCATGGGACAATGCGATGCCGATCCGACTGAGCATCAGGATGCCAAAGCTGGTGGCGATGCTGGAGAGCACATGGCTGGCGATAAACAGGCCGAACAGCACGATCAGCAGTTTGCGCCGCTCGACGTTGCGGGTCAGCAGCATCACCGGCAGCGACGTCAGGGACACGATCCACGCATAGATGGTCAGCATCAACCCGACGCTGGACACCGGCATGTCGAAGCTGGCGCCAATGGCACTGAGCAGCCCGACGGGCACGAATTCGGTGGTGTTGAACACAAAGGCGGCCAGCGCGAGGGCGATGACCGGTTGCCAGTTGGCTTGGGGTGTTGCGGCTGAAATGCTCATTGAAGGGCGCGGTACTCGGACGATGATCAAGCGGCCACCCAGGACAAGCGCCGCCGCCGAGCATTCTATAGGTTTGCGGCCCGGTTGGTGGCGCTGATCCTGATCAAAAAGCCATCATTTCATCAAGGCGCGGTAAGGGTCACCACGTATGCTCCTGACTGAATCGGCTTTCCTCGGCCATCCACCAGTTGATACCGTTGGTCGTAATAGCGCCCTGCGCCACTGTCGGTCAGCAGCTTGACGTGCACCGGCGCATTGCCCACCGCCTGCACACTGCGGATGGGCTGCACGTCGAACTGGCTGTCGCGCAGCTTTTGTGGGCAGCCCGTCAACTCCAACGTCGAGCCGCCTCGCGAACTCGATTGGCAGCCGGGTTCAACGATGCGCCCCTCAAAGCGGATCACACCGCCCGCAGCGATACAGCCGCCCGCCCACAGTGCAAGAAAGCCAGCAACCAGTGACAAACGCTTAACGCTGTTCATGACGACACTCCTTCCTGGGTTGTTACCTAGGAGGTCGTCTGGCCCACTGTTTACTTGAGACCGTTCGTCTGCGTCCTACAGAAAAATCACGGATCGACCTGCCCCATCATTTCCGGGATCGACTCCGGTCGTTTGGCGTACCGCTGGGCCAGCGCCGCACACACCATCAATTGGATCTGATGAAACAGCATCAACGGCAAAATCAGCACGCCCATGGTCGCCCCGGCGAACAGCACCTGGGCCATGGGCACACCCGTCGCGAGGCTCTTTTTCGAGCCGCAAAACAGAATAGTGGTGCGGTCTTCTTGATTAAAACCGAATGCCTTGCCCAATACGCTGGACGCCACCAGCACCAGGCCCAACAACACACAGCACGCCACGACAAGGCCGCCCAGCTCCCACAACGGGATCTGGTGCCAGATACCTTCGTTGACCGCTTCGCTGAACGCACCGTACACCACCAGCAGGATCGAGCCCTGGTCGACGAATTTCAGCCAAGCCTTGTTGCGGCCGACCCACTCGCCAATCCAGCGGCGAGCGATCTGCCCGGCAATAAACGGCAGCAGCAATTGCACGCTGATTTTCAGGATGGCATCGACGGTAGAGCCACTCTCGCCGTGCACGTTGAGCAACAGGGTGACCAACAACGGCGTGAGGAAGATCCCGAACAGGCTCGACGCCGCCGCACTGCAAATGGCCGCCGGGATATTGCCCCGCGCCAGGGACGTGAAGGCAATCGCCGACTGCACCGTGGCCGGCAAGGCACATAGATAGAGCATGCCCATGTACAGGTCTTTGCCGATCAACGGCGACAGCAGCGGTTTGAGCGCCAGGCCCAGCAGCGGAAACAGCACGAAGGTCAGGCTGAACACCAGCAAGTGCAGGCGCCAATGCCCTGCCCCGGCGACGATGGCCTGGCGCGACAGCTTGGCGCCGTGCAAGAAAAACAGCAGCGCAATGGCCAGGTTGGTCACCCAGCCAAAGGCCACGGCGGTCTGGCCACTGGCGGGCAGCAGGGAGGCGAGGATCACCGTGGCGATCAGCGTCAGGGTGAAGTTGTCGGGCAGAAAACGCGGGCGGGTCATAAGCAAATCTTCCAGGGGTTGCCAAGAGCATCGCCGCGACTCTAACGTAACGGCTTGTTACCGACTAACGCCAATGAGCCAACAAATGCCGCCTAAAGGACACGACAAGACCGTCCGCCGCAGTGTGCCCGGGCTTTCCAGCCTGCCACGCCCGGTGTATGGGCGTACCGAATCCTTACCCAATCGCGCGCTGACCCGCCGCCATAGCCACCCGTGGGTGCAATTGTCCTACGCGATTTCCGGGGTGCTGGAGATCCAGACCAGCGTCGGCCGCTTCGTCGCGCCGCCTCAGCGGGCGGTGTGGATCCCGGCCGGTGTGCCGCATCGGGTATTCAGCTCCCCGCGCACGGAGATGCGCAGCCTGTACCTCGATTGCAGCGTGACCGCCTGGGCCAGCGAGCGTTGTCACGTGCTGGAAGTGAGCAGCCTGTTGCGCGAATTGATCCGCAGCTTCAGCGAACTGCCGGTGGAATATGCCGTGGACGGGCCAGATGGGCGCTTGGCCCAGGTGGTGCTGGACCAGTTGGCGGCGGCGCCGCAGGTGGACTTGATGTTGCCGTTGCCGCTCGACCCGCGCTTGCGGCAAATCTATCGCAGCCTGAATGCACACCCGGAGCAACAGACGACGTTGGGGCAATGGAGCCAGAAACTGGGGGTGAGCGAGAAGACGTTGAGCCGGTTGTTCCTGAGCGACACCGGGCTGACATTTCGCGCATGGCGCCAACGCTTGCGCTTGCTGACCGCCCTGCCCTCCCTGGAACAAGGCGAGCGGGTGACGGATGTGGCATTGGGGTGTGGGTATGAATCCACTTCGGCCTTCATCAATGCGTTTCGCCAGCAGTTTGAGGCGACGCCGGGGGAGTTCTTCCGCTGATGTATCAGATATCTCAGATGTAGGAGATCCAAATGTGGGAGGGGGCTTGCCCCCGATAGCGGTGTGTCAATCACTGATGTAACAACTGACACGCCCTCATCGGGGGCAAGCCCCCTCCCACATTGGATCTGCTGTGCTGGCTAGAGGTGGGACTTGGCCAAAATTGCCTGGAGCAGTACATCCGCTCCCGCGGTCGACCATTCCTGGGATATTTCTTCCGCTTCGTTATGGCTCAAGCCATCCACACACGGCACAAAGATCATCGCCGTCGGCGCCACCTGGTTCAGGTAACAGGCATCATGCCCGGCCCCGGAAATCATCGGCCGATGGCTATAGCCCAACGCCTCGGCAGACGCTCGCACCACCTCCACGCAGTCAGCATCAAACGCAATCGGCGCGTACTGGAAGATCTGCTTCACGCTGTGCTGCAAGCCAATCCCTTCGGCGATCTGCGCCACGGCCTCACGCAACTGCCGGTCCTGCTGTGCCAACACCGCTTCATCCGGGTGGCGGAACTCCACGCTGAAAAACACCCGCCCTGGCACGACGTTGCGCGAGTTGGGGAAGATATTCGCCATGCCCACTGTGGCGCGGCCTTCGGCGCCCTGCTCCAGGCCCAAGCCGTTGACCGCTTCAACCACACGGGCAAAACCGAGCAAGGCGTCCAGCCGATGGTCCATCGGCGTGGTGCCCGCATGCGCACTGCGGCCCGTCAGCTCCACTTCGTACCAGCGTTGGCCCTGGGCACCGGTCACCACGCCGATGGTGATGTTCTGCGCCTCAAGAATCGGCCCTTGTTCGATATGCAATTCGAACGCAGCGTGGATCGCCTGACCGCCAACCGGATGCGGCCCGGCATAGCCGATATGCTGCAAGGCCTGGCCGATGGTCACGCCGGCCTTGTCTTCGCGGGATAAGCCGTATTCCAGGTCAAACACACCCGCATACACGCCGGATGAAATCATCGCAGGGGCAAACCGCGAGCCTTCCTCGTTGGTCCAGTTGACCACTTCAATCGGCCGGTCGGTTTCGATGCCCAGGTCGTTCAGGGTGCGCAGTACTTCCACCCCGGCGAGCACGCCGTAGATGCCATCGTACTTGCCGCCAAACGGCTGGGAATCACCGTGGGAACCGGTGATCACGGGTGCCAGATGGTCCTGGCGACCGGCACGACGGGCAAAGATATTGCCCATGGCGTCCACCCGAATGCTGCACCCGGCCTCTTCGCACCATTGCACAAACAGGTCGCGGCCACGGCGGTCCTCATCGGTCAATGCCAGGCGTGACACGCCGCCTTTTTCCGTAGCGCCGATCTGGGCCATCTCCATCAACGAGCCCCACAGGCGCTCGCCGTTTACGCGCGCCAGGTTACTCATGGGGCTTGGCCCGATAACGGAAATCACAGCGGTGATCGCCGCCCATGATGGTCTGGGTGCGGGTCAGTTCGATGTCCGGGTTGTAGCCGACGATGAACAGCTCATCGCGATTGCACGACAGCAGGTGGCCGATCTCGCCCAGGCCCATCTCGTTGTACATCTCGGCGTAGCGGCAGCGCTTGACGTCGTAGTCGTAGTGCTCGGCGTCGCTGGCGATGATCTCGACTTTCAGCGCATCGTCCTTTTCCCACAGCACTTGCAGCTCGACGAAGCTCTTGAGGTCGGCGTTTTCTTCCAGCGCGGCAAAATGCTTCCCCGCCTGGATCGCCGCGTTGCCCACGGCTTCGCCGATCACGGCAGCGGCAAAGTCCTTGCCCTGTTCGCGCTTCAAGATCTCGTAGATCGGCTTGATGATTTCCGCCTCGATGCGCCGCCGGGCCAGGATGCCCAGTTCACCTTCCAGTTTGCTCATTGTGTGCCTCCATCAGCTCCACAGCATCGGGCGCCCCACAGGCGCCCGACAAAACGATTACTTACCGCCCGCCACGCTGACCGGCTGCCATTGGTTGGCTTTGACCTGGTACACGGTGAACGATGGTTTCTTCAGGTTGCCTTCGGCATCAAACGCAATAGTGCCGGTCACGCCCGGGTAGCTGATGGCGCGCAGTACCGGCAGGTACTTCTGCGGGTCGACCGAGTCGGCTTTTTCGATGGCCGCGACCAGCACGCCAACGCCGTCATAGGCGAACGGGGCATGCAGTTCGATACCGTGCTTGTAGCGTTCTTTGTACGCCTGTTCGAACGCTTTGCCGCCGGGCATCTGCGACACCGCCAAACCCGGCTCCAGGGCAATCACGCCCTCGCCTTCGTTCTGCGCCAGCTCCAGGAAGGTCTGGCTGACAAACCCACCGGCGCCCATCAACGTTGCCTTGATGCCCAGTTGCTTGATGCGACGAGCCAACGGCGCGGCCTGGGAGTCGACACCACCAAAGAAGATCAGGTCCGGGTTCTGGCTGCGGATATTGGTGAGCACGGCGCTGAAGTCGATGGTCTTGTCGTCCACATATTCACGGCCCACCACCTTGGCGCCACCGGCTTCGATGGCTTTGACGAACTGGTCCGCCAGGCCCTGGCCAAAGGCGGTGCGGTCGTCGATCACGGCAATGCGCTTGGCCTTGAGGGTGGTCAACGCATAGTCACCGGCGACCTGACCGCCATCGTCGTCATGGCCCATGATGCGGAAGCTGGTGTCGAAACCCTGCTGGGTGTAGGCGTGACCGGTAGCCACCGGCGCCACCTGGGCGATGCCGGCATCGTGGTAAACCCGCGCCGCGGGGATGCTGGTGCCGGTGTTCCAGTGGCCGACCACGCCGACCACCCCTTCGTCCACCAGGCGCTGGGCCACGGTGACGGCGGTGCGTGGGTCGGACTGGTCGTCTTCGGAGACCAGCTTGAAGGTCACGGCCTCACCGTTGATTTTCGGGTGTTTGGCGTTGGCCTGGTCGATGGCCAATTGGGCGCCGTTTTCCAGGTCCTTGCCGATCCGTGCCGACGGCCCGGTGAGTGGGCCGGCCAGGCCGATCAACACGGTCTGGTCAGCCTGGGCGACGGCGCTGGCCAGGCTGCTCAGGGCCAGGCCGATCAGTGCGGTTTTCTTCAAAGTGCTCATCAGTGATTCCTGCTCATTTTTCGGGCGGGTCGGAACACGCCGGGCGTCCGGTAGCGTCATGGGGTTATTCGCCGAGATACGCGCTGCGCACTTCGGGGTGTTCAAGCAAATCCTGGGAGGGGCCGGTCAGGCTGATGCGCCCGGTGTCCATCACATAGGCGCGGTCGGTGACTTGCAGCGCCAGCCGTGCGTTCTGTTCCACCAGCAACAGGGTCATGCCTTGGCTGCACACGTCGTCGATCACCTGGAAAATCTTCTCCACCATGATCGGCGCCAGGCCCATGGACGGTTCATCCAGGATCAGCAAGCGCGGGCGTGACAACAGCGCGCGGGCCAGGGCGAGCATTTGTTGCTCGCCGCCCGAGAGCAGGCCGGCGGATTGGTGCAGGCGTTCTTCCAGGCGCGGGAAGTGTTCGAACAGTTGGCGCATTTCGCGCTGTACCTGATCGTTGTCGCGACGCAGGAAGGCTCCGGCCTGGAGGTTTTCCAGCACACTCATGCGCGCAAAAATCCCACGGCCTTCGGGGACCAGGGCGATGCCTTGGCGCAGCAGCTTTTCCGGGGCCTGGCCGCGGATCGATTGCCCGGCAAAACGGATCTCGCCCGCCGCCGCCGGGAGCAAGCCGGTCAGGGCCTTGAGGCTGGAACTCTTGCCGGCGCCATTGGCGCCGATCAACGTCACGCGCTCGCCTTCATCGATATGCAGGTCGAGGGATTTGACGGCTTCGATGGCGCCATAGCGCACCTGCAAGCCGTCGACTTTCAAGAGGGGTTCAGACATGGGCACTGGCTCCCAGATAGGCTTGAATCACCGCCGGGTGCTGGCGTACCTCGGCCGGCGGGCCCACGGCGATGACTTGCCCGTAATCCAATACGCTGATGCGGTCGCAGACGCCCATCACCAGTTTGACGTCGTGTTCAATCAGCAAAAGCGTGTGGCCGTCGTCGCGGATCTTTTCCAACAGGCCGCGCAGTTGCACCTTCTCGCTGGCGTTCATGCCTGCTGCGGGTTCGTCCAGTGCCAGCAGGCGTGGTTCGGTGGCCAGGGCACGGGCAATTTCCAGGCGGCGTTGATGGCCGTAGCTCAGGCTGTCAGCGCGGTAATTAGCGAACCCGGCCAGGCCGACGTAAGCCAACAAACGATGGGCGTGGGCGCGGGTTTGCGCTTCTTCTTCCCGCGCCCGGCGATGTTGGCTCAAGGCGGCCCACAGGCCATTGCGGGTGCGCACATGGCGCCCGACCATGACGTTTTCCAGGGCGCTCATGCTGTTGAACAAGCGGATGTTCTGGAACGTTCGGGCGATACCGGCTTCGGCCACCTGGTGCACGCTGGTGGGCTGATAGTCGCGACCGTCCAACTGAAAGCGCCCCGAGTCGGGTGTATAGAGCCCGGTCATCACATTGAAAAACGTGGTCTTGCCCGCACCATTGGGGCCGATCAAGCCGTAGATCTCGCCGGGCTGGATGCTCAGGCTCACGTCCGTCAGCGCCGCGACGCCGCCGAAGTGTTTGTTGACCTTGTCGATCTGCAACAGCGGTGCGTTCATCGTGCCACTCCTTTGGGCCACAAACCGGCGGGTCGATAGAGCATCGCCAGGATCAGCGCCAAACCGTAGAACAGTTGCCGGATGATCTCCGGGTCCACCAGCACCTGGCCGAACAGCGCCTGTTGCAGCGGGCCCATACTGGCGCGCAAGGCTTCGGGCAAGGCCGCCAGCAACACACAGCCGAGGATCACGCCGGGGATATGGCCCATGCCGCCCAACACCACCATCGCCAACACCGCGATGGACTCGTTAAGGGTGAAGGACTCCGGCGAGACAAAGCCCTGGAACGAAGCGAACAGCACCCCGCCCACGCCGCCGAACGCGGCGCCAATCGCAAAGGCCAGCAGCTTGAGGCGCACGGTGTTGATGCCCATGGCTTGGGCGGCGTCTTCGTCTTCACGGATCGCGACCCAAGCGCGGCCAATGCGCGAGCGCTCGAAGCGGATGCACGCGAACAGGATCAACACCACCAGCGCTGCAAACAGGTAGTAATAGAGGTACACCGAAGGCAGGCGCAGCCCGAACAGCTCCTGGGTGCGCGCGAAGTTCACGCCAAACAGGTTGACCGGATCGACCTGGGAAATGCCCTTGGGGCCGTTGGTGATGTTCACCGGGCGGTCCAGGTTACGCAGCAAAATGCGAATGATCTCGCCAAAGCCCAAGGTGACGATGGCCAGGTAATCCCCACGCAAGCGCAGGGTCGGCGCACCGAGCACCACACCGCAACCGGCTGCGAGCAACGCGCCCAACGGCAGGATCAGCCAGATCGACGTGTGCATGCCCGCCGGCAGCATGGCTGCCAGCGCGGGGAACTGTTGCAGCAAATGCGGCGACGACAGCAACGCCGCCAGGTAGGCGCCCACCGCGTAGAAGGCGATAAAGCCCATGTCCAGCAGCCCCGCATAGCCGACCACGATGTTCAAACCCAGGGCGAGCATGATGTACAGCAGCGCGAAATCCAGGGTGCGCACCCAAGTGTTGCCACCGGCATGGCCGACGATCCACGGCGCCAGCACCAGGGCCACGGCGAACAACAGCAAGCCCAGGCTTGCACGCTGATTGGGAGAGAGAGACTTGATCATGCGCGGGTCGCCAAACGTTCGCCCAACAACCCGGAAGGACGGAACACCAACACCGCGATCAACACGATAAAGGCGAACACATCCTGGTAATTACTGCCAAACACGCCGTTGGTGGCCGCGCCCAGGTAGCCCGTACCCAGGGCTTCGATCAGCCCCAGCAGCAGACCGCCCAGCATGGCGCCCTTGAGGTTGCCGATGCCGCCCAATACCGCAGCGGTGAACGCCTTGATACCCGGCAAAAAGCCCATGTAGAAATGCGCGCTGCCATAGTTGCTGGCCATCATGATCCCGGCCAGTGCCGCCAGGGCGCCGCCGATGGCGAAGGTGATCACGATGATGCGGTTGGGGCTGATGCCCATCAGGCTGGCAACTTGGGGGTTCTCGGCCACGGCGCGCATGGCCCGGCCGAAGCGCGTGCGCTCCACCAGCACCAGCAGCGCGATCATCACCGACACAGCAATGCCAATTGTGGTCAGCGCGGTGACGTTGGTAATCGCCGGGTGCGCGGAGGCGCCGGCCAGCACTTCAATCGGCTCCAATGGCAGCAATTGCGGGAACATCTGCGGGTTACGGGTCCACACCAGCATGGCGAGGGTTTGCAGCAGCAACGACACGCCAATACCGCTGATCAACGGGGCCAAACGAGGGGCATTGCGCAGGCGACGGTAGGCCACGCGCTCGATCACCACCGCCAGCACCGCGCAAAAGGCCATGGCGACCACGGTGGCGCACAGCAATACCAGCACCGGCGGCAGACCGGGAAAGGTCGCCTGCAACAGGCGAATCATCGACAAGCCCACCAGCGCGCCGATCATCAACACATCGCCGTGGGCGAAGTTGATGATGCGCAAAATGCCATAGACCATGGTGTAACCCAGGGCCACCAGCGCGTAGAGACTGCCCGTCATCAAACCATTGAGCAGTTGTTGGATAAACCCATCCATCAAAACCTTCGACCTCAGTGCGTACAAGGGCGGCACACTAAGCATCTATTCTGTTTTTATCAAATATCAGAAAGTCATATCGTTATATCAAAGCTGAAACACGCTGTTTATGCCGTAAATACGGCACTTATGGCTCTTTATTTGCGTTTCAAGTTAGTATTTAATTCAACACATGAATAAATCAGAACAATTAGCCAATGACCCTCCCCTGCGTGCTGTGCGCTCCTTCGAAGCGTTTGCGCGCCACGGTGGCGTGAATGCCGCCGCTCGCGAACTGGACGTGTCCGCTTCAGCCATCAGCCATCAACTGCATTTGCTGGAAGATTTCTTGCAGCAACCGTTGACCTTGCGCCAGGGCCGCAACCTGGTGCTCACCGATGAAGGCCGCGAGTACTACCGTGCGATTCGTTCGGCGTTTGCGGTGTTGCGCAGCGCCACCGAACATGTGCGCGAAAAAAGCGCCACGCGCCAGGTGACCATCAGCCTGATCCCGCTGTTTGGCATCAACCTGTTTATCCCGCGCCTGGCGAGCTTCCTCCGCGACCACCCGGCGCTGGACATCAACGTGACCTACGCCAACCACCGCAGCTACCCCAGCGATGCGGCCGATTTGTCGATCCGCTTTGGCACCGGGCATTGGCCGGGGTATCACAGTGAACCGCTGATCTCGGGCGCGGTGACGCCCTATTGCAGTCGCGCGTTTCTGGCGCAGCACGGGCCTATCGACACGCCCCAGGCGCTGAGTGAGCTGCCGCTGTTGCATGACGAGGAACGCGGTACATGGGGCCAGTGGTTCGAAGCGGCCGAAGTCGACGCCACGGCGCTGAATGGGTTGCTGCTGGAGGACGGCCAACTGGCGCTCACCGCAACCCTCACCGGCCTGGGCTGCGCACTGTTGCGCGAACCGTTGGTGGGGCCGCATGTGGCCAGCGGGGAGTTGGTCAAGCTGTTTGATCTGGAGGTCAATGATGGGCGCCAGTACTACCTGTGCCGGCGGGCCAACAGTGAATTGTCCAGCGAAGGCAATGATTTATATGACTGGATCAAGCGGAGTTTGATTGCCGGCTAGCCTTGCGCAGATCCCAATCACTGTGGAGATCAAATGTGGGGAGGGGCAAGCCCTAATGCCAGTCAGTTAAGAGATGACAGGAGCAACACCGCCTCTGTAGTGAGCGGGCTTGCCCCGCGCTGGGTGGCGAAGCCGCCCCAAAACCATCCACCTCGGTGTATCTGAAACACCGCAGTGCTTGGGTTTAGGGCGGCTACGCCACCCAGCGCGGGGCAAGCCCGCTCACTACAGAAAGCCGCTCATCTGCTGTTTACTTAACTGACTGGCATTAGGGCAAGCCCCCTCCCACATTTTTGAATTGCTCTATAGCTGAAATCAGCTGCCGTTACCGCCATGGGCCTCTTCGAAGAAGTAGTCCTTCCAGCTTGCCGCCTTGTTTTTCAGCACGCCCAACTCCTGCAATTTCTCGGCATAGATATAGGTACGCTGCGGCACCACGGTGAAATCGATCTCCGGGTCCTGGACGATCTTCTCCACCAGGTCCAACGGCAACTTCGACTGCTCTACCCGAATGTAGGCCTTGGCCGCAGCGGGCTTGTCCGCCTTGATGATCTGCTCGGCTTCGGCCAGGGCGTCATAGAACGCCTTGTAGGTCTTGGGGTTTTCGTCGTGGAATTTCTGCGTGGTGTACAGCACGTTGAACGTGGCTTGCCCACCGAGGATGTCGTAGGAACTGAGCACTTTGTGCACATTCGGATTCAACAGTTCTTGATACTGGAACGGCGGGCTGGAGAAGTGCGCGTTGATCTCCGAACCACCGGCAATCAGTGCAGCGGTGGCGTCGGGGTGCGCGAGGCTG
Organism: Pseudomonas nabeulensis; assembly: GCF_004682045.1. Classification (GTDB taxonomy): domain Bacteria; phylum Pseudomonadota; class Gammaproteobacteria; order Pseudomonadales; family Pseudomonadaceae; genus Aquipseudomonas; species Aquipseudomonas nabeulensis. The sequence continues at coordinate 66,885 of NZ_QUZT01000022.1, forward strand.
ATGGAGATATCGTCAAACTTCTTGTAGTTGGCATCGCCGAACTGCTTGGCGGTCTCGATCTGCAAGGTGCGCGACTGGAACCCCACGCCAGCGGCGGGCACAGCGATGCGGTCTTTTTCGGTGAAGTCCTTGAGGGTCTTCACGTTAGGGTTGTTGGTCAGCAGGTAATTGGGCATCGAGCCCAACGAGGCGATAGCCTTGACGTTCTGCTTGCCCTTGGTGCGGTCCCACAGGGTCAGCATCGGCGGCACACCAGCCGACACCACATCCAGCGCGCCGGCCAGCAGCGATTCATTCATCGCGGTGGCACCGGAGATGCTGTTCCAGTCCACCTTGATATCCAGGCCCTGCTCCTTGCCGTGTTTCTCGATCAGGTGCTGATCACGAACCACGTCGAGGATCAAATAGCCGATACCGAATTGCTGGGCGATGCTGATCTTGCCTTCAGCCTGGGCACCGGGGCTGAGCAACGCAGTCGCGGCAGCCAATGAGGCCGCCAACAGGGTCAGGGAAGAACGCTTGAAGGTCATGGGAATCTGCCGCACTTTTGAGAAGGTGAGCGAGGGTAGCCAGGGTTTTTAAGACAGCAAAAGAATATCGAGGTCTATTGTTATGCAAAATGGCCCACAAACACGCGCCCGGCTGGTATTGTGCCGCGCTTTGAAAAACCGCCGAACCTGCGAGGAAATGCACGTTGAACACTGACGAAAAAATGACCGGGGACCTGTTCGAGGTGGATAAGCGCCTGTCACTCAAACCCGTGGTGGACTTCAACAGCTACCTGCGCAGCGCCTTCGGCGACGGCCCGTGCACCTGCATCCGTTGCACCGCCAGCGGTGGCGATGAAACGGGCTACGCGTTCCAGCACACCTTCACCTTCGACGGCAAACCCACCCACCGCTGCTTTGCCACCACGGCGGGCAGTGATGTGTTGCAAGTGTTGAAAAAGGCCTGGTTGTCGTACACCAAGGCCGAGTTGCCGCTGAGTGGGGTGCTGGCACTCGATACGGTGAAGGAGTTCGTCGAGCCGCAACTGCACAAGCGGTTGATGCCGCTGTTTTTGGCCAGTGGGTTGGTCAAGGATGTGGAGGGAGAGTTGCAGATTCAGCCGCAGGACTAAAGGTCGGCGAACTTGTGTGGGAGCGGACTTGCTCGCGAATGCGGTAGACCAGTCACCTGAAGTGTTGGCTGACCCACCGCTTTCGCGAGCAAGCCCGCTCCCACATTGGATCTACTGCGCATCTTAAATGCCCGCCAGGACTGCCGGATCCCCCGAGCGCCAGACGTTATCCACGGTCACCCGCTGGATCAGCCATTCGCCGCCCTCGCGCACCAGCTCCACGTCATAACGGTTCTTCATCAGGTAATGCCGCGACGGGTCGCTTTGCGGCACGTGTTGCGCTTCGACCAGGGCGTCCAGGCGGGCGCCGTCACCGTTCAGGGTCACCCGTGCATTGCTCACGGAATGGGTGGTGTCGAGTGGACCGAGGGCGCCGAACAGCGTGGTAACGATGGTGTCGCGGCCCTCCAGCACCGGGTATTCGAAGCCCGCCTTGGCGGCCGCCGGGCGGAAGTCCGAGACAGCGTTGGCAGTGAATGCCGAGGCCAGCAAAGCGGAGTTTTTCAGGTCGATGCCCGCAGCAAAGCGATGCAGGGTGTCGATTACCGCGAATGTTTCGGCGGCGGTTTGCAGGTCTGTCATGAGGTAATTCCTGAAGGTTTAGTAATCAGTAATCTGCGTGCCAGCAATCGTCTGGGCAAAGCCCATGCCGAACAGTTTTGCAGGGGTTTCGAAGCCAGGGCGGCGCTCGCCACCGAGCACTCGGCGCGCCGCTTCCACGGCGGCCAACGGGGTGTAGCTGTAGCCGTTGACGGTCTCGATGACCGAGCGCGCTACTGTCCCGTCGATACCCGTGACTTCGGCCACGGCGCGGGCACGATGGGCGTCACGCTGGGCCTGAGTGGGGCCATCGGGCAGCAGCGACAGGTCGCCTTCGGGGAAGGCTTCGCCAGTGATGTGTACGAACATCTCAATGTTGGGGATACCGCTGGAGTGCCACGCGGTCACCAGATCGCCAAACGACAATGGCGCGCACAATGCCGGGCCGTCGCCAAAGTCCAGGTGCTGTGGCTGCACATCCGGGGTGGCGAGCAGTTGGCCGTCGATGCGTGCCATCACGCCGGCACCGGTGATCTCGCCGACACTCATGGCCGAGCCACGGGACATGGCACCCGGCACCTGCAAAGCGATCTTGAGCGAATGCGGTTGTTGCACGCGACTGGCGACGTGCATGGCCAGGCAGTCGGTGGGCACCACGTCCCAACCCACGCCGGGCAGCAACATGACATCCGCGTCGGCGCCGAACTGTTCGGCCAGGCGGTACACGTTGATTTCAGCGGTGATGTCCAGGTAGTCGGTGCCATTGGCGATGCACGCACGCATCAAGGCTGGGGCGGTCTGGGCAAAAGGCCCGGCGAAGTTGAGCAGAACGTCGATGCCCTCCAGTTGGCTGGCGTCTGCGGTGAATACGCGGTAAGGCGCATCCAATTCGGCGGACAAGGCGGCCAGGCGCTCGGCGTTGCGACCGGCGATCACCAGGTTGAGGCCAAGGTTTTTCGCGTGTTCCGCCGCCATGCGCCCGGTGTAGCCAGTGGCGCCGTAGATCATCAGGGTTTTCATGAGGTGTGCTGCCAGTTCTTGTAGACAAATTCGAGGCTGTAGCCGTCCGGGTCCAGCACGTTGGCGGCGTAGTAGTTGGGGTCGTAGTGCAAGCGGGCGCCGGGTGCGCCGTTGTCGGTGGCGCCGTTGGCCAGGGCGGCGGCGTAGGCGTTTTCCACTTCGGCGCGGTTATTGGCGACAAAACCTACGTGTACCGCTCGCCCTTCCACCACGCCTTCCCGCAGCCAGAAGAACATCCGCCCGTGGGCGCCAAAGCCTTTCAGGTCAGGGTGGCCGGGTGGGTCGTCCTTGCCGTCGTAATCCAGGCGTGCGGTGATGCCCAGGGGTGTGAGGGTGGCTTCGTAGAAGCGGATCGAGCGCTGGATATCGCTGACCGAGAGAAACAGATGATCAAGCATGGTGTGGCCTCCCGATTCAGATGATGTAGCCGCCGGCGACTTCCAGGGTCTGGGCATTGATCCAACGACCTTCTTCCGACAGCAGCATAGCGATCACCCGCGCCACGTCGTCCGGTTCTCCCACACGCCCCAGGGCGGTTTGCCCGGCCAACAGGGCTTCGAACTCGTCGTTCAAACCGCCGCCCAGTTCCGTGCGGATGGCACCGGGGGACACGGCATTGGCGCGGATGCGACGCTCGCCGAACTCCTTGGCCATGTAGCGGGTAAGCACGTCCAGACCGCCCTTGAATGCGGCGTACGGCGCCACGCCTGCGGTGGCAACGCGGGTGGTGGCGCTGGTGAGGTTGACGATACTGGCGTGTGCTTCCAGCAGCGGCAGCAAGGTTTGGGTCAGGAAGAACGGGCCTTTGAGGTGCACGTTGAACAGGCCGTCGAACTGCACTTCGGTCACCGACTCCAGCGGGTTGAACAAGCCGTAGCCAGCGTTGTTCACCAGACCACTCAGCGTGTTGACGCCCCAAGTGGTGTGCAGGGTGTTCTTCAGCGTTTCGCCAAAGGCCGCGAACGTGCTGACATTCGCCACATCCAGTTCAAGCGCCACGGCTTTGCCGCCGTCCGCTTCGATACGTTGCACCACCGCATGCGCTGCATCCGGGCTACGGTTGTAGGTGAGGATCACCCCATGCCCCTGGCGAGCACAGAGTTCGGCGGTACTGGCACCGATCCCGCGGCTGCCTCCGGTAATCACGATGACGCTCATGGCCTGCTCCACTGCTGAAAAGTTGAGTGACCACAGTAGCCATCGCCCTGCCCCTCCACTCAACCGTTCCTACTCCAATCCTGCCTGTTTCTGCTTTCTGCTTGCACAAGGTCTGTAGGAAGGAACAGCATGCCCAGCATGAATACTCAATTGATCGAACTGCGCGCCCTGGCCGCAAACGCCGAAAACCGCCGCACCGAGACCGGCATCCCCCGCGTGGCGATGGTCCAGGGGGCGATTCCCGAGCATATGCTCGCGGCGGTGTATGACCCGATGATCAACCTGATCCTGCAAGGCAGTAAGTGCATGACCGTGGGTGATCGCACGTTGCATTACGACCCCGCGACGTATTTTGTGATGTCCATCGAGTTGCCTGCCGTGGGCGTGGTGAACCCGGCGGCTACGGGCGAGCCGTATCTGGCGGTCAGCCTGACGCTGGATCCCACGGTGCTGACCACCCTGCTCAACGACCTGCCGCCGCCCAGCGGACGCTGCGAACAAGAGGCTGGATTCTCAGTGGCCGCCGTCACGCCGGCCTTGATGGATGCCTGGGTACGCATGTTGCGCCTGATGGGTGACCCCGTGGCAATTGCCGCGCTGGCGCCCGCGTATGAACGGGAAATCCTCTACCACGTGCTGCAAGGCCCCCATGGCTGGATGCTGCGCGAGATCGCTGCGCCAGATACGGCCATGGCGCGGGTCAGCCGGGCGATCCAGTGGATTCGCCGCGACTTTGCCGAACCGATTAGAGTTGAAGCACTGGCGTCGATGGCAACGATGAGCGTCTCGGCGTTTCACCGGCACTTCAAGGCGGTGACCAATTTGAGCCCGTTGCAGTATCAGAAACGTGTGCGGTTGTTGCAGGCGCGCACCTTGATGGTAGCCAGTGCGAGCAGCGTGACCAGTGCGGCGTTTGAGGTGGGGTATGAAAGTGCGACCCAGTTCAGCCGGGACTATGCGCGGGTGTTTGGGTTGCCGCCGGCGAGGGATACGGCGCGGATTCTGGACCAGTCCAAGGGGTTGCGGCCTGACACCCAGTGAATAATCCGTGCTGACGGCCGCCAGCCGGATTGTCCACACGTTTTTTTGCAAGCAATTTCAACAGACTCTGTAGTGCACTCAGCGTGATTCATCATTGAGGCGTGCATCTCCTCTGCCATATTGCGAGAAAGCAACACTTGCGCACGAATTGCCCACGGTGCCTCACGGAAACCTCCTAAAAACGCCCCCTCAAGCCGTGGAACGTGCTCCTGTGCAGCTCATGACTTCAGCGCATTGCTGTGTTCTGACAGCCGTCAAGACGCAAGCTGAGTGAATTCGTTTCCATCGACCCGCACCGTGGCTTTCGCAACACTTGCTCATATTTGCGCCGAGCACCGATTTTTTATAGGTTTTGGTCGGGCTCATCGAGAGCCCTCACAACAACCTTCAAACAAAAAAAGAGGTTTCAACCATGGGATACATGGCTAGCGCAAATGCAAACAAAATCGCCGAAATGGAGCAACTGGAACAGGATCACGCGGATGACTTCATAGAGACGCTGCAACTCACTGATACGGAAAAAGCGGAGCTGGAAGCCGAGTAAGTAAGTGAGTCGAGGAGAGGCTGCGCCTCTCCTCCTTCCCAGGAGTCGTCCCCATGAACACACCCCCAACCATCGCCCAAGAGCGTAGCCAATCGCTGGAGCAGGCCCACCAACAGATTCTCGCCCAGTTGGATATGCTCAAGTTGCGCCCGCACTTGCGTACCGTTGGAAAAGGGGACCTGTGCGTACAAGCCTGTTTGTACGATGAACACTCCACCGAAGTCGCACGTGGCTCAGGCAAGGGCAACCTGGCAGCCGCGCGTGTGGGCGCACTATATGAAGCGCTGGAGCACTATTTGAGTGACGACCTGCATGCGTCGCCCCTTCACCGCCAGGCGTACGGCCATTTTGCCGGTCAGCCACGGTTTGGTGATGACAGCGCTCTGGCCTTGCTGATCGCACAACAAGAAGACGCTATCGTCTGCCGCACCTATCGCTGCCTGGTGGACAGCACGCTATTCTCCTATCCCATTGCATTGACATGCCCGCACTATTGCGAACACCCTCTACACGACGACTTGACGGACCTGCGTGCCGTACGCCGCTACTCAAGCAACAGCGGCACCGCCATCGGCGCCTCCTACGATGAGGCGATGCTGCATGCACTGAATGAAACCGTAGAGCGTGATGCCTTATCACTGTTTCTACTGCAGCACTTCTACTACCAGGCCACTCTCGGCCTGCGCCGGGTCGATCCGCAAAGCCTTGGCCCAGAGGCCAGGGACTTACTGCATTCACTGGGCCAGCAACTCAACGCCGAAGTGATCTTGCTGGACATCAGTCGCGAATTTTGCGCGACCACCTGCCTGGCCTTTACCGATAGATCATCGTTATTGCCTGCCGTGTACGGCACAGGTACATCCCTGACGCCGACCCATGCGGCCTGGCGTGCGCTGACCGAACTTGCGCAGTTGCAATTACTCGCCACCGAACCGCCCTTGTACAACTATTTGCTCAACGCCCAGCGACATCTGGCCCGGTTTGCACGCCTGCAACGTTGCCTGCAGTTCGCCCCGGAACGCTTGCTGGCGCAACCTGTCGAGTGGGTACAGTTACCCCAGCGACAAGCCTGCGCTGATCTTGGCCAACAGATCACATGCCTGACGGACGATTTGGCCAGCCACGACCTGACGCCTGGTGTATGCAAACTGTTTGAAAGCCCCCTTGGCACTGCACTTGTCCATGTAGTGATCCCAGGGCTGGAGCGTTTTTTCCTGGTGTCCACCGGCAATATCGTGGTGGCGCAACAACGCGGCAGACGCCTGTGTGGTGCGCCCGCATGAATACCTCAGGTACTTTGCAACACCATCTGGAACCGCTGGGTTTCGGGCTCAGTCAGTTGTTTGTGCTCAACACAGGCAGCCGCCACTGGGCTGGCCGCAACGGGCCGTTGCACGATGAGCGGGGACAGCGCCGGCTGGGCAGTATCTTGCGCCCCTCCATGCTGTTGGGTCCCCTCGCCGGGCAACACTGGAGCAATGAGGGTGTTAGTTTTTTTTATCAGGCAGCAACACCTGAAGCCAAGCAACTGGCGTTTGTGCAAGCACAACAGCATGCCCACAGCGACGTGTGCTTTCCCTATCCGCCGCTTGGAGCGCACCGTGAGGAATTCGTCTGCCCGACGAGTTTCTGGGAGTGTGATGATGAACTTGCCGAGCAGTTGAACATCGACGAAGCGCACTTTCGCGAACAGTGCGTCACCGTACTGCGCGAGCGTCTCAAGCCCGGGGCGCTGATCCATGACCCCGCATGCTCCACCGGCAAATTGATCGCCCATCTGGCCCGGGCACTGCCCCATTGCCTGTGCCTGGGCTCTGACCTTTCAGCCTCGATGATCCGCCACGCGTCGAGACACTACACCGGCGCCAACATAGGTTTCAGACAAGCAGATGCCGCCCAGGCAAGCCCTGCCTGCGATGCACTGATAATACGGTTTCTCAACGCCGAGGTGGTCACCCGACGCGATGCCGAGCATTTGCTGCGCAGTTTGCTCGGAGACCTTAAACCGGGTGGCGTGGCGTTGGTGTTTGGTCACACGCCGGTGCTGCCAGCAGTCTCGTGGGTCGTGCAAGCGCTGGGCATGACCCTGCAATCCGCGTTGGCATCCAGGCCGGGGCAGCTGGAGCTGTTCCAGTTCTACCTGCTCACTCGCCCGCCAGCATGAAGATCGCGTATCAAAGCGGCTACTTGCCGGTATCCGGCGGCCATGAAGTGTATTGGGAGCGACACGGTCGAGAAGGCGAGCAACCCGTGTTCTTCCTGCACGGTGGGCCGGGTGGATGCTCAAGCCATGATCACCTGGCCTTTTTTGACCTTGAGCACTTCGACATTGTCCTGTTCGACCAGCGCGGTGGTGGACGCTCAAGACCCCACGGCGAGCGACAGAACAACGATACGGCCAGGGTGGTCGAGGATATAGAGGCGTTGCGACAACACTTTGATTTTGCGCAGATCAGCTTACTGGGTGTGTCCTGGGGCAGTTGGCTGGCCCTGCAATACGCCCGTTGGGCAACGTCGCGGGTCAACCGAATGGTGCTCGCCTCACTCTTCGTGCCCTGCCCCCAACATGTAGCAACCTACCATCAGGCGTTGACGCGGTACTTACACACACAAGAATCGACCTCGTTCGAACAACTGTGCCTGGACCTGGGGCGGCCTTGCCAGGCACTCGCTCAAAGGGCTGCGATGGCCTGGGCACGCGCCGGTTTGCGGTTAAACCGCCAGTATCTGGACCCCGTGGCGCTGGAACGTTTTATCGATGCCGCCGCCTTGCGTGCAATCGCAGTGGAACTGCACTACCACCAGGCAGGTTACTTTTTTACCGAGCAGGATCAAGCGCTGCCACTGAGCACCCCGTGCCAGGTGATACAAGGCATCGATGACCCCATCGGTTTGGCGAGCCTGCGCTGGTTGCGCCAACGTATCCCCCTGAGCTGCCGGCTCTTGCGGGCCGGACATGACACGTTCAGCCCCGTACTGCTCAATGCGATTCGCCAGAGCCTCATGCCAATCCAGGGCACACAGTAAAACGGCACGCTAAGCGTGCCGTTTTACTTTGCCGTGGGCCTCACTTACTTACGCGCTGCTTCCCATGACTTAAGCAAGTCACCGTAAGCCACGGTCTCGCCCTTGGGCTTCTCGTTGGCCAATTTCGGCTTCGGCGCACCCGGCTGGTCGAACCAGTATTGCGCGTCACGCTCTTCGTTCATTTTCGGGCCGCACACCGGTTGCACCTTGGAGCGTTCCAGGCGCGTCATGATGGCGTCTTGTTCCTTGGCCAGGTTGTCCAGCGCCTGTTGCGGGGTTTTCTCGCCGCTGGCGGCAGCGGCGATGTTGCTCCACCACAGTTGCGCCAGGCGCGGGTAGTCCGGCACGTTGGTGCCGGTAGGCGACCATTGCAGGCGGGCCGGGCTGCGGTAGAACTCCACCAGGCCACCCAGTTTCGGCGCCATGTCGGTCATGGCCTGGGAGTTGATGTCGGACTCACGAATCGGCGTCAGGCCAACGATGGTTTTCTTCAGCGACACGGTTTTCGAGGTCACGAATTGCGCGTAAAGCCAGGCCGCGAGTTTCTGTTTCTCCGGGGTGGATTTGAGGAAGGTCCAGGAGCCTACGTCCTGATAACCCTTCTTCATACCGTCTTCCCAGTAAGGCCCTACAGGCGACGGCGCCATGCGCCATTTCGGCGTGCCGTCGGCATTCACCACCGGCAGGCCCGGCTTGACCATGTCAGCGGTAAACGCGGTGTACCAGAAGATCTGCTGGGCGATATTGCCCTGGGACGGCACCGGGCCGGATTCGGAGAAGGTCATGCCCGCCGCTTCCGGTGGTGCGTAGGCCTTCATCCAGTCCACGTATTTCTGTGTCGCAAACACCGCGGCCGGGCCGTTGGTGTCGCCGCCACGAGTGACGCTGGAGCCAACCGGGTGGCAGTCCTCTACGCGAATGCCCCACTCGTCCACCGGCAAGCCGTTGGGCAACCCTTTGTCGCCGCCGCCGGCCATGGAGAACCACGCATCGGTGAAACGCCAACCCAGGGACGGGTCTTTCTTGCCGTAGTCCATATGCCCATAAACGCGTTTGCCGTCGATTTCCTTGACGTCTTCGCTGAAGAATTTGGCGATGTCCTCGTAGGCCGACCAGTTCACCGGCACACCGAGCTCATAGCCATACTTTTCCTTGAACTTGGCTTTGAGGTCCGCACGCTCGAACCAGTCGGCGCGGAACCAGTAGAGGTTGGCGAACTGCTGGTCGGGCAATTGGTAAATCTTGCCGTCCGGCGCGGTGGTGAAGGAGATGCCGATAAAGTCCTTGATGTCCAGGGTCGGCGAGGTGAAGTTCTTGCCCTCGTTGGCCATCAAATCGGTGATGGATTCGGTCTTGCCGTAGCGAAAGTGCGTACCGATCAAGTCGGAATCGTTGACCCAGCCGTCATAGATGTTCTTGTCGGACTGCATCTGGGTTTGCAGCTTCTCCACCACATCGCCTTCCTGCAACAGGTCGTGGGTCAGCTTGATGCCGGTGATTTCGCTGAAGGCCTTGGCCAGCACCTTGGATTCGTACTCGTGGGTGGTGAGGGTTTCCGACACCACGTTGATCTTCATCCCACGGAACGGTTCGGACGCCTTGATAAACCACTTGAGTTCCTCAAGCTGCTGTTCGGCCGTGAGGGTGGACGGTTTGAATTCGCTGCCGATCCATTTTTTTGCGGCATCTTCATACGCATCGGCCCAGGCCGAAGCGCTCAAACCGCTGAGGGCCATAACGGCGGCCAATGAAATGCTATGTCGCAGCTTATTGTTCTTATTCAACATAGAGACCTCCTGGTTGTTTATTCATAAGGGCACTAGCCCCAGCGCATCACACACAACAGCCACACCAGGGACAGCGCAGTCGCCACCCAGATGCTCCAGCCGGTGGCGCCGATGACCAGCAAATGCAGGTAGGCGCTGCCGAGAAGACCGATAAACAAGCGATCACCACGGGTGGTGCTGATCGGTAAAAAGCCGCGCCGAGGGATGCTCGGCGAACGCAGCTCCCAGGTGGTCATGCCCACCAGCAACAGGGCGATAGCCGCGAAGAACAGCGCAGTGGGGGTGGTCCAGGCCATCCATTCCATCATCGACTCCTTAGACCCGGCCCAGGGCAAAGCCCTTGGCCACGTGGTTGCGAACAAACCAGATCACCAGCATGCCCGGCAGGATGGTCAACACCCCCGCCGCAGCCAGCACGCCCCAATCGATGCCCGAGGCCGAGACCGTGCGGGTCATCACCGCCGCGATGGGCTTGGCGTTGACCGAGGTCAGGGTGCGTGCCAGCAGCAGCTCGACCCAGGAAAACATAAAGCAGAAAAATGCCGTCACGCCGATGCCGGAGCCGATCAGCGGGATAAAGATCTTCACGAAAAACTTCGGAAAGCTATAACCGTCGATGTAGGCGGTTTCGTCGATTTCCTTGGGCACGCCAGACATAAAGCCTTCCAGGATCCACACCGCCAAGGGCACGTTGAACAGACAGTGGGCCAGGGCCACGGCGATGTGCGTATCGAACAGACCAATCGACGAATACAGCTGGAAAAACGGCAGCAAGAACACCGCCGGCGGCGCCATGCGGTTGGTCAGCAGCCAGAAGAACAGGTGCTTGTCACCGAGGAAGCGGTAGCGCGAAAACGCGTAGGCGGCCGGCAACGCCACACTCAAGGAAATCACCGTATTCAAGCTCACGTAGTACAGCGAGTTGAGGTAACCGGTGTACCAGCTCGGGTCAGTAAAGATCACCTTGTAGTTCGCCAGGGTGAAGTCCTGGGGAAACAGGGTTAGCCCGCCGAGGATTTCGGTGTTGCTCTTGAACGACATGTTCAGCAGCCAGTAGATCGGCACCAGCAAAAACAGGATGTAGATCAGCAGCGGGATAACCTTGCGCTTGCTCATGTTGGCGGCCTCAGCGGTTGGCGTCGGAGTGGGTCATGGCGGTGTAGAACAGCCAGGACACCAACAGGATGATCAGGAAATACACCAGGGAAAACGCCGCTGCCGGGCCCAGGTCGAATTGACCTACAGCCATCTGGGTCAGCGTCTGACTCAAGAAGGTGGTGGCGTTACCCGGTCCGCCCCCCGTGAGAACGAAAGGCTCGGTGTAGATCATGAAGCTGTCCATAAAGCGCAGCATCACCGCGATCAGCAGCACGCTCTTCATCTTCGGCAACTGGATATGTCGGAATACCGCCCAGGCCGATGCACGATCGATCCGCGCCGCCTGGTAGTACACATCCGGAATGGCCCGTAGTCCCGAGTAGCACAGCAGCGCTACCAAAGACGTCCAATGCCACACGTCCATGACCAGCACCGTGACCCAGGCGTCCATGGTGTTGGCCGCGTAGTTGTAGCTGACACCCAGTGCATTGAGCGTTGAACCGAGCAACCCGATATCGGCACGGCCAAAGATCTGCCAGATAGTGCCGACTACGTTCCACGGAATCAGCAGTGGAATCGCGAGAATGATCAGTACCAGCGACGACCAGCGGCCCTTGGTCGGCATGGTCAGGGCGATGGCGATGCCCAAGGGGATTTCGATCAGCAGCACACAGGCCGAATAGATGAACTGGCGCATCAATGAGTCGTGCAGGCGCGGGTCGAGCAGCACCTGCTTGTACCAGTCCGCGCCGACGAAGTAGCGGCTGGACTGGTCGAAGATGTCCTGCACCGAGTAGTTGACCACGGTCATCATCGGGATCACCGCACTGAATGCCACCAGCAAAAACACCGGCAACACCAGCCACCAGGCCTTGTTGTTCTGCACCTTGTTCATGGCTGCACCTCCAGCAGGTAGTCGTCGGCGTAGAGCATCAGCCATTGCGCAGGGAAGCTGATGGACGCCTTGCCCTCAGGCACCGGTTTGTCTTCGGCCAAACGCACCTTGAGCGGTGCGCCGTCGAGGTTGAGGGTCATGATCTTGTAGGTGCCAAGGTCTTCCACATGTGCGACGTCGGCGTGCAGGGCGTCAGGGTTGGCCTCGTCCCACACGTGGATAAATTCTGGACGGATGCCCACCTGGAGTCTTTGGTAGTCAGTGCTGGCAATCCGTTGCTGCATCGCCTCGGGTAACGGCAGATGGGTGCCGGCAAACCGCACCCCGCCCGCCTCGGCCTGCACCTCGATCAGATTCATCCCTGGGCTGCCGATGAAATAGCCGACAAAGGTGTGGCTCGGGCGTTCGAACAATTCGCGGGGTGTGCCGAACTGTACGATCTGCCCGCCGTACATCACCGCGATCTTGTCGGCGAAAGTGGAGGCCTCCAACTGGTCGTGGGTGACGTAGACCATGGTGATATTGAATTGCTCGTGGATCTGCTTGAGCTTGCGCCGCAGTTTCCACTTGAGGTGCGGGTCGATCACCGTCAGCGGTTCATCGAACAGGATCGCCGACACGTCGTCGCGCACCAGGCCTCGGCCCATGGAGACTTTCTGTTTTTCGTCGGCGGTGAGGTTGCGGGCTTTTTTGGTCAGCAGGTTTTGCAGGTCGAGGACTTCGGCAATTTCCTGCACCTTGCTGTGGATTTTCGCCTCGGCCATGCCCTGGTTTCTGAGAGGGAATGCCAGGTTGTCGAACACGGTCATGGTGTCGTACACCACCGGGAACTGGAACACCTGGGCGATATTGCGTTTTTCCGGGGTGAGGTCGTTGACCACTTGGGTGTCGAACAGCACCTGGCCTTCGGACGGGCTAAGCAAGCCGGAGATAATATTGAGCAAGGTCGACTTGCCGCAGCCAGAAGGGCCGAGCAACGCATACGCCCCGCCCTGCTCCCAGATATGGTTCATTGCCCGAATCGCGTAGTCCTCTGGGCCGCTCGGTGTAGGGCTGTAGCTATGGGCCAGGTTCTGCAAATGGATCTCGGCCATCAGGCAACCCTCGCGACACGCCGGCCGGGGGCCTGGACCAAACGGCCCTGGCCATCGAACACAAACAGTTTATGGGTGGGGATATACACGCGGATCGGCGCGTCGACGTCGTACTCGTGCACCCCCGGCAGGTGCAGCACCAGCAGAAAGTGCTCGCTGCGCACATGCAGGAAGGTTTCCGAGCCGCTGATCTCAGCGACTTCCACGGTGACGGCCAGCTCCAGGTCATCGTCGTTGCTGGGCACCAGGCTGATATGGCTCGGGCGCACGCCAAAGCGGAATTCGCCCTCGCCGATGGGGCGCAAATCCACGTTCAGCGGAAAGTGCACAAAATTGGCGAAGCTCACTTCATTGCCACTGATCCGCCCCGGCATCAGGTTGATCGGCGGCTCGGAGAACAACTCGGCGGCCAATACCGTCTGCGGCTGGTGATACACCTCGGCGGCCTTGCCACTCTGGATCACCCGGCCTTCGTGGAGAATGGTGGTGGTGCCACCCAGGGCCAGGGCCTCGTTGGGCTCGGTGGTGGCATAGATGGCGATGGTATGGCGCGCCTTGAACAGTTCGCGCATTTCCTGACGCAGCTCTTCGCGCAGTTTGTAGTCCAGGTTCACCAGGGGTTCATCGAACAGAATCAGTTCGGCGTCTTTCACCAGGGCGCGGGCCATGGCCGTGCGTTGCTGCTGGCCACCGGACAACTCCAACGGATGGCGTTGCAGGAATTTCTCGATACGCAGCATCCTGGCGGTTTCCAGCACCTTGCTCTGGATAACCTCGTTGGACACACCGGCCTGGCGCAACGGCGAAGCGATGTTTTCGAAGACGGTCATGGTGGGGTAGTTGATGAACTGCTGATACACCATCGACACATTGCGCAGGCGCACCGGTTTTTGCGTGACATCCACGCCGTTCATCAGGATGCGGCCACTGTCGGGCTTGTCCAGGCCGGCCATCAGGCGCATCAGGCTGGTCTTGCCGGACAGGGTGCGGCCGAGCAATACGTTGAAGGAACCGGCTTCGAAACGCAGGGTGGCGTCGTCGATCCAGGTTTGCCCTTCGACGACGCGGGAGACATGTTCCAGGGTCAATGACATGACACGACCTTTTTTATTATTGGAATGAATCTGGCCAGGTGTCGGAGCGAGTTTCGTGCCAAAACGGCAAGCGGTTGATGCGTAAGGAAATGGGGTGAATGGCGTGTTCGGGAATGAACACTCTGGGTGAACAACTGAACAGTTCGGGGGTTGACAATGAACAGTTCTGAACAACACTCTTCTGACTCGGTTGCCCAGACAACAGAGGGCAAATGTGGGAGGGGGCTTGCCCCCGATAGCTGTGTGTCAGTCAATACATCTGTCACTGACCTACCGCTATCGGGGGCAAGCCCCCTCCCACATTGGAGCGATGTCCGACAGTAAAATTGTGCAGTACCCCATAACAATAAAAACGCAGGTCACCCCATGGCCGAACCACTGTCTCACGACACCCTTATCCAGGAATCCTGGCGCCGCTGCCGCGCCTTTGGCCTGGATCACCAAAGCGCCCCCAGCTTCGATCAGCTCCCCGCCGAAGGCATCAGCCAACTGCTGGAAAGCCAACACTCCCTGGTACAGACCACCCACCAAGAAGTGCTGCCCTACTACGAAAATATCCTGAGCAATTCCAACTGCCTGATCATGCTGGCCGACAATCAGGGCCAGGTGCTGACCTCGTGGGGCACGCAACGCTTTATCGAGCCCAAACTGGCCCGTGGTTTTCACCCCGGCGCCAGTTGGCGGGAGCGTTCCAGCGGCACCAATGCCATTGGCACCGCGCTGGCCTGCGCCCAGGCGGTGCATATCGAACACGATGAACACTTCCTCAAGGCCAACCGCTTCATGACCGGTTCGGCAGCGCCGATCTTCGATGCCCAGCGCGAGATCATTGCGGTGCTGGACGTGTCCAGCGACAGCTACCTGCCGCCCTCCCACACCCTGGGCATGGTCAAGATGATGAGCCAGACCGTGGAGAACCGGCTGATCCTCAACCTGTTTCGCGGCGAGCATTTCCAGCTGACGTTCAATACCGGTCTGAGCAACCTCGACAGTCAATGGGCAGGTCTGTTGATTTTTGATGAGAGCGGCCAGGTGCTGTCGGCCAATCGCCGTGCCGACAACCTGCTGGGCATCAGCCTGTCGCGGGTGATGATCGACCGTTTGTTCAAGGTGTCGCTGCTGGAGTTGCTGAACCAGCCGGAGGGTTTGCCGTTTTCATTGCAGGCGGCGGGACGCAATCGGTTCCAGTGCCTGTTGAAGCGGCCCAAGCAAATGCCCGTGCAGGCGCGCGTCTTCAGTGAGCCGCCCAAAGCCCCTTCGATTGGCCTCAAGACCTTGCACTTCGGCGATGTCCGTGTAGAAAAAGCCGTGCGCCAGGCCGAGCGCCTGCTGGAAAAAGACATCCCGTTGTTGATCCACGGCGAAACCGGCGTGGGTAAAGAAGTGTTTGTCAAAGCCTTGCACCAGGCCAGCTCCCGCAGCCGACAGGCCTTTATCGCGGTGAACTGTGCGGCGATTCCGGCGGAGTTGGTGGAATCGGAACTGTTCGGCTATGAAAAAGGCGCGTTCACCGGGGCCAATCAGAAAGGCAGCATCGGCCTGATCCGCAAGGCCGACAAGGGCACGCTGTTTCTCGACGAGATTGGCGATATGCCGCTGCCGACCCAGGCACGGCTATTGCGCGTGCTGCAGGAGCGTTGTGTGCAGCCGGTAGGCAGCAGTGAGTTGTTCCCAGTAGATTTGCGCATTATCTCGGCCACCAATCGCGCGCTGCGCGAACAGGTGCAGGCCGGGCGTTTTCGTGAGGATTTGTACTACCGCATCGGCGGCCTGACTCTGGAGCTGCCGCCCCTGCGCGAGCGCACCGACAAACGGGCACTGTTCCAGCAACTGTGGCAGCAGCACCGCGAGCCCACCCAATGGGCGGGTTTGAGTGCTGAGGTGCTGGCGCTGTTCGAACAGCATCCGTGGCCAGGCAATCTGCGTCAGGTCAGCAGTGTCTTGCAGGTGGCCCTGGCCATGGCCGAGGAGCAACCGATCCGTCCGGAGCATTTGCCGGATGATTTCTTTGTGGATTTGAAGGACGCTGCACCGCTGCCGCCCCGTGAAGAGCTGGACGACAACATCGACCTGAACCAGCGCTTGAAGGCCGCTGGCGGAAATATCTCCCACCTGGCACGTGAGTTGGGCGTCAGCCGCAACACGCTGTACAAGCGGCTGCGCCAGCCTTAGCGCGGTTTGACCACCACCAGCAGATCGGTGAAGTACTCCACCTGGATCGGCAGGTTATCCGCCAATGTCGACAGTGCCGCAGTGGTGTCATCGAGCTTGAACACCCCGGACACCCGCAGGTTTTGCAGGGCTTGGGAATCAAAACGCACCAGGCCGTGGCGGTAGCTGGCCAAGGTTTGCAAGACCTCACCCAAGGGCTGGTCGTTGACCTTGAGCAGGCCACGGGTCCACGCATCCGGGTCGCTGTTGCCGATGGCTTGGGGTGCTTGGGCGTGGCCGTGGTCGAGGACCGCCCGCTGGCCGGCGCTGACCTTGACCCCGTCGTCGGCGTCGCCTTTGACTGCCACGCTGGATTCGATCACCGTCACCAGCGTGGTGCCGTCCTCGGCGCGCTTGACCAGGTAACGCGTACCCAGCGCGGTGGCCGTGCCCTGGTTGGTGCGCACCACGAACGGTCGCTGTGGGTCCTTGGCTACCTCCACCCAAACCTCACCTTGCAGCAGTTCGATCATCCGTTGGTGGCCGTCGAATTTCACGTCCACCGCCGAATTGCTGTTGAGCTGCAATTGGCTGCCGTCTTCGAGGGCGATCTGACGGCGTTCGCCGATGCTGGTGCGTTGATCGGCCATCCACACGGGCAAGTGATCCAGGCTGAACCAGCCGCAGAACAACACCCCCAGCAGCCCCGCCACGTGCACACCCCGTGGGCGACGCGGGGTAAACGCACGGTCAAGGGCGATGCGCGCAGGTTTGGCCGGCAAGGTGTCGAGGCTGCCCCACAGGCCGCGCATGCGTTCGATGGCGAGGGCATGGCGCGGGTCGGCCTGGCACCAGGTGTTGAAGGCCTGGCGGTCGGCCTCGGTGACGTCTTCGTCGTGCAGGCGTGTCAGCCAATTCGCGGCTTGCTGGATGATCTGTTCGGCGTTCATGTCAACGGGTCGGCGCCGTGCAGGCTGTGGTAGCAGTGCACCAGGGCGCTGGAGATGTAGTTTTTGACGGTGCTGGAAGACACCTCCAGGCGCGTGGCGATTTCGCTGTAGGTCAGCCCGTCCAAGCGGCTCAGCAGGAAGGCTTCACGGGCCTTGGCGGGCAAGCCGGCGAGCATTTCGGCGATGCGTTCCAGAGCTTGCAGTGCCACGTGGATGGCCGCCGGATCGGGCATGCCGGCGTCTTGGCACTGGATCATCAGGGCTTCCATGTAGGCCTTTTCGATACGTCGGCGCCGGGCGCCATCGATCAATAACCGCCCGGCCGTGGTGGCCAGGAATGCCCGGGGTTCCTTGATGTTTTGCGGTTCGGCCAGTAGCAGAACACGAATGAACGCATCGTGGGCCAGGTCGGCGGCATGTTGTGAACAGCCGAGTTTTTTGCGCAGCCAACCGTGCAACCAGCCGTGGTGTTCGCTGTACATTGCCGTGAGGGTCTGCTGGCGGGTTGAGTCGCCCAGCGTGGCCGGAATGTCGTGCATGCGCAAAAGTATCTCAAATGGGAAATATTACCAATTGCGCGAACAATGCCAGTAAAACGGTGAGGGGGCAAGGATCTCAGAGTCGATACAAAGCAACTGTGGGAGGGGGCAAGCCCTAAACAGCAGATGAGCGGCTTTCTGTAGTGAGCGGGCTTGCCCCGCGCTGGGGGGCGAAGCCGCCCTAAACCCTGGTACCGCAGTGCTTCAGACAGACCGGGTGGATGGATTTGGGG
>NZ_QUZT01000023.1 GCF_004682045.1 Pseudomonas nabeulensis
CCCGATAGCGGTGTGTCAGTCAGCACATCTGACACTGATACACCGCTATCGGGGGCAAGCCCCCTCCCACATTTGATTGTATTTCAAGCCAGGGGTTATGCAGTCCAGGGTGATGTGCGAATCACCTCGACAAAATTCATCGGCCTGAACCCCGGCTCCTGATCCACCAGCACATCGGTCTTCACGTTGCCAAACGTGGTCTGCGGACGATGGCGCAAGCCGTCGGCAAACGCGCAGATGATGCACTCCTTGAACCCTTCACCCCGTGGATGCGCATGCACCACCGCTTCACGCTGCGCAGTCGGAAACGCCGCGTAGTCCATGCCCAGCACGTCCATCTCCACGCCCGCCGTCACCAACGCAACGGTGGGGCGCAAATGCTGCGGCACCCCCGGCGTGGTGTGCAGGGCGATGGACAGCCACACTTGTTCGATATCGTCATCACTCAGCCCATAAGGCTTGAGAAAGGCTGCCGCGGCATTGGCGCCGTCCACTTCGAAACGTTCGTTGTCACTGCGATGGCCTGCGACCAGGCCCAGGTCATGGAACATCGCGCCGACGTAGAGCAACTCCGGGTTGTAGGCGAGTTGCTTGCGTTCACCGCTCAAGGCGCCGAACAGGAACACCCGGCGCGAGTGGTGGTACAGCAAGTCGGACTCGACGTCGCGGATGTATTCGGTGGTGGCCTTGGCCAAGGCGCTGTCAGGGATCTGGATACCGGCGATGGTGGTGGTCATGGTGGCTCTCCTGTGGAAGGATTCCAGTCTGCTCGCGCGCCCATGACGGGGCCATCGCGGCGAGGGAGCGATTGCGGCCAATGTGCCGTCACTTCGTGCCAGCCGGAAATGTGGGGTTGGTGTTCATTCAGTTCATTCAGGCTAACCATCTATGGGCAAAACCGTCGCCATCCTGATCTTCCCCGGTGTCCAGTCGCTGGATGTCACCGGTCCCATGGATGTGTTCTGCGAGGCCAACCGGTTTCTGGCGCCGCAGGACCATTACCAGTTGGAAGTCATCGGCCTTGCTCACGGCAACATGGCCGCCTCCAACGGCCTGTCATTGCAAGCCCATCGGCATTACAGCGAGGCCGTGCAAGCCTACGATCTTCTACTGGTCGCCGGTGGCCCGCAGTTGCCCTTCGAAGACTTCGGCACGCCTTTCGATGACTGGCTGCGCGGCGCCACCCAACGCGCACAACGCTTCGGCTCGATCTGCAACGGTGCCTTCATGCTGGCCCGCGCTGGGCTGCTGGACGGCAAGACCGTCACCACCCATTGGAACGATGCCGCCGACCTGGCGCGTTTGTGCCCCACGGCCCAGGTCGAGGCGGACCGCCTCTATGTGCAGGACGGCAACCTCTACACCTCGGCCGGGGTGACGGCGGGTATCGACCTGTCGCTGTATTTGCTGGCCCAGGATCACGGCCCGGAAGTCGCGCTGAGCGTGGCCAAGCGCCTGGTGGTGTTCACCCAGCGTTCGGGCGGGCAGTCGCAGTTCAGTCCGTTCCTGACGCCCCACGCCGAAACCACCTCGGCGGTGGCGCTGGTGCAGGTGTACGTGCTGGCGAACCTGACCGGGGATTTGAGCATCGCTGACCTGGCCAAGGCAGCGAATATGAGTGCGCGCAACTTCTCGCGGGTGTTTGCCCGAGAGGCGCGGATCACCCCGGCGGAGTTTGTCGAGCGGGCGCGGGTGGACGCGGCGCGGGTGATGCTCGAAAGCAGCCCGGCGCCGCTCAAGACCGTGGCCTATCAATGCGGCTTTCGTGATGCTCAGCATATGCGCACTGTGTTCAATCGACGGCTGGGGGTAACGCCGCAGCAGTTTCGTTTGAACTTCGCTGCCCCGATCTAAGGTAGGGATGAGGTCAAATGTGGGAGGGGGCTTGCCCCCGATAGCAGTGTGTCAGCCAACACATCTGACACTGATACACCGCCATCGGGGGCAAGCCCCCTCCCACATTTTTTGACTGCATTCCAAGCAGTTATCGGGCTGGCAACAACTTCAGCGTACCGCGCGTATTCGCCGTCACTTCCTCATCGGTGAAATGCGCCTGCTCATACCCACCTTCGATATACGTCTGCGCCTGATCGCCATAGTGCCGATCAAACGGCACTCCGCTTTGCCCCACCGGGTTGATGGTCAGCGCATGTGCCACATCGGC
The DNA here is from genome assembly GCF_004682045.1 of Pseudomonas nabeulensis. Classification (GTDB taxonomy): domain Bacteria; phylum Pseudomonadota; class Gammaproteobacteria; order Pseudomonadales; family Pseudomonadaceae; genus Aquipseudomonas; species Aquipseudomonas nabeulensis. The sequence goes on from NZ_QUZT01000023.1 coordinate 2,165, forward strand.
GAAGTCGATCAAGCGCCGCGTCGATGGGCCATAAGTCACCGGCCATGGCGCCGGGCCGATCATCGCCGATTGGTTGTTCGGCACTTCATGGGTGCCCGGCGCCGGGAACGGGCCGACGTTGAATACTTTGTCCAAGGGCTTTTGCATGCCGAGGGGATGGCCGTGGGTCAGGGTGTGCGCCTTGCCCCATTGCCACTGGCTCGGGTCATCGCCAAAGGTGGCCTTGAGGTGCGCCAGGCTGTTGTCCCAGGCGAGCTTGACGGTCTCGGCGCGCTTGCCGTCCCACCAGGGCGAGTCGGGTGAGGCCGCCAGGCGGGGCAGGGCGGCGTCGATCACGCGGGTGGTGAGCAGGGTCTTGAACATGCCGTCGCCGAGTTTGGCGTGGAAGGCGGCGTCGGTGAGGTTGAACAGGAACTGGTTGAACAGCGTGGCGTTGGTGGACTCCAGCGGGTAGTCGCCTTTCCAGGTCGCCAGTTGCTCCACCAGCGTCAATTGCGCCGGGTCTTTCACTACGTCACGCAGTACCGGCAACAACGGGGCCAGCAGACGCGGGCCGTAGGCAGTGGTCGTGGCGAGCTGCAAGGCCTGGCTGTTGTTCACGTCCCACTTCACGCTCTTGTCGCTCAACTGCATATTCAGCTGTTGGCCACGGTCGGCCAGGTTGTAATAACCGGGTATCTCCATGCCGGTGGGCGACACGGGCTGGGCGTTGGCCGACACCACATAACCCCGTGTCGGGTTCTCTTCCTGCGGGTTGGCGCTGAAGGGGTAGAAACCCAATTTGTCGGCCTGGGCGGTGCTGCCATCGAGGATAAACCCGGCGTTGACCCCGGCCGGGCGAATCGGCAACTGCGCCGCCGCCCACCAGCCGATATCGCCCTTGGCATTGGCCCACACGATATTCAGCCCCGGCGCCGACACTTTGGCCGCCGCTGCACGGGCCTTGGCCAGGGTGTCGGCGCGGTTGAGCTGGTAGAAACCTTCAAGGATCGGGTTCGGGGTGTCGAGGAATGCCCACCACATGGCGATGGGCGTCTTGCCAGCATTCTCGCCGAGCACGTCATTGATGATCGGGCCGTGGGGCGATTGGCGCAGGACAAGGGTGACCGGTGCCTGGCCCTTGATCTTGATCTGTTGCTCGGTACTGGTCATCTCGACCCATTCGCCGTGGTACCAGACCTGATTGGCGTTATCCGGGTTGACCTTCTCGGCGATCAGGTCGAGGTCATCGTTCTGGAACATGGTCAGGCTCCAGCCGAAATCCAGGTTGTGCCCCAGGAACGCCACCGGCACCAGTGCATTGTGGTAGCCGTACAGCTCAAAGCCCGGCGCGGAAAGCTGCGCCTCGTACCACACCGACGGCACCGAGAAACGGATATGCGGGTCGCCCGCCAGCAACGGCTTGCCACTTTTGGTGCGACTGCCGCTGATGGCCCAGGCGTTGCTGCCTTCGAACTGTGGCAGGCCGTTTTCGGCCAGGGCCTGCTCGCTCAGGGAGGCGAGGGCGCCGAGGGTTTGCCAGTCGCTGGCGGCCAGGTTGAGCGCGCCTTGGGGCTGCCAATCGAGGTCGAAGACGTTGAGATAGTCACTGCCCAACTGGTCGCGTACGTAAGTCAGCAACGGCTCGGTACGAAACGCAGCAGCGAAGCTGTAGGCCATGTACCCGGCGACGCTGATGGTGTCCTCGGCGGTAAACGGTCGCTTGGCGATGCCCAGTACGTCGAACTCCATGGGGTTGGCGTGGCTGTCCTGATACTGGTTGATGCCGTCCAGGTAGGCTTGCAGGGCCTTCCAATGCGCCGACTCGTGGTCCAGTTGCTCGACATAGGTGGCCGCGCGATCGCGAATGCGCAGGCTGCGGAACAGTTTGTCGGTCTCCAGCAGCTTGGGTCCCAGCACCTCGGCCAGCTCGCCACGGGCCAGGCGCCGCATGATCTCCATCTGGAACAGCCGGTCCTGGGCATGCACGTAGCCCAGGGCGCGATACAGGTCGGTCTCGTTTTCGGCGCGGATATGCGGCACGCCACGGTCGTCATAACGCACCGTGACCGAGCCTTGCAGGTTGGCCAGCGTGACCGTGCCCTGGCGGGTTGGCTGCTTGCTGTAGACGTAGACGCCCGCGCCGAGGGCGACCAATACCACCAGAACCGCGAGTACCTGCAAGACGCGCTTCATGAACCTTCCTTAGCAAAAGTGGGTAACGGACTACAGATCTTTAGGCCACGAACAATAGCAGCCCACCGCCAGAGTGTGGGTGGCATTCACGTCGCGCCCGTCTTCCAGCGCTTTGAGGATCGGCTCGATAAAGCTGTTGCTGGAATTGCACGTCAGCCCTTCGCTGTAGGGCCCGAAATACGCGAGCTTACCGCTGCGGTCCCAGATGCCCACGGCAGGGCTGGCGGGCACCTGATCGGCGCCGGGCAGGGCGGTGAGGGTTTTCATGTTGTGCAGGTTGCTGGGCAGTTGCCCGTGGCTGCCGGGCTTTTGCAGGGCGTAGAACTCCACCCCGAGGGGCGCGTAGTGTTCGATCAACTCGCCCAAGTGTTGCTGGTTGCCGACGTTGCACGGGCACGCCGGATCCCAGAAGTGCACCAGGCGGATCGGCCCGGGGCCCGCCAGCTCAGCGGGCAGTTTTAACGGATCGCCGGAAAACACCGCCGTGTGTTCGCTGAACGCCCGCAGGTAGCGGCCCTGAAACCAGTCATACGCCGTCCACAGCACACTGGCGCAGATGGCCAGGATCAGGCTGGCGAACAGGGCGGTACGGTAGGGCGGTCGCATTCAGATCAATCCTCGAAGGTCGCGTAGCTTGCCATGCTTGTCCTGACAGATGAATATCGCAGCTCGATATTCATCTTCACCGTAGTCTGGAAGCCTTTATGCCCGTCACCTTTGACCCCGATCATCTGCGCGAAAGCTTGCGGCCTTTGGTGGATGCGCAGCCGCTTAGCGCCGAGGCGCGGGTCTACCAGCGTTTCTACGGGCTGGACCAAGCCGTCAGCCGTCTGGGACGTTTCGAGGTGGGTGGTTTTGACGTGGTGGCGCAGGTGTGGTGGCCGACTGCGCCGGTGGCGACGATGTTTATGTTCCATGGCTTCTACGACCACATGGGGTTGTACCGCCATGTGGTGAAGTGGGCCTTGGACCAAGGCTTTGTGGTGATCGCCTGCGATTTGCCGGGGCATGGATTATCCAGCGGCGCACGCGCCAGCATTGATGACTTCGGGGTGTACCAACAGGTGGTGCAGGCGCTGTTCGCCCAGGCGCAATCGCTGCAACTGCCCCAACCCTGGCATCTGTTCGGGCAGAGTACCGGTGGCGCGGTGGTGGTGGACCACTTGCTCAACCATGGCGCGCTAAGCCCGGCGCAAGGCAAAACGTTCCTGCTTTCTCCGTTGGTACGGCCGCGCTCATGGGGCTGGTCGCAAGTCAGCTATTACTTGCTGCGCCCGTTCGTCAAAGGCATTGCGCGGCGGTTCAGCGAGAACACCAACGATCCGGCGTTCAAACCGTTCCTCGAAGCCGACCCGCTGCAACCACGCCAACTGCCCACCGCCTGGGTAGGCGCACTGGCGCGCTGGATCAAGCGCATCGAAGCCGCACCGCGCAGCCCGAGGCGGCCGGTGATTGTGCAGGGTGAGGAAGATATGACGGTGGACTGGCAGCACAACTTGCAGGTGCTGCGGGGGAAGTTCGATCAGCCCGAGGTGTTGATGTTGGCGCGGGGCAGGCATCACTTGGCCAATGAGATTCCGGAGATTCGCGAGCAGTACTTCAGCTTTCTCAAGGATCATCTGAAGTAACCCAATCCGAATGTGGGAGGGGGCTTGCCCCCGATAGCAGAGTGTCAGCCACTGAAAAGTCGACTGATCCACCGCAATCGGGGGCAAGTCGAATCGTCGCACCGCCCCTCCCACATTTTTTATTGCGCCAGGCTTGAGGTGCTTTGGCCGACCGCGAGGCCTGCGCGAATAGCAGCAAGCGCCGCCTGGTAGTACGCCTTGCCCTCGGCGGATTCGGCAAATGTCGCGAACTCCTCCAATTCCGGATCCGACAAATCTCGATAGACATACAACAACGTGTTGTTCAGATCCTTATCAATCTGCTGCATCAACCGTTCGCGCTGCCCATTCAACATGCCCTGCGCTTGACCACCGCCCAGCAAGCCGGGAATCATCTGGCTCAGGCTATCCGCGGCCACGCCGGCAATCGCCAGGCTCACTTCCGCCCCGGCTTCGCGCGCCGGCAGCGCTTGTGCCAGGTGGCCGATGATCAGGCTGCGGGTGGCGTCGGCTTCAATCTTCGGCAGGCCTTGGGCGTTCTTCGCCAGCTGATCGCGGCGCGTGGCGAGCAATTCGGCGGCGACGATCTTGCGGCCCAACGGCGATTGGAAAAACGCCAGCGCCGGTTTCGGGTCGGCCAGGTTTTTGCGCAACTGCGCTTCGGCACGTTGGTCCACAGCCTGGGCGGCGAAGCGTTTATTGCTGTTGTCCACCAGCGCCTGGTACACCGCCGGCGGCAGGCTATTGCGGTAGCGTTGCTGGGCGGCACTGAGGGCGTCATTGAAATGCGCACGTTGTTCGGCCCAACCGGCGACCTTGTACAACTGGTCATGGCTGTCTGCCCAGGCGGGCAACACGCAGAACATCAGCAAGGAAAAAAACAAACGACGCATTAGGGACTCCTGTCAGTCGGCCACTATTGTCCGTGTCGGGCGTAGGATTTGTCGAGAAGTCCTATCAGTCACCTGACTAAAGTGTGTTCAGACGCTCGACGGCGCTGTCGGATTCGCAGGCGTATGGATACTATGCGCGGCATGCAAATACCCTTCGATCACCTGCTGTTGCAACGTATTGTCGACGACCTGGCCGAAAAAGGCTGGTCCCGGCAGGACGGCTTCCTGCCCCAGGCTCTGACCCTGGAACTGGCCGCTGAGTGCCGTAGACGTGAAGCCGAAGGTGAGCTGGCCCCGGCAGCGGTGGGGCGTGGCCCGGCCCAGGAGATCCGCGAGGGCATTCGCGGCGACCATATCCAGTGGCTGGAAGAGGGTGATGCGCCCGTCTGCGGCACCTACATGGCGGTGATGGACACCTTGCGCCTAGCGATGAACCGCGACCTGTTCCTTGGCCTGGAAGACTTCGAAAGCCATTTCGCGATGTATCCGCCGGGAGCGTTCTACCTCAAGCATCTGGACCGTTTTCGCGACGACGACCGGCGCACCGTCTCGGCGGTGATCTACTTGAACGACGCCTGGCTGCCCGAGCATGGCGGCCAGTTGCGCATGTACCTCAAGAACGGCGTCGAATACGATGTGCTGCCCACCGGTGGTTGCCTGGTGGTGTTCCTGTCCGGGGAAGTCCCCCACGAAGTCCTGCCCGCCACCCGTGAACGCCTGTCCCTCACCGGCTGGTTCCGCCGGCGGGGCAACGAGCCGTTTTAACCATGGAAAAGATTTTGATCAGCCGCTGTCTGCTGGGGCACAAGGTGCGCTATGACGGTGGCGCCAGTGGGCCGTTTGACCAACTGGCCGTGTGGCAAGCCGAAGGGCGTGTGGTTGCGATCTGTCCGGAGGTCTCCGGCGGTTTGCCAACGCCGCGTCCGCCTGCGGAGATTCCCGGCGGGCAGGGCGTGGATGTGTGGGAGGGGCGAGCCCGGGTGTTGACGGCCGAGGGGGAGGACTTCAGCGAGGCCTTCCTGGACGGTGCGCGGCAGGCGTTGGCGTTGGCGCAGCGCCACAACATTCGAATTGCCGTGCTCAAGGCCAATAGCCCGTCGTGTGGGAATTTGCTGACCTATGACGGGACGTTCTCTGGCGTGAAAGTGCGCGGCGAAGGGGTGACGGCGGCGTTGCTCAGGCGCCATGGGGTGCAGGTGTTCAGTGAGCTGGAGTTGCCCGAGGCGGCAGTGGCTTTGGCCCAGCTTTCAAACCTGACCTAGATCCAAATGTGGGAGGGGGCAAGCCCCCTCCCACATTTGGATTTACTGTGCCTTGGCGACCGGTGTTTCACCCTCAAACCACTTCTGCGCCAACGCCTTCAATCGCCCATCGGCCTTCACCCGCTGCAACGCCTTGTCCAGACTTGCCTTGAACGCCGGGTTGCCCTTCTGGAACGGAATCACTAACTCCGGCTTCTCGTTATACGTCTCACTGAAATCGAACCGATCCTTGAGCTGCGCAGTCATAGCGATATGGTTGATGGCCACATCGTACTTGCCGGTTTCCACTCCCGGCAGCAGGTCGGCGTCATCGGTGGTGATGAACGAGGGGCGCACGTCCATTTCCTTGGCCAGTTGCTCACCGAGTTCGACTTCAAAGCCGGTGAGTTTGTCGCCTTCCTTGAAGTTGAACGGCGGGGTATTGGCCTCAAGGGCGATGCGCAGTTCGCCACGGTCAAACACATCATCGACCAGTTCGGCATGAGCCAAGGGGCTCATAAGGGGAAACAGCAGTAACAGGCCAGGCGAAAAGCGCATGGTCACTCCTAGAGAATTTTTATGTGCGAGGCGCCGTTCAGCATCGCTTTGCTATGGTGTTGAGTGCCTTGGACAGCAATTTGTCGCGAAGTTGTCATAACCCTACAGATTTCACCGAAAAACTGGAGAAGCGAATGAAAGCCCTTTTGTCCCGTGCAACGATTGCCAGCTTGCTGCTGGGTGCCTCGATGTTGGCGAATGCCGCCGACCTGCCGCGTACCCCTGCGCCTCAAGGCGCCGAAGTGTTTATCGTCTCGCCCAAAGACGGCGCAACCGTCGATAAAACCTTCACCGTCAAATTCGGCGTCAAGGGCCTGGACCTTGAGCCCATCGACAAGCAAGTGCCGAACGCCGGCCACCATCACCTGCTGGTAGACCGCGATGTGCAGTCGCTCAAGGCCGATGAACCGATCCCGGCCGATGCCACGTCGATCCACTTCGGCAAGGCGCAAACCGAAACCGAGCTGACCCTGACCCCAGGCAAGCACACCCTGCAACTGGTGGCGGGTGACAACGTTCACCGTCAATTCGAACCGACTGTAGCTTCGAAAGTGATCACGGTTAACGTTAAGTAAGATTTGTTCAGATGCAAAAAAGGGAGCCCCGAGGGGCTCCCTTTTTCGTGGTGCGCTTGAAACCTTAGAACAACACGCGGCTACGAATCGTGCCGTTGATGTGCTGCAGCTTCTCTTGCGCCAGGTCCGAGTACTCGGCGTCGACGTCGATCACCACGTAGCCGACCTTCTCGTTGGTCTGCAGGAACTGACCGGAGATGTTGATGCCGTTTTCTGCGAAGACCTTGTTGATCTCCATCATCACGCCAGGGATGTTCTGGTGGATGTGCAGCAGACGGTGCTTGCCAGGGTGAGCCGGCAGGGCCACTTCCGGGAAGTTCACCGACGATACGGAAGTACCGTTGTCGCTGTACTTGACCAGCTTTTCCGACACTTCCAGGCCGATGTTGGCTTGGGCTTCAGCGGTGGAGCCGCCGATGTGCGGGGTCAGGATCACGTTGTCCAGGCCACGCAGCGGGCTTTCGAAGATGTCGTCGTTGGAGCGAGGCTCCACCGGGAACACGTCGATTGCGGCGCCGATCAGGTGCTTGTCCTTGATCGCGTCAGCCAGGGCGTCCAGCTCGACCACGGTGCCACGGGCTGCGTTGATCAGGATGCCGCCTTTCTTGATGGCGCGGATTTCCTTCTCGCCGATCATCCACTGGGTCTCAGCGGTTTCCGGAACGTGCAGGGTCACGATGTCGGACATGCCCAACAGCTCGGTCAGGCTGGCCACTTGCGTGGCGTTGCCCAATGGCAGCTTGGTCAGGGTGTCGTAGAAGAACACCTGCATGCCCAGGCCTTCAGCCAGTACCGACAGTTGAGTACCGATCGAGCCATAACCGACGATACCCAGCTTCTTGCCGCGGATTTCGAAGGAGTTGGCTGCGCTCTTGATCCAGCCGCCACGGTGGCAGGAAGCGTTCTTCTCAGGAATGCCGCGCAACAGCAGGATCGCCTCGGCCAGTACCAGCTCCGCAACGGAACGGGTGTTGGAGTACGGCGCGTTGAACACCGCGATGCCGCGCTCGCGCGCTGCGTTGAGGTCGACCTGGTTGGTGCCGATGCAGAAACAGCCGACAGCCACGAGTTTCTTGGCGTGGTCGAAGATCTCTTCGGTCAGCTGAGTGCGGGAGCGAATGCCGATAAAGTGCGCGTCGGCGATCTTTTCCTTGAGTTGGGCTTCCGGCAGAGAACTGGTGATGTACTCAATGCTGGTGTACCCGGCGGCTTTCAGAACGTCGACAGCCGATGGGTGGACGCCTTCCAGAAGAAGGAACTTGATCTTGCTCTTATCGAGAGAAGTCTTGCTCATCTGCGTAAACCTGTATCCCGGAGAAAAATGGCAGGGAATCGGATCGCTTAAGCTGACCCGGACGGCAGGAAAGCCGTCACCGCAGAAACGCCCTTGGGCTCTGTCCTGCGGGGGCGGTATGCTAGCATACGCGCCCCGCTAAACACTCATTCCTGCGACGTGAAGCGTTCTCAGGATGACCATGAATTGTTCGAGAGTTCTGTCGATGACCCATCCTGCCCTGATTGATGAGCTAAAGACCCTGGTTGAGCCCGGCAAAGTGCTGACCGATGCAGACTCCCTGGAGGCTTACGGCAAGGATTGGACCAAGCACTTCGCACCGGCGCCGACCGCCATCGTCTTCCCCAAGACCATTGAGCAGGTCCAGGCCATTGTGCGCTGGGCCAATGCACACAAGGTGGCGCTGGTGCCATCGGGCGGGCGTACCGGCCTGTCGGCGGCTGCCGTGGCGGCCAATGGCGAAGTGGTTGTGTCGTTCGACTATATGAACCAGATCCTCGACGTGAACCTCACCGACCGCACCGCCGTGTGCCAGCCGGGCGTGGTCACCAAGCAATTGCAGAACGTCGCCGAAGAAAAAGGCCTGTACTACCCGGTGGACTTCGCCTCGTCCGGTTCCAGCCAGATTGGCGGCAATATCGGCACCAATGCCGGCGGGATCAAGGTGATTCGCTACGGTATGACCCGCAACTGGGTGGCCGGCATGAAAGTCGTCACCGGCAAGGGTGACGTACTGGAGCTGAACCGCGATCTGATCAAGAACGCCACCGGCTATGACATGCGCCAGCTGTTTATTGGCGCTGAAGGCACCCTGGGCTTTGTGGTCGAAGCCACCATGCGTCTGGACCGTGCGCCGAAAAACCTCACCGCCATGGTACTCGGCACCACCGATTTCGACTCGATCATGCCGGTATTGCACGCGTTCCAGAGCAAACTGGACCTGACTGCCTTCGAATTCTTCTCCGACAAGGCCCTGGCCAAAGTCCTCGGCCGTGGCGATGTGCCGGCGCCGTTCGAAACCGACTGCCCGTTCTATGCGCTGCTGGAATTCGAAGCCACCACCGAAGAAGTCGCCAACCACGCGCTGGAAACCTTCGAACACTGCGTGGAACAGGGCTGGGTGCTGGATGGCGTGATGAGCCAGAGCGAAACCCAGCTGCATAACCTGTGGAAACTGCGCGAGTACATCTCCGAGACCATTTCCCACTGGACGCCGTACAAGAACGATATCTCGGTCACCGTCTCCAAAGTGCCGGCATTCCTCAAGGAAATTGACGCGATCGTCGGCGAACACTACCCAGACTTCGAAATCGTCTGGTTCGGCCATATCGGCGACGGCAACCTGCATTTGAACATCCTCAAGCCGGAAAACCTTAGCAAGGATGAGTTCTTCGCCAAGTGCGCCACCGTGAACAAGTGGGTGTTTGAAACCGTCGAGAAGTACAACGGTTCGATCTCCGCCGAACACGGCGTGGGCATGACCAAGCGCGACTACCTGACCTACAGCCGCTCGCCCGCTGAAATCGAATACATGAAGGCCGTCAAAGCGGTGTTCGACCCGAACGGGATCATGAACCCTGGCAAGATCTTCGCTGTTTAATCGCCCCTGAGGAGTCGTTCCATGAGCTACCAGCACAAGTATGTCGACGGCACCAACATCCACTTTCCTGTGGGAAAAGTGGTGTGTATTGGGCGTAACTACGCCGAACACGCCAAGGAACTGGACAATCCGGTGCCGACCGAGCCGTTGTTGTTCATCAAGCCGGGCAGCTGCGTGGTGCCGTTGGAAGGTGGGTTTGCCATCCCGACCGAGCGCGGCTCGGTGCACTACGAGGCGGAGATCGCGGTATTGATCGGCAAGCCCCTGTCGACCAAACCCAGCCGTGAAGAAGTACTGGACGCCATCTCCGGCTTCGCCCCGGCCCTGGACCTGACCTTGCGCGACAAGCAAGCCGAGCTGAAAGCCAAGGGCCTGCCGTGGGAAATCGCCAAGTGCTTCGACGGCGCGGCGGTAATCGCCCCATTCGTGGTGGGCAGCACCTTCCCGGACCTGACCGACATCGGCATCCGCCTGACCATCAATGGTGAAGTGCGTCAGGACGGCAACAGCTCGCAGATGCTCAACCCGATCATCCCGATGATCCAGCACATGGCGGGCTGCTTCTCGCTGCAGGCCGGTGATGTGATCCTCACCGGCACCCCGGCTGGCGTGGGCCCGCTGAATGTGGGGGATGAGTTGGTGTTGGAGTTGACGGGCGTTAACCGCTTCGAAAGCCAGGTTCGCTGACTTTCTGACCCATGAGGTCAAAAATGTGGGAGGGGGCTTGCCCCCGATGGCGGTGCATCAGTACCAGATGGGTTGGCTGACACACTGTAATCGGGGGCAAGCCCCCTCCCACATTGGTTTGTGTTGACTCATAAGATGCTGCTCTTTGCATTTTTTTCACACCCCATCCGGATAATCCTCTCCCTCCTGCGCGCAGCCCTTTGGATCCTGTGCTATCACCTAACGCTGACTTTCCGGAAAAAGCGCCCCATGGCCGTGACCCTGCCGAGCAGTACCCCCAAGCCGCGTTCCCGTTTTGCCTTGCGCTGGTATTCCTGGCTGTTGCTGGCTGGAGTCATTTCCTATGGCCTCGCCTGGGCCATGCACTGGGATGATCGTGGCATCTTGTGGGTGTTGGAGCGCTTCGAAACGCCGGCCGAGCGTCAGCAGAGCGTGTGGCTGCCGGACTACCATGCAGTCATCGACGCCAAGCTGTTGCCGGGCATGGAGAAGGACGAAGCCTCCGACGTTTCCTATAACCCACAGACCAAAACCCTGTTTTCGGTGATGGGCAAGAACCCGTTCCTCGTCGAGTTGAGCCTGCAAGGCGATGTGCTGCGCAAAATGCCGCTGAACGGCTGGAGCAACCCAGAAGGCGTGACCGTGCTGGAAAACGGTCTGTTGGCCGTAGTCGATGAGCGCGAACACATCCTGACCATCGTCAAGGTCGACGCCACCACCACTCAACTGAACAAAGCCGATTTCCCCAGCTATGACCTGGGACCGTCGAAGAACCAGAACAAAGCCTTTGAGGGCGTCACCTGGGACAAGCGCAACCAGCAGATCATTCTCGGCGAAGAACGCCCGCCAGCCTTGTTCACCTGGAAAAGCGACGGCAGCCAGACCCTCGTAGGCGACAAGCAGAAGCTGGCCAGCACCGAACTGGACATGCGCAACCTCTCGGCCCTGGCGGTTGACCCGCGCACCGGTCACCTGTTGGTGCTGTCTGCCGACTCCCACCTGCTGCTGGAACTGGACGAAAAGGGCGAGCAAGTCAGCTTCATGACCCTGCTCGGTGGCTTCAATGGGCTCAAGGACACCATTCCCCGCGCCGAAGGCGTGACCATGGACGAGAACGGCACCCTGTACATCGTCAGCGAGCCGAATCTGTTCTATCGTTTTGAGAAGCAGAAATAGCACACCGGTTACGTCGGATAGTTCTCTAAGAGCGGCATTCGCCACACATCAAGGTGCGTTTAAGTTTAAATTCAGACGGGCGTGATATTCCTTCGCCACTTTTTCCTTTGAGCCCGTCTGATGCGTCGATTTGCCCGCCCCAAACCCGTTCTATTCACACTTGCATTGATCGCCCTGATCAGTGCCGGGGCCGTTGCGCAGCATTTTCGGCTATTCGAACGCGCCTGGTTCAATTTCCAGGCGTGGCGCCAGCCGACGGATGAGCGCTCCATTGGCCTGGGCGATTACCGAGTGACCCTTGAGGCCAAGGTTATTGAGGGGCTGAACGATGATGTCTCGGCCCTCACCTACGACCCGGTGCGCAAAAGCCTGTTTACCGTCACCAATAAAAACCCCGAATTGATCGAATTGTCCCTTGAGGGCGATATCCTGCGGCGTATTCCCCTGGTGGGGTTTGGCGATGCCGAAGCCGTCGAATTCATCAGCGACAACATCTATGTGATCAGTGACGAGCGCCAGCAGCGGCTGATCAAGGTGCATGTCGACGACAACACCCAATTCCTTGATGCCGCTGATGCGGAGCAGATGACCCTGGGCCTGCATGTCGGTGGCAATAAAGGCTTTGAAGGCCTGGCCTATGACTCGGCGGGCAAGCGCCTCTTCGTTGCCAAGGAGCGCGACCCGATGCTGATCTATGAGGTCCATGGGTTTCCCCATTTCAAACCGGAAAAAACCTACTCGGTGCACGTGATCAACAACCCCAGGCGCGATGCCGGATTGTTTGTGCGGGACCTGTCGAGCCTGCAATACGACGAGCGTAGCGGCCACTTGCTGGCGCTGTCGGATGAGTCGTTTCTGGTGTTGGAGCTGGATATCGATGGTCGGCCGTTGAGCAGTTTGTCATTGCTCAAAGGGCGTCATGGCCTGAAGAAGCGAGTGCCGCAGGCGGAGGGGATTGCGATGGATGACGATGGCACCCTGTACCTGACCAGTGAGCCGAACCTGTTTTATGTCTTCAAGAAGCCCAATCTTTGAAAACACTGTAGTACCCATGTGGGAGGGGGCTTGCCCCCGATAGCGGTGTGCCAGTCACTCATAAGTTAACTGACACTCCCTCATCGGGGGCAAGCCCCCTCCCACACAAGTCTGCTGCAACTTGGGAATTTGCGTCAGGCTTTGAGGGTTTTCACGCCTTCCGGGGTGCCCAGCAGCAACACATCCGCCGGACGCGCCGCGAACAGACCATTGGTCACCACACCCACGATGGCATTGATCTGAGTCTCAAGCTCCACCGGGTTGGTGATCTGCATATTGAACACATCCAGAATGATGTTGCCGTTATCGGTCAACACACCTTCACGGTAAACCGGGTCGCCGCCCAGTTTTACCAGCTCGCGGGCCACGTGGCTGCGGGCCATCGGGATTACTTCCACCGGCAGCGGGAAGGCGCCGAGTACCGGCACCAGCTTGCTGGCGTCGGCGATGCAGATGAAGGTCTTGGCCACGGCCGCGACGATCTTCTCGCGGGTCAGGGCCGCGCCGCCGCCTTTGATCAGGTTCAGGTGCGCGTCGCTTTCATCGGCGCCGTCGACATAGAACTCCAGGTCGCTCACGGTATTGAGCTCGTACACCGGAATGCCATGGCCTTTCAGGCGTGCGGCGGTGGCTTCGGAGCTGGCCACGGCGCCGTCGAACGCGCCTTTGTGTTGAGCCAGCGCATCGATAAAACAGTTGGCAGTGGAGCCGGTGCCGACACCGACGATGCTCTTGTCGTCGAGTTTGGGAAGGATTAAATCGACGGCGGCCTGGGCCACTGCCTGTTTGAGTTGATCCTGGGTCATGCGGGCTCCGGAACGGGCGGGGAGTTGGGAAGGGGCGCGAGTATAACCCAACAAAACCTCTGGATTCGTGTGGTCGCCCGGCCAAAAGCCGGGTTAGACTCCTTGGCCCTGCCAAACCGTGAAAGTAGAAGCCCGCCGATGCTTGAACAGTACGTCAAAAAGATCCTCACCTCGCGCGTCTACGACGTTGCCGTAGAAACCCCGCTGCAGACCGCCCGCCAGCTCTCCGAGCGGCTGGGCAACACCGTCTGGCTCAAGCGTGAAGACTTGCAGCCGGTGTTCTCGTTCAAGATTCGTGGTGCCTACAACAAGCTGACCCAGCTGACCGCCGAAGAACGCGCACGCGGCGTGGTCACCGCCTCGGCGGGCAACCACGCCCAGGGCCTGGCCCTGGCGGCCAAGGTGCTGGGGGTAAAAGCCACCATCGTAATGCCCAAGACCACCCCTGAGATCAAGGTTGAAGGCGTGCGCTCCCGTGGCGGTAAAGTGGTGCTGCATGGCGATTCCTTCCCGGAAGCCCTGGCCTACTCGCTCAAACTGGTCGACGAAAAAGGCTACGTCTACATCCACCCCTACGATGATCCGCACACCATTGCCGGGCAGGGCACCGTGGCCATGGAGATTCTGCGCCAGCACCCGGGGCCTTTGGATGCGATTTTCGTCCCGGTGGGCGGCGGCGGGCTGATCGCCGGTATCGCGGCGTATGTGAAATACCTGCGTCCGGAGATCAAGATCATCGGCGTCGAGCCGGACGACTCCAACTGCCTGCAAGTCGCGTTGGCGGCGGGCGAGCGCGTGGTATTGCCGACCGTGGGCCTCTTCGCCGATGGCGTGGCGGTGGCGCAGATCGGCCAGCACACCTTCGATATCTGCAAAGACTATGTCGATGAAGTGATCACCGTGAGCACCGATGAAATCTGTGCGGCGATCAAGGACATCTACGACGACACCCGCTCCATCACCGAGCCGGCGGGCGCGTTGGGTGTGGCGGGCATCAAGAAGTACGTGGAGACCCGTGGTATCAGCGGGCAAACCCTGGTGGCCATCGACTCCGGTGCCAACGTCAACTTCGACCGCCTGCGCCATGTGGCCGAGCGTGCCGAACTGGGTGAGGGCCGTGAAGCCATCATCGCCGTGACCATCCCCGAGAAACCGGGCAGCTTCAAGGCGTTCTGCGAGGCCGTGGGCAAGCGCCAGATCACCGAATTCAACTACCGTTTCCACTCCGGCAGCGAGGCGCACATCTTTGTCGGCGTGCAGACTCACCCGGAAAACGACCCGCGCAGTGCGCTGATCGCCAGCCTGACCGAGCAGGGTTTCCCGGTGTTGGACCTGACCGAGAATGAACTGGCCAAGTTGCACATCCGCCATATGGTCGGCGGGCATGCGGCCCATGTCAGCAACGAAGTGGTGTTCCGCTTCGAATTCCCGGAGCGTCCGGGTGCCTTGTTCAACTTCCTGCACAAGCTGGGCGGGCGTTGGAATATTTCGATGTTCCACTACCGCAACCATGGCGCGGCGGATGGCCGTGTGGTGGCAGGCCTGCAAGTGCCGGCGAACGAGCGCCATCTGGTGCCGGCCGCGTTGGAAGCCATCGGTTACCCGTACTGGGATGAAAGCGATAACCCGGCCTACAAGCTGTTCCTCGGTTGAGCGACTACGCTGAGAGGGCGGCCTTAAAGGAAGACGACACATGGAAACCCTGACCACCCTGAAAGTCATTCACATCGCGGCCACGGTGTTGTTGCTGCTCAGTGGCTTGAGCCTGGCCGTGCTGGCCTGGCGCAAGCGCAGTGCCGGCCCGGCGGTGACCGTGCAGCGTCCGTGGGCGTTTGTGTGGTTGCTGATGGGCGTGTGCGTGGTGAGCATGCCGTTTACCGGCTGGTGGCTGGTGCACCTGATTGGCTGGCCGCTGGGGCAGACCTGGATTTTGGGTTCCAGCATCTTGTACACCGTGGCGGCGCTGGCGTGGTTCTGGCTGGTGGCGCGGCTCAATCGGTTGCGTAAGGGCGAGGGCGGTAGCTTGAACTTTACCTTGGTGCTGGCGGTGGTCAGTTTGGTGGGGTTTGTGGCGATTGCGGGGCTCATGGGTGCCAAGCCGGTTTAGGGCTTTGGACCGCGCTGCCTTCATCGGGGGCAAGCCCCCTCCCACATTTTGACCGTGTGAACCCGTTCAAGTGTGGGAGGGGGCTTGCCCCCGATAGGGCCATCAGCTGCGCAGCGTAATCACCGGCCACCCACGCTTCTCAGCCTCAGCCCGCAAATTCGGATCCGGATCCACCGCCACCGGGTGCGTCACCTGCTCCAGCAACGGCAAATCATTCATCGAGTCGCTATAGAAGTAGCTGTCTTCCAGGCTATGCCCTGTTTCTTCCAACCACCGGTTCAAGCGCGTCACCTTGCCTTCACGGAAGCACGGTACATCGGTGCTGCGCCCGGTGTAGCGGCCGTTTTCCATCTCGCATTCAGTGGCGATCAGGGTGTCCACGCCCAGCAGTGTGGCAATCGGCCCGGTGACGAAACGGTTGGTGGCGGTGATGATCACCAGTTTGTCGCCGGCGGCGCGGTGCTTGGCCAGCAGTTCGGTGGCCAGGGGCAGCATCAGCGGGTCGATGCAGTCGCGCATAAAGTCGCGGTGCCATTCGTCCAGTTGGGCCATTTCGGTGCGGCCGAGAATCTCCAGGCAGAAGTTCAGGTAGGCGGCGTTGTCCAGCTTGCCCGCCAGGTAATCCTGGTAGAACTCGTCGTTGCGAGCCTTGTAGGCGATGGGGTCGAGAATCCCGCGTTCACACAGGTAATCGCCCCAGGCGTGATCGCTGTCACCGCCGAGGAGGGTATTGTCCAAGTCGAATAAAGCCAGGCGCATTGCAGTTACTCGCTGAAAAGTCTGTAAAAAGGCGTCCAGAATACGGTCTTTTCACAAGAGTGCACATAAGGTAAGCAGCCTCGTTGCCGCTTCATCCAGCTTTGTGGAACAATGCGGCGACATGCGTTTGCGAGGTTGTTGCCGTGATCGACCCCGATGGTTTCCGTCCTAATGTCGGGATTATTCTTACGAATGATGCCGGACAGGTGCTATGGGCTCGCCGAATCAACCAAGATGCCTGGCAGTTTCCTCAAGGCGGGATCAACCCCGACGAAACCCCTGAAGACGCCTTGTACCGTGAGTTGAACGAAGAAGTCGGCCTTGAGCGCGAAGATGTGCAAATTCTGGCCTGTACCCGTGGCTGGTTGCGCTATCGTTTGCCGCAACGCCTGGTGCGTACCCACAGCCAACCGCTGTGCATCGGCCAGAAGCAGAAATGGTTTCTCCTGCGCCTGATCTCCAACGAGCAGCGGGTGCGGATGGATTTGACCGGTAAACCGGAGTTCGATGGCTGGCGCTGGGTCAGCTATTGGTACCCGTTGGGCCAGGTGGTGACATTCAAGCGCGAGGTTTACCGTCGCGCGCTCAAAGAGCTTGCCCCGCGCCTTTTAGCGCGCGACTGACGACGGAGTTCGACCCCGAGCCATGCTCAATACGCTGCGCAAGATCGTCCAGGAAGTTAACTCCGCCAAGGATCTCAAGGCGGCGTTGGGGATTATTGTGTTGCGCGTCAAGGAAGCCATGGGCAGCCAGGTCTGCTCGGTTTACCTGCTCGACCCCGAGACCAACCGTTTTGTGCTGATGGCCACCGAGGGCTTGAACAAGCGCTCCATCGGCAAGGTCAGCATGGCGCCCAATGAAGGTCTGGTGGGCCTGGTGGGGACGCGTGAAGAACCCCTGAACCTTGAACATGCGGCGGATCACCCGCGTTATCGCTACTTTGCCGAAACCGGCGAAGAGCGTTACGCCTCGTTCCTCGGTGCGCCGATCATTCACCACCGCCGCGTTGTCGGCGTGTTGGTCATCCAGCAGAAAGAACGCCGCCAGTTCGACGAAGGTGAAGAAGCCTTCCTCGTGACCATGAGCGCGCAGCTTGCCGGCGTTATCGCCCATGCCGAGGCCACCGGCTCGATTCGCGGCCTGAACCGCCAGGGCAAGGGCATCCAGGAAGCCAAGTTCGTCGGCGTGCCGGGTTCGCCGGGTGCGGCGGTCGGTACGGCGGTGGTCATGCTGCCACCGGCCGACCTCGATGTGGTGCCGGACAAGACCGTCGATGACATCGACGCTGAAATCAAACTGTTCAAGACCGCCCTGGAAGGCGTGCGCGCCGACATGCGCAACCTGTCGAACAAGCTGGCCACCCAGCTGCGTCCCGAAGAGCGCGCGCTGTTCGACGTGTATCAGATGATGCTCGACGACGCGTCCCTGGGCAGCGAAGTCAAAAACGTGATCAAGACCGGCCAGTGGGCCCAGGGCGCGTTGCGCCAGGTGGTCACCGATCACGTCAACCGTTTCGAAATGATGGACGACGACTACCTGCGCGAGCGGGCCTCGGATGTGCGCGACTTGGGTCGCCGTCTGCTGGCCTACCTGCAGGAGGACCGCTCCACCAACATGGTTTTCCCCGACAACACTATCCTGGTCAGTGAAGAACTGACCGCCACCCAGCTCGGCGAAGTGCCGGAAGGCAAGCTGGTGGGCCTGGTGTCGGTACTCGGTTCGGGTAACTCCCACGTCGCGATCCTGGCGCGGGCCATGGGCATTCCAACGGTGATGGGTCTGGTGGACCTGCCGTATGCCAAGGTCGATGGCATTGAAATGATCGTCGATGGCCATCGCGGCGAAGTGTTTACCAACCCCAGCGAAGTACTGCGCAAGCAATACGCCGAGGTGGTTGAAGAAGAGAAACAACTGGCACTGGGCCTGGACTCATTGCGCGAACTGCCGTGCGTGACCACCGATGGCCACCGCGTGCCGCTGCTGGTCAACACCGGCCTGCTGGCCGACGTGGCCCGTGCGCAACAGCGTGGCGCCGAGGGCGTGGGGCTGTACCGCACCGAAGTGCCGTTCATGATCAACCAGCGCTTCCCGAGCGAGAAGGAGCAACTGGCGATTTATCGCGAGCAACTGCAAGCCTTCCACCCGTTGCCGGTGACCATGCGCAGCCTGGACATCGGTGGCGACAAGTCGTTGTCGTACTTTCCGATCAAGGAAGACAACCCGTTCCTCGGCTGGCGTGGCATTCGCGTGACCCTCGACCATCCGGAAATCTTCCTGGTGCAGACCCGCGCCATGCTCAAGGCCAGCGAAGGCCTGAACAACCTGCGCATCCTGCTGCCGATGATCTCCGGCACCCATGAGCTGGAAGAGGCGCTGCACCTTATCCACCGCGCCTGGGGCGAAGTGCGCGACGAGGGCGCCGACGTACCGATGCCGCCGATTGGCGTGATGATCGAAATCCCGGCGGCGGTGTACCAGGCCAAAGAGCTGGCAAGGCAGGTGGACTTCCTGTCGGTGGGCTCCAACGACCTGACCCAATACCTGCTGGCCGTGGACCGCAACAACCCACGGGTGGCCGACCTCTACGACTACCTGCACCCGGCGGTGCTGCAAGCCCTGCAACACGTGGTGCGCGACGCCCATGCCGAAGGCAAGCCGGTGAGTATCTGCGGTGAAATGGCCGGTGACCCGGCGGCGGCGGTGTTGTTGATGGCGATGGGCTTTGACAGCCTGTCGATGAACGCCACCAACTTGCCGAAGGTGAAGTGGCTGCTGCGTCAGGTGAACCTGGGCATGGCCAAGGATCTGCTGGCGCAGTTGATGACCATCGACAACCCGCAAGTTATCCACAGCTCGTTGCAGTTGGCGCTGAAGAATCTGGGGCTTACGCGGATGATCAACCCGGCGTCTGCCAAAACTCTCTAAAACCTATCGGTGATTAAAATGTGGGAGGGGGCTTGCCCCCGATGAGGGAGTGTCAGCCAGCAAATGTGTAGCTGACACACCGCTATCGGGGGCAAGCCCCCTCCCACATTGGTTTGTGGTGTGGCTAGATATTGAGTTCTACCTCACCCAAGCGCCCACCATGGGGCCCAAAACTACGCTCCACCATCCGCCGCGTCCCATCCGCATTCACGATCAACGCCGTACTCGCCCTGGTCCCATAACTGGGGCTGGCAATAAACACGCTGGATAAAAGGCTCTCGGTCGCCAACCCCACCCCGGTATCCGGCAGCTCGGCAAACGGCGCTGTCTGCGGATCACTCAAAATTCCCAACAAGGCCTCCGGCTGCGGATCATCCAACAGCGCACTCAACGCCGCCTTGGCCTTGAGCAACTTGGGCCACGGCGTGTCCAGCCCCGCGTTCGACAGCCCATACACCCCGGCCTTCAAGCGTGTCGGCTCCGTGTGGTTGGCGTTGTAGTGCCACAACTCGTCCCGCGTCCCCACGAGCAGGTTAAACCCGGCATATTCAATCGAACGGCCGTTAACGTCGGCTAAATAGTCGTCAATCGGCATTGACCCATTAAGAAACCGCGCCACCAGTTCCCCGCGGGACTTGCGTGCCGGGGGCTGGTGCGGGTCGCGGATATTGGTGAGGGCCGCAAAACGCCCATCGGCATTCACCCCCAGCCAGGTGCCGCCGGCTTCCTGGTCGCGGCCGGCGTAGACCTCGGGGGCGTCCAGCCATTGGGCCAATGGCAGGCTGGGGCGGGCGTAGAACTCATCACGGTTGGCCGCGACGATCAGCGGTTGGGCATGGCCCGGCCGCCAGGCGAAAACAATCAGGCACATCAGGCGATCCCTTTTGTGTTTCTGCCCACTCTACGCATTCAGGCAAGGGCGTTCCATCGTATCCAGTTGGGTCGCGCACCTTCCATCCGTTAACATGCCGGACTTGGTTGGGGGGCACCCATGGAATTTCTGCTGTTCTGTGTCGGCATAAACTTTTTGTTGTAATGCAGGCTTAATCGCGGCGCGGCATGGTCCGGCGCCATAACGAATGATTTAACGAGGAGTCGCAATGCTGCCTTACCCGCAGATCGACCCGGTGGCCCTGGCCATCGGTCCGCTGAAAATCCACTGGTACGGGTTGATGTACCTGATCGGCATCGGCGGCGCCTGGCTGCTGGCCTCCCGGCGCCTGAACAGCTTCGACCCGACCTGGACCAAGGAGAAGCTCTCCGACATGGTGTTCTGGATGTCGATGGGGGTGATCGTCGGCGGGCGACTCGGTTATGTGTTGTTCTACGATCTCTCGGCGTACATCGCCAACCCGACGCTGATCTTCGAAGTCTGGAAGGGCGGCATGGCGTTCCACGGCGGGTTTATCGGCGTGATGATCGCCGCCTGGTGGTTTGGCCGTCGCAACGGCAAGTCGTTCTTCCAGTTGATGGACTTCGTCGCCCCCTTCGTGCCGATTGGCCTGGGTGCCGGGCGCATCGGAAACTTTATCAACGCCGAACTCTGGGGCAAACCGACCGACGTGCCGTGGGCCATGGTGTTCCCGCCGTTCAGCGACCCGGCGCAACTGCCGCGCCATCCGTCGCAGCTGTACCAGTTCGCATTGGAAGGCGTGGCACTGTTCCTTATCCTCTACATCTTCTCGCGCAAGCCACGCCCCACCATGGCGGTGTCGGGCATGTTCGCGCTGTTCTACGGGATCTTCCGTTTTATCGTCGAGTTCGTGCGTGTGCCGGATGCACAGCTGGGCTACCTGGCGTTCGGTTGGTTGACCATGGGTCAGATCCTCAGCCTGCCGATGATCCTCGGCGGCCTGGGCCTGTTGTGGTGGGCGTACAATCGCCCGCAACCTTTGAAGAACACCGCGCTTTAAATTCGAATGCCGAGGCCCTCAAGCCTCGGCTTCAACGATACGGGTAAACCAATGAAGCAATATCTCGAACTACTGAACGACGTCGTGACCAATGGATTGACCAAGGGCGATCGCACCGGCACCGGCACCAAGGCCGTGTTTGCCCGTCAGTATCGGCATAACTTGGCCGACGGCTTCCCGCTGCTGACCACCAAGAAGCTTCACTTCAAAAGCATCGCCAATGAACTGATCTGGATGTTGAGCGGCAACACCAACATCAAGTGGCTGAATGAAAACGGCGTGCGCATCTGGGACGAATGGGCCACCGAAGACGGCGACCTGGGCCCGGTGTACGGCGAGCAGTGGACCGCCTGGCCAACCAAGGATGGCGGCACGATCAACCAGATCGACTACATGGTGCACACGCTCAAGACCAACCCCAACAGCCGCCGCATCCTGTTCCACGGCTGGAACGTCGAGTACCTGCCCGACGAAACCAAGAGCCCCCAGGAAAACGCGCGCAACGGCAAACAAGCCCTGCCGCCGTGCCACCTGCTGTACCAGGCGTTCGTGCATGACGGCCACCTGTCGATGCAGTTGTACATCCGTAGCTCCGACGTATTCCTCGGCCTGCCGTACAACACCGCCGCCCTGGCGTTGCTCACCCATATGCTGGCGCAGCAGTGCGACCTGATCCCCCACGAGATTATCGTCACCACCGGCGACACCCATGCGTACAGCAACCATATGGAACAAATCCAGACCCAGCTGGCGCGCACGCCGAAGAAGCTGCCGGAGCTGGTGATCAAGCGTAAGCCTGCGTCGATCTATGACTACACGTTCGAAGACTTTGAAATTGTGGGCTACGACGCCGACCCGAGTATCAAGGCCGAAGTCGCGATCTAAAATGGGTCGCGGTCAAAATGTGGGAGGGGGCTTGCCCCCGATAGCGGTGGGTCAGCTAAATAGTTAGTGGCTGGCACACTGCAATCGGGGGCAAGCCCCCTCCCACATTTGTCCTGTGTTCACTTGGTTCAGTGTCCATGGCTCCTGCCCACATGCGAAGGCTCTGCCTCGCTGGCCTGCACACTCCCACTCACTTCCAACCGCTGCAAAATCCCGCACTCCGGCCCGCCGCCACACCGCTGGCGCAAGTCCAGTAACTGTTCCTGCAACACCAGCAAGCCGTCGATCCGCGCTTTGACATGCTGGATATGCTCGTCGATCAACGCATTCACGCTCTCGCACTGGTCCTGGGGACTGTCCCGTAACCCCAGCAGGCTGCGGATTTCCTCCAGCGTCATGTCCAGGCTGCGGCAGTTACGGATAAAGACCAGCCGCTCGGTGTGCGCCTGGGTGTACACGCGGTAGTTGGCGTCCGTGCGCGCCGGGGGCGGCAGCAGGCCTTCCTTCTCGTAATAGCGGATGGTCTCTACCGGACAGTCAGTCAATTTCGACAGTTCGCCGATCTTCATCGCAGCAGTCTCCAAATGGGTGCTTGACCCTATAGTGGCTACAGGGTCTTTACTTGGCAACAGGCACCTTACGGACGCGACCTGATGAGCGATTCTCCGCAAAAACTGACCCCTGTACATCACCATGGCCACGGCGGCGCGTGCTGTTCCGGTACGCCCGCCCCGGCGCTGGTGCAACTGAACGACGCCCCCACTGCGGGCTCACGCCTGAGCACTTTCCGCATCGAAGCCATGGACTGCCCCACCGAGCAGACGCTGATCCAGAACAAACTGGGCAAGCTCGCCGGTGTGCAGCAGCTGGAATTCAACCTGATCAACCGCATCCTCGGCGTCACCCACGACCTGCCGAGCACCGCGCCGATCATCGACGCGATCAAATCCATCGGCATGCAGGCCGACCCCATTGAAGAGGGTGCCCCTGCCGCCGCGCCACCGGCGAAGAAACACTGGTGGCCGCTGGCGTTGTCCGGTGTGGGGGCGCTGGCCGCTGAAGTGCTGCACTTCACCAGCGCCGCGCCGACGTGGGTGATCGCCGTGGTCGCACTGGTATCGATCCTCAGCGGCGGCCTCACCACCTATAAAAAGGGCTGGATTGCCCTCAAGAACCTCAACCTGAACATCAACGCGTTGATGAGCATCGCCGTGACCGGTGCGGTGCTCATCGGCCAATGGCCGGAAGCGGCGATGGTGATGTTCCTGTTCACCGTGGCCGAGCTGATCGAAGCCAAGTCCCTGGACCGTGCACGCAACGCCATCAGCGGCTTGATGCAGATGACCCCGGAGCAGGCCACGGTGCGCCAGGCCGATGGTTCGTGGGCTGAAATGGAAGTGAAAAGCATTGATTTGGGCGCCATCGTGCGGGTAAAGCCCGGTGAACGCATCGGCCTGGACGGTGAAGTCACCGCAGGCCAGTCCACCATCGATCAAGCGCCGATCACCGGCGAAAGCCTGCCGATTGAGAAGACCGTGGGCGATAAAGTCTTCGCCGGCACGATCAACCAGGCTGGCGCCCTGGAATACACAGTCACCGCTGCCGCCAACAACTCCACCCTGGCGCGGATCATCCACGCCGTGGAGCAGGCCCAGGGTGCACGGGCACCGACCCAACGTTTTGTCGACAGCTTTTCGAAGATCTACACCCCAGTGGTATTCCTGTTTGCCCTCGGCGTGGCGCTGATCCCGCCGCTGTTCATGGCCGGTGCGTGGTTCGACTGGATCTACCGCGCCCTGGTGTTGCTGGTGGTCGCCTGCCCGTGTGCGCTGGTGATCTCCACCCCGGTCACCATCGTCAGCGGCCTGGCGGCGGCGGCGCGCAAAGGCATCCTGATCAAAGGCGGCGTGTACCTGGAGGGCGGTTACAAACTCGACTACCTGGCCCTCGACAAGACCGGCACCATCACCCACGGCAAACCGGTGCAAACCGACTACCTGGCGCTGTTTCCGACGGTTGAGGACAGCGCGCCAGCCCTGGCGGCCAGTTTGGCCGGGCGTTCCGATCACCCGGTGTCGCTGGCCATCGCCAACGCGGCTGTGGATAAAAACCTGCCGACTCACGTTGTGGATAACTTCGAGGCGCTGGCCGGTCGCGGTGTGCGGGGCGATATCAACGGCGAAACCTACCACCTGGGCAACCATCGCCTGGTGGAAGACCTCGGTCTGTGCTCACCGGCGCTGGAAGAAAAACTCTTCGCCCTGGAGAAACAAGGTAAATCCGTGGTGCTGTTGCTCGACAAATCCGGCCCGCTGGCCCTGTTCGCCGTGGCCGACACGGTCAAGGACAGCAGCCGCGAAGCCATCCAGCAACTGCACGAGTTGGGCATCAAGACCCTGATGCTCACCGGCGACAACACCCACACCGCCCAGGCCATCGCCGCTCAGGTTGGCATCGACCAGGCCCAGGGCGACCTGTTGCCCACCGACAAACTGCAAGCCATCGAAACCCTTTACGGCCAAGGCCATCGCGTCGGCATGGTCGGCGACGGCATCAACGACGCCCCGGCCCTGGCCCGCGCCGAGATTGGTTTTGCCATGGCCGCAGCGGGCACCGACACGGCCATCGAGACCGCCGACGTGGCGCTGATGGATGACGACTTGCGCAAGATTCCGGCATTCATTCGGTTGTCGCGACAAACGTCGAGTATCCTCAAGCAGAACATCGCCCTGGCGTTGGTGATCAAGGCGATCTTTCTGGTGGTCACCTTCCTGGGCCTGGCCACCATGTGGATGGCGGTGTTTGCCGACATGGGCGTGGCCCTGCTGGTGGTGTTCAATGGCCTGCGCCTGCTGCGCAAATAGACGATGAGAGGATGGTGTGCTGAGTGCCGAGCTAAAGGCTTTTTTCATGGTCGCCCGCCTGGGCAGCATTACCCAGGCGGCGAAAAAACTCGGCCTGAGCCAGCCCACCGTCACCACCCAGATTCGCAACCTGGAAAGCCAATACGGCGTTGAACTGTTCTACCGCGGCGGCCGTCGCCTCACGGTCAGCGACGACGGTGCGCGGCTGCTGCCGATGGTCAAGGCGCTGTTGCAGCAGGAAGCGGATATCGAGTTTTTCCTGCGTAACAGCGGTCAGGTCCAGGGCGCGTTGAGGATTGCGGCGACGGCGCCGTATTACATCCTGGATCTGGTCAAAACCTTTCGTGAACGCCTGCCCCACGTGGAAGTGTCGGTGGAAATCGGCAACTCCCAGCAGGTGCTGGAAGCGCTGGATGATTACCGCGTCGATGTGGCCGCGTCTTCGCAATTGCTGGAAGACCCACGGTTGATCCGTCGCGTATTGGGCACCGATCCGCTGGTGCTGGCGGTGCATCGCAATCATCCACTGGCCAAGCTCGACCATGTACCGCTGAGTGCCTTGGCCGGGCACACCTTGTTGATGCGCGAGGCGGGTTCGACCACGCGGCGGTTGACGGAAGATCTGTTACAGGGCGCTAACGTGAGCTACGGGCCCCTGTTGGAAATCGGCAGCCGTGAGTCGATTCGCGAGGCGGTGTTGCGCAATATCGGCATCAGCATTATTGCGCGGCAGGAAGTGCCCCATGACCCGCAGTTGCGGGTGCTGACCATCGAAAATGCGCCGCAGATTCCGGAGTACTTGTACTGCCTCAAGGAAAGAAAGTCGGCCCGGTTGCCGGCGGCGTTTCTGGGGTTGGCGCAGGAAATGTCGCCGATCTAGGTTTTGGGTTGGCGGTTAGGGCCTCATCGGGGGCAAGCCCCCTCCCACAGGGGAACGCATTCCAATGTGGGAGGGGGCTTGCCCCCGATAGCGGTAGTGCAGGCACCACACCTCTGTAACCCAAATCCACCAATACCACTATCACCCGCTTTTGCCTTCCTGCCACATGAGCGACGCATTCCCTCCCTAGCATGGCCTTCATCCGTTTGATGAGGTGTCCCATGAACACAGCCCTGACCCAACCCAGCGCGCCGATGAAGGTGCGCAATGTCCAGAAGCGCTTCGGTGCGTTTACTGCACTGGACAACGTCTCCCTGGACGTCGCTGCCGGCGAGCTGGTGTGCCTGCTGGGCCCGTCGGGCTGCGGCAAGACCACCCTGTTGCGCTGCATCGCCGGCCTGGAGCGCCAGGACAGCGGTGAGCTTTACCTCGGCGAGCGTGACGTTTCCCTACTGCCGCCCCAGGCGCGGGACTACGGCATCCTGTTCCAGTCCTACGCGCTGTTTCCCAACCTCACTGTTGAAGCGAACATCGGCTACGGCCTCACCGGCACTGGCCGCGATGAAGTGCGCAAGCGCGTCGGGCAGATGCTGGAACTGGTGGGCCTGGCGGGCAGCGAAAAGAAATACCCCGGCCAACTCTCCGGCGGCCAGCAACAACGTGTGGCCCTGGCCCGTGCGTTGGCGCCGGCACCTTCATTGCTGTTGTTGGACGAACCGATGTCGGCCCTCGATGCTCGCGTGCGTGAGCATCTGTGCACCGAGCTGCGCCAACTGCAACGCCGCCTGGGCATCACCACGCTGATGGTCACCCACAACCAGGACGAGGCCATGTTGATGGCCGACCGAATCGCCGTGATGAACAACGGCAAGGTCGAGCAATACGCCACCCCTCAAGAGATCTACGACCGCCCGGCCACCCCGTTCGTGGCGGAGTTTGTCGGCCAGGGTAACTGGCTGCCGTTCAGCCGCAACAGTGCCAGCCACGCCCAGGTCGGCGGGATGAACCTGCGCCTGGCGGACGATGCCGGCGTGGCCAAGTCCGGGCGCCTGTTCTGCCGCCCGGAAGCCATCAGCGTCAACCCGCCGGTGCATGAAGAAAACCTGTTCCCGGCCAAGGTCCACGAGATCACCTTCCTCGGCAACCGCTGCCGCATGAGCTTCGAACTGGAGCACCTGCCCGGCCATCCGCTGTTGGCCGAGCTGGCGCCGGAAGCCATGCCGCGCCTGGGCGCCCAAGACATCTGGGTCGCCTTGCCGCCGCGCAGCCTGCAGGTGTTTGCCTGAGATGGCCGCTGTCATGACCTTGCCTGCAACGCGCCAGGTGTCCCGTGCAGAACTCGGCGACCGTCTCTTCGTGGTGGGCGGCAAACTGCTTTGGCTGTGCCTGTTGAGCGTGGCCGTGTTGCTGCCGTTGCTGGCGATCTTCTGGCGCGGTTTCAGCAGCGAAGCCGGGCAGGGCGGCGGCCTGGTTGCCGCACGCGAGCTGGTGACCAGCGCCAACTTCCACTGGCTGGTGGGCAATAGCCTGAAAGTCTCCCTCAGCGTCGCGGCCATCGTCGTACCGCTGGCCTACCTGTTTGCCTACGCCCTGCAACGCACGCTGATCCCCGGCAAGGCGATCTGGCGCGGGATGTCGCTGCTGCCGCTGATGGCACCGTCGATGCTGCCGGGTATTGCGTTGGTGTACCTGTTCGGCAATCAGGGCCTGTTGCGCGGGTTGCTCTCGGAAAATATCTACGGCTTCTGGGGCATTGTGCTGGGGGAGGTGATCTACACCTTCCCACACGCCTTGATGATTTTGCTGTCGGCGCTGTCCTTGGCGGATGCGCGGCTGTTCGATGCGGCGTCGAGCATGGGCGCCAGCCCGGCCAAAGCGTTTCGCAGCATTACCTGGCCGGCCACGCGCCAGGCGGTATTCGCCGCGTTCTGTCTGGTGTTCACTTTGACCATCACCGACTTCGGCGTGCCTGTTGTCGTCGGCGGCGATTACCAGGTGCTGGCGCTGGAGGCCTACAAGGCCGTGGTCGGCCAGCAACAGTTCGGTCGCGGTGCGCTGATCGGCATGGTGTTGCTGTTGCCGGCGCTGTTCAGCTTTGGCGTCGACGCGTGGCTGCGTCGGCGTCATGGCGATGCGATGAGTGGCCGTGCGCAAGTGTTCCAGCCGGTGCCGTCACGGGTCAGAGATGGCTGCTATCTGGCCATCGTGTTGTTGATCTGCGCGGTGTTGCTGTCGGTGTTCGGCATGGCGGTGTATTCGTCGCTGGTGAAGTTCTGGCCGTACAACCTGTCGCTGTCCCTCGCTCACTACCAGTTCGAAGACACCGCCGGCGGCGGCTGGCTGGCCTATCGCAACAGCCTGACCATGGCCCTGTGCACGGCGTTGATCGGCAGCGTGCTGATCTTCACCGGCGCCTATCTGATGGAAAAGACCAAGA
Source organism: Pseudomonas nabeulensis (assembly GCF_004682045.1). GTDB lineage: Bacteria > Pseudomonadota > Gammaproteobacteria > Pseudomonadales > Pseudomonadaceae > Aquipseudomonas > Aquipseudomonas nabeulensis. The sequence goes on from NZ_QUZT01000023.1 coordinate 30,582, forward strand.
CCCAGAAAGGCCTGAACCTGGCCCTGCGCATGCTCAGCTTCGTGCCGATGGCCGTGCCGGGGTTGGTGCTGGGCCTGGGCTACGTGTTCTTTTTCAACCTCAACGGCAACCCGCTGCATGTGTTCTACGGCACCATGACCCTGCTGGTGGTGTGCACCATTGCGCACTATTCGACCACCGCACAAATGACCGCCACCACGGCCCTGCGCCAGTTGGACGCCGAGTTCGAAGCCGCCGCGCTGTCCCTCAAGGCGCCGCTGTACCGGCATTACTTGAAAGTCACGGTGCCGATCTGCCTGCCGGCGCTGCTGGACATCGTGCGCTACCTGTTCGTGTCGGCGATGACCACCGTGTCCGCCGCGATCTTCCTCTACAGCCCCGACACCATCCTCGCCGCCGTCGCCGTGTTGAACATGGACGACGCCGGCAACGTGGGCGGTGCGGCGGCGATGTCGACCCTGATCCTGTTCACCTCAGCCGGCGTTTCGCTGCTGCTGGCGTGGGCCTCACGTGGCGCGTTGCGCCGCTCCCAAGCCTGGCGCCAGAGCGCGCCGGGCCAATAAATCCATCCTTGAAGGAGGTGTTAAATGTTCAAGCCCCTGGCGCTGGTCGCTGCCGTACTGTCTGCATTCAGCCTGAATGCCTTCGCCAAGACCGACCTCACCGTGTACACGGCCCTCGAAGCCGAGCAGTTGAAGACCTACAAAAAGGCCTTCGAGCAGGCCAACCCGGATATCGAGATCAAATGGGTGCGTGACTCCACCGGCATCATCACCGCCAAGCTGCTGGCCGAGAAAGATCGCCCGCAAGCCGATGCCGTGTGGGGCCTGGCCGCCTCCAGCCTGGCGATCCTCGACCAGCAAGGCATGCTGGACAACTACGCGCCGAAGGACCTGGACAAGATCGGCAAGAACTACCGTGACCCCGCGAACCCACCGGCCTGGGTCGGCATGGACGTGTGGGCCGCCACTATCTGCTTCAACAGCGTCGAAGCCGAAAAACAGGGCCTGACCAAGCCGGTGAGCTGGCAAGACCTGACCAAGCCTGAGTACAAGGGCAAGATCGTGATGCCCAACCCGGCCTCGTCCGGCACCGGTTTCCTGGACGTAAGCGCCTGGTTGCAGACCTACGGCGAGAAGCAGGGCTGGCAGTACATGGACGACCTGCACCAGAACATCGGCCAGTACGTGCACTCCGGCTCCAAGCCGTGCAAGTTGGCCGCGTCCGGTGAGTTCCCGATTGGTATTTCCTTCGAATACCCGGCGGTGCAGTTGAAACGCCAAGGTGCGCCGCTGGACATCATCCTGCCAAAAGAAGGCCTGGGCTGGGACATCGAAGCCACCGCCGTGATGAAGGGCACCGCCCACGCCGAGGCGGCGAAAAAGCTCGCTGACTTCTCCGCCAGCGCAGCGGCCATGGACCTGTACAAGGACAACTTTGCCGTGCTCGCCCAGCCGGGGATTGCCAAGCCACAGACCGAATTGCCAGCGGACTACGAGCAGCGCTTGATCAAGAATGACTTTGCCTGGGCCTCGAAGAATCGCGACAGCATTTTGACTGAATGGCGTAAGCGGTATGACGGGAAGTCGGAGAAGGTGGCGGGTCAGTAAGGTTTTCGTTAGGGCTGATGGCCTCATCGGGGGCAAGCCCCCTCCCACACTGACTGTATTCACAGAATCAGATATGTGAATGCATTCAAATGTGGGAGGGGGCTTGCCCCCGATAGTGGCCTCAAATTCAGGACATCACTACATGACACACCACAGCGACCTACTCATCATCGGCGCCGGCATCCTCGGCCTGTCCCACGCCTACGCCGCCGCCAAACGCGGGCTCAAGGTCAAGGTCTTCGAGCGCAGCGCCACGCCGCTGGGGGCTTCCGTGCGCAACTTCGGCCAGGCCCTGGTCACCGGCCAACCGCCCGGACCGATGCTCGACCTGGCGCGGGAAAGCCGTGAAATCTGGGGCCACTGGGCCCAGGTCGCGGGCCTGCAACTCAAGCGCAACGGCGCCTATTTATTCGCCCGCACCGAAGCCGAAGAGCATCTGCTGGAAGCCTTCTGCGCCGGTCGCGCCCAGGAATACGGCTACAACGTCGAACTGCTGCAAGGCGCGGCGATGAAGGATTTATACGGCGGCCAGTTCCGCCATCACCGCGCCGCCTTGCACGGCAAGGACGATCAGCAACTGTATTCGCGCGAAGCGATCCCCGCGTTGATCAACTACCTGCGCGATGAGTTGAAGGTGGAGTTTCACTTTTCCACGCTGGTGCGCGATGTGGAGCCAGGCTGGGTACACAGCACGGCTGGCAGCTTTCGCGGCGAGCACATCATCGTCTGCTCCGGCCACGACTACCAAACCCTGCTGGCGGACGCGATGGCTGAACTCAACCCGAGTATCTGCCGCCTGCAAATGCTGCGTGCACGTCCCGTGGTGAACCTCAATCTGCAGCATGCCTTGCTCACCGGCCTGAGCTGCGTGCACTACGGCGCCTTTGCCGACTTGCCCGAAGCGGCGTCGGTGCAGGCGCAGATCCTGCGTGAAACGCCGCACCTGCATGAACACGGCATTCACCTGCTAATTAGCCCGACGCCCCATGGCGAGCTGATCATCGGCGACTCCCATGACTACGGCAGCGATGCCTCGCCGTTCAATGCCGAGCAGGTCGACGACTGGATGATCGAACTGGCCGAGCAGACCCTGGGATGCAAGATCCAGGTGGTGGAGCGTTGGCAGGGTGTCTACGGCTCACGCGGACCGGGGCCATTCTCGTTCGTGCGCGCCGCGCCGGGGGTGAGTGCGGCGTTGATGCATACCGGCGTGGGCATGAGCGTCGGGCCGGCAATGGCCGAGCGCAATATCAGCGCGTTGTGGGGAGCGGTGTGATGAGCCCGGAACAGGCGATTGCCGATGTGTTCGGCCTGTACGAGCAGTACGGCAGGGCGGACTACATCGGCGAGCCGGTGTCGCAGATCGAGCATATGTCCCAGGCCGCGCAACGGGCGATGGCCGAGGGCTTTGATGATGAAGTGGTGCTGGCGGCGTTTTTCCACGATATCGGGCACCTTTGCGGCCACGGCGAGGAAAACATGGGCGGTTATGGCGTGGTCAGCCATGAGCGGCTCGGAGCGGATTATCTGCGCCGTGCTGGATTCAGCGAGCGCATGGCCAAACTGGTGGAGTATCACGTGCAGGCCAAGCGTTACCTGACGTTCAGCCAGCCGGACTACTACGCTCGCTTGAGCGAAGCCAGCCGCCGCACCCTGGGTTACCAGGGCGGCGTGATGAGTGCCGCAGAGGCTTATGCATTCGAACAGGACCCGCTGTGCGCCGTGAGCTTGCGCATGCGTTACTGGGATGAGCATGCCAAGGAAATGCAGGTGCCGCTACTCGACCTTGAAGGGCTCAAGGCCAAGGCGCGGCGGTTGCTGGCGGCCTAGGTTTCGTCGAGGCGTTGGGCCAGGGCTTCAACCTGCTCCTGACGCTCGGCCTGGCTCAGCTTGGCGTGGGGGTTGAGGGACGACCATTGCGGATGGGCGCGGGCTTTGTGCAGCGCGTCCGGCAACTTGCCCTCACGCCAGGTTTTGTCCTGGGGTGTGTCGACCTTGATGCTGTGCATCGCCGCGTGGCCACGCAGGTTCAGGGCCTTGAGCAATTGGCGTTGGCGCAGGGCAAGCAGGCGCAGCACGCTGTCGTCCACGGTCAGCTCGCGTTGGCCCTTGATCTTGCCCAGCAGGCGGCTGCCGTAGCTGCGTGCGGTTTGCAGCGCGCCGCCGGCAATCGCACCGGCCAGGGCGGCGGCGCCCAGCGTTAAACCGCCGACCAATAGATCCACCCCGGCACCGGCGGCCGCGCCGGCGGCGATTCCGCCACCGACGCGTACGCCCAGTTGTTTTAGGGTTTCGGGGTTGAACAGGTCATCGCCCCAGCGGCCATCCAGCAATGGCAGGTCGCTGGCGTCGGCGTCTTGGGGGCGGAATCCGAACAGCTTGAGCAGCGCCTCCACGCATTTTTGTTCGCGCTGGCGCACTGCCTTGCGCAGTTCGCCAATGGCGTGTTGTTCGTCCTCGATGACCACGCTGCGACGACACGCGGCGCAGTCGATCAGCAGTTCAGCGATCAAGCGTGCGGCGCTTTGCTGACGGGCCTGGCGCTGGGCTTCCTGATCAAGAATCAAGCGTTCCAACTGGGGCCGAGCGTTTTCCAGCAACAGGGCCAGGCTTTCATACAGGCGTCGCTCGCCGTCTTCCGGCGGCGCCACGCTGTCGAAGCGCACCAGAGCGTGCAGGCCGAGTCGGGCCAGGGCTTCGCGCCAGTCCGGCTCGCGGTGGTCGCTGCTGCTGACGAAGTTGAGCACCGGCAGCAATGGCTTGCCACAGCTGGCGAGCACTTGCAGCTCGTCGCGGTACTTGGCCAGCACCGGTTCGCGCGCGTCGATCACATACAGGCCGGCGTCCGAGGCCAGCAATTGGCGCAGTACCTTGGCTTCCTGTTCGAAACGCTGGCGTGCCTCGCTGCCGTCGAGGAAGCGTGCCAGACGGGCGGGGCCGTCGAGACGTTCGCCAGGACGGTCCAGGCGTTCCAGGTAATCGAGCAAGGCGATGGCGTCTTCCAGGCCGGGGGTGTCGTACAACTCCAGCAAGGCTTCGCCGTCCACCGACAGGCGTGCGCCTTCCACATGCCGCGTGGTGCTGGGGCGATGGGAGACTTCGCCGAAGCCCACGTCACGGGTCAGCGTGCGCAGCAGAGACGTCTTGCCGACATTGGTGTGGCCGACCACGGCGAGTTTCAGCGGTTTAGTCATGACCGGTCTCCAGCCAGTTCAGCGGCGCGCTGTCGGCGAAGGGCAGCTCCAGTTGTTGCAGCGCGGCGTGCCAGTCCCCCAGGCGCTCGGCGTCCAGCGCCTGGCCGGGTGGCGCTTGCAGCAACCACACGCGGGTTTCGCTGGCGCTGCGGGCCAGTTCGGCGATCAGCGCCAGACTGCCGCGATCCGGCGAGCGGCGCGGGTCGCAGGCGATGGCCAGGCGTGCGGGTGGAAAGCGCGTGAGTTGCTCCAGCAGTGTGTGGCGCGATTCGCGGCTGTCGAGGATGCCGGCGTTCTTCACCGTGGCAGGCAGTTTGGGCGGCCACGGGTGTTGGTCATCCAGTTCGATGGCTACCAGCAGGGCGCCGTCGCTGTGCAGTTCGCTGACGCCGCCGGTGACGTGGTGCAACTGGTCCGGTGCCGCGTCGCTGACGCCGAGGCGTTCGCTGCTCGGCATCAGGCGTTCGCGCAGGTGGCTGTAGCCGGGCAGGTTGAGGTCCAGGCGCAGGGCATCGCGCCCGCGTTTCCAGCGCCACAGGCAGAGCAGGGCTAGGATCAGGCGCGGCAGCAGGCCGTAGACCAGCAATACGCCCACCAGCCAGGCGGCCCAGGCTTGGCGGGCGCTTTCGATATTCAGGGCGGAATCGCCGCTGGCGCGGATCATGTCGACCGTAGGCACGTTGAAGCCGAGCAGGGCGGGCAGGGTGCCCAAGGCTTGGGTCGCGGCGACGAAGGTGTCGGCACTAAGGATGGTGGTTTCCCACACGAAGCCGTAGCGGCGGGTGGCGAGTAGCGTCAGAAGAATCACCAGCGCGCTGAGCAATGCCAGCAGCCACAGGCTGTTGACCAAGATGCCCACGGCCCAGCGATTGAGTTTTTGTCGTTGCAGCAGCAATAGCAGTGCGGGAGCCAATTGGGCGGCCTTGGCATCACGGGCGAGTTTTTCGCTGAGCCACAGCCACAGGCGCCCGAGGCTGTCACCGTGTTCACCCGCAAACAGTAGGCCCAAGGCCCAACTGATTAACAGAATCAGATTCAAGCCGAGCAAGCTGCCCAAGGCCCAGAACACGTTCACCGGGGTCAGGCCGTTGCCCAGCGCGGCGAAGGCCAGGCCGGCGCCGCTGATCACTGCGACGACCGCCAGCAGCACCAGCGCCAGGCGTGCACCTTGCAGCCAGCGGGTGAGGGCGACTGTCAGGCCGTCGCGCTCGGCCAGGTGCAAGGCGCGCTGTTGAATGCGCGTTGGCAAGTCGCCACCGGCCGCGCGGGCCAGGCGGTTGGCTTCCTGGTCTTCCAGGTTGCCTGCGTGTTCTTCGCGCAGGCGCACGGTTTCTGTCAGCCAGAGTGTGTGCAGAGGAGTCACGCGCTGTCCTGTTGTGTGATTGAGTCTGGAGCATAACCCCAGGCTCGTTGCTCTGGTATTCTCGTCGCCATGAAAAAAACTCTCCCTTTAAGCCTGATCGCAGCCCTCGGTGAAAACCGCGTGATCGGCGTCGACAACAGCATGCCCTGGCATTTGCCGGGGGATTTCAAATATTTCAAGGCCACCACCCTTGGCAAGCCGATCATCATGGGGCGCAAGACCTGGGATTCCCTGGGTCGACCGTTGCCGGGACGCTTGAATCTGGTGGTCAGCCGTCAGACCGATCTGGCGCTTGAAGGTGCGGAAGTTTTTCCGTCACTGGAGGCTGCGGTTGAACGCGCCGAAGCATGGGCGCTGGCGCAGGGTGTGGATGAGCTGATGCTGATCGGCGGGGCGCAGTTGTATGCGCAGGGGCTGGAACAGGCGGATCGCCTGTATTTGACGCGGGTGGCGTTGAGCCCGGAAGGGGATGCGTGGTTTCCGGAGTTTGATTTGAACCGGTGGAAGTTGGTGTCGAATCTGGAGAATCCGGCTGAAGGCGATAAGCCGGCTTATAACTTCGAAGTCTGGGAAAAAGCCTAAAAGCATCGGGGGCAAGCCCCCTCCCACATTTGACAGTATTCACAGATTTTGATTTGTGAACACAGTCAGTGTGGGAGGGGGCTTGTCGAATCGTCGCACCGCCCCGATAGCTATCTATCAGGCCTGCGCTAATTCAGCATGCTCATCAGCATCCAGCAGCGCCTTATCCGTCTGCCCCATGATCTGGCTGGTAATCGCCCCCGCCGTCATCGAACCATTCACGTTCAACGCCGTACGGCCCATGTCGATCAGCGGCTCCACGGAAATCAGCAGCGCCACCAGTGACACCGGCAAGCCCATCGCCGGCAGTACGATCAGCGCGGCAAACGTCGCACCGCCGCCGACGCCGGCAACCCCGGCCGAACTCAAGGTCACAATCGCCACCAGGGTCGCGATCCACAGCGGGTCCAGCGGGTTGATACCCACGGTCGGCGCGACCATCACCGCCAACATCGCAGGGTAAAGCCCGGCGCAACCGTTCTGGCCGATGGTCGCGCCAAACGAGGCGGCGAAACCGGCGATGGACTGCGGGATGCCCAGGCGACGGGTCTGCGCTTCAATACTCAGTGGGATGGCTGCGGCGCTGGAGCGGCTGGTGAAGGCAAATGTCAGCACCGGCCATACCTTGCGGAAGAAGCGCAGCGGGTTGATCCCGGCCAGGGACAACAGCAGGCCGTGCACCACAAACATCAGGCCCAGGGCCAGGTACGACACCACCACAAAACTGCCGAGCTTGATGATGTCTTGCAGGTTGGAACCGGCGACCACCTTGGTCATCAGCGCCAGCACGCCGTACGGCGTGAGCTTCATCACCAGACGCACCAGGCGCATCACCCAGGCTTGCAGGGTGTCGATGGCGTTGAGGACTTTCTGGCCTTTTTCCACGTCATCCTTGAGCAGTTGCAGCGCGGCAACCCCCAGGAACGCAGCGAAAATCACCACGCTGATGATTGACGTCGGCTTGGCCCGTGCCAGGTCGGCGAACGGGTTGGACGGCACGAACGACAACAGCAACTGCGGGATATTCAGGTCGGCGACCTTGCCCGCGTAATCACTCTGGATCACTTGCAGGCGCGCCATTTCCTGGGTGCCGGCCACCAGGCCTTCGGCGGTGAGGCCGAACAGGTTGGTCAGGCCGATACCAATCAACGCCGCAATGGCGGTGGTGAACAGCAGGGTGCCGATGGTCAGGAAGCTGATCTTGCCCAGCGAGGACGCGTTGTGCAGCCGCGCTACCGCGCTGAGGATCGACGCGAACACCAGCGGGATCACGATCATTTGCAGCAATTGCACATAGCCGTTGCCGACCAGATCGAACCAGCCGATAGAGGCCTTGAGCACCGGGTTGCCGGCACCGTAGATCGAATGCAGTGCCACACCGAATGCCACGCCCAGCACCAGGGCGAACAACACCTTCTTGGCGAGGCTCCAGTTTGTGCGGCGGGTTTGTGCCAGGCCCAGTAACAGGGCCACGAACACCAGTAAGTTGAGAATCAGGGGCAGATTCATTGAAGCTCCGTAAGAGGCTGCCAATCGCGTGAGCCAGCGATTGCGAACCGGAAAGCCTAACAGCTTGAAATATAATGATTTAATAACAATATGGAATGGCGACTGTCGTTTTTGGAATAAGCGCTGGACGCTCTGGCGCATGCCACTGACACCGGGATTTGTTAGCGTCGATCTTTTCACTCAGGGAGAAACGCTTATGAAGCTCGCTTCGCAACTGTTCGCCGCCGCGCTGTGCCTGGGCCTCGCCAGCCAAACCATGGCCGCCACCGAGTTGAAACACTGGCCGGCTCCCGCCGCCAAGCAACTGAACGCGATGATCGCCGCCAACGCCAACAAGGGTAACTATGCGGTGTTCGACATGGACGACACCAGCTACCGCTACGACCTCGAAGAATCCCTGCTGCCCTATATGGAGAACAAGGGCCTGATCACCCGCGACAGCCTCGATCCGTCGCTCAAGCTTATGCCGTTCAAAGACACCGCCGACCATAAGGAAAGTCTGTTCAGTTACTACTATCGCCTCTGCGAAGTGGACGACATGGTCTGCTACCCGTGGGTCGCCCAAGTGTTTGCAGGCTTCACCCTCAAGGAACTCAAGGTCCAGGTGGATGAGTTGATGGCGTCCGGCAAACCGGTGCCAGTCAGCTATTTCGAAGGCGATGTGGTGAAAACATCCGAAGTCCAGCCGCCGAAAGCCTTCACCGGCCAACAGGAGCTGTACAACAAGCTGATGGAAAACGGCATCGAGGTGTATGTGATGACCGCCGCTTCGGAAGAGCTGGTGCGCATGGTCGCTGCCGATCCGAAGTACGGCTACAACGTCAAACCCGAGAACGTCATCGGCGTGAGCACCCTGCTCAAGGACCGCACCACCGGCGAGCTGACCACTGCGCGCAAACAGATCGCCGCCGGCAAATACGACGAAAAGGCCAACCTCGGCCTGGAACTCACCCCATACCTGTGGACCCCGGCGACCTGGATGGCCGGCAAGCACGCGGCGATCCTCACTTACATTGACGAGTGGAAAAAACCGGTGATCGTGGGCGGTGATACGCCGACCAGCGATGGCTACATGCTGTTTCACGATGTGGATGTCGCCAAGGGCGGCGTGCACTTGTGGATCAACCGCAAGGACAAGTACATGACCCAGCTCAACGGCATGATGGCCAAGCATGCGGCGGCGCAGGCCAAGGAAGGGTTGCCGGTGACGGCGGATAAGAACTGGGTGATTGTGAAGCCGGAGGAGATCCAGTAAGACCGAGGCGCCCTTATCGCAGGCAAGCCAGCTCCCACACTTGATCGGGTTCACACAGTCAAAATGTGGGAGGGGGCTTGCCCCCGATGGCTGCCTCTAGGGCAATGCAAAAGCTACAGCAAAAATAGATATCAATTGCGAACCAATCTCATCCTCTGCTAGCGTGCGCACCTCCTGAACCCCTCGTTCTTCTCAAGGTAGTGCTGTGTCCTCCTGGAATTCGCAGATCGCGCGCCTGTTCGCGGAGCAGAAGAAAGCCCTCGAAGCCTTTGTCACTCGCCGCACCGGCAGTGCCCAGGTGGCCGCCGACCTGACCCAGGAATCGTTCCTGCGCCTGGCGCGCCTGGACTCCGGGGAGAAGATCGACAACCTCCCAGCCTTCCTGTTCACCATCGCCAGCAACCTGGTGCGTGATCACCAGCGCCAAGCCATCCGCCGCGAGCGCCTGGACGCGGGTGAACCCAGTGAAGAACTGCCGTGCAGCAACCCCGGCGCCGACGAGCAATTGGCCGCTTACCAGCAGGAGCAACTGATGCAGGACGCGATTCTGGCGTTGCCCGAAGCGACTCGGCAGATCTTCCTGCTCTATCATGTCGACGAACTTTCCTACCGCGAGATTGGTGAACGCCTGTCGATCACCCCGCGCAGTGTGGAATACCAATTGCGTCGCGCCTTGATCGAATGCCGCGCCTACATCAAGACGCGGCTTGCCTGCGACACACAAGGACGTCGGTCATGACTGCCCCCCTTACTGGCGACGAGTTATTTGAAGAAGCGTCCGGCTGGTATTTCCGCCTGCAAGCCGAGGACGTCACCCCGGCCGAGATGGACGCCTTCGCCACCTGGCTCGGCCAAGGCCAGGCCCAGGATGACGCGTGGCAGGAAGTGCAGGTGTTGCTTGGCGGTCTGCGTGAACCGGCGCGGGTTGTCCGTCGTGCCGAACAGGCTGCATGGCGCAAACCGGCGCGCCGCTGGGCCTGTGCTGCCGCCGTGTTGCTGGCGCTGGGGCTGACCGTGCAACACACGCCCTGGCTCGACCGCCTGCGCGCGGACTACGCCACGGGTACCGGCGAATCGCGCACTGTCGAATTGGCCGATGGCTCCCGGTTGCAACTCAATACCGACAGCGCGATTCAAGTACGTATGAGCGACGGCGAACGTCAGATTCGCCTGCTGCGCGGTGAAGGATTTTTCAGCGTGACCAAAGACCCGGCACGGCCCTTTGTGGTGCAGTCCGGCGAAGGCTGGGTCAAGGTGGTGGGCACTCAGTTCAGTGTGGCCCGGCGTGATGCGCAGACGCGGGTGCAGGTGGCCCAAGGCAAAGTCCAGGTCAGCGCCGGCAGCGGCACGCCGGTTTACCTGGAGCCGGGACTGGCGGTGGAGTATCAGGACCAGCACCTGGCCGACGTCCACGGTTTCGACCCGGCCAGCGGCTTCGCCTGGCGCCAGCGGCAACTGGTGTTTCGCCAGCAGCCGCTGTCGGAAGTGGTCAGCGAGTTGAACCGCTATTGGCCAGGCAAGACGTTGGTGCTGGGGGATGCGCTGCGTAATCGCGTGGTTTCTGGCGTATTTGAAATCGACAAACCCGACGCGGTGATCAAGGCCTTGGAATACACCCTCAACCTGCGCGCCGAGCACTACACCCCCTATTTACTGGTATTGCGCGAGGGCAAAGCGTCGTAAACGCAACTTTCTCAAAATATTTTCAGGGTTTCCCCGCAGGCCGTCGTCCTTGATCACTGAGGCGCAAATAGTAAGCACTCTCAAGTAGTGCGGCGCCGATCACAGACTTTTTGCACCGGGGAGCACCATCCATGGCACACCGATACGCCGCACGGCCCTTGCTGGCACTGGCCATTTCCATGGCCTGCGGCACCACGCCGCTGTATTTGCAGGCTGCTGAGACCACTCAGGCCCAGACCTATCGTTTCGATATTCCAGGGCAAAGCCTGGACGGAGCGCTGGCGGCATTTTCGGCAGTGACGCGGATTCAGGTGCTGGTGTCGGGTGAGCTGACCCAAGGCGTGGTGTCGCCGGGTGTGCGTGGCAACCTGGGCCAGCGTGAAGCCTTGGGGCAATTGCTGGGCGGCACGGGTCTGAACGCTGCGTTTATCAACGCAGACACGGTCACCCTGGAAAAACCCGTAGCCAGCGGCGGCGCCCTCGAAGTCGGCGCCACCACCATCAGTGCTGAACGCCTTGGCGCTACCACTGAAGGCACAGGCTCCTACACCACCGGCGCGGTGACCATCGGTAAAGGCGAGCAGAAACTCAAGGACATCCCGCAATCGGTCAGCGTCATGACCCGCAAGCAGATGGACGATCAGAACACCACCAAACTGTCCGAAGTGGTCAAGCGCACACCGGGCCTGACCGCGACCAAATCCCCCGGCCCCGGCATGTTCATCTTCTCCCGTGGCTTCGAGGTCGGCACCCTGCAATACGATGGCGTGGGTATCCCGCGCAACACTTACACACTGGGCAGCTACCTCACCGAAAACATGGCGATCTATGACCGCGTCGAGACCTTGCGCGGCCCGGCCGCCTTGCTACAAGGCGCCAACAGCCCCGGCGGCACCATGAACCTGGTGCGCAAGCGTGGCCAACAGGCGCCCACCGTGACCATCACCGCCAAGGCCGGTTCCTGGGACCACTACGGTACTCAGGTGGATGTCGGTGGCCCGATGAACGCCGAAGGCACGTTGCGTGGTCGCTTTGTGGCGGATTACGACACCACAAATTCCTTTGTCGACTACGTCGGTGGCTGGAATCAGACGGTCTACGCAGCGGTGGACTACGACTTTACGCCCGACACCACCGTGGGCGTCGGCATTAGCAACCAGAAGGGGCACTCGCGCCCCAACTTCATGTCGTTGCCCCGTTATGCAGACGGCAGCGACATCGGCCTGCCGCGCTCGACCTTTGTCGGCGCCAGTTGGAACCGCTCGGTCAACAACCAGACCCAGGTGTTTGCCGACCTGGAGCATCGCTTCAACGATGACTGGAAGGTAAAGGCGGCGTTGGTCGCGATGGATGAACACAACGACGCGACCTACCAGGCGACGTGGGATGAGATTCCCAATGGTGGTGGCACCGTGCGGTATATCGACTGGGTCACCGACTTCAATACCAAGAGCCGTGGCGCGGATGTGTATGTCAACGGCAAGTTTGACGGCTTGGGCTTCCAGCAGGAAATGGTGCTGGGCGCCAACTACTCCAAGCTCACCACCGACGATTTGTGGGCACGGGCGGCAACGCCGGGTGCGGATATCTTCAATATCGACCACAACCGTCCGCAGCGGGATAAATATCAATTGTTCCAGGAGGGGTGGGGGTCCAAGAGCTGGTATGACATCCGTCAGAAAGGCATCTATGGCACCTGGCGCGTGAAAGTGCTGGACCCGCTGACCTTGATCGTCGGCGCGCGCTCCAGTTGGTATGACTATTCCTATATCGGCCAGAGCGGCACGAACGGTGTGTACCGCGCCCCCGAAGGCAGCAGCACCCAATCCAACGGCAAGGTTACGCCGTATGCAGGCCTGGTCTACGCCCTCAATGAACAATGGTCGGCCTACGCCAGCTACACCGACGCGTTCGAGCCTCAGACTAACCTGACCGCCTCCCAGTCGATCCTCAAACCCATCGAGGGCAAGAACTACGAGGTAGGCCTCAAGGGCGAATTGGCCGATGGTCGTCTCAACGCTTCGTTCGCGGTCTTCCGCTACGATCAGGAAAACCGCGCCGCCCAAGACCTGAACGGGCCACTGAACTGTAACGGTTGGTACTGCTCGGTAGCCTCGGGCAAAGTCCGCAGCCAAGGGTTCGAAGCCACCTTGAGCGGCGAGGTGCTGCCGGGCTTGCAACTGAACTCCAGCTACACCTACAACACCACCAAATTCCTCAAGGACGACGACTACGAAGGCAAGGTCTTCAGCACCTGGACGCCCAAGCACCTGCTCAAGGTCTGGGGTGACTACCAGTTGCCGGGGGATTGGCAGAAATTCAGCGTCGGCGCCGGTGTGACTGCGCAAAGTAGCACCATTGCCTACGACCGCACGTTCAGCGTGCCGGGCAATGCGCTGTGGGATTCGCGGGTGGCGTACAAGATCAACCAGGAATTCACCGTCGCGGCGAACCTGAACAATATGTTCGACAAGAAGTACTACATCCCGGCGTATAACGCGAATTGGGGCAGTAACTACTATGGTGATCCGCGCAATGTGATGTTTACCATGACCTACACGCCACAGTTCTAGAGCCCTACATCGAGCCAATGTGGGAGACGACCAGCTTTTTGTAGTGAGCGGGCTTGCCCCGCGCTGGGTGGCGAAGCCGCCCCAAATCCTGCCGGCGCGGTCTTACTGATACACCGAGGTGCCTGGGTTTAGGGCGGCTTCGCCACCCAGCGCGGGGCAAGCCCGCTCACTACAGTGGCAGTGTTGCGCCAGTCATCTCTTAACTGACTGGCATAGGGCTTGCCCCTCCCACAGTTGACCTCAGTGTTCCAGGGCTTTTGGCCAGGCAAAAAAATGCCCCGCATTTGGCGGGGCATTTTTATGGGCGCAGCTTACAGACCGTCAAGCATCGCCTTGTTACGCACCGCACCCTTGTCGGCACTGGTGGCCAGCAGGGCGTAGGCCTTCAGCGCGGTGGTGACTTTGCGCGGACGCTTCTCCACCGGCTTCCAACCTTTCTTGTCCTGCTCGACACGGCGTGCCGCCAGTTCCTCATCGCTGATCAACAGGTTGATCGAGCGGTTTGGAATGTCGATCAGCACCTTATCGCCATCCTGTACCAGGCCAATCGCGCCACCTGCCGCAGCTTCCGGCGAAGCGTGGCCGATAGACAGGCCCGACGTACCGCCAGAGAAACGACCGTCGGTCAGCAGTGCACAGGCTTTGCCCAGGCCCTTGGATTTCAGGTACGACGTCGGGTACAGCATCTCCTGCATACCCGGGCCGCCTTTCGGGCCTTCGTAGCGGATGATCACGATGTCGCCTTCCTTCACTTCGTCAGCGAGGATGCCGCGTACCGAGCTGTCCTGGCTTTCGTAGATCTTGGCGCGACCTTCGAAGACGTGGATGGACTCATCCACACCGGCGGTTTTCACCACACAGCCGTCCAGCGCGATGTTGCCGTACAGCACGGCCAGGCCGCCTTCTTGGGAGTAGGCGTGCTCGACACTGCGGATGCAGCCGTTTTCACGGTCGTCGTCCAGGGTGTCCCAACGGGTCGACTGGCTGAACGCGGTTTGCGTCGGGATGCCCGCCGGGCCGGCCTTGAAGAAGGTGTGCACGGCTTCGTCGTCAGTCTGGGTGATGTCCCACTTGGCGATGCCTTCGGCAATGGACTTGCTGTGCACGGTCGGCAGGTCGGTGTGCAACAAGCCGCCACGGGCCAGGGAACCGAGGATCGAGAAGATCCCGCCAGCGCGGTGCACGTCTTCCATGTGGTACTTCTGGATGTTCGGCGCGACTTTGCACAGTTGCGGCACGTGGCGGGACAGACGGTCGATGTCGCGCAGGTCGAAATCGATCTCGGCTTCCTGGGCGGCGGCCAGCAAGTGCAGGATGGTGTTGGTGGAACCGCCCATGGCGATGTCCAGGGTCATGGCGTTTTCGAACGCCTTGAAGTTGGCGATGTTGCGCGGCAACACCGACTCGTCGTTCTCGCCGTAGTAACGCTTGCACAGCTCGACGATGGTGCGGCCCGCCTTGAGGAACAGTTGCTCGCGGTCGCTGTGGGTGGCCAGGGTGGAACCGTTGCCCGGCAAGGCGAGACCTAAGGCTTCCACCAGGCAGTTCATCGAGTTGGCGGTGAACATGCCGGAGCACGAACCGCAGGTCGGGCAAGCGCTGCGCTCGTATTCCGCGACCTTCTCGTCAGAAGCGCTGGAATCGGCGGCGATGACCATGGCGTCCACCAGGTCGAGGCCGTGGGAGGCGAGCTTGGTCTTGCCGGCTTCCATTGGACCGCCGGAGACGAAGATCACCGGGATGTTCAGGCGCAGGGAGGCCATCAGCATGCCGGGGGTGATCTTGTCGCAGTTGGAGATGCACACGATGGCGTCGGCGCAGTGGGCGTTGACCATGTACTCCACGGAGTCGGCGATGATCTCGCGGCTCGGCAGGGAATACAGCATGCCGTCATGGCCCATGGCGATGCCGTCATCCACGGCGATGGTGTTGAATTCTTTCGCTACACCGCCGGCACGTTCGATCTCGCGGGCGACCAATTGGCCCAGGTCCTTGAGGTGGACGTGGCCCGGTACGAACTGGGTGAACGAGTTGGCAATCGCGATGATCGGCTTCTTGAAGTCGTCATCCTTCATCCCCGTGGCGCGCCAAAGTGCGCGGGCGCCGGCCATGTTGCGGCCATGGGTGGATGTTTTCGAGCGGTAATCTGGCATGGAGCACTCCGGGCGGCTAATCAGGTACTACTAATCAGGTACTTAAGGGGAGTGAGCTTCTATTGACGTCTGGAACACCCGAAAAATGGCACTGGTGTCCGGAAGTTGCCGCAAACGTTACGGGATCGCCGTGCGCATTGGCCTTGAGCTCATAAACCCGCCGGGGGATGACTGGCGATGAATAGGGCCGATTCTACACCGCTGGAGGCTGGATGGAATGGCTGGAACCGTGAAGAGGGTGGCTATGGGACGTGTGGGACTGATTTGCGGCTGACCCGCGCATTCGTTAGCCAACCCCAAAGTCCGAAAACGATGAAGCTCACACCAATGGACATCAACAAGTGGGAGCCGGTTTGCGCAAGGGCAGCACTGCTGACGGCAGCGGTGAGAAACATGATGCTGTTCCCCGCCGATGCCGCCGTCCCTGCGCGGCTGGAAAACAGCAACATTGCCGCAGAAATGGCTGCGGGTCGCACCAGGGTGACCGCGAGGGCACTGATCAGCATCGGGATCAGCAGGGTGACGGTGGTAATGGCTTCATAGATGACGATCCCTGTTAACAGCACACCCGCGACGCAGAGTAGCCCGAGGCCGATGTTGATCTGCCGCGACAGCGTGATGCGTTTCTGCAAATACGACGCCACAACGCCGCCGAGCAGGTAGGCCACGCCGTACACCATCAGCACCAGCGCGTATTGATATTCGGAGAGACTCAGCGCGTCCATGAAGATCAGCGGCGTTACGCTGATCAGCGCGAAGTAGCAAGCGAAGACCAGCGCGGCGATCCACCAGTAGCGCAGAAAGTCCCGGTTGCGTGCGACGGCCTTGAGGGTGGCGATGATCGACACCGGCTCGCGGTGCGGGCTGGCGGACCTCGATGGCAGGATGCATAGCGCATGGATCAGCATGCCCAGCGCCATCAGCGCGAAACCATAGAAGCTGCCTTGCCAGTCGAACGTGGTTTGCAGCCAGGAGCCGATCAGCGGTGACAACGCGACAAACGAGCCACTGAGCGTCATGTAATAGAGACGCACGCGGGCGCGATCTTGTTCGTCGAACAGGTCTTCTACCAATGCGTGGCCGAGTACAAAGAACCCACACCCCATTGCCTGAACGCTGCGAAACAGCAGGAAACTGAGATAGTCCTGCGCCAGTGCGCAACCAATGGCGCCGACGACCGACAGGGTGATGCAGCCAATCAACACTTCCTTGCGCCCCCATTTATCCGACAGCGGGCCGGCGACCAGTTGGGAGATCGAAAAAACCAGTGTGAACAGGCTGATGGACAGCGCGACGTCGGCGGTTGGCGTATCGAAGTAAGCGGACAGGGCGGGGAATGAAGGCAGCAGGATATTGATCGGGAAAAAACTGATCAGGGAAATGCAGGTGATGAGGATGAAACGGGAGAGTTGTTGACGTTTTATCTCGCCACGAAGTGAGGGCGGGCAGGAGGACACAGACATTGTTTTTGTTTTCCAGAGTGGGGCCGCAAGCCGATATTAGCCTTGGTTGGCGAGAACTCAATTAGTAAAGACGGAGTAACTCTCCTCCCAAGGCTGCTGTAAACGGCTGCGTTGCCAGGGTCTCAATTCGTTATCAAAAGCTTTTCGAACTCGTCGCTGAAAACCTGCCCATCGCTGTAGCCTGCACCTACGAAAAGAACTAACTGTTCTCTAAGGTCCCGTATGCCGAGGGATTTTTCGACTTTCGTGTCGTTGATGGCGGAGGACAACCACGTGTTAAGCCCCATGGCGGTTGAGATAAGCTGAGTCGTTTGTGCGATGTGCCCGGCTTCTATCAGGGCAACTCGATAGGCCCTGGAGTGTGGGTACTTCCACCACAGCTTGTCGAATCGCGATGTAATGAAAATACCAAAGGGAAGATTGTCGATGAAATGTTGGCCGTTAAGGAAGTTTCCCAGAGGCTCTTGTGTTCGACGAATCAGTCTAAGTGCGTGTAGCGCTGGGTGATAGTAGTAAAGTCCGGGGTTTAGGCCTCTTATGTTGTGCGCATACAAATAACCTTCGCTGGAGCTTAGTCCGCCACCTGACGGGCTGCTTCGCCTAGCGCGGAAAGAAGGGGGCGTTAAGTGCGAGGTGTCTTGAGTGCGTTCTTTTAAGTGCCCTAGCGACAGGTAGAGCAGCGTACTCAGGTCTTCTAATGAAATGCTTTTGTTCAAATAGGTGCGGCAGGTTTTCCGTTTTATTAGCGTGTGTTGCAGTAACGGGTATGCTCTGAGAGATTCATCCGGTGAGGGTTGCGGTAGGCTGATAAAGTCTTCTGCTTGGAGATGGGCGAACCGGTTTGAATCAGGAGGGCTTCTGCGCATCACGCTCTGACAGTGCGCCAGGTAATGAGCTGCCCAACTGACACTGTCCGTAGGCTGATCCGCGTCTGATAAATCCTTTGTGCCGATGTGGAATATTCTCGATAAATCATCCCAACCCCATTGGGTGTCTGATGTTGGCGTGTCGTGTTGGATAATCGAGTTGTTAATGAACGTTGAGTCGGTCTCAAGTTTAGGGTCGTAAAGAGATAGATCGTAAATAAGCTCCATCAGACGCTGCGAGTGCGCACGATCCAGCTCAAACTGCTCATGGGTTTTATAATTCCAGATGATAAGGTGTTGCGATTTGATTAGGAAAAATAAGTTTGGATTTATTTGCATTGTTTACTCCCCGTTCTTGGGGCTGGGTTGGCGTACAACCCAGCTCGTAATCAACGACTTATTTAGGCATTCCAATCAGTGCGAATGCTGCCAGTGCTTTTGACTCAAGGATGATTGCGTTCATATAAACTCTCCATTCCATTAAGTTAGTTGGCTGTCACGCACAATGATCGTGACAGAAACTAGGCTAGGCGTTGGTTTTGGATTTATCTAGTCAGGGGGGCGTAGGATAATTCTGGTGACGTTGTAGTCTGTATTTGCTGTAACGATGAAGCTGTATATGGTTTTTGAGTTTGTACAAAAAACGAAGAGGTTTGCTTTCGTTCAAGGGGGGAACTGATGCTGCCCGGAACCCGTCGGGCAGCATCATGCGAGAACAGACTTAGCTATTCGGCAACAACCGGCACGTAATGCTCTTGATATACCGCGTCTCGGCAATCGCCGGGTGCACCGGGTGATCCGGGCCCTGGCCGCCACGCTCCAGCAGCTGGATATTGCGGTCCAAGTGACGTGCGCTGGTCAGCAAGATGTTCTGCAGATCATCTTCCGGCAAGTGCATGGAGCACGAGGCGCTGACCAGGATGCCGTCCTTGCTGAGCAGGCGCATGGCTTGCTCGTTCAGGCGGCGGTAGGCGCCTTCGCCGTTCTTCATGTCTTTTTTGCGTTTGATGAAGGCCGGTGGGTCGGCGACGATCACGTCGAAGCGTTCTTCGCTGGCTTTCAGTTCTTTCAAGGCTTCAAACACGTCGCCTTCGATGCAGGTCATCTTCTCGGCAAAGCCGTTCAGCGCGGCGTTGCGCTCTACGCCGTCGAGGGCGAAGGCGGAGGCGTCGACGCAGAACACTTCACTGGCGCCGAAAGCGGCGGCTTGCACACCCCAGCCGCCGATGTAGCTGTACAGGTCGAGTACGCGTTTGCCTTTGGCATACGGGGCCAGGCGGGCGCGGTTCATGCGGTGGTCGTAGAACCAGCCGGTTTTCTGGCCCTGGATCACCGGGGCTTCGAATTTCACGCCGTTTTCTTCCAGCGCCACCCACTCCGGCACCAGGCCAAACACCGTTTCGACGTAGCGGTTGAGGCCTTCGGCGTCGCGGGCGGCGGAGTCGTTCTTGAACAGGATGCCGCTGGGCTTGAGCACTTGGGTCAGTGCGGCGATCACGTCGTCCTTATGGGCTTCCATGGTCGCCGAGGCGATCTGCACCACCAGGATGTCGCCGAAACGGTCGACCACCAGGCCTGGCAACAGGTCGGAATCGCCGTAGATCAGGCGGTAGAACGGCTTGTCGAACAGGCGGTCACGCAGGGACAGGGCCACGTTCAGGCGGTGTACCAGCAGCGACTTGTCCAGCGGCAACTTGATGTCACGCGACAGCAGGCGGGCGCAGATCAGGTTGTTCGGGCTCATGGCCACGATGCCCAGGGTCTTGCCGCCGGCCGCTTCCAGGATAGCCTGGTCACCTGCCTGGAAGCCGTGGAGTGGGGTGGCCGCCACGTCGATTTCGTTGCTGTAGACCCACAGGTGGCCGTTGCGCAAACGACGATCGGCGTTGGCTTTGAGACGCAGGCTTGGCAGGGACATGACGTCGCTCCGGAAAAAAGAGCGGGAGTATACCGTGTTGTGTAGGAATTGGCGGCGCCGCCGGACATGTGGGAGCGGGCTTGTTGTGGCGAGGGAGCTTGCTCCCGCTCGACTGCGTAGCAGTCGCAAGCTTTTGGGGGCGCTTCGCGCCCCAGCGGGAGCAAGCTCCCTCGCCACAGTATGAGTTTGCATTCAGGTTTTTGAGGTGTCGGTCAGATTGCCATCGGGGTTAGAATCCCCGCCTAGTCCAGAGTAAGTACTTATGTCCCAAGAGCTATCCGCCGAACAGATCCAACAGGCCCTGCAAGGCATCAGCGTACCGCCCCAACCGCAGATCATGGTGGATCTGCAGATGGAGCAATACATGCCCGACCCGGACCTGGAAGTGATCGCGCGGTTGATCTCCCAGGACCCAGGCCTGTCCGGCGCTTTGCTCAAGATCGTCAACTCGCCGTATTACGGGCTGAGCAACAAGATCGCCTCGATCCAGCGCGCGGTGAACCTGTTGGGCAGCCGTTCGATCATCAACCTGATCAACGCGCAGTCGATCAAGGGCGAGATGAGCGATGACACCATCGTCACCCTCAACCGTTTCTGGGACACCGCCCAGGACGTGGCCATGACCTGCCTCACCCTGGCCAAGCGCACCGGCTCCCAAGCGGTGGACGAAGCCTACGCATTGGGCCTGTTCCACGATTGTGGCGTGCCATTGATGCTCAAGCGCTTCCCCAATTACATGTCCGTGCTGGAAGAGGCTTACGCCAATGCCGGCACGGACTGCCGCGTGGTCGACACCGAGAACAATGCGTTCAACACCAACCATGCGGTGGTCGGCTACTACACGGCCAAGTCGTGGCGCCTGCCGGAGCATGTGACCGACGCCATTGCCAACCACCACAACGCCCTGGCGATTTTCAGCGATGAGTCGTCACGCAACCCGCAGCTTAAAAACCTGCTGGCGATCCTGAAAATGGCCGAGCACATTTGCTCGTCCTACCGCGTGCTGGGCAACCAGGCGGTGGACCATGAGTGGAATGCCATTGGTGCCATGGTGCTGGACTACGTGGGCCTGTCGGAATACGACTTCGAAAGCATGAAGCTGTCGATCCGCGAGCTGGGCGCCCACTGACCCTTCTTTATAGAGGTACGCATGCCCGAGTTACCCGAAGTCGAAACCACCCGCCGCGGAATCGCGCCACACCTGGAAGGCCAGCGCGTCAGCCGTGTGGTGGTGCGCGAGCGGCGCTTGCGCTGGCCGATCCCGGAAGATTTGGATGTGCGCCTGTCCGGGCAGCGCATCGTGCTGGTGGAGCGGCGCGCCAAGTACCTGCTGATCAATGCCGAAGTGGGCACCTTGATCAGCCACTTGGGCATGTCGGGCAATCTGCGGCTGGTTGAGGTCGGCATGCCGGCAGCCAAGCATGAGCATGTGGATATCGAGTTGGAATCGGGTTTGGCCTTGCGCTACACCGACCCGCGTCGTTTCGGCGCGATGCTCTGGAGCCAGGACCCGCACAATCATGAACTGCTGATTCGCCTGGGGCCGGAGCCGTTGACCGACCTGTTTGATGGCGAGCGTCTGTTCCAACTGTCCCGTGGCCGTTCGATGGCGGTGAAGCCGTTCATCATGGACAACGCGGTGGTGGTGGGGGTGGGCAATATCTATGCGACGGAAGCGCTGTTTGCGGCGGGGATCGATCCGCGTCGTGAGGCCGGTGGTATTTCCCGGGCGCGGTATTTGAAGCTGGCGATTGAGATCAAGCGTGTGCTCGCCGCCGCTATTGAGCGCGGCGGCACGACGTTGCGGGACTTTATCGGTGGAGATGGGCAGCCGGGGTATTTCCAGCAGGAACTGTTTGTCTATGGCCGGGGCGGCGAGGCGTGCAAGGTGTGCGGGACTGAGCTGCGCAATGTGGTGCTGGGGCAGCGAGCGAGTGTGTTTTGTCCCAAGTGCCAGAGCTGATTGCTGTGTGATGGCTGACATAGCCATCGGGGGCTTGCCCCCGATGAGGCCTTAAGCCTTGCCAGTAATCTTGCGGTACTTATCCATCAACTGCTCTTCCGTCTCCGGATGAGCCTCATCCAATGGAATGCAATCCACCGGGCATACCTGCTGGCACTGGGGTTCGTCATAGTGGCCGACACACTGCGTGCACAGGTTAGGGTCGATCACGTAGATCTCTTCACCTTGGGAAATGGCAGCGTTCGGGCACTCGGGTTCGCAGACGTCGCAGTTGATGCAATCGTCGGTGATGATCAGGGACATGGAAACTCCTGCCAGGGCTGTCAGCCAGGGCATCTGAAAACTAATGCGCGCAATTGTGCCGCATTGGCGCCCGCAGTGCGAGCCTGTGGCAAACCCCAGCGACGAGCGCAGCCTCTGTGGCGAGGGAGCTTGCTCCCGCTGGGCTGCGTAGCGGCCCCAAATCTTGGGAGCGCTGCGCACTCCAGCGGGAGCAAGCTCCCTCGCCACAGTGAGGCTTACTTCTTGAAACGCAGCGTCAGCGCATCAGCCACGGCAGGGTGCACGAACTTGGTGATATCTCCGCCCAAAGCAGCGATTTCACGGACCAACGTCGAGGAAATGAACGAGTAGCGCTCCGACGGGGTGAGGAACAGGCTTTCCACGTCTGGTGCCAGTTGGCGGTTCATATTGGCCAACTGGAATTCGTATTCGAAGTCCGACACCGCACGCAGGCCGCGCAGGAACACATTGGCGTTCTGCTCTTTGGCGAAGTGTGCCAGCAACGTGGAAAAGCCCACCACTTCCACATTGGGCAGGTGCTTGGTGACCTCACGCGCCAGCTCCACGCGCTGTTCCAGGGGAAACAGCGGGTTTTTCTTGGGGCTGGCCGCGACCGCGATGATCACGTGGTCGAACAGGCGAGAGGCGCGTTCGACCAGATCGCCATGGCCTTTGGTAATCGGGTCGAAGGTACCTGGGTACAACACTCGGTTCATCGCGTCGTCCTGGCGGAGTCCGTTGGGGAACCGGATGGTATCGCAGCCAATCCGGTCGGCCAAGTCAACTTATGCAGAAGAAAGCACTATAGACATCGCGAATACCGCGTTTTTCACGCTGTTCTCAGACGTTCGGCCAAAGCTGTCGCCAGTTGGGCGGTCAATCCATACACCGACAATTGAGGGTTAGCCCCAATGCTGGTGGGGAATAACGACCCATCGTGGATCGACAGGTTGCGCAATTGGTGGTGGCGGCCGAGGCTGTCGGCCACAGCGTTTTTCGGGTCTTCACCCATCGCACAACCGCCCATCACATGGGCGCTGCCCAGGCACGTACGGTGCAACTCCAGGTTGAGGCCTTCGATCATCGTGCGGGCTTCGCCGAGGGTTTTCACATAACGCGCATCGTGGTGCAGCGGCTTGACCGACTTGGCGCCCGCCGCGAACTGGATCTCGGCCATGCTGTGGAATGCACGGCGCAGGCCGTCCCAGGCGTAGTCCGACACCTGGTAGTCGAGCACTGGCGTGCCGTCGCCGCGCAAATCCACCGTGCCGCCGGGGCTGTCAGGGTGGAAGCCGTCTCGCAGCAGGGCGAGCATGGCGTGGGTGTTGGGCAGTTGGCTCATGTCCAGGGCGTTCTGCTCGCCGTAGCCACCCAGCAGGGTGCTGGCCAGCGCCGGGTGTAGGGGCGGGGCTTCGAGCTTGTACGACATTTTACCGGTGGTGCCGTCCTGCCATTGGAAGTGATCGGAGTAGATCGACTGCGGCGCGCCGTAGAACGGATTGATCACCTCGTCGAACAACCCCGCCGAGAAGTTCACCAGGTGCAAGAAGGTGCGCTTGCCCACCCGCGAGTGCGGGTCCGGAGCGTCTGAGCGCATCAGCAACGCCGGGCTGTTGATGCCGCCGCCGGAGAGTACGTAGTGTTTGGCTTTCACCGTGATCTTGCGGCCAGTCGGCGCCACGCAGAGCGCGTCCATGGCCACGCATTCCAGGCTGCTGATGGTGTCGCCGCTGTATTTCAAGCGCTCGGCGCGGGCCAGGTACAGCAACTCGCCGCCCTTTTCCAGGGTGGACGGAATAGTCGTCACCAACATCGACTGCTTGGCATTGACCGGGCAACCCATGCCGCAATAACCGAGGTTGAAGCAACCGCGCACGTTGCGTGGAATCACGTGCCAGCTGTAGCCGAGTTTTTCGCAGCCCTTGCGGATCACGTCGTTATTGGGGTTGGGCGGCATGGCCCAGGGCGCGATGCCCAGGCGCTGTTCCATCTTTTCGAACCAAGGCGCCATTTCTGCGCTGCTGTGGCCCTTCACCGCATATTCGCTGGCCCAGTGGGAAAGGGTGGCGTCGGGTGTGCGAAAGCTGGAAGTCCAGTTGATCAAGGTCGTGCCGCCCACAGCCCGACCTTGCAGGATGGTGATCGCGCCGTCCTTGCTCATGCGCCCAATGCCTTCCTGATACAGGCTGGTGTAGGCCTCGTCTTCCAGCAGTTTGAAATCGCTGCTGGTCTTGAGCGGGCCTTCTTCGATCAGCAGCACTTTGTAGCCGGCGGCGCTGAGGATCTCGGCCGTGGTGCCGCCACCGGCACCGCTGCCAATGATCGCGACGTCGGCTTCGAGGGTCAGGTCGCTGTCGAGGGCGGCGCCATTGTGGGTCTTCCAGCCACGGGCCAGGCCGTCGCGGAATAGGTCGGGTACGGGCATAGGTGTGCACTCTTGTTTTTATACGAAGTTGAGTTCAGAAAAACACTGCAAATCCCCTGTGGGAGGGTTATCAATCTCAGATCTTTGGCGGGCCCGGATAGCCGCAATGCGCCCACGATGCCGGCTGGAAGTACCACGCCATGATCACCAACTTGAGCAATGAGCCCTGGCCCATGCGCAGCAGGTTCAGGTAGCTGTTTTCCCAGCGGTGCAGGAAGTTGCGGATCTGTTCGGTACTGGCGTTTTCCCAACTCCCCCAAATCCCCGTCAGCGGACCACGGGTGATGCCCATCCCCAGCACGTCGAATAACTGCTGGGTGAGCTTGAACATCTCCGGCGACAAGCGCTGCAGGCTGAAATCGAGTTTTTTAAGCGTGTCTTCGATCCCGCTGGCCACTTCCTGGGCGCTGGCCACGCCCTCCAGCAACACCGGGATGACTGCGCGCAGGAACGGCAAATCACTGCTGCGCAACATCGCAAAGCCACTGGCCGGCGTACTGCTGGAACAACCGCTGAGGCTGGCGCCGAGCCCGGCGGTGGCCAGGAAGGCGCTGGCGCACAGGCCGATTTTCAAGACGCCGCGCCGTGACAGCGCGGGTGTATCAGTGAGGCTAGGGTTCATTGTTATTGTTATCCCGTGGGTGGCGGTATCAGCGAACGAACAGCTTTTGGATCAACTTCTGGATGGATTTCCCGTAGGGCGGGTAGATCAACTTCGCCGCGTTCAGGCGCTGCTTCACCAGCACACCCTTGGCTTTGCTGAACGTGAGGAAACCTTCATGCCCGTGGTAGTGGCCCATGCCGGAGGGACCAATGCCGCCAAATGGCATGTCGTCCTGGGCCACATGCAACAGGGTGTCGTTCAGGCACACGCCGCCGGAGTGGGTTTCGTGGAGCACGCGGTTCTGTTCGCTCTTGTTGTAGCCGAAGTAGTACAGGGCCAGCGGACGAGGGCGCTGGTTGATGTAGGCGAAGGCCTGGTCGAGGCCGCGATAGGGCACGATGGGCAACACCGGGCCGAAGATTTCGTCCTGCATCACGGTCATTTCGTCGCTGACGTTCAGCAACAGGCTGTGGGCCATACGCCGGGCCTGACCCTGGTCGTACAGCGGGATCAGGGTGGCGCCTTTGTCGGTGGCGTCCTTTACGTAGGCGTTGAGTCGGGCCAACTGTCGTTCGTTGATGATGGCGGTGTAGTCCGGGTTGTCGGCCAGAGTCGGATAAAACCCGCGCACGGCCTTGGTGTAGGCCTCGACGAAACCCTCAACACGATCCTCCGGCACCAGTACGTAATCCGGCGCGACGCAGGTTTGCCCGGCATTCAGCGCTTTGCCGAAGGCGATGCGTTCGGCGGCGTCCTTGAGCGGCACATCGGCGGAGACGATGGCTGGCGACTTGCCGCCCAACTCCAGGGTCACTGGCGTGAGGTGTTCCGCCGCCGCCCGCATCACATGCTTGCCGATGCTGGTGGCGCCCGTGAACAGCAGGTGATCGAAGCGCAATTTGGAAAACGCCATGCCCACTTCGGCCTCGCCGAGCACCACGCATACCAGGTCTTCGGGGAAAATTTTCGCCAGCAGCTTTTTCAGCAGTTCGCCGGTGGCCGGGGTGGATTCGCTGAGCTTGAGCATGACCCGATTACCGGCAGCCAGTGCGCCGACCAGCGGGCCGATGGCCAAGTACAGCGGGTAGTTCCACGGCACGATGACGCCCACCACGCCCAACGGCTGGTAGATGACCTTGGCTGACGCAGGTTGGAAGGCAAGGCCTACAGCGCGGCGGGAAGGTTTCATCCAGCCTTTGAGGTGTTTGCTGGCGTAGTGAATGCCATGCAGGCTGGGCATCAATTCGGCGAACAGGGTTTCGTCTGCGCTGCGGTGGCTGAAATCCTGGCTGATGGCGTTGATCAACGCCTGGCGTTCGTCGCTCAGCAGATCGCGCAAGGCCTTGAGCCATTGCTGGCGCTGGGCGGCCGGGGGCATCGGGTTGGCCGCATAGGCGCGTTGTTGGGCGTCGAACAGGTGTTGGAGTTGATCCAGCGCCTGGGAATCTTGCAGGTAGGCAACGTTGGCAGACATGGCGCAGTTCCCGATTGTTATAGGTCTGCGTCGATTTTTAGAGTCATTGCTCTAAATTGTCAAATAACATTGCGGCAACATGCAGATTTATCCTGGCAAGGATAGGCCGTAAGATGCCCCATCACGTGTATAGAAGCTGATTCCCTTATGGCACCACGAGTAAAGACCAGCGAGCGCATTGTGCAAACCAGCCTGGAGCTTTTTAACCAGCAGGGCGAGCGCAGTGTGAGCACCAACCACATTGCCGCCCACATGGAAATTTCGCCGGGCAACCTGTACTACCACTTCCCCAACAAGCAGGCGATCATCGCCGTGCTGTTCCGCGAGTATGAAGCGCTGGTGGACAGCTTCCTGCGGCCGCCCCAGGGGCGCGCCGCTACCGTCCAAGACAAACGCTTCTACCTGCAAGCCTTGCTGGCCGGCATGTGGCGCTACCGTTTTCTGCACCGCGATCTTGAACACCTGCTGGAGAGCGACCCGGAACTGGCCACTGGTTACCGGCGGTTTTCCCAGCGTTGCCTGACCCAAGGCAATGCTATCTACCAAGGGTTTGTCGATGCCGGCATTCTCAACATGGACCCGATCCAAACCGAAGCCCTGACCCTCAACGCGTGGATCATCCTCACGTCCTGGGTACGGTTTTTGTGCACCACCAATGAAAATTCCGAGCGCTTGAGCGCCGAAGCGATCAAACGCGGCGTTTACCAAGTGCTGGTGCTGGAGGCGGGGTTTGTCACGCCCCAGGCCAAGGAAGCGGTGGACGCGTTGTTCAAAGAGTTTTACGTGCCCTTGAATCAGGCACTGGAAGAAGTGAAGTAGGACCTTTCCCGAATCTGTCTGCAGGAGTCCGTCATGCCGCTTGCCCAACTGATCAGCCCCCAGCAACTGGCCGAGCGCCAGAAGTCGCCGGGGCTGGTGATCCTGGATTGCCGTTTTGCCTTGGAAGACCCGGACTACGGGCGTTGCAGCTATGCCGAAGGGCATATTGAAGGCGCGCAGTATGCTGACCTTGAGCGCCACCTCAGTGGACCGGTGACCAAGGGTGTGACCGGTCGCCATCCTTTGCCGGCAGCAGACACCTTGGTTCGACAGCTGCGCGCTTGGGGTATCAACGCCGACACCGACGTGGTGCTGTATGACGACGGTCCCGGCGCATTTGCTGCGCGGGCGTGGTGGTTGCTGGCTTGGCTGGGCAAGCGCGATGGGGTGTTTATCCTCGATGGCGGCCTCAAGGCCTGGCACAGCGCCGGTTTCCCGTTGAGCCTGGATTCGCCTCTGATCGAGGCGGGTACGTTTGATGGCGTACCGGATAATCACTTGCTGCTTGATGCCGAACACCTGCAAAAACGCCTGGGCCAACCCGGCCTGACCCTGATCGATGCCCGCGCGCAGCCGCGTTTTCGGGGCGAAGTGGAGCCTATCGACCCGGTTGCCGGGCATATTCCTGGGGCGCAGTGTGCAGCGTTCAATGAAAACCTGGGCAGTGACGGGCGTTTCCTCCCGGCTGAACAACTCAAGCAACGCTTTGCTGCCCAACTGCAAGGTCGCTCACCGGATGAGTTGGTGGCGTATTGTGGGTCGGGGGTGACGGCGTGTCATAACCTGTTTGCCCTGAGCTTGGCGGGTTACCCGTTGGGCAAGTTGTATGCGGGGTCTTGGAGTGAGTGGATTACGGATCCGCAGCGGGAAGTTGCCACGGGTGACTGACGTCTCAAAGTGCGAACCCAATCAAATGTGGGAGGGGGCTTGCCCCCGATTGCAGTGTGTCAGCTACAGATAAGCTGGCTGATCCACCGCTATCGGGGGCAAGCCCCCTCCCACAGTTTTAACCCAGTTGTGCCAGTAGCCATTGGGGGATGCGGCGTTCCAGGTAGTAACTTGGGCGTTTAAGTGAACCGTCTACAAACCCCACATGCCCACCTTTCGCCAGCAACTCAAACTCCGTGCAGTCCGATAGCTCAGTGGCCTCAGGCAGACTATGGGCAAACACAAACGGATCATCCGCCGCCTGGATGATCAGCGTCGGCGTTCGAATTTCACCCAGGTAATACCGGCTCGACGCGCGACGGTAATAGTCCTCGGCGCTGAGAAAACCATGCAACGGCGCGGTCACCCGCCCATCAAAGTCCCAGAAGGTGCGCATTTTTTTCAACGGGCCCAGTGCTTCCAGGGTTTTTAGCCCTTCTGCCTGGCCGTCCTTCAAGAAACGGCTCTGTTTGACACGGATATACGCCAGCATCTCGCGCATAAAGTGCTTCTGATACACCCGTGAAAATCCCAGCCCGATGCGGTCTGCACATTGGTCCAGGCGAAAGGGCACCGACACCGCCGCTGCACCCTGTAACCCAGACGCTTCGCCGGTTTCACCCAGATGCTTGAGCAGCACATTGCCCCCCAGCGAATACCCCACCGCGTACAGTGGCGCCAACGGCCGCTTGGCACGCAAGTGGGCAATCGCTGCCGCCAGGTCTTCGCTGGCGCCTGAGTGGTAACTGCGGGCCAACAGATTCGGTTCGCCCGAGCAACCGCGCCAGTTCAGCGCCGCGCTGGCCCAGCCTTGGCTGGCGAGGGCTTTTTGCAAGCCCGCTACATACGGCGAATTGGAGGAACCGGTCAGCCCGTGCAACACCAGCACCAGCGGCGCTTGCGCGTCGTGGGGGCCATGCCAATCGAGGTCGAGGAAGTCGCCGTCGTCCAGCCACAGGCGTTCGCGTTGGCGTTCGATATGGGTAGTGGGGCGCAACAGCGGTCCCCATAGCGTTTGCAGGTGGGGGTTGCCGAGGCCGAAGGCGGGGGTGAACAGATTTGAAGAGGGGATCATGAAATTCTCGGTAGCAAGCCAACTCAATGTGGCGAGGGAGCTTGCTCCCGCTGGGCTGCGCAGCAGCCCCATCAAGAACACCGCATGTATTCAGTCAGAACACTGTTGCCGGTTTTGGGGCTGCTTCGCACCCCAGCGGGAGCAAGCTCCCTCGCCACAGGGTCAGGCGGCGCTTTCGACCGAGCGTTGCCACAACGCGTAATACACCCGCCCGGACTTCTGTTCCCGGTGCAGGCGCCAGCCAGCCGGCAAGCCCAGTGTGGACGGTGCGGCCTCGCTTTCAGTGTAGATCCACGAGTCCGGCGCCAGCCATTGGCGTTCTTCCAGCAGGGCGCACACGCTTGGCAGCAGGTTCTGGTTGAACGGCGGGTCGAGGAACACCACGTCGAACTCGCTGGCCGGCTGGGTTTCCAGGTAGCGCAGGGCATCGGCGGTTTGCACTTGGCCGTTGGTGCAGCGCAAGGTCCCCAGGTGTTCTTTCAGGCTGGAGACGGCCACGTTGCTCGCGTCCAGCGCCTGGGCCTGGGCGGCCCCACGGGACAGCGCTTCCAGGAACAGCGCGCCACTGCCCGCGAACGGGTCCAGTACCTTGGCGCCCGCGATGTACGGCGCGAGCCAGTTGAACAGGGTTTCACGCACACGGTCCGGCGTCGGGCGCAGGCCCACCACGTCGGGGAAGCTCAGCTTGCGGCTGCGCCATTCGCCGCCAATGATGCGCAGCTGGCCCACACCGTTATGCACGTTGTGGACAGGTTTTTTTGGGCGAGATGAACTGGCCATTAATGCTCCGGAACCCCGAGCGGCTGCTCGGCAGGTTTATCAGTGGGGGGCGGTAGTGGCTTTTGCGCAGTCGTCGGGCCGGCGGTCACGATGACCATCTTGTCGGCGCTCAAGTGTTTGTTCATTGCAGCCTTGACCTGCTCTACGGTCAGGGCCTGGGATTGTTTCATGAAATCTTCCAGATAGGTCAGCGGCAGGTTATAGAAACCCATCGCACCCAGCTGGCCAACGATATCGGCGTTGCTCGCGGTCGACAGCGGGAAGCTGCCGGCCAGTTCGCGCTTGGCGTCATCCAGTTCTTTCTGGGTGGGGCCGGTCTCGAGGTAGTCGGCCACCACGTCCTCAACCAGACGCAGGGTGCCGCCGCTCATTTCGGCGCGTGTCTGCAGGTTGATCATGAACGGGCCACGCACCTGCATCGGCGAAAAGCCGGAGTACACGCCGTAGGTCAGGCCGCGTTTTTCGCGCACTTCGCTCATTAAACGGGTGCCGAAGCCACCGCCGCCGAGGATCTGGTTGCCCAGGGACAAGGCCGCATAGTCCGGGTCAGCCCGGTCAATACCCAGTTGCGCGAACAACAGGTGCGTCTGCTTGGACGGAAACTCGATATGGCTCAGGCCGGCCTTGGGTTCGGTCGGTTGGGCAATCTTCGCCAGGGCCGGACCCTTGGGTAGCGAGCTGGAAACCTTGGCGGTCATGGCTTCGGCTTCGGCGCGGGTGAGGTCGCCCACCACTGCAATCACCGCGTTACCCGCTGCGTACGCCTTGGCGTGGAACGCCTGCAACTGCGCCAGGGAGATTTTCGGAACGCTTTGCGGCGTGCCCTCGCTCGGGTGCGCGTAAGGGTGATCGCCATACAAGCGCTTGAACAGTTCAAGGCTGGCCAGCTTGGCCGGGTTCTGCTTCTGGTATTCAAAGCCAGCGAGGATCTGGTTCTTGATCCGTGCCAGGGAGTCGGCGGGGAAGGTCGGTTTACCGATCACCTGATCAAACAGCGTCAACGCCGCATCGCGTTTATCGCTGGCGCTCAAACTGCGCAAGGACACCAAAGCCATGTCGCGATAGGCGCCATTGCCAAAATCCGCGCCCAGGCCTTCGAAGTCGCGGGCGATCTGGCTCACGTCCTTGCCCGGCACGCCTTCGTTGAGCATGGCGTTGGTCATCAGCGCCAGGCCCGGCACGTCGCCGTCCTGGCTGCTGCCGGCGGCGAACAGGATGCGCATGTCGAACATCGGCAACTCGTGGGCTTCGACGAACAGCACCTTGGCGCCTTCGGCGGTGGTCCAGGTCTGCACGTCGAGCTTGCGGTTGGTCGGCGCCTTGCCGTCCAGTTCGTTCAGGGATTGCAGTTTGTTGGCCGATTGGGCTTTTTCCAGCGCCGGGCTGGCGACGGAGTCGCTCGGGCGCAGGAAATACACGGCACTGGCGGCGATCAAGGTGACGACCACCAGGCCAGGAAAGATCAGGCGGCTGCTTTTGCGATCACTCATGAGCGGTCTCCTGAGGCAGAACATGGGCGACGCTGAGACGTTCGCGGGTGAAATAGGTGCGTGCAGCTTTCTGGATATCTTCCGGGGTCACGCTTTGCAGGTCGGCCAGCTCCGTGTCCATGAGTTTCCAGGACAGGCCGACCGTTTCCAGGGAGCCAATGGCCGTGGCCTGGCTGGTGATGGAATCACGCTGGTAGACCACGCCGGCAATGACCTGGGCGCGGATGCGTTCCAGTTCTTCGGCGGTGGGCGGCTTGGCTTTCAGTTCATCCAGCAGGCGCCACAGGCCGGCTTCGGCTTGGGCAATGGTCTTTTTCTTTTGCTGGTTCGGCGTGGCGGTCAACATGAACAGGCTGTCGCCACGGGTGTAGGCGTCATAGTTGGTGGAGGCTGCGGAAACCAGCTCTTCACCGCGCTCCAACTGTTCGGAGATACGTGCACTGTAGCCGCCATCCAGCAGGGCCGAGATCAGGCGCAGGGCCTGGACCGAGCGTTTGTCTTCGGCGGTAGCCAGCCCGGGTACGTTGAAACCGAGAATGACGCTTGGCAGTTGGGTCTGCACGTTCATGGTCAGCAGGCGCTCACCGGGTTCGGCCAGTTCCATCGGGATTTTGGCCGGTGGGACGTCACGCTTGGGGATCGGGCCAAAGTAACGTTGCGCGAGGGTTTTCACTTCGTCCGGGGTCACGTCGCCGACCACCACCAGGGTGGCGTTGTTCGGCACGTACCAGGATTGGTACCAGTGGCGCAGCTCTTCGACCTTCATGCGGTCCAGGTCAGCCATCCAGCCGATGGTCGGCGTGTGATAGCCGCTGGCCGGGTAAGCCATGGCCTTGAAGCGCTCGTAGGCCTTGGACATCGGGTTGTCGTCGGTGCGCAGGCGGCGCTCTTCCTTGATCACCTCGATTTCACGGCTGAACTCGTCGGCCGGCAGGCGCAGGCTGGCCATGCGGTCGGCTTCCAGTTCGAAAGCCACGCCCAGGCGGTCACGGGCCAGCACTTGGTAATACGCGGTGTAATCGTCGCTGGTGAAGGCGTTTTCCTCGGCGCCCAGGTCGCGCAGGATCAGCGAGGCTTCGCCGGGACCGACCTTGGCACTGCCCTTGAACATCATGTGCTCAAGGGCGTGGGACAAACCGGTCTGGCCCGGGGTTTCGTAGCTCGAACCAACCTTGTACCAAACCTGGGAAACCACCACCGGCGCACGATGGTCTTCGCGCACGACCACCTTGAGGCCGTTGTCCAGGGTGAATTCATGGGTGGGTTGTGGGTCGGCAGCCAAGGCTGACAGAGGCAGACAAACTGTGCTGAACAGCAGGCCTGCGGCGCGGCGGGCTAGAGCATTCATTCGTTTTTTAACCTGTTGGGCTGCCCGCTTGGTCTTAGCGTCGGCGGGCGAGGAGGTGCTAGGATACTGATCCGACTTAGGGACGGCCACTGCGGCTGCCCTGTTAAGGCCCGATTTTGGCCTTACAAAATGTTGCGCATGAACGAGCTGGCTAAAAAACAGTCTGTTACGCATCGAATTTTATTTACCGACGCGCCTACTGGCGCGTCGCTACCTTGAGATAGCCGTCTCCATGTTTGGTTCCAACGACGACAAGAAGACCCCAGCTGCGGCTGGCGAGAAAAAAGGCCTGTTTGGATGGCTGCGCAAAAAGCCGCAGGAAACCGTCGACGAACAGCCGCAGGTTCAGCCTGAGCCGATCCCAGAGCCCGTAATAGAAGCCGAACCGGTCGTTGAAACGCCGGTGCCGGTGGTGTTGCCGATGGCCGAGCCGGTGTTGCAACCGGTGGTCGAGGCCGCGCCAGAGCCTGAACCAGAGCCGGAACCCGAACATAAGCCATGGCTTGAATTGCCAGTGGCCGAAGAACCTGTGGCATTGGTTGAAGACGTGCAGGCTGAGCACATCACGCCGCCGATTCCGGCGGTGGTCGAGGTTGCTGCGCCAGCGGTCATCGAACCAGAACCCGTCGCCGCCGTTGCCGAGCCCAGCAAAACCGGCTTCTTCGCCCGCCTCAAGCAAGGCCTGAGCAAGACCAGCGCCAGCATCGGCGAAGGCATGGCCAGCCTGTTCCTCGGCAAGAAGGTCATTGATGACGAACTGCTGGAAGACATCGAAACGCGCCTGCTCACTGCCGACGTGGGTGTCGAAGCCACTGCCGTGATCATCCAGAGCCTGACCCAGAAGGTCGCGCGCAAACAGCTGACCGACGCCGACGCACTCTACAAGTCCCTGCAATCCGAACTGGCTGCGATGCTCAAGCCCGTGGAAGCCCCGCTGGTGATCACCCCGAACAAGCCGTTCGTGATCCTGGTGGTGGGCGTCAACGGCGCCGGCAAGACCACCACCATCGGCAAGCTGGCCAAGAAGCTGCAATCGGAAGGCAAGAAAGTCATGCTGGCCGCCGGTGATACCTTCCGCGCTGCGGCAGTTGAGCAACTGCAAGTGTGGGGCGAGCGCAACAAGATCCCGGTGATCGCCCAGCACACTGGCGCCGACTCCGCATCGGTGATCTTCGACGCCGTGCAAGCCGCCAAGGCGCGCAACATTGACGTGTTGATCGCCGATACCGCCGGTCGCCTGCACACCAAAGACAATCTGATGGAAGAACTGAAGAAAGTCCGCCGTGTGATCGGCAAGCTCGACGCAGACGCCCCGCACGAAGTGCTGCTGGTGCTCGACGCCGGCACCGGGCAGAACGCCATCAGCCAGGCCAAGCAATTCAACCAGACGGTCCAGCTGACCGGCCTGGCATTGACTAAGCTCGACGGCACGGCCAAGGGCGGTGTGATCTTCGCCCTGGCTAAACAGTTTGGGTTGCCGATTCGTTATATCGGTGTGGGTGAAGGCATCGACGACTTGCGCACCTTCGAGGCCCAGCCCTTTGTAGAAGCACTTTTCGCCGAGCGGGAGCGTTCATGATTCGATTCGAACAGGTCGGTAAACGCTATGCCAACGGGCATGTGGGCTTGCATGAGCTGAGCTTTCGAGTGCGTCGCGGCGAGTTCTTGTTTGTCACCGGCCATTCCGGTGCCGGTAAAAGTACCTTGTTGCGCCTGCTGCTGGCCATGGAACGCCCGACCACCGGCAAGCTGCTGCTGGCAGGCCAGGATTTGGCCACCATCAGCAATGCGCAGATTCCGTTCCTGCGCCGCCAGATCGGCGTGGTGTTCCAGAACCACCAGTTATTGTTCGATCGCACTGTGTTCAACAACGTTGCCTTGCCGCTGCAAATCCTCGGGCTGTCCAAGGCCGAGATCGTCAAACGCGTGGATTCGGCCCTGGAGCGCGTGGCGCTGTCGGATAAAACCGATCTTTACCCCGGCGACCTGTCCACCGGCCAGCAACAGCGCGTCGGTATCGCCCGCGCTATCGTCCATCGCCCGGCCTTGCTGCTGGCGGACGAGCCTACCGGTAACCTCGACCCGCGTCTGGCGGCCGAAATCATGGGCGTGTTCGAAGACATCAACCGCCTGGGCACCAGCGTCTTGATCGCCAGCCACGACCTCGCGTTGATCGCGCGTATGCGCCATCGCATGCTGACCCTGCAGCGCGGCCGCTTGATCGGTGACGGGGAGGCTGGCGTATGAGTGCAACACGCAGCCCTAAAGTCTCCGAACGCGTGGCGCCGAAAGCCGCCGACCCGCAGCCGCAGAAGAAAAAACACGACCACGATGACGATGGCCCGGACTTCCGTACGCTGTTGCGCGCCTGGATTGAAAGCCACCGCGCCAGCCTGCTGGACAGCCTGCGTCGCTTGGGTAAACAGCCGATTGGCAGCTTTTTCACCTGCCTGGTCATGGCCGTGGCCCTGAGCCTGCCGATGGGCTTGTCGCTGTTGCTGAATAATGTGGAGCGCCTCGGCGGTTCCTGGCAGCGCGCCGCGCAGATTTCCCTGTACCTGAACATCGATGCCAGCGCCAAGGACGGGGAGTCCCTGCGCGACGACATCAAGAACCTGCCGGGCGTGGCCGATGCCGAGTACATCAGCCGCGACCAGGCCCTTGAAGAGTTCCAGCAACAATCCGGCCTGGGCGAGGCACTTAAAGAGCTGCCGCAGAACCCGCTGCCGGGCGTGGTGCTGGTGACGCCGAACGAAGTGGACAAGCCCGCCCTGGAAGCCCTGCGACAAAAACTCGCAGAGATGCCCAAGGTGCAACAGGCTCAGCTTGATCTAGTCTGGGTAGAACGCCTGGCGGCGATTCTCAAGCTGGGTGACCGCTTTGTGTTCGGCCTGACGGTGCTGTTGGTGTCTGCATTACTTTTGGTGATAGGTAATACCATTCGTCTTCATATTGAAAACCGCCGCACCGAGATCGAAGTGATTAAACTGGTCGGCGGCACGGACAGCTATGTGCGTCGTCCTTTTCTGTACATGGGCGCGCTTTATGGCTTTGGTGCCGGGATTTTGTCCTGGGGCGTGTTGGCGTTTGGCCTGGACTGGCTGAACGACGCGGTTATCGGGCTGGCTGGGTTGTACGGCAGCGATTTCGCCCTGGCGGGCGTGCCGGTAGCCGATGGTCTGAGTCTCTTGCTTGGTGCCGTGTTGTTGGGGTATATCGGTGCGTGGATTGCGGTCGCTCGTCACTTACGTGAGCTGGCACCGAAGTAGTTAATGTCAAATTAATGTGGTTTCGTTTGTATTGACCGTATCAGTGGTTTAGGGAACTTGTCCTACGGTTTCCGGTCAATTTTCGCAGTGCTGAACTGCACGAGTTATGTAAGTCGGAGGTTTCGTAATGACCACTTCTTTGCAACCTGCTTATGCTCTGGTCCCAGGTGCGAACCTGGAGGCGTATGTGCACACGGTCAACAGCATTCCATTGCTGACGCCCGAGCAGGAGCGTGAACTGGCCGAGAGTCTCTACTATGAGCAGGATTTGGGGGCGGCTCGGCAGATGGTGCTCGCCCACCTGCGTTTTGTCGTACATATCGCCCGTAGCTATAGCGGCTACGGCCTGGCCCAGGCTGACCTGATCCAGGAAGGCAACGTTGGCCTGATGAAGGCGGTGAAACGCTTCAACCCTGAAATGGGTGTGCGTTTGGTGTCGTTTGCCGTGCACTGGATCAAGGCGGAAATCCACGAGTTCATCCTGCGCAACTGGCGCATCGTGAAAGTGGCGACCACCAAGGCCCAGCGCAAACTGTTCTTCAACCTGCGCAGCCAGAAAAAACGCCTGGCGTGGCTGAACAACGAGGAAGTCCACCGCGTGGCCGAAAGCCTCGGCGTGGAACCCCGTGAAGTGCGCGAGATGGAAAGCCGCCTGACCGGTCATGACATGGCCTTCGACCCGGCCGCCGAAGCGGACGACGACAGCGCCTTCCAATCGCCGGCCAACTACCTGGAAGACCACCGGTACGACCCGGCGCGTCAACTGGAGGATGCGGACTGGAGCGACAACTCCAACCACAACCTGCACGAAGCGCTGGAAGTGCTGGACGACCGCAGCCGTGACATCCTCTACCAGCGCTGGCTGGCAGAAGACAAAGCCACGCTGCACGACCTGGCGCAGAAGTACAACGTGTCGGCCGAGCGGATTCGCCAGCTTGAGAAAAGCGCGATGAACAAGCTGAAACTGTCGATCGCTGCCTGATCCAGCTCCAGCTGGCAACGCTGGGTCAAAAATGTGGGAGGGGGCTTGCCCCCGATAGCGGTGGGTCAGTCAGTTTATGTGTGGCTGACCCATTGCAATCGGGGGCAAGCCCCCTCCCACATTGTTTTGTGTTGTGTCAGTCGGACCAGGGGGCTTTTCGGGAGTTGTTCAGTTCGACCAGGTAGCTGTCGCCGCCCAGTTGACTCATCTGCTGCCGAATCCACGCCGCCCGCCGTGCCACATAGGCCGTCGGATGGCTGGCACTCCACACTCGCGGGTTCGGCAACACTGCCGCCAGATAACTGGCCTGCTGGCGAGAAAGCCCCTTGGCACTCACCCCAAAGTGATGCCGCGCCGCCGCTTCCGCGCCAAACACCCCTTCATCCCATTCAACGCTATTGAGGTACACCTCAAGAATCCGTTGCTTGGGCCACAGTATCTCGATCAACCCGGTAAACCACGCCTCCAGCCCTTTGCGCAGATAACTGCGGCCTGCCCACAGGAACAGGTTTTTCGACACCTGCTGGCTCAAGGTACTGGCGCCGCGAATCGAACCGCCGCGCTCGTTATGCAGGATCGCCGCCTGGATCGCACCGAAATCAAAGCCCCAGTGCTGCGGGAAGCGTTGGTCTTCACCG
Source organism: Pseudomonas nabeulensis (assembly GCF_004682045.1). Classification (GTDB taxonomy): domain Bacteria; phylum Pseudomonadota; class Gammaproteobacteria; order Pseudomonadales; family Pseudomonadaceae; genus Aquipseudomonas; species Aquipseudomonas nabeulensis. The sequence continues at coordinate 68,827 of NZ_QUZT01000023.1, forward strand.
GCCATCACCGCCACTTTCAGGTCATCGGAGATCTGGTCCCACGGCACCCAGGTGCGTTGCAGGTCAATCGGTTCGCCGTCGACCCAGGATTCAACCTTGCGCTCCACCATCAACGCGGTGCCCGGCGGCGGGACGACACGGAACAGCAACACCAGCAGCACGCTGGCGATGGCAAACCATTTCACGACGTTGAGCAAACGACTAAAGAGGAAACGCAGCATAGAGATGGCTTGGCCGAACCCGTTGAGCGGGCCATTATACAGACCCGGCCCTTTGCGTCTGACTGGAGTTCCTCATGTTGCGTGGCTTTCTGATGTTGGCTGCCTTTTTCGGCTTCACCGGTGTTGCCCTCGGCGCCTTTGCTGCCCACGGCCTGAAAAACCGCCTGAGCGCCGAGTACCTGGCAATCTTCCACACCGGTGTGACTTACCAGCTGGTGCACACTCTGGCGCTGTTCGGCGTAGCGCTGCTGGCGGCGCATATTCCTGGTCGGTTGGTCAGCTGGGCGGGGATTTCGTTTACCGTCGGCATCCTGCTGTTCTCCGGTAGCCTGTATGTGTTGACGCTGACAGGTTTCAGCAAGCTTGGGATCATCACACCGTTTGGTGGATTGGCGTTCCTGTTGGGCTGGTTCTTCCTCGGCCTGGCGGCGTGGCGCCTGCAGGCTGCCTGACCAAGGGGCTTGGGCCGGCCACGTCAATCGGGCTAGAATGCGGGCCCCTAAAAACGATGGCGGCCCGTGGCATGCGCATTCAGTTGAACGGCGAATCCTTTGAACTGCCCGACGGTGAAACCGTTGCGGCCCTGCTGACCCGTCTGGACTTAACCTCGCGTCGCGTCGCAGTGGAACTCAACCTGGATATCGTCCCGCGTAGCCTGCACGCCGAGACCGCACTCACCGAAGGTGACCAGGTCGAAGTGGTCCACGCCATCGGCGGCGGTTAGTCCCGCTTTTTCAAGAGCCCCGGATTCTGCAGAACCTCACCCATTTCGAGGATTTCCCATGAGCATCGTTCGTAGCGACAAGCCCTTCGTCCTGGCCGGTCGTACCTACCAGTCCCGTCTGCTGGTCGGCACCGGCAAGTACCGTGACATGGAAGAAACCCGCCTGGCCATCGAAGCCTCGGGCGCCGAGATCGTCACCTTCGCCGTACGCCGCACCAACCTCGGCCAGATCGAAGGCGAGCCGAACCTGCTCGAAGTGTTGTCGCCGGATCGCTACACCTTCCTGCCCAACACCGCCGGTTGCTACGACGCCATCGAAGCCGTGCGCACCTGCCGCCTGGCCCGTGAGCTGCTCGACGGCCATAACCTGGTGAAGCTGGAAGTGCTGGCCGACCAGAAAACCCTGTTTCCCAACGTGATCGAAACCCTCAAGGCCGCCGAAACCCTGGTCAAGGAAGGCTTCGACGTGATGGTCTACACCAGCGATGACCCGATCATCGCCCGCCAACTCGCCGAAATCGGCTGCATCGCCGTGATGCCGCTGGCTGGTTTGATCGGTTCCGGCCTGGGTATCTGCAATCCGTACAACCTGCAGATCATCCTCGAAGAAGCCAAGATTCCGGTGCTGGTGGATGCGGGCGTGGGCACCGCCTCCGACGCGACCATCGCCATGGAGCTGGGCTGCGACGCGGTGCTGATGAACTCGGCCCTCGCCCATGCCCAGCAACCGATCATGATGGCCGAAGCCATGAAACACGCCATCGTTGCAGGCCGCCTGGCCTACCTCGCCGGCCGCATGCCGAAAAAACTCTACGCCAGCGCCTCCTCGCCGCTGGATGGTCTGATCAAGTAAGAGCCATTGATGACTGAATCAAACGAAACGCCGAACACGGTAGAAGAAGGCGACGAGTCCAAGCACCGCCGCATCAAAAGTTTTGTGATGCGCGCCGGTCGCATGACCGAAGGCCAGCAAAAGGGCCTGGAGCAAGGTACGCCGCTGTTCGTATTGCCCTTGGCCGATGCGCCGGTGGACTACGACCAGGTGTTTGGCCGCTCGGCACCACGTTCCCTTGAAATCGGTTTCGGCATGGGCCACTCCCTTCTGGAAATGGCGGCCGCCGCGCCGGATCAGGACTTTATCGGCGTGGAAGTGCATCGCCCGGGTGTCGGCGCGCTGCTTAACGGCGTGCTGACCCAAGGCCTGACCAACCTGCGGGTGTATGACTGCGACGCGATTGAAGTGCTTAATCGCTGCATCGCCGACAACAGCCTCGACCGCCTGATGCTGTTCTTCCCCGATCCATGGCACAAAGCCCGTCACCACAAGCGCCGCATCGTCCAGGCGTCCTTCGCGGAGCTGGTGCGCAGCAAGCTGAAAGTGGGCGGCATCCTGCACATGGCTACCGACTGGGAGCCGTATGCCGAATACATGCTGGAAGTGATGAACGTCGCGCCTGGCTACCGCAACATTGCCGAGGACGGCAAATGCGTGCCACGCCCGGCCGAGCGGCCGATCACCAAGTTCGAACGTCGCGGTGAGCGGTTGGGGCATGGTGTGTGGGATCTGAAATTCGAGAAGCTGGCGTAACCCGCCACTGACTTGAAATGCAATCAAAGGTGGGAGGGGGCTTGCCCCCGATGGCAGGGTGTCAGCAAACATATGTTTAACTGACCCACCGCTATCGGGGGCAAGCCCCCTCCCACATTTGATCCACGTTGTTTCTGGGGTCAGCGGCGGTCTGCTACTACGCCAATCAATACCAGCACCACCACCAACACCGGCGCCAGGCTGTAGTTATTGAACTGGCTCAACCCCCGCACAATCCACGGCGTGGCGTAGATCAACGCGGCACCGCTGCCGATCATGCACACCAGCGCCATCAACGGTACGCGCAGCGCTCCGGCGATACTGCCCAGGCGTGCTTCGACCCAGCCCTTGATGTCGGCGCCAAACAGCACCAGCAGGCAACCTACCAAGGCCAAGGAGATTTCCGACAGGTTGCTACGGCTCCAGCGGGATACGGTGGCGAGCAGGTCGAGTACCAAATCCATTCGATTTCCTTAGAGCGATCAGCTCAAAAACTTCTGCAACAGGTCATTGAGAAAGAGTTGCCCGCGGTCGGTCGCCGCCAGGCGTGACGGTTCGACCTGCATTAAGCCACTTTGTTCGGCCTCGCGGCGGCCTTCGTCCAGGCTCGCCAGGTCCAGCCCGGTACGCTCGGCGTAGAGCCTGGCGTCAACCCCGTCGGTAAGGCGCAAGGCGTTCATCAGGAACTCGAACGGCAGCTCTTCGTTGGTCAGTTCTTTCGCACCGGCTTGAAAGCTTTTGGCCGGGTTGAGGTAGTCCTTGGGTGCTCGGGTTTTCCAGGTGCGCACAATGCGCCCGTCCGGGTGGCTGAGCTTGCCGTGGGCGCCGGCGCCGATACCGATGAAGTCGCCAAAGCTCCAGTAATTCAGGTTGTGCCGCGCCGGGCGACCGGGTTGGGCATAGGCCGACACTTCGTATTGCGCGTAACCGTGTTCGGCCAGCAGTGCCTGGCCGGCTTCCTGAATGTCCCACAACGTGTCGTCTTCGGGCAGCGCGGGTGGCTGGTTCCAGAACACGGTGTTGGGTTCCAGGGTCAGCTGATACCAGGACAAGTGCGTCGGCTTGAGCGCAATGGCTTGGCGCAGGTCGCTCAGGGCGTCGTCCAGAGACTGATTGGGCAAACCATGCATCAGGTCCAGGTTGAAGTTATCGAACCCGGCCTGGCGGGCCATGCCGGCGGCGCGTACGGCTTCATCGCCGTTGTGGATGCGCCCCAGGGCTTCAAGTTTCTCCTGCTGAAAACTCTGGATGCCGATGGACAGCCGATTGATCCCCAGCTTGCGATACGCCACGAACTTCTCTTGCTCGAACGTGCCGGGGTTGGCTTCCAGGGTGATCTCGATGTCGCCGGCAAACGGGATGCGTGCCTCCACGCCTCTGAGCAAGAGACCCAGCGCGGCGGCGCTGAACAGGCTTGGCGTGCCGCCGCCAAAGAAGATCGAACTCAATTCACGGCCATACACCGCGTGCAGGTCCTGATCGAGGTCGGCCAGCAAGGCGTCCACATATTCTTCTTCCGGTAGCACGTTGCTGGCGGTATGGGAGTTGAAGTCGCAATAAGGGCATTTGCGCACGCACCACGGGATGTGGATGTACAGCGCCAAGGGTGGCAACACGGGCAGGGCTGCCCGTGGCGTTTGCGCGCCGCCGTGGATCAGCGGTTGCGCAGAGGTGTTTTGGGTCATTTCAGGCTCAGGCGTTGGCGCAGCAAATCCATTGCGCGGGCGCGGTGGCTGATCTGGTTCTTGTCGGCCGGGCTCAGTTCGGCGCTGGAGACATTGCGCTCCGGCACCCAGAACAGTGGGTCGTAGCCAAAGCCATGCTCACCGCTGGCCGCGTGCAGGATGCGCCCGTGCCACAGGCCTTCGCACAGGATAGGCAGCGGGTCATCGGCATGGCGCACCAGCGCCAGCACGCACACGAATTGCGCGCCGCGCTCGGCGTCCGGCACGTCCTTGAGGGCGTCGAGCAGCTTGGCGTTGTTGGCCGCATCGCCCTTGCCATCGGCATAACGCGCCGAATAGATGCCAGGGGCGCCGCCGAGGAAGTCCACCGCCAGGCCCGAATCATCCGCCAGCGCGGGCAGGCCGGAGATGCGTGCAGCGTTGCGTGCCTTGAGGATGGCGTTTTCGACGAACGACAGGCCGGTCTCCTCCGGCTCCACCTGGCTGAACTCGCCGATGGAGCGCAGTTGCACGGATTCACCGAGCATGGCCTGCAGTTCTTTGAGTTTGCCGGCGTTATGGCTGGCCAGTACGAGTTGGGTAAGGTTCATCATTCGGCCGGGAAAAGTTCTTGGACAAAGCTGAAACCGTGGGCCTTGCCGCCGGTTTCAACATTGATGGTGAAAGTCTTGAATTCCTGCTGCGGCACCGAGTAGGGCGCGAGGTAGTTGGTCACGCCTTTTTCGGTGATCTGCTTGAACGTCAGCACTTCACTTTTGCCCAGCGAGTCCTTGATGGTGCCGGTCACTTGCGCCACCACCGGCGTCACGCCCTTGAACACGGAGACGTTGATCAAGCCTTTGTTCTTGCTGCGCACCACGCCCACGGCCTGGGCGGTTTCCGGTTGCAGGAAGCTGGAAGTGAAGGTGTTGTAGCGCACGGTGATATCGCCAAATTCTTTCGTGCGGTTAGGGTCGATAACGTCGGCGGCCATGGCGTTGGCGCCAAGCAGTGCAGTCAATAGAAAAATAGCCAAACGACTCATGAGCGTCCCTCTTGAAAATGATTAGACGGCAATTTTGTGGTCGGTCAGGCCAGGACTGCTGACCCGGTAAATACCGATTTCGCCCAACAGATTGGGCCATAGTTTACTCGCCCAGCCGTGACGGTGCTGCTGATCGACGGCCAGACGGTTGATAACCTTGGCGTGACGCTCGCCACACAGCGCTTCGAAGTCTTCAAAGGTGCAGAAGTGAATGTTCGGCGTGTTGTACCAGGTGTACGGCAGGAAGTCCGACACCGGCATGCGGCCCTTGGTGGCGAGGTACCAGCGGCAGCGCCAGTGACCGAAGTTTGGGAAGGTGATGATGCACTGACGGCCCACGCGCAACATCTCGTCGAGAATGCGATCGGGGTAGTGCACCGCCTGCAGGGCCTGGGTCATCACCACGATATCGAAGCTGTTGCTGGCAAAGTTGCCCAGGCCCTTGTCCAGGTCCTGCTCGATCACGTTGATGCCCTTGGCCACGCACTGGGCGATGTTGTCCGGGTCGTTTTCCAGGCCGTAGCCGGTGACTTGCTTGTTGTCCCGCAGCCAGCTCAGCAGTTCGCCATCACCGCAGCCCAGGTCGAGCACGCGGCTGCCGGCGGGGATCCATTCTTGGATGATGTCCAGGTCGGCTCTCATGGCGTTCTCACAAAGTAATGCGGTTCATGTAATTGCTGAAAGCCTGCAAATAGCGCGGGATCGGGATCAGGAAGGCATCGTGGCCTTGCGGAGCGTCGATCTCCAGGTAGCAGACGTCTTTGCGTGCGGCCATCAGTGCGTCCACCAGTTCGCGGGAGCGCGCTGGCGAGAAGCGCCAGTCGGTGGTGAATGACATCACGCAGAACTTGGCCGTGGCGCCTTCGAAGGTCTTGGCCAGGTCGTCGTTGTGGTTGGCCGCCGGGTCGAAGTAGTCCAGGGCCTTGGTCATCAGCAGGTAGGTGTTGGCGTCAAAACGCCCGGAGAATTCCTCGCCCTGATAACGCAGGTAGCTTTCGACCTGGAACTCGACGCTGTGGAAGTCGTAGTTGAGCTTTTCGCTCTTGAGGCCACGGCCAAATTTTTCGCCCATGGAATCATCGGACAGGTAGGTGATATGCCCGACCATCCGCGCCAGCATCAGCCCGCGCTTGGGGATCACACCGGCTTCCTGGAACGAACCGCCGTGGAACTCGGGGTCGGTGAGGATGGCCTGGCGCGCCACTTCGTTGAAGGCGATGTTCTGCGCCGACAGCTTGGGGGCCGAGGCGATGGCCAGGCAATGGCGCACGCGGTCCGGATAGGTGATGGTCCATTGCAGCGCCTGCATGCCGCCCAGGCTGCCGCCGATCACGGCGGCCCATTGGCTCACGCCCAACAGGTCGGCGAGGCGCGCCTGGCTGTGCACCCAGTCTTCCACGGTGAGTACCGGGAAGTCGGCGCCGAAGGGCTTGCCGGTTTCCGGGTTGAGGCTGCTCGGGCCGGTGGAACCGTTGCAACCGCCGAGGTTGTTCAGGCTGACCACAAAGAACTTATTGGTGTCGATGGGCTTGCCGGGGCCGATGCAACTGTCCCACCAGCCGGGCTTGCGGTCGTCGACGGTGTGATAACCGGCAGCGTGATGATGGCCGGACAAGGCGTGGCAAATCAGCACGGCGTTGCTCGCCGAGGCGTTCAGTTGGCCGTAGGTTTCGTAGATCAGGTCATAGGCCGGCAGCGAACGGCCGCAGGCCAGGGCCAGCGGTTCGCTGAAGTGCGCCACTTGGGGCACGACCAGTCCAACAGAATCGGGGGGAAAGGCAGCTGGCATCGACCCTGCTCTCGTTTAAATGAGGCGTAAGTCTAAAGAGCGGGGCCTCCAGCGGCAAGCAAACCCTTCCCGGCTGATCGTTCCCACGCTCTGCGTGGGAACGCCTTTTGTGACGCTCTGCGTCACGCTTCGGGACGCGGAGCGTCCAGGGCTGCATTCCCACGCGGAGCGTGGGAATGATCGTCGATCAGCCAGCCATGAATCAGATCAGGCCAAACAACTCTTTGGGCATGAACGCATAAAACGCCAACCGCGGAATCACCCAGCTCTGCACCAACTGAATCGCGATAAACGCGAAGATCGGCGAGATATCCAGGCCACCCAGGTTCGGGATCAGCCGGCGGAACGGCGCCAGTACCGGCTCGGTGATTTGGTACACCAGTTCAGCGCCAGGGCTGCGGCTGCCCGGTGCGACCCACGAGAGGATCACGCTGATGATCATCGACCAGAAAATGATCTTCAAAAACAGCGAGAAGATGCCGATCAGCGCCCATGGCAACAGCAGTACGGTGAAGGCCTGGTAGCCGTTGAGCGTCAGTACCACCACGAACAGCAGGATTTGCAGCAGCAGCGCCAGCACCAGCGACGACATGTCCAGCCCGAACAGGCTGGGGATCACCCGGCGCAGTGGCTTGAGCAATGGCTGGGTCGCCTTGACCACGAACTGGCACAGCGGGTTGTAGAAGTTCGCCCGCACCAGTTGCAGGATAAAGCGCATCAGCACGATCAGCAGGTACAGGCTGCCCAGGGTCTGGATGATGAAAATGAGCGCGTCATTGATTCCGAGCATGTTTGATTCCTGAGTAAGGGACGGTTATTTGCCCAGCTGTTCGGCCATTTCGGCTGAACGATGCGCTGCGGCACCCAGTGCTTTTTCCACCAGGGCTTCAAAGCCCCCGGCCTGGAACGATTCGATGGCGGCTTGGGTGGTGCCGCCCGGCGATGTCACGCGACGGCGCAACTCAGCCGCGTCCACCTCGCTGGAAACCGCCATGTGCGCGGCGCCCAAAGCGGTTTGCTCGGCCAGTTGCTCGGCGACGTCCTTTGACAGGCCGAGTTTTACGCCGGCGGCGGTCATGGCTTCGATCAGCAGGAAGAAGTACGCCGGGCCGCTGCCGGACACGGCGGTGACCGCATCCAGTTGTTGTTCCTGTTCCAGCCACAGGGCGATGCCCACGGCCGACAGCAGCTCTTGCGCCTGGTCACGCTGGGCGGCACTCACTTGAGCCGTGGCAAATAGACCGCTGACGCCCTTGCGCAGCAGCGACGGGGTGTTGGGCATGCAGCGCACAATCGGCTGGGCACCGAGCCAGTTGTTCATGCTGGCGCAGGTGATACCGGCGGCGATGGACACCACCAGTTGGTGGGGTTGCAGGCTGGGGCGCAGGCTCTCGCACACGGCCTTCATGGCCTGGGGCTTCACCGCCAGCACAATCACGTCGACGCCCTGGATGGCCTCGGCATTATCGGCAAAGGTTTCAACGCCGTGCTCGGCGCTGACGCGGGCACGGGTGTCGGCGCCGGGGTCGCTGGCGCGGATCTGCGTGGCGTCCAGGCCTTTGGCCCGCAGGCCGCCGATCAGGCTGGCCGCCATGTTACCGGCGCCGATAAAGGCAATACGCGTGTTGCTCATGACAGGTCCTTATTCAGTGAAAAGTCAGCCATTTCAGGGCTGGCCGTAGTCGCGGGCGCCAAACAGGGCAGTACCGATACGTACCCAGGTGGCGCCTTGGGCAATGGCCGACTCAAGGTCGTGGCTCATGCCCATGGAAAGTGTGTCCAGCGGCGGGTTCAGGCTGTTTTGCAAGTCGCGTACAGCGGCGAACGCTGCATCTTGCGCGGCGCGATCTTCCGTCGGCTCGGGAATTGCCATCAGGCCACGCAGTTTCAAGCGCGGTAGCGCGCTGATGGCGTTGGCCAGGGCCGGCAGGTCGGCGGGCGTACAGCCGGACTTGCTGGCTTCGCCACTGACATTGACCTGGATGCAGATATTCAGCGGTGGCAGGTCGGCCGGGCGTTGTTCGGACAGGCGTTGTGCAATTTTGAGGCGGTCCACGGAATGCACCCAAGCGAAGTTCTCGGCGATAGCGCGCGTCTTGTTCGATTGAATGGGGCCGATGAAGTGCCAACTCAAGGGCAGGTCGGTTAATTCGGCCTGTTTGCCCAGGGCTTCTTGCAGGTAGTTTTCGCCGAAGTCGCGCAGGCCGGCGGCATAGGCGTCGCGTACGGCTTGGGCGGGTTTGGTCTTGCTCACGGCCAGCAGGTGGATGCTGTTCGGGTCGCGTTGCACGGCGTCGGCTGCGGCGCGGATGCGCTGGCTAACCAGCTCGATGTTGTCTGCTATCGTCGACATTCAAGATGCGCCCGTGGATATGGAGTCCGCGGCATTCTACTGGAAATGGAAAGCCCTATGGATATCACTGAACTGCTGACGGCCAGCGTGCGCCGTGGCGCCTCCGACCTGCATCTGTCTGCCGGACTGGCACCGATGCTGCGAGTGGATGGCGAGGTCTGGCCGCTGGATTGGCCCGTGCTGTCAGCGCCCCAAGTGGCGGATTTACTCAGCCCGTTGCTCAACCAACACCAACAAAAGGATTTCGAAACATCTCTTGAAACAGACTTCGCCTTCGAGCTGCCCGGCGTGGCGCGGTTCCGGGCCAACGTGTTCCAGCAGGATCGCGGCATGGGTGCGGTGTTTCGCAGCATTCCCAGTGAGGTACAAAGCCTGGAAGACCTTGGGCTGGGTGAGGTGTTCCAGCGTATTGCCCAGTTGCCGCGTGGTCTGGTGCTGGTGACCGGTCCCACCGGGTCGGGCAAATCCACCACCCTGGCGGCGATGATTGATTACCTCAATCAGCATCGCCGCCAACATATCTTGACCCTTGAAGACCCCATCGAATTTATCCACAGGCCCAAGCTGGCGCTGATCAACCAGCGCCAGGTGCACCGCGATACCCACAGCTTTTCGGCCGCCTTGCGCTCAGCACTGCGAGAAGACCCGGACGTGATCCTGGTGGGCGAACTGCGTGACCTGGAAACCATCCGCCTGGCCCTGACGGCGGCGGAGACCGGGCACTTGGTATTCGGCACGCTGCACACATCATCGGCCGCAAAGACCGTGGACAGGCTGGTGGACGTGTTCCCGGCCGGGGAGAAAGCCATGGTGCGCTCGATGTTGTCGGAATCGTTGCAGGCAGTGGTGTCCCAGGTGCTGGTCAAGAAGCTCGGCGGCGGGCGCGTGGCAGCCCATGAAATCATGCTGGGCACGCCGGCGATTCGGAATTTGATTCGCGAGGACAAGGTGGCGCAGATGGTCTCCGCGATCCAGACGGGCGGGGCGCTGGGGATGAAAACGTTAGATATGAGTTTGAAGGGGTTGGTGGGTGAAGGGCTGATCAGTCGGGAGGACGCGCGGGAGAAGGCGAGGGTGCCCGCTGATATATAGCGCTTGAGAACAATGAAAACCAAATGTGGGAGGGGGCTTGCCCCCGATTGCAGTGGGTCAGCTACATATAAGCTGGCTGACCCACCGCTATCGGGGGCAAGCCCCCTCCCACATGTGTACTGTATTTCAGCTTGGGATTAGCGCTGCACGACCCGCAGGTTGTTCTGCTCTTTCGGCAAAACCCGCTTGGCAATCACATAATTCTTGTCCCAAAACGGCTTCTTCAGCGTGTCGATACTCACCGATTTGCCGCGCCGTGGCGCATGGATAAAGCGGTCATTGCCTAGGTAGATGGCAACGTGATTGACCTGACGACTCTTCAATTTGAAGAACAACAGGTCGCCCGGCTTCAAGTCCTTGCGATCAACCTTCAAGCCGTGGCCAGCGGCCATGGCGTTGGACGTGCGGGGCAAATCCACCGCTTTTACGTCATTAAATGCATATTTCACCAAGCCGCTGCAGTCGAACCCTTTACTTGGGCTGCTGCCGCCCCAACGATAAGGAGTACCGAGCACGTTGACGGCGCGGCTGAGGACGTTGCTGCTTTGCTTGGTGTTAACCCCAGCCAGGTTGACGTTATGGGCCTTGCTCAGTTGAGTCGGGCGGTTGACGGTCAGCTTGGTGGCCTTGGCGGTGCTGGGTGTGCTGTGGACTTTAGGGGTGAAACCGTTGACGTTGGGAAGTCGTTGCTCACGATTGGTGGCGTGGGCGGCCAGTGGCATTAATAGGCAGATGGTTAGCCATGTCTTGAAAAATGGTCGCATTCGGCGTGGCTCTTATGGGTTTGCGCGCAACTTTATAACAGCTTTTTGTGTCGTTCTCAGGCCGTTTGTCGACTGAACCTTGGCGTCAAAATCAGGAAAAACGCGACGAATCACCGCAATTGTCCTACACAAGTCAGGTGGCATAAGGCTTTGAGGGCAGGGAAGATACCATTTGCCGTACGTCGGGCGCCCGTAAAAAAGTCACAAAGAAAATGAAAAATTTTATCTATCGAGGCAAAAGAGGTACGCGATGAACACCTATCGACAGGATTATTCCCAACACGACACCCACAGCAAGGTGATCGGCTACCTGCTCTGGATTTTCGGTTTTACCGGGGCGCATCGCTTCTATTACGGCAAACCCGTCACCGGCACGATCTGGTTTTTCACCTTTGGGCTGTTGGGTATTGGCTGGTTGATCGACCTGTTCCTGATCCCGGCCATGGACCGTGAAGCCGACCTGCGTTTCACCGCCGGGCCTATCGAGTACAACGTGGCCTGGATTCTGTTGGCGTTCCTGGGGATATTCGGTGTGCACCGCATGTACCAGGGCAAATGGATCACCGGCCTGATCTACCTGCTGACCGGCGGCTTGTTCCTGGTGGGGGTGCTGTATGACTTCTGGACGCTGAATACGCAGATTTCGATTCGCAATGCCGAGCGCAACGGCGGCCGCTGAATCTCTAAAGACTTATGCAAAACCAAATGTGGGAGGGGGCTTGCCCCCGATAGCGGTGGGTCAGCCAGCTTATTTTTAGCTGACCCACTGCCATCGGGGGCAAGCCCCCTCCCACATTTACTGTGCCCACATTAGATAGGCGGAGTGTCAGGCCTGGTAGGTGATCCGCCCGTCGACTACGGTGTAACGCACCGCCGCCGGCAGGCTATGGCCGATAAACGGGCAGTTTTCGCCCTTGGACAGCCAATGTTCACCGGCCACCGTCGAGCTACCCAGATCAAACACCACCAGATCCGCCGCCGAACCCACCGCCAATTTGCCCGCCGGCAGGCGCAAGGCGTCAGCCGGGCCGGCGCTCAGGCGTGCCAGCAAGGTCGGCAGGTCGAGCAAACCATCTTCCACCAACGTCATCGCCAACGGCAGCAGCAACTCAACACTGCTGATACCCGGCTCGGTTGCGCCAAATGGCGCCAGCTTGGCATCCCGCTCGTGGGGTTGGTGGTGGCTGGAGATCGCCGACACCACACCGGACTTGACCGCCTCACGCAAACCGTCACGGTCGGCGCGGGTGCGCAGCGGCGGTTGCACGTGATACAGGCTGGAGAAGTCGATCAGCGCTTCATCCGTCAGGATCAGCTGATACAGCGCCACATCCGCCGTCACCGGCAGACCACGGGCCTGGGCCTGGGCGATCAGCGCGACACCGCGGGCGCTGGTCAGTTGGCTGAAATGCGCCCGCACGCCGCTTTGCTCCACCAGCAGCAGGTCGCGGGCCAGGGCCACCGTCTCGGCGGTTTCCGGGATGCCCGGCAGGCCGAGGAAGCTGGCCACGGCGCCTTCATGGGCCAGGCCGCCTTCGGCCAGGTCGCGGTCCTGGGAATGGAAGATCACCGTCAGGTCGAAGGTGGCCGCGTATTCCAGGGCACGCAACAAGGTGCGGGTGCTGCGAAAGCTTTCCAGGCCGTTGCCGAAGGCCACGCAACCGGCGTCGCGCAGGGCGATCAGCTCGGCGAGTTGTTCGCCTTCCAGGCCTTTGCTCAGGGCGCCAATGGGGAACACTTTGCAATTGCCGGCTTCACGGGCGCGGTCGAGGATCAACTCGGTCACCGCCGAGGTGTCGAGGATCGGCTTGGTGTGCGGCGGGCAGCACAGGCTGGTCACGCCACCGGCTGCGGCGGCGCGGGTTTCGCTGGTGATGGTGCCTTTGCGGCTGTAGCCCGGCTCGCGCAGGGCGACGTTCAGGTCCACCAGGCCAGGCGCGGCCACCAGGCCTTTGGCGTCGATGCTTTCAGCCGCGCTGAAACCGGCAGGGGCGGCGCCGATACCGACGATCTTGCCGGCGTCCAGGTGCAAATCGGTGATTTGATCCAGGCCGCTGGCCGGATCGATGACGCGGGCGCCGAGGATGCTGAGCTTCACTGGGCGTTCTCCTGCTCGAATTGACGTTGTGCGGTTTGCCCGCTCATGGCCATGGACATCACGGCCATGCGGACGGCGATGCCGTAGGTCACCTGGTTCAAGATCACCGACTGCGTACCGTCGGCCACTGCCGACTCAATCTCCACGCCACGGTTGATCGGGCCTGGGTGCATTACGATGGCGTCCGGCTTGGCGCCGGCCAGGCGGGCGGTGGTCAGGCCGAACAGGCGGTAGAACTCGCCTTCGCTCGGCAGCAGGCCACCGGCCATGCGCTCGCGTTGCAGGCGCAGCATGATCACCACGTCCACATCCTTGAGGCCTGCGGCCATGTCGGTGTAGACCTTCACGCCGTATTGCTCGATGCCGATGGGCAGCAGGGTTTTGGGGGCGATCACGCGGATATCCGGGCAACCCAGGGCTTTCAGGGCCAGCATGTTCGAGCGCGCGACCCGCGAGTGCAGGATGTCGCCGACGATGGCCACCGAGAGGTTTTCAAAGCTGCCCTTGTGCCGACGGATGGTGAGCATGTCGAGCATGCCCTGGGTCGGGTGAGCATGACGGCCGTCGCCGCCGTTGATGATCGCCACCTGCGGGCACACATGCTCGGCGATGAAGTGCGCGGCGCCGGAGTCACCGTGACGCACCACGAACATGTCGGCGGCCATGGCTTCTAGGTTGCGCAGGGTGTCGAGCAGGGTTTCACCCTTGCTCGCCGACGAGGTAGACACGTTCAGCGTGATCACGTCGGCCGACAAGCGCTGGGCGGCCAGTTCAAAGGTGGTGCGGGTGCGGGTGGAGTTTTCGAAGAACACATTGCAGATGGTCTTGCCGCGCAGCAGCGGGACCTTCTTCACCGCGCGGCCACCGACTTCAAGGAACGAGTCGGCGGTGTCGAGGATTTCGGTGAGCAGTTCGCGGGGCAAACCGTCGAGGGACAAGAAATGTTGCAACTGACCCTGAGCATTGAGCTGCAGCGGGCGCTTGGCATCTAGAGGCGTCATCGCGGGGACTCTTTACAAGGCGGTTTAAAGGGCGAGGTCTTGCAGTTCGAGTGCGAGCGGCGTGGGACCGAGCAATTTTACCCGTTGATGGGCTTGCAGCGACAGGGTGGCGCCGACCACATCCGGGCTGATCGGCAGCTCACCCGCGTCCAGGTCCAGCAGGCAGACCAGGGTCACGCTGGCCGGGCGGCCGTAGTCGAACAGTTCGTTGAGGGCTGCACGGATGGTGCGACCGCTCATCAGCACGTCGTCGATCAGCACCAGGTGCTGGCCTTCGATCTCGAACGGCAGGGCCGAGGGGCGCACTTGGGGGTGCAGGCCGTTCTGGCTGAAGTCGTCACGGTAGAACGACACGTCCAACGTGCCCAATGGCGAGTCGCTGCCCAGTTCCTCCAGCAGCGCCTGGGCCACCCACACACCGCCGGTACGAATGCCGATAAAGCGCGGCTCGCTGATGGCGCGGTGTTGCAAGTGGGCCGTAAGGCTTTTGGCCATCTGGCTGATCAGTTCGGCAGGGTTCGGCAAGCTCATGGGGGTTCCTTCAAGGCCTTGGCGCATGCAAACGCAAAAAGACGCGGCAAGCCGCGTCAGTCAGGATTCAAATAAAGCGGTGTTTTCGTCGAGCCAGCCCTGCAACAGCAGCGCGGCGGCGATGGCGTCCACGGGATTGTCGCGGTAGCTGCCTTTTTGCCCGCCACGGTCACGGCGCTCGCCTTTGGCTTCAAAGGTGGTGAGGCGTTCATCGTGGGTATAGAAGGGCAGGTTGTAGCGGCCATTGAGGCGGCGGGCGAATTTTTCGGCGCGCAGGCACATGTCGCTGGGGGTGCCGTCCATGTTCAGGGGCAGGCCGACCACCACCGCGTCGGGCTTCCACTCTTTGATGAGGGCTTCGACCTGGTTCCAGTCCGGCACGCCGTTCTGGGCCTTCAAGGTGCACAGCTCGCGGGCCTGGCCGGTAATCACCTGGCCGACCGCTACGCCGATCTGTTTGGTGCCGTAGTCAAAACCCAGGATCAAACGCAAAGCCATCAGGCGTGCCCCGCCTGGCTGGTGAGCAGGCTGAGGTTCACCCGCAGCTTGGCCGCGGCCGCTTCCAGGCGCAGTTCGCTGGGGGTGTTAAAGAGGATTTCGGCATCGAAGGGGCACGTCAGCCAGGCATTGCTGGCCAGTTCCGCTTCCAGTTGGCCCGCCTCCCAACCGGCATAGCCGAGGGTGATCACGCTTTGCTCAGGGCCCACGCCGTCCGCGATGGCGAACAACACGTCCTGGGACGTGGACAGCGACACGCCGTCCAGGTCCACCGTGGCCTGGAACTGCGGCCCGGTAGGGTGCAACACAAACCCGCGATCCGTTTGCACCGGCCCGCCGATGTAGATGGGCACGCCCTGGCAACGGGCTGGTGGGTCGACCTCGGGGCGCAGTTGCTCAAGGATATCCGCCAGGTTCAGCGCTTGCGGGCGGTTGATCACCAACCCCATGGCACCCTTGGCGGTGTGCTCGACGATGTAGGTCAAGGTCTGCGCAAAGTTCGGGTCGGCCATGTGAGGCATGGCGATCAGGAATTGGTGCTTGAGGTAGGTCGGGCTGACGTTTTTCATGTTCGGTAGTGTGGCGGTGGAGGGGCGAACTGACAAGTGTAGTGAGCGGGCTTGCCCCGCGCTGGGTGGCGAAGCCGCCCTAAACTCAGACACCTCGGTGTTTCAGTAAGACCGAGGCGCATGGATTTGGGGCGGCTTCGCCACCCAGCGCGGGGCAAGCCCGCTCACTACA
>NZ_QUZT01000024.1 GCF_004682045.1 Pseudomonas nabeulensis
GGGGTGCAGCGGTTTTTCTACGATGCGGAAACTACCATGACGACCTCAACGGCCTGCCGGAGCAACTCACTGAGTCTGATGGCCATGCCCTTTGGCGGGCGACTTTCCGAGTGTGGGGTAACTCGCAAGAAGAGGTTCGAGAAACGTCCTACATCGAAGAGCAGAATTTAAGATTCCAAGGGCAGTATCTAGATCGGGAAACAGGGCTGCATTTCAATACATTCAGGTTTTATGACCCGGATGTGGGGCGGTTTACGACACCAGATCCCATTGGATTGGTGGGCGGGTTCAACCTATATCAATATGGGCCTAACCCAGTTGCCTGGGCCGACCCATGGGGATGGCAATGCTGGAGTACCGCAAGGAAGGGCATCTGGAAAAATGCTGCGGCGAAGCCTCCACCAGGCAAATATTCACCAAGAAACCTAGCACGGATGGCGGAAGGGAAAGCCCCTAGAATGAGAGTCGAGGTTCGTTACCGAGACAGCGCCAGAAACCGGAGACTGGGACGCGTTGGTAAAACCAAACAGATAGATGTCTCGATGGAGTTGAACCATCAGCACATTCCTCAGCGGGCCGGGTCAAAGGTCGCTCATGAAGATTGGAACCTGACCAAATCTACGCCCTGGGGACACGAGTCGATGGATAAGTACCGTCATACTGGCTGGGACTTAGTGAAGGTTATAAAAACTACCGGGCAATGGTAATGCACACTTCGAAGGAACAAACATGAGTGAACTGACTGACTTTCACGTTTTCTGGGGCGCCGCGATGACGATTGCTGAAAAGCAATCGGCCTCAATGGATGCTGATGGTGCGGAAGATTTTGCCAAGTCACTTTACGACGAATATGTAGAGCAAGGCTCCCCGAAGAATAAGAAGAAATGGCTGACAGAGCGCTTGAAAGATGAATTTCTCTGCTTGCAAGGAAAGCCTATATGGGTAGGAGAACCCTCTTGGTTCTTTCATCAGGGAAAACCCATGGTTTTCTTGCATCAGGTTTTAGTTTCACCTTCAGCGCAGCATATAAAAGAACGAATTTCTCTTGGCGACACCGTATACGTGTTTGGCTCGAAGCACCTGCTCAAGCGGCCAACAGGAGACATCTGGACTGATATTTACCGAACGATCGTTCAAACTTATGAAGGGGAAACGGCTGTAGAAATCCTGGAATAGCCTGATATGGGGAAGTAATCCAAACGGAAATGGGCACCCAACCCCGTCGGCGTGCCCATTTTTTCATCTGTTTATCGTGCCTGGACTGACGATTTATTCATCGCCTTCCGCGTCTGCCTCCGCGTTCCGGATCAGACGCTTCACCATTTTGTTCATGTGCGCATAGCGTTGCTCAACGACCTCCATGCGTGACGTTTCAGTCGGCGTTTGGGATGACTCCGGCGCTGCATACGGCTCGTAGATAAGCCCGTATCGTTTCGCGATTTCTTTCATCTGGTCCTCTGTCCCACTCATCCTGCTTTCAAGCGCCTTCAAGCGTGAGTCGGCATCAGTTGCCGCGTTGGGATCTTTACCCACCGCTTGGGCGTCAGGTCCCTCATTAAGGGAGAGTATGGTGTTAACCATTAACTCTGTTTTTATTTCAGCGTTCTCAAGACGCGCTTCTAACTTTTGCTGTTCCGTCGCGGCAGGGTCTCTGGTACTCGTCGTACCGTCTACGTTCTTCTTTTCTGCGCCCGGCATTTCAGAGTGCGCTTCAATTCTGTCTATTATGGCTTTAGAAGCCATATGGCTCCCTACGCTAAATGGCAAATTAATCAGCGAGCTTGCACCCGAATTTATAAGTGAACTACGAGCACTGGCTGCCAGTTGGCTGGAAATGGGTGGAAACACATTACTCTGATGCAACTGGGTAATTGTTTTCCCGCTGTTGACGGCGTCGCGCGTTCCATGTGACCCACCCGCTGGCTTTGGGGTCGGCTTGACCGGTGATTTGACCGGTGATTTGACTGCAGGCTTGACCGGTGATTTGACCGGTGACTTAACTGCCGCCTTGGCCGGCAGTTTGATCTTGAAGCTCGCGCGCTTAACTCTGGTTTGCATCTCCTGTTCGGTCGCCATCGGATACTGAGACGATCGTCCGCCCTTACTATTCAACTCGCGTTCAACTTCCGAACCGCCCGAAGCATCCTGCGGTTTTCCTGAAGTCATCGGGGTGTTGACGTTCTGAATATTGGGTTGAGCAGATGGAATGTGTGACGGAATATATGGCTGACTCGACAACTTCATGACTACACCTCTTAAGTTTAATTTAGAGAGTGCTCCCTGCGGCCTCAACACTTAAGTGACACGTCGTACAAACCAGTTCCAACACTTCAACAAAACCTCACCGGGACCCATACAAGTTATTACAACCGCCATCTGCACAAGCCGTTAAAAACCCATAAACATTAATGACCGTTTTATCGTTCCCCAACAAAAAATGGGCACCCGACCCAGTCGGCGTGCCCATTTTTCCTAACACTTCGCCTCTTTCGAGACGGCAATGCGTATTACGCGTTAACGGTGTCCTTCAGCGATTTACCCGGCTTGAATGCAACGGTGTTGCTTGCCTTGATTTTCACCGGCTCGCCGGTTTGTGGGTTTTTGCCGGTGCGGGCGCCGCGGTGGCGTTGCAGGAAGGTGCCGAAGCCAACCAGGGTGACGCTGTCCTTGCGGTGCAGGGCGCCGGTGATTTCTTCGAGAACGGCGTTGAGGACGCGGTTGGCCTGTTCTTTGGTGAGATCCGCTTTTTCAGCGATGGCGGCTGCGAGTTCTGGTTTACGCATATGTGAAGCCTCTTTGACGGTTTTTTGTTGTTATGTCCGTGCTGCTCTCTTCTGGAGCAACGCCCAAAGCGCCGCAGGCTCTACTCTGCGGCAGACGGGAGTGAGGATGGCATGCCCTCAGGCGCCGCGCCAGTCTCGCGGCGACCTTTCTAGGGTGAAAAACAGGGTTATTCCGACAGAACGACCGGTATTCACGCCAGCAACGGCGGAAGTTCTTTGTTGAGGGCCAGTTTTTCCATCACGGCGCTGCCGGTCAGGGCGTAGCCCAGCAAGCGGCCGCTGGCATCGCGGCACAGGGCCTTGATGTCGGCGCCTTGGCCTTCGACGTTCCATACGCCTTCGGTGCCCCGTGGCGGTGGCGACACCACCAGTGGGCACACCGGGGTTTTCACGGTGACGGGCATCGGGCCGTAGCTGACGGCGGTGGCGTTGCCGGCCAGGGTCTGGGCCAGGGCGCGGGCGCAGCTCATCAGTGGCATCACGTACAGCAGGTTCAGGCCGTCGACCTCGGCGCAGTCGCCCAGGGCGTAGATGTTGGCGTGGGAGGTCTTGAGGTGGCGGTCCACCATGATGCCACGGTTGGTTTGCAGGCCTGCGGCGGCGGCCAGGTCGACACGCGGGCGCAGGCCGATGGCCGAGACCACCAGGTCACACGGGATCACTTCACCGTCCGACAGGTGCGCTTCCAGGCCGTCAGCGGTGCGCTGCAGGCGGTTGAGCACCGGACCGAGGTGGAAACGGGCACCGAGGCCTTCCAGGCCAGCCTGGACCGCAGCGGCCGCCGCCGGGTGCAGCAGGGTCGGCATGACTTGCTCGCACGGGGCGACCAGGTCGATTTCATAGCCGCCAAGGATCAGGTCGTTGGCGAACTCACAGCCGATCAGGCCCGCACCGAGCAGCAACACACGGCGCTTGCCGGCGGCGGCTGCGCGAAAGCGTGCGTAGTCTTCTAGGTCATTGATCGGGAAAATCAGCTCAGCCGCATCGCCTTCTACCGGCACGCGCACGGTCTCGGCGCCCCAGGCCAGGATCAGGTCGCGGTAGGCCACCGCTTCCTCGCCGATCCACAGGCGCTTGTGGCCGGGGTCGATGCCGCTGACGCGGGTGTGGGTGCGCACTTCGGCCTTGAGTTGCTCGGCCATGGCGCCGGGTTCAGCCATGCTCAGGCCATCGGCTTCCTTGTTCTTGCCAAAACCGGTGGAGAGCATGGGCTTGGAGTAGGAGCGCCCGTCATCTGCGGTGATCAGCAGCAAGGGGGTCTCGCTGTCGAGCTTGCGAAACTCCCGGGCTACGTTGTAACCGGCCAGTCCTGTGCCGATGATCACGACAGGTGCGTTCATTCCTTTCTCCTTGTAGTACGGTTCTTAAAAATTCAGATCAGCCGATTTCGATCATTTCGAAATCCATCTTGCCCACGCCGCAGTCCGGGCACAGCCAGTCTTCCGGGACGTCTTGCCACAGGGTGCCTGGCGCGATTCCGTCATCCGGCCAGCCGTCTTTTTCGTCATAGATCAGGCCACAGACGACACATTGCCACTTCTTCATTACTTGCTTCCTCAGGGAGTCCAGGCATCTTGGCCGACGGTCGATGGATCCAGCGTTGCCGTACGGCTCAGGGCGTTTTGTACTGATCGAAGCCGGCAGATGCAAGCATGATCGGCGCAAACGGCCGGTTCGGCCCGGCAAAAGTTCAGGGTGCCATGGTAAGCTCGCCGCCTCTTTTACTGCCAATACTGACTCACCGTGCCGCACTCAATCGCCCTTCCCGATGCTTGCCAATGGCTGACCCAGAGCCTTCTGACCCCTGCGCCCGCGCCGTTGACCCTGAACTGGCTGTTCAACGAGGACTCGCTCACGCGGCGCCTGACGCGGCTGTCCAACGACGGTTTCAGCGTGACGCCGCTGTTCGAAGGCTGGCAGCCGCTGCGGGATGACGAATGCGCCGCCCTGAACCTGGCGCCAGCCACTGTCGGCTGGGTACGCGAGGTGTATTTGCGCGGGCATGGCCAGCCGTGGGTGTTCGCCCGCAGCGTGGCGGCGCGCAGTGCGTTGCAGGGTGATGGCTTGCATATGGACGAACTGGGCAGCCGCTCCCTGGGGGAATTGCTGTTCTGCGACCAGGCGTTCACCCGCCAGGCCATTGAGGTGTGCCATTACCCACGGCAGTGGCTGCCCACGGCGGATCAGGCCGACGGCCTATGGGGCCGCCGCTCGCGCTTTGATCGCGGGGCGCTGAGCGTGCTGGTAGCGGAAATCTTCCTGCCGAGCTTCTGGCACGCGCTGCACGACCACCCGGAGAACTGCTGATGTATCAACGTCTGCTCAAATCCTTGAACCGCCTGAACCCCAGGGCCTGGGACTTCATTCAGCTGACCCGCATGGACAAACCCATCGGCATCTACCTGCTGCTGTGGCCGACGCTGTGGGCGCTGTGGATTGCAGGCAAGGGCTCGCCGTCCCTTCTCAATATCGTGATTTTCGTGCTGGGCGTGGTGCTGACTCGTGCAGGCGGCTGCGTGATCAATGACTGGGCCGATCGCAAGGTGGACGGCCATGTGAAGCGCACCGAGCAACGCCCGCTGGTGAGCGGCAAGATCAGTTCAAAAGAGGCGCTGGTGTTCTTTGCGGTGTTGATGGGCATCAGCTTCCTGCTGGTGCTGCTGACCAACGCGACCACTATCCTGCTGTCTCTCGGCGGCCTGGCGCTGGCGGCGAGTTACCCGTTCATGAAGCGCTACACCTATTACCCGCAGGTGGTGCTGGGCGCGGCGTTTTCGTGGGGCATGCCGATGGCGTTTACCGCCGAGACCGGTAGCCTGCCCGCTGCTGCGTGGCTGTTATACATCGCCAACCTGTTGTGGACGGTGGGCTACGACACCTATTACGCGATGACCGACCGTGACGACGATTTGAAGATCGGTGTGAAGTCCACGGCCATTCTGTTTGGCGATGCGGATCGCGTGATTATCCTGACCCTGCAGGGCCTGGCGTTGGTGTGCCTGTTGCTGGCGGGCTCGCGGTTTGAGCTGGGTGGCTGGTTCCACCTGGGGCTGTTGGCGGCGGCAGGGTGCTTTGCCTGGGAGTTCTGGTATACGCGGGACAAGGACCGGATGAAGTGCTTCAAGGCGTTCCTGCATAACCATTGGGCGGGGTTGGCGATATTTGTGGGGATTGTGTTGGATTACGGGTTGCGGTGATTTCTGCGGTGACTACTCGGACGCCATCGGGGGCAAGCCCCCTCCCACACTTGGGTGTATTCACAAATCCAAATGTGGGAGGGGCGGTGCGACGATTCGACTTGCCCCCGATGCTTTTAGCGGCGCCGCAGGCTCAAGGCTTGATGACGTGCCAAGCCCCACCCTTGCCATCCCCGGTCTTGTCACCCGCTTTCTTGTCATCCTTGTAGGTGTAAACCGGCTTGCCTTTGTAGGCCCATTGGCTGGTCTGGTCGTCGCGGGTGATCACGGTCCAGTCGCCCATGGATTTGTCGGTGGACTCCGCCTTCAACGGCGGCCAGTTGGTCGCGCACTGGTCCTTGCACACCGATTTGCCGTCAGCGTCTTTGTCGAAGGTGTAGAGGGTCAGGCCTTTGTGATCCACCAAGATCCCGTCCTGGGTCATGGCAGGCTCCGCCGCGAGTGCCAGTGTCGGCAGCGTCAACGCCGCCGTGACCAGCAGGGCTTTCCAGGAAAAAGTACTTTGAGTCATCGGAACCTTCCTTTTTTGGTTGTCAGGATTCGGACCCAAAGCGTAGTCCAGAGAGGCGCGAATTGCCCGAGCGGCTAAATTACTGTCACACGACTGCAATAATTCCGTTATCTAATGCGGCGCAAGACAGTTAAATGACAAGAGGATTTAGGCATGGTTGGCAGGAGCATTCTGATCGTCGACGACGAAGCGCCCATCCGCGAGATGATCGCCGTTGCGTTGGAAATGGCCGGCTATGACTGCCTGGAGGCGGAGAACTCCCAGCAGGCCCATGCCATTATCGTCGACCGCAAGCCGGACCTGATCCTGCTGGACTGGATGCTGCCCGGCACCTCCGGCATCGAGCTGGCCCGTCGCCTCAAGCGTGATGAACTGACCGGGGATATCCCGATCATCATGCTGACCGCCAAGGGCGAAGAGGACAACAAGATCCAGGGCCTGGAAGTCGGCGCCGATGACTACATCACCAAGCCGTTTTCCCCACGGGAACTGGTCGCACGCCTGAAGGCCGTGCTGCGGCGTGCCGGCCCGACCGACGGCGAAGCGCCGATTGAAGTCGGCGGCCTGCTGCTGGACCCCATCAGCCACCGTGTGACCATCGACGGCAAGCCCGCCGAGATGGGCCCGACCGAATACCGCCTGCTGCAATTTTTCATGACTCACCAGGAACGCGCCTATACCCGTGGCCAGTTGCTGGACCAGGTGTGGGGCGGCAACGTGTACGTGGAAGAACGCACCGTGGACGTCCATATCCGTCGCCTGCGCAAAGCCTTGGGCGATGCCTACGAGAATCTGGTACAAACCGTGCGCGGCACCGGCTACAGGTTCTCCACCAAAGGCTGAGCCAGCCCCTCCTTCCTTAACAGCTGACAAGGACGCGTGTTTAAGTGAACCAAAACTGGCATGGCACCCTGATCCGCCACATGCTTTTGCTGATCACCGGCTGCCTGCTGGTCGGCCTGATCAGCGGCTATTACGGCTGGAGCCTGGCCATCGGCATCGGCCTGTACCTGGGCTGGACCCTCAAGCAACTGCTGCGCCTGCATGAATGGCTGCGCCAGCACAAACCCGATGAAGCACCACCCGACGGCTACGGCCTGTGGGGCGAGGTGTTCGACAGCATCTACCACCTGCAACGCCGCGACCAACGGGTACGCGGGCGCCTGCAAGCGGTGATCGACCGGGTGCAGGAGTCCACGGCCGCGTTGAAAGACGCAGTGATCATGCTCGACAGCGACGGCAACCTGGAATGGTGGAACCGCGCCGCCGAAACCCTGCTGGGTCTCAAGACGCCCCAGGACAGTGGCCAGCCGGTGACCAACCTGGTGCGCCATCCGCGCTTCAAGGAATACTTCGAGCAGGACAACTACGAAGAAGCCCTTGAGATCCCCTCGCCCACCAATGACCGCGTGCGCATCCAGCTGTACCTGACGCGCTACGGCAACAACGAACACCTGATGCTGGTGCGCGATGTCACCCGCATCCATCAACTCGAACAGATGCGCAAAGACTTCGTCGCCAACGTCTCCCATGAACTGCGCACGCCATTGACGGTGATCTGCGGCTACCTGGAAACGCTGCTGGACAACGTCGACGAGATCAACCCGCGCTGGAGCCGTGCGCTGCAACAGATGCAGCAACAGGGTTCACGCATGCAGACCTTGCTCAACGACCTGCTGTTGCTGGCCAAGCTGGAAGCCACGGACTACCCGTCGGACAACCATCCGGTGACCGTGCAAAGCCTGTTGCAGACCATCAAGAACGACGCCCAGGCCCTCTCCGGCCAACGCGGCCAGCAAATTACCCTGGAAGCCGACCCGTCAGTGCTGCTCAAAGGCAGCGAGGGCGAGTTGCGCAGCGCGTTTTCCAACCTGGTGTTCAATGCGGTGAAGTACACCCAGGACAAAGGTACTATCCGCATCCGCTGGTGGGCCGATGCGCAGGGCGCGCACCTGAGCGTGCAGGACTCGGGCATCGGCATCGACGCCAAACACCTGCCGCGCCTGACCGAGCGTTTCTACCGCGTCGATTCCAGCCGCAATTCCAACACGGGCGGCACCGGGCTGGGACTGGCGATCGTCAAGCATGTGCTGTTGCGCCACCGTGCACGGTTGGAAATCAGCAGTGTGCTGGGGCATGGCAGTACGTTTACCTGCCATTTTCCGCCGGTGCAGGTGACGCATGCGCAGGCGCTGAGCACCGACGAATAACCCGGATAGGACACTGGACTAAATGTGGGAGGGGGCTTGCCCCCGATTGCGGTGGGTCAGGTATGAATGTGTCGGCTGACACCCTGCTATCGGGGGCAAGCCCCCTCCCACAGGGGATTTGTGTGGTTCCGAAGTATGCGCACCAGGCCCCACCCGGCAGCACACACTAGGCAAGCGCCCCGCCAGCCGCTACATTGGCCGACTTGCGCCGTTCTTTGCGGCCTGCCTGTCACCCCTTATTGAACACACGGAACCTGCAAAACCCCATCATGGACCCTTCCCCTGGTATCACCCTCGCGTCACTCTTCGCCGATTTCGGCATGATTCTTTTTGCACTGATCCTGGTACTGCTCAACGGTTTCTTCGTTGCGGCGGAATTTGCCATGGTCAAACTGCGCTCCACCCGGGTCGAGGCCATCGCCGACACCAACGGCTGGCGCGGGCAGATCCTGCGTACCGTACACAGCCAGCTCGACGCCTACCTGTCGGCCTGCCAGCTGGGCATCACCCTCGCCTCCCTGGGCCTGGGCTGGGTCGGTGAGCCGGCCTTTGCGCATATCCTCGAGCCGTTGCTGAGCGCCGTGGGCGTCGAGTCGCCCGAGGTGATCAAGGGCGTGTCGTTCTTCGCCGCATTCTTCGTGATTTCCTACCTGCACATCGTGGTCGGCGAGCTGGCGCCCAAGTCCTGGGCCATCCGCAAGCCCGAGTTGCTGTCGCTGTGGACCGCTGTGCCGCTGTACCTGTTCTACTGGGCCATGTACCCGGCGATCTACCTGCTCAATGCCAGCGCCAACGCCATCCTGCGTATCGCCGGCCAAGGCGAGCCGGGCC
Source organism: Pseudomonas nabeulensis (assembly GCF_004682045.1). Lineage (GTDB taxonomy): Bacteria > Pseudomonadota > Gammaproteobacteria > Pseudomonadales > Pseudomonadaceae > Aquipseudomonas > Aquipseudomonas nabeulensis. The sequence continues at coordinate 9,533 of NZ_QUZT01000024.1, forward strand.
CGCACCATGAGCACCATTACAGCCGCGAAGAACTCAAGCTGATCCTGCACTCCAGCCGTGGCCAGGACCCGAGCGACCAAGGCATGCGCGTATTGGCTTCGGCCGTGGAAATGGGCGAGCTGGAAGTAGTGGACTGGGCCAACTCCCGGGAAGACCTGGTAACCCTGGACTTCAACGCCCCGCTCAAGGAAATCCTCGCGCTGTTCCGCCGCCACAAATTCAGCCGCTACCCGGTGTATGACGCGGTGCGCAATGAGTTCGTGGGCCTGCTGCACATCAAGGATCTGCTGTTGGAATTGGCGGCCCTGGACCACATCCCAGAGTCGTTCAACCTGGCTGAACTGACCCGTCCGCTGGAGCGTGTGTCGCGGCATATGCCGTTGTCGCAGCTGCTGGAGCAGTTCCGCAAAGGCGGCGCGCACTTCGCGTTGGTGGAAGAAGCCGATGGCAAGATCATCGGCTACCTGACCATGGAAGATGTGCTGGAAGTGCTGGTGGGCGATATCCAGGACGAACACCGCAAGGCCGAGCGCGGCATCCTGGCCTATCAGCCGGGCAAGTTGCTGGTACGTGGCGACACGCCGCTGTTCAAGGTGGAACGCCTGCTGGGCATCGACCTGGACCATGTCGAAGCCGAAACCCTGGCCGGCCTGATCTACGAAACCCTCAAACGGGTGCCCGAAGAGGAAGAAGTGCTGGAAGTCGAAGGCCTGCGCATCATCATCAAGAAGATGAAAGGGCCGAAGATCGTGTTGGCCAAGGTGCTGATGCTGGACTGACCTTCAATTGCCCAACGCAAAGTTGGGCAATGCGCCCATCGGCTGGTTGAACTCATACGGGATCGACACCAGCCCCGCCTCGGTGGCGCGCTGCACCACAAAATGCAAGTGAGGCCCGCTGCTGTTGCCGGTATTGCCCGACAGCGCCAGCGGGCTGCCCACCGCCACGCGCTGCCCCACTTGGACGCTGACCGAACCTTGCTTGAGGTGCAGGTACACGCCCTCGGTGCCGTCATCGTGCCGCACCCGCACAAAATTCCCCGACGCATCACTGCCCCGTCCAACCTGGTCGTTTGCGGTTTTCACCACCATGCCGCTGCGCGCCGCGATGATCGGCGTACCTTCGGGCATGGCGATGTCCATGGCGAAGCGGCTCTTGGCGTCGGTGTGGCTGAAGCTGCCGTTGGGGCCTTGGGACAGGCGGAACGGGCCGCCGCGCCAGGGAAAGGGGTAGCGGTAGGCTTGCGGCACGTAAGTCGGTCTGGGTCTGTCGAGAATCGGGCGCTGCTGGATCACGAACGCTTGCGCCCCCGGTGTTTGCCGGTCGCTGTAGAACACATTGCCGTCGGCATCAACGGATTTGTAGACGGTCATGGCCAGGGCCGAAGAGGCGACCGTGACCAATGCGCAGCACAGCAATAGACGCGTGAGCATGGCGTGAACCTGCCGGGATGACTGAACGGCAGATTAGCGAGGGATCATGACAACTGTGTATGCACCAATGAGGTTCAACTGTGGGAGGGGGCTTGCCCCCGATGACGGAGTGTCAGTTGATACATCTGTAACCGACCTACCGCAATCGGGGGCAAGCCCCCTCCCACATGGGTCTGTGGTGACCCGAGTTTATGCACCCGGCACAAAATGCTTCTGCGCGGTACCGCGGGCGATCAGGCGGGAGATGTAATCGAGCTTCTGCGCGTCCTGGTCGATAAACCGGAAGGTCAGTTGCAGCCAGTCGCTGTCGGGCTTGGGCTCGTAGGCGACAACGGCGTGCAGGTAGCCGTTGAGGCGGGCCACTTCGGCGTTGTCGCCTTGCTCCAGATCGAGCACGGCGCTTTCCAGTACCTGGGGCAGCACGTCACTGCGACGTACCACCAGCAACGCTTCCTTGATGCTCAGCGCCTTGATCACGCATTGCTGGTTGCCGCTGGACAGGCGCAGTTGGCCTTGGCCGCGACCGCCCGCCGGCGCGGCGGCAGGTGCTGGCACGGGTGGGCTGTTGAGCAGGCCTTTGTTCGGCGCGGAGGCCACTGGGGCTGCGCGCACGGCTTCGGGTTTGCCGCCGGTCAGGGCGCTCAGGGAGTCGTTGCCGAAGGCCGAGTTCATCTTGGTCGGTGCACTGGCGACCAAAGCGTCGAGGCGACCGATCTTGTGCAAGGCCTGCTTGACCTTGTTCAGTAACTGTTCGTTGGTGAACGGCTTGCTGACGTAGCCCGACACGCCGGCCTGGATCGCCTGCACCACGTTTTCCTTGTCGCCACGGCTGGTCACCATCACGAACGGCATCGTCTTGAGGTGAGGTTGCTCGCGGCACCAGGTCAGCAGCTCAAGGCCGGACATTTCTGGCATTTCCCAGTCACACAGCACCAGGTCGTAGGTCTCGCGCATCAGGATGGCCTGGGCCTTTTTGCCGTTCACCGCGTCTTCCAGCTTGATCCCCGGGAAGTAGTTGCGCAGGCACTTCTTCACCAGATCGCGGATAAACGAGGCGTCATCCACCACCAATACACTGACTTTACTCATCGACCCTTCATCCTATAAAAACCTCGGCACGCAACACGCCTGACTGATGGCATTTTGCCAAAACTCGGCAGTCACAGCGGGACTTTATTGCGCCCACTGTGCAAAAAACTCGGTCGCCGCAAACAAAAACGCCCGACCAAAGGCCGGGCGTTATTTTCTCGGGCAATCTTACTTATCGTCAGATTCGCCCGGAACATTAGGGATGAGATCGGCCGAGCCTTCAACTTCGGCCTTCATGCGCTTGAGGCCCATGTGCCGCACGTCGGTGCCGCGCACCAGATAGATCACCAGTTCCGAGATATTGCGCGCGTGGTCGCCGATCCGCTCCAGGGAGCGCAGCACCCAGATAATGCTCAAAACCCGCGAGATAGAGCGCGGGTCTTCCATCATGTAGGTGGCCAGTTCACGCAGGGCGGTCTTGTATTCGCGGTCGATGATCTTGTCGTACTGCGCCACCGACAACGCCAGTTCGGCGTCGAAGCGGGCAAAGGCGTCGAGGGCATCGCGCACCATGTTGCGCACCTGGTCGCCGATGTGGCGCACTTCCACGTAGCCGCGCGGCGCTTCGCCTTCTTCGCACAGTTGGATGGCGCGGCGGGCGATCTTGGTGGCTTCGTCGCCGATGCGCTCCAGGTCGATCACCGACTTGGAGATGCTGATGATCAACCGCAGGTCGGACGCCGCGGGCTGGCGACGAGCGAGAATGCGCAGGCATTCTTCGTCGATGTTGCGTTCCATCTGGTTGATCTGTTCATCGATCTCGCGCACCTGCTGGGCCAGGCCCGAGTCAGCCTCGATCAGCGCAGTAACGGCGTCGTTGACTTGCTTCTCCACCAGGCCGCCCATCGCCAGGAGGTGGCTGCGCACTTCCTCAAGCTCGGCGTTGAACTGTGCGGAGATGTGATGGGTAAGGCCTTCTTTGCTAATCATGTTGGCGTCCTTGGAGCGTCCGGTAAGGTGCGCAGAGCGCAGCATTCAGTGCAATCAGAACCACTGCGTACTAGCCGTAGCGACCGGTGATGTAGTCTTCGGTCTGCTTCTTCGCCGGATTGGTGAACAGGGTATCGGTGTCGCCGAATTCCACCAGCTTGCCCATGTACATAAACGCGGTGTAGTCGGACACCCGCGCCGCTTGTTGCATGTTGTGGGTCACGATGACGATGGTGAACTTGGATTTCAACTCGTAGATCAGCTCTTCGACTTTCAGTGTGGAGATCGGGTCGAGTGCCGAGCACGGCTCATCGAGCAGCAGCACTTCCGGCTCCACGGCGATTGTCCGTGCGATCACCAGACGCTGTTGCTGGCCGCCGGACAGGCCAAGCGCCGAGTCGTGCAGACGGTCTTTGACTTCGTCCCACAGCGCCGCGCCTTTCAACGCCCACTCCACCGCTTCGTCGAGGATGCGCTTCTTGTTGATGCCCTGGATGCGCAGGCCGTAGACCACGTTTTCGTAGATGGTCTTGGGAAACGGGTTGGGCTTCTGGAACACCATGCCCACGCGACGACGCAGCTCGGCCACGTCTTCGCCCTTGCGATAGATGTTGGTGCCATAGAGGTTGATGGCGCCGTCTACGCGGCAGCCGTCCACCAGGTCGTTCATGCGATTGAACGTACGCAGCAACGTGGACTTGCCGCAGCCCGACGGGCCGATGAAGGCGGTCACGCGTTGCTTCGGGATGTTCATGCTGACGTCGAACAGCGCTTGTTTTTCACCGTAGTACAGGCTCAGGCCGGGCACTTCGATGGCCACGGTTTCCTGGGCCAGGCTCAGGCTCTGCTTGTCGCGACCCAGGGCCGACATGTTGATGCCGTGGGTGTGGGTGTCTTGTTGCATGGGAGGCTCCCTGTGCTGTTGTGTGGGAGGGGGCTTGCCCCCGATGGCAGTGTGTCAGTCAGCACATCTGTTTCTGATCCGCCGCTATCGGGGGCAAGCCCCCTCTCACATTTATTCTGCGTTCACTTATAAATCAGCTGTCCAGCGCTTTGTATTTTTCGCGCAGGTGGTTACGAATCCATACTGCCGACAAGTTCAGTGTGGCGATCACCACCACCAACAGCAGCGCCGTGGCGTACACCAGTGGCCGTGCCGCTTCGACGTTGGGGCTCTGGAAGCCGACGTCATAAATATGGAAGCCCAGGTGCATGATCTTCTGGTCCAGGTGCAGGTACGGGTAGTTACCGTCCAGTGGCAGCGACGGCGCCAGTTTCACCACACCCACCAGCATCAGCGGCGCCACTTCACCGGCGGCGCGTGCCACGGCGAGGATCATGCCGGTCATCATTGCCGGGCTGGCCATCGGCAGCACGATCTTCCACAGCGTTTCGGCCTTGGTCGCACCCAGTGCCAGCGAGCCTTCACGCACGGTGCGCGGGATCCGCGCCAGGCCTTCTTCGGTGGCCACGATCACCACCGGCACCGCCAGCAGCGCCAGGGTCAGCGAGGCCCACAACAGGCCCGGCGTACCGAAGGTCGGCGCCGGCAGGGCTTCGGCGAAGAACAGGCGGTCAACCGAGCCACCCAATACATACACGAAGAAGCCCAGGCCGAACACGCCGTAGACGATGGCCGGTACACCGGCCAGGTTATTCACGGCGATACGAATAACGCGGGTCAGGGCATTTTGCTTGGCGTATTCACGCAGGTACACCGCCGCCAGCACGCCGAACGGGGTCACGATCATTGCCATGATCAGGGTCATCATCACGGTGCCGAAGATGGCCGGGAAAATCCCGCCTTCGGTGTTGGCTTCCCGTGGATCGTCGCTGAGGAATTCCCAGACCTTGCTGAAATAGAAACCGATCTTGGTGAAGGTGCCCATGGCATTCGGCTGGTAGGCGTGCACCACTTTGCCGATGCCGATTTCCACTTCCTTGCCGTTGCCGTCGCGGGCGGTGAGCGCGTCGCGGTTGAACTGGGTGTGCAGGTCGGTCAGGCGTGCTTCGATATCCTGGTAGCGGGCGTTCAGCTCGGCGCGATCAGCGTCCATGTCGGCTTGGGCGGCAGCGTCGAGCTTGCCGTCCAACTCCAACTTGCGACCGTGCAGGCGGATGCGTTCGAGGCCGGCGTTGATCGCGCCAATATCGGATTTTTCCAGGGTCTTGAGCTGGGCAGCCAGCTTGTTGACGCGTTCGACACGGGCTTGCAGCTCCGGCCAGGCCGCCGCACCTTCGGCGACGATCTTGCCGTCCTGCTTGACGTTGACCAGGGTGCCGTAGAAGTTGCCCCACTCACGCCGCTCGATGGCCATCAGGTCGGCAGGCTTGGTCTGGTCCTTCAGCCACTCGCCGACGATCCAGGTGAAGTCGTTGCCGTTCAGGTCGCGGTTGCCGACCCTGATCAGCTCACGGGTCATAAATTCCGGGCCTTGGTCCGGAACTGGCAGGCCCGCGCTTTTCAGGCGCTCACGCGGCACTTCTTCCTTCTGCACCACTTCGCCGATGACGACATGGTTTTCCTGGCCCGGCACGTTGTAATTGGCCTGGATCAGATCGGCCGGCCAGAAATGGCCCAGGCCACGCACGGCAATCACCGCCAGCAGGCCAATGGTCATGATGACCGCGATGGACACCGCGCCGCCGCTGATCCAGACACCCGGGGCGCCGCTCTTGAACCATCCATTCAGGGAGTTCTGTTTCACAGACTTCTACCTTTGCTTAAAGCGACGAGTATTTCTTGCGCAGACGCTGACGAATCAGCTCGGCGAGGGTGTTCATGATGAACGTGAACAGCAGCAGTACCAGCGCCGAGAGGAACAGCACGCGGTAGTGACTGCCGCCCACTTCCGACTCGGGCATCTCTACCGCGACGTTGGCCGCGAGGGTGCGCAGGCCTTCGAACAAGTTCATCTCCATCACCGGCGTGTTGCCGGTGGCCATCAGCACGATCATGGTCTCGCCCACGGCGCGGCCCATGCCGATCATCAGCGCCGAGAAGATCCCCGGGCTGGCGGTGAGCAGCACGACGCGCGTCATGGTCTGCCACGGCGTGGCGCCCAGGGCCAGGGAGCCCAGGGTCAGGCCGCGTGGCACGCTGAACACGGCGTCTTCGGCGATGGAGTAGATGTTCGGGATCACCGCAAAGCCCATGGCCAGGCCAACCACCAGGGCGTTGCGCTGGTCGTAGGTGATGCCCAGGTCGTGGGAGATCCACATGCGCATGTCGCCACCGAAGAACCAGGTTTCCAGGTACGGGCTCATGTACAGCGAGAGCCAGCCCACAAACAGGATCACCGGGATCAGGATCGCGCTTTCCCAGCCATCGGGAATGCGCAGGCGGATGGGCTCAGGCAGGCGGCTAAAGATAAAACCGGCCACCAGGATGCCAATCGGCAGCAGCATCAGCAGGCTGAAAATGCCCGGCAGGTGCCCCTCGACATACGGCGCCAGAAACAAACCGGCAAAGAAGCCGAGGATCACCGTCGGCATGGCTTCCATCAGCTCGATCACCGGCTTGACCTTGCGGCGCAGGCTCGGGGCCATGAAGTAGGCCGTGTAGATCGCAGCGGCAATCGCCAGCGGCGCGGCCAGCAGCATGGCGTAGAACGCGGCCTTCAAGGTGCCGAAGGTCAGCGGGGCCAGGCTCATCTTGGGTTCGAAATCGGTGTTGGCGGCGGTGGATTGCCAGACGTATTTCGGCTCGTCGTAGTTCTCGTACCAGACCTTGCTCCACAACGCGCTCCACGAAACTTCCGGGTGCGGGTTGTCCAGCAACAGCGGTTGCAGCTTGCCGCCGGCTTCCACGATCACATGGTTGGCCCGTGGCGACAGGCCGAACACGCCCTGACCGTCGACGACCGGGTCTACCAGCAAAGTACGGTGGGCGGTGCTGTGGAATACGCCAAACTGGCCGGAAGCGTCGAGGGCGGTAAAGCCTTTGCGGCGCTGTTCGGCGGTGATTTCAACGATGGGCGCGTTGCCCATCTGAAAGGTGCGGATCTGCTTGAAGCGCTGTTCGCCATCCGGGTCACGGGCCATGAACCACTGGGCCAGGCCACCCTTGGAGTTACCGACGATCAGCGAAATACCGCCCACCAGTTGGGTGCTGGCGGTGATTTCAGCGGTGCCGTCTTCCAGCAGTTTGTAGCGACCGTTAAGGCTCTTGTCGCGCAGGCTGAATACATCGGCGAGTGCGCGACCGTTGATGACGTACAGCCATTGCTGACGCGGGTCGACGAAGATCGCCTTCACCGGTTCAGTCATTTGCGGGAGGTCGATGCGCTGCTGCTCGCTGGTGACTTCGCCGGTCATCATGTTTTCTTCGCGGGTCAGCGACAGCACGTTCAAGTGCGATCCAGCCGAACCTGCGACGATCAGCGAAGAATCCGTGGCGTTGAGCGCGACGTGCTCCAACCGGCGGCCAGCGTCATCCAGCACGATGGGCGTTTCACCGTAGGGGTATTCGATGGCAGGGGTAATGGTTTTCTTGCCGTCCGGGTAGGACACCTTATAGGTGTGGCGGAATACCAGGGACTGGCCATTGGACAAGCCGAGGATCACCAACGGGCTGCCGGGCTGGTCGACACCAATGGAAACAACACTTGCACCGGCCGGCAGCGGCAGGTCGACACGCTTGAGTTCGGCGCCGGTATCGACGGCAAAGAACAGCGCCTGGCCTTTATCGGAAACCCGCATGGCAACCTGGTTCTGTTCTTCCATGGAGATCATCAACGGCTTGCCGGCGTCCTGCATCCAGGCTGGCGTCAGGGCGTCTTCCTTGGTCAAGGAAGCGCCATGGAACAGCGGTGCGACGACATAGGCCAGGAAGAAGAAGATCAGGGTAATGGCGCCGAGGACGGCGAGGCCACCAACCAGCACGTACCAACGGGTTAGGCGATCCTTGAGCGCACGAATGCGGCGCTTGCGTTGCAGTTCAGGCGTATTGAAGTCAATGCGCTTGGGGGGAGAACTCGTCGTCATGGTGGAATTGGCCAGATCATTCATGCGCACACCCTAGCGATCCTGTATGACAGAAAGATGACAAAGCAGTGACGCAGCAAAGCCGCCGCTCAGCAGGCTGGCAGCGGACAAAAAATTTAGCGGTGCCACCGGTCAAAATGTGGGAGGGGGCTTGCTCCCGATAGCGGGCTTCCAATCACTGGTGTATTGGCTGATACACCGCTATCGGGAGCAAGCCCCCTCCCACAGGACCCCGGCGTTACACCAGGTACCGCAGGCTTAGTTACCTTCTTTCAGACCCAGGTCAGCCAGGGCCTTGGCGGCCACTTTGGCTGGCAGTGGGATGTAGCCGTCTTTCACAACCACTTCCTGGCCCTGTTTGGACAGAACCAGTTTCACGAACTCGGCTTCCAGCGGGGCCAGAGGCTTGTTCGGGGCTTTGTTGACGTAAACGTAGAGGAAACGCGACAGCGGGTATTTGCCGTTCAGGGCGTTTTCTTCGCTGTCTTCGATGAAGTCAGTGCTGCCTTTCTTGGCCAGGGCCACGGTCTTCACGCTGGCGGTCTTGTAGCCGATACCCGAGTAACCGATGCCGTTCAGCGAAGAGCTGATGGACTGCACGACCGAAGCCGAGCCTGGTTGTTCGTTCACGTTAGGCTTGTAGTCGCCTTTGCACAGGGCTTCTTCCTTGAAGTAGCCGTAGGTGCCGGATACCGAGTTACGACCGAACAGTTGCACTGGCTTGTTGGCCAGGTCGCCGGTCACACCCAGGTCGCCCCAGGTTTTCACGTCGGCTTTGCCACCGCACAGGCGAGTCGAAGAGAAGATCGCGTCGACTTGTTCCATGGTCAGATGCTGGATCGGGTTGTCTTTGTGGACGAACACAGCCAGGGCGTCCACGGCAACCGGGATAGCGGTTGGCTTGTAGCCGTACTTCTGCTCGAAGGCCGCCAGTTCGGTGTCCTTCATCTTGCGGCTCATCGGGCCCAGGTTGGAGGTGCCTTCAGTCAGCGCAGGTGGCGCAGTGGCGGAGCCGGCGGCCTGAATCTGGATGTTGACGTTCGGGTATTCCTTTTTGTAACCCTCGGCCCACAGGGTCATCAGGTTAGCCAGGGTATCGGAACCGACGCTGGACAGGTTGCCCGACACACCAGTGGTCTTCACGTAAGCCGGGATTGCCGGATCAACACCAGCGGCCACCGCGTTGGCGGTCGCAACGCCAGCAGCGACAAACGTCATTGCCGCCATCAAACGTTTCAGTTTCATGCCTTGCTCCTAGCAGATAGGGATAGTTGGATCGGGGCCAAGTATCGGGAGGCCGTGTGAACACTCTATGTCTGCAATGTGACAGTTAGATGAAAGGCCACTATCAGCAGGAGGAGGGACAAAGCGGGGGATTACCATCGCTCCCACGCAGGGCGCGGGAGCGATCATCATCAAAAACCTAGCGTGCGCGCTTCCACAGGTAGCCGCCGACGACCATCCCCATCAGGCACAGCGCCGCCACATAATAAGCAGGCCCCATCGGGCTTTCCTTCATCAGTAGCGACACTGCCAGCGGCGTCAGGCCACCGAAGATGGCGTAGGCGACGTTGTAGGAAAACGACAAGCCGCTGAAACGCACCACCGGCGGGAAGGCCTTCACCATGACATACGGCACGACACCGATAGTGCCTACAAACAGACCGGTCAGTGCGTACAGCGGGAACAGCCAGTCCGGGTGGTCGATCAGGCTGTGGTAGAGCGTCCAGGACGTCGCCAGCAACAGCGCGCAGCCGATAACCAGTACGCGACCTGCGCCAAAGCGGTCAGCCAGGGCACCGGAAGCAATGCACCCCAGGCTCAGTGTAACGATGGCCAGGCTGTTGGCCTGCAGGGCGATGGTCGGCGTGAAGTGGTAGACGGTTTGCAGCACGGTCGGGGTCATCAGGATGACCACCACGATGCCGGCCGACAGCAGCCAGGTCAGCAGCATCGACAGCACGATGGCGCCACGGTGGTCGCGCAATACCGCACGCAGCGGCAATTCGGCGGCCAGGGTCTTGCGTTGCTGCATCTCGGCGAAGATCGGCGTTTCATGCAACCAGCGGCGCAGGTACACCGACAACAGGCCGAACACGCCGCCCAGCAGGAACGGGATGCGCCAGGCGTAATCCGAGACTTCCACCGGGGTGTACAGGGTGTTGATGGCCGTGGCCACCAGCGAGCCCAGCAGGATGCCGGCGGTAAGGCCGCTGGTCAGGGTGCCACAGGCGTAGCCGACATGGCGCGGGGGCACGTGCTCGGAGACGAACACCCAGGCGCCCGGCACTTCGCCGCCAATCGCCGCACCCTGGATGACGCGCATCAGCAGCAACAGGATCGGCGCCCACAGGCCAATCTGCGCGTAGGTCGGCAGCAGGCCCATGATCAGGGTCGGCACGGCCATCATGAAGATGCTCAGGGTGAACATCTTCTTGCGGCCCAGCAGGTCACCGAAGTGCGCCATGATGATGCCGCCCAATGGGCGCGCCAGGTAACCGGCGGCAAAGATGCCGAAGGTCTGCATCATGCGCAGCCATTCGGGCATGTCGACGGGGAAGAAGAGTTTTCCGACCACGGTGGCGAAAAACACGAAGATGATGAAATCATAAAATTCCAGCGCCCCGCCCAAGGCAGACAGCGACAGGGTTTTGTAGTCGTTGCGGGTCAGCGGGCGCGACGGTTGCGCACTGCTTGCGGGCACGGAGGACATGGCAAGGCTTCTCTTATTAGTCAGAACGGCAGATCAAGGTGCTGTTGCGCCAGGACGGGTTGGGCAAGATAGCAAATCGCCCGCAAAAGCACACCAGAAGCACAGTTGCCGGAAAAAGCCGCGATACAGCGGCTAATTACCGACCAAATCCGCCACAGACGGTCGTCGTGGCGCGAGGGTGTCGATATACTCGGCCCACGCACGCGCCAGAACCCGCAGTCTTGAGAGGCATCCCCGGCATGATCGAACTCGAACAAGAAGACCCTATCCCGCAAGGCGACCTCGCCCTGCAGATCACCGCACTCCCCCGTGAAACCAACGGCTTCGGCGATATCTTCGGCGGCTGGCTGGTGGCGCAGATGGACTTGGCCGGCACGGCGATGGCCAGCAAGGTCGCCGGTGGACGAGTCGCCACCGTGGCCATTGATCGCATGGCGTTCCTGGTGCCGGTAGCGGTGGGCGCGCAGCTTTCCTTTTATACCCAGGCCCTGGAAATCGGCCGCAGCTCGATCCAGATGATGGTCGAAGTGTGGAGCGACGACCCGCTGTCCAGCGAATGGCGCAAGGTCACCGAGGCGGTATTTGTATTCGTCGCCATCGACGGCAGTGGCCGTACACGTTCGGTCCCGTCGCGCGCACGTTAAACCTCGCCGGGTTTTGACGGTCAATTGCCCCATTGCCTGCCATTGAGAGTGCTTTGTTATGCCGACGCCCCAGGTTGAAACCGTGAAAATCGACGAGCTGGATTGCTGGCGCATCCGCCACAACGGCGCCGAACTGAAGGTGGCCCAACAGGGCGCGCATATTTTCAGCTACCAGCGCGATGGCGAGCAGCCGCTGATCTGGCCGAACCCTCAAGCGGTGTTCAAGCAAGGCAAAGGCATTCGCACCGGTGTCCCAGTGTGCTGGCCGTGGTTTGGTGTGTTTGATCGCAACCCACAGAGCGTGAAGGCGATGCGCCAGAGTGAGCAACCCGCCGGGGCTCATGGTTTTGCGCGCACGGCGCTGTGGGAGTTGGCAGGGACCGAACTTGAAGGCGATGCGTTGCGTATCGACTTGGTATTGCCGGTGCCTGCGGGTGGTTTTCCGGGCTGGCCCCATCAAGTCGACCTGAAACTGAGTCTGCTGCTGGATGATCAGCTGCATATCCGCCTGACCAGCCACAACCGTGGCACCGACACCGTGACCCTCAGCCAGGCGCTGCATACGTACTTTGCGGTGAGCGATGTGCGTAACGTGCAGGTCGAGGGGCTGGACGGTGGAGCGTATATCGACACCGCCGATGGCTGGACCGAAAAAAAGCAATCCGGCCTGCTGCACTTCATCGCCGAGACCGACCGCATCTATCTCGATACGCCGGCGCAGTTGAGTATTGTCGATAAAGATTGGCAGCGCCGCATCCAGCTCACCAGCCAGGGCTCAAAGTCGACGGTGATCTGGAACCCGTGGACCGAACGCGCCAAGGCTTTTGATGATATGGCTGATGAGGGTTGGACGGGGATGTTGTGCATCGAGACGGCGAATGTGTTGGCTGATGTCGTTGAGCTGGCACCCGGCCAAAGCCACACCTTGGGCGTGAGCATCGCCAATATCGCCCTGTAAACAGGGTCAAAATGTGGGAGGGGGCTTGCCCCCGATGGCGGTGTATCAGTCACAGATGTATTGGCTGACCCACTGCTATCGGGGGCAAGCCCCCTCCCACATTAGGTCTTCGCTAGGCTTTAGAGATCCGACTCCTGCACCACCCTCACCTTCCCAGCATCCAGTGCATAAGCGGCGTCGGCCAAGTCGTTATTGACCTTTTCGACCTTGAGCGTCCCCGTTACCCAAAGCGGCGTATAGATATCATCCAACTTCAACCCCTTGGGATACCGCACCAGCACCAACTGGTTAGGCGGCGGTGGCGGTACGTGGATGCAGGCGCCGGGGTACGGCACCAGGAAGAACAGCGTACTGCGGCCCTTGGCATCGGTTTCCAACGGCACCGGGTAGCCGCCGATACGGATGTTCTTGCCGTTCATGGCAGCGACCGTCTTGGTGGAATACATCACCGCCGGCAAACCCTTGCTCTGCTTCAGGCCACCTTTGTCGGTGAACGTGCCCTGGGCTTCGGGTGAGTTGTGGTCGATCTCGGGCATGGCTTCGAGGGCTTTCTGGTCGGAAAGCGGCATCAGGTCGAGCCAGTCGGTTTCCGGCAGTTCGCCGGCGTGGGCCAGGCCGGAGCCCAACAGAAGGAGAGTCAGCAGAAGACGGCGCATGGAGAGGCTCGACAAATACAGGTAGCGCGCATTCTAGCCCCCTGCACCTGCGCAGCGCAGAGGGCTTTGTCGCTTAGATCATTTCTTTTTGACCAGGCCGTAGATCACCAGTAGCACGATGGCGCCGATCAGTGCACCGATAAAGCCTGCGCCTTGACCCGCCTGGTAGATACCCAGTGCCTGGCCACCGTAGGTCGCAACCAGAGAACCGGCAATACCCAGCAGGATGGTCATGATCCAGCCCATGCTGTCGTCGCCGGGCTTGAGGAAACGCGCCAGCAGGCCGACGATCAGGCCGATAAAGATGGTTCCGATGATACCCATGGCATTTCCCTCTGAATGAAGTGGATACAGCAAAGCCTAGTCAGACTTTGCTGTCCTGCAATCAGAGAGGCGGCGGCAACCAATGGTTCCCGCCGCCGCCCGGCTTATTGCTCGGCGATCAGCGCTTCGACCTTGAGGATCTGCGCTTCGAGGGTTGCGCGGTCCTTGCAGCGCAGGTTGGCGTGGCCGACCTTGCGCCCGGCCTTGAAGGCCTTGCCGTAGTGATGCAGGTGGCAGTCGTCGATGGCGATGACTTTCTCCACCGGCGGCACAACACCGATGAAGTTGAGCATGGCGCTCTCGCCCACCTTGGCCGTGGAACCCAATGGCAAGCCCGCCACCGCCCGCAGGTGGTTTTCGAACTGGCTGCACTCGGCACCTTCGGTGGTCCAGTGCCCGGAGTTGTGCACGCGCGGGGCGATTTCGTTGGCCTTGAGGCCACCGTCGACTTCAAAGAACTCGAACGCCATCACCCCTACATAGTCCAGCTGCTTGAGCACGCGGCTGGAATAGTCTTCCGCCAGGGCCTGCAACGGGTGGTCGGTGCTGGCGACGGACAGCTTGAGGATGCCGCTGTCGTGGGTGTTGTGCACCAATGGGTAGAAGCGGGTTTCGCCATCGCGGGCGCGTACGGCGATCAGCGAGACTTCGCCGGTGAACGGCACGAAGCCTTCCAGCAGGCAGGCAACGCTACCCAATTCGGCAAAAGTGCCAACCACATCGGCAGCGGTACGCAGGACTTTCTGGCCCTTGCCGTCATAACCCAGGGTGCGGGTTTTCAGCACGGCCGGCAGGCCGATGCTGGCAACGGCGGCGTCCAGGTCTGCCTGGGACTGGATATCGGCGAAGGCCGGTGTGGGAATGCCCAGGTCCTTGAACATGCTCTTCTCGAACCAGCGGTCGCGGGCGATGCGCAGGGCTTCGGCGCTCGGATACACCGGCACGAACTGCGACAGGAAGGCCACGGTTTCCGCCGGGACGCTTTCGAACTCAAACGTCACCAGGTCGACTTCGTCGGCCAGTTGGCGCAGGTGGTCCGGGTCGCTGTAGTCAGCCCGCAGGTGTTCACCCAAGGCAGCCGCACAGGCGTCCGGCGCCGGGTCCAGGAAAGCGAAGTTCATCCCCAGCGGGGTTCCCGCCAGGGCCAGCATGCGACCCAGTTGGCCGCCACCGATTACACCGATTTTCATCGTCAACAACCTCAGGCGATGCGTGGGTCTGGATTGTCCAGCACGCTGTCTGTCTGCTCAGCACGGAATTTTTTCAGCACCGCATGGAACTGCGGGTGCTTGGCGCCCAGGATACTGGCGGACAGCAACGCGGCGTTGATCGCGCCGGCCTTGCCGATGGCCAGGGTCGCCACCGGAATGCCGGCTGGCATCTGCACGATGGACAACAACGAATCCACGCCCGAGAGCATCGCCGACTGCACCGGCACACCGAGTACCGGCAGATGGGTTTTGGCTGCGCACATGCCTGGCAGGTGCGCTGCACCGCCGGCACCGGCGATGATCACCTCGATGCCACGGGATTCTGCTTCATCGGCATACTGGAACAGCAAATCCGGGGTGCGGTGGGCAGAGACCACTTTCACTTCATACGGAATGCCGAGTTTTTCCAGCATATCGGCGGTGTGGCTAAGGGTGGACCAATCGGACTTGGAGCCCATGATCACGCCAACCAATGCACTCATCGTCGTGCCTCTTCTCTCTGGGCGCCCGCAGGCGCGTCAAAAAACAACAAGCCACGCGGGAAATCCGGCGTGGCTTGTTGTACGAAATGTGGCCGGTTGGACCGGCCGAAGGCCGCGCAGTATACCGTAATAACGCAGATAAACAGCCCCTTGAGTGACCATCTGTCTTTTGCCTTGACCTGGTCTTTTTACTGACTTTCAAGTCAATGAATCGAGGCATGTTCGTAGGGGTTTATCTGCCCCATACATTTCATTTCACCATTGAGGAAAACTACCACTGCACTTGCCTTCTCATCGCACATAAAACCCTGCTCATCATCACTATTGTTTGGGGCTATCGCGGCGGGCGCCGTGACAAAACGACAAATGATGAAACAGGAGTTCATTTCGATGACTACACCCCATGTGGTTCGCTCTACACCTACGCCTCTCACCGTGATGAATATGAGGCAACTGCAAGCCGCGCAGACATTGAAAGTACTGCACGACAATGCACGCCAGACATTGAACGCGTTATTCGAAAATGCGCATAAACATGCCTTTCAATTCCTAAAAGATAAAATCAGCGTTGCACTACATGAAGTCAACGTCCAAGACATCTATTGTTTAGATCAGCAAGACGCCATGACGGTCACGTCTGCGCCAGAAGAAAGAAATCTGAAAGCGCTGTTTGAGGTCATCTACCTGTTTGGGCGTTTAGCCGAACATGAACTCACCGCTTCCAGTTTCTACCTGAAAAAAAACG
Organism: Pseudomonas nabeulensis; assembly: GCF_004682045.1. Taxonomy (GTDB): domain Bacteria; phylum Pseudomonadota; class Gammaproteobacteria; order Pseudomonadales; family Pseudomonadaceae; genus Aquipseudomonas; species Aquipseudomonas nabeulensis. Next base: position 25,704 of record NZ_QUZT01000024.1, read on the forward strand.
GCCATTTGGAAAGAATTTCCGAGCCCGGCCAGAGCGCAATCCGGCGTGCGCTATTCGAACTTCAAGGTATTATTTATTACCACAACATGATCGACGCATTCTGGAACGGCCCGCACGCACATGTTCCGTACACCAATAAAGCCTACATGGCGCAACTGCTGGAAGCTCAATTACATTGCGCCAACGTACTCAGAATAACTGACGGCTCTTTCAAGCTGATAAGTGGCGCACTGATTTGCAGGCTTGCTTACCCTGGGTCACTCTCCGATGCCTACCTTTACAGGCTGTCATTTGAAAATGACTCGCGCGGAGTGCATATACCTCTTTGCGGGGCCTTTTTGATCAGCCGTTATCCAAAGGAACACATTGGAAGTGAAAACAACTGTGTGTTGTACGTTCCAGATAACGCAATGCAGCAATTCACTTCCCTTGCCGTCATGAAAGTGCACCTGGCCGCAGAGTCTCAGGCTCACGCATTGGATGGGCTAGCGGCGAGCCTCTCTCAGCAAGATCGACGACAATTGAAAAGTCTGGGCAACCAGGTGTTAAATGAAAACGATGTTCGGCTGACACCGGTCCCCTTCAGCCAGGATTTTTATGAGAAACAGGTCCAACAGCTTATCGAAAAGCAAAAGGAAGACTTCACTGACTTCTGGTCACGCACCACAACTTTGCCGCCCCCGGACTGGAAATTCCACTTTCTGAAACAAGGCATTGATGCCAGACCCTTTGTATTTTTCGGGGCTTGTTTGCAAACGCGCGCGCTTCCACTGATAAAGCGCTGGGAGGAAGACCAGGCAGCCATAGAGAAAGAAGATGAAAAAAGGGGCGAGCAACCCAGCCCATTATCCCCCATCAAACTGACCGTCTTCATGCATGAAGACCTGAAGAACGAAAACCCTGCGTCTCTGTATAACGACTATTTTTCATGGCTAAAAACAGAACTTCAAAATTTAACGAGCCGCAGCGTCAACATACACCTGATCACCGCTGACATGGTGCCGGAACTTTCCCAGTTTGCTTACCGACAAGGGTCTGGCGCTAACGCTCTGGACCGTTGGAAAGCGCGGGTCATCGAGTATTTGAAAAAGACCTCACAGCCCTACTCGGCACTGGACAAATTTTTGTTATTCACTCAGCACAACTTTGGTTTCAGCGCTTCTAATTACAAATACGGCATCGCCGAATTACGAGGCCATTTCGCCATTGCGTCTGCCACCAAATATGATACGGCCGCTCACGAAGTAGGTCATATGCTGGGTGCCATCCATGAAGACGGTGAGGTTATTTATAATGGCTGGTGGCACGAATCTCTGATGAGGCCCCTGGACGAATGGTCTTTCTTGCGTGGCAATGCCTATCGGTTCAGTGAAAAGAACAGAGAAAACATCAAGAATTACCTCAAGACGCTTCCCTGAACATCCCGACAACCTCGCCACACAGCGTGGATGCACGCCGCATCGCTCACTGGGTCAGACTGTCGGACTCGCCGCCCCACCCTCCAACTTGCGCCACAACAACCGCACATTCGCCTTGCGCACTAATGCACAGCGATACAGACGGATTTCCAGCGGTACATGCCATTGCGGACCGCCGCAGACCACCAGCTCACCGCGCGCCAACTCGGCGCGCACGCTCAGCTGCGGCACCCAGGCAATACCCAGGCCTTCGAGGGCCATGCTCTTGAGGCTGTCGGCCATGGCGGTTTCGTACACGGTGGTAAAGCGCAGCGCGCGCTGGCGCAGCAGCAAGTGCACCGAACGACCAAGAAATGCCCCGGCACTGTAGGCCAGCAACGGCACACTGCCCTCCCCCTCCAGATCGAACAACGGTTTGCCGTCGGCATCGGCGGCGCACACCGGGAGCATTTCGGTGTTGCCCAGGTGCAGGGAGGGGAAGATCTCGGCATCCATCTGCATCGCAGCGTCCGGGTCGTAGAACGCCAGCATCAGGTCGCAACCGCCTTCGCGCAGCGCGTGCACCGCATCGCCGACGTTGGTGGCTACCAGCCGAGTGGCGATGTTCAAGCCTTCATTGCGCAGTTGGGCAATCCAGCGTGGGAAAAAGCCCAGCGCCAGCGAGTGGGCCGCCGCTACTTGCATGACTTCGCCCTGCCCGCCCTCAAGATGGTGCAAATGGCGCAGCACTTCGCCGAGTTGCTCGACCACGGTGCGCGCGGTGACCAGGAACAACTGCCCCGCCGCCGTCAGCTCGACCGGTGTACGCGAGCGGTTGACCAGGGTCAGGCCCAAGGCCGCCTCCAGGCTGCGGATGCGTCGGCTGAATGCCGGCTGGGTCACGAAGCGTCGCTCCGCCGCCTGGGAAAAACTGCGCGTCGCCGCCAGGGCGCTGAAATCTTCCAGCCATTTGCTCTCTAGGTTCATCACTTCCTCCCACGGGTATGCACCATTTTGGTACACACGCCCGCCATGATAGCCGGGTCACACCTGCATTATGCCGTTTATGCATAGGCCAGTGCTGAACAGCATTGGCCCAAAAACCTGCACAAGCCTAGCATTCGCAGCGTTCCGGCCAGTTCCGGGTCCATATCGAGATGATTTCCGTCATGTCCTCCGCTGCATCTTTCCGTACCGAAAAAGACCTGCTTGGCGTACTCGAAGTACCGGCTCAAGCGTACTACGGCATCCAGACCCTGCGAGCGGTGAATAACTTCCGCCTCTCGGGCGTTCCGATTTCGCATTACCCGAAATTGGTGGTCGGTCTGGCAATGGTCAAGCAAGCGGCGGCCGACGCCAACCGCGAGCTGGGTCAGCTCAGTGAAGCCAAGCACGCTGCCATCAGCGAAGCCTGTGCCCGTCTGATCCGCGGCGATTTCCACGAAGAGTTCGTGGTGGACATGATTCAAGGTGGCGCCGGCACTTCAACCAACATGAATGCCAACGAAGTCATCGCCAACATCGCGCTGGAGGCCATGGGTCACCAGAAGGGCGAATACCAGTACCTGCACCCGAACAACGACGTGAACATGGCGCAGTCGACCAACGACGCCTACCCGACCGCGATCCGCTTGGGTCTGCTGCTGGGCCATGACGCGCTGCTGGCCAGCCTCGACAGCCTGATCCAGGCCTTCGCCGCCAAAGGCGAAGCATTCAGCCACGTGCTGAAAATGGGCCGCACCCAACTGCAAGACGCCGTGCCGATGACCCTCGGCCAGGAATTCCGCGCCTTCGCCACCACCCTGGGCGAAGACCTGGCCCGCCTGAAAACCCTGGCGCCAGAGCTGCTGACCGAAGTGAACCTGGGCGGCACCGCCATCGGCACCGGCATCAACGCCGACCCGCGTTACCAGGCCCTGGCCGTACAACGCCTGGCTACCATCAGCGGCCAGCCGGTGGTTCCAGCGGCCGACCTGATCGAAGCCACCTCCGACATGGGCGCCTTCGTGCTGTTCTCCGGCATGCTCAAGCGTACCGCCGTGAAGTTGTCGAAGATCTGCAACGACCTGCGCCTGCTGTCCAGCGGCCCACGCACCGGCATCAACGAGATCAACCTGCCAGCGCGCCAGCCAGGCAGCTCGATCATGCCTGGCAAGGTCAACCCAGTGATCCCGGAAGCCGTCAACCAGGTCGCATTCCAAGTGATCGGCAACGACCTGGCCCTGACCATGGCAGCCGAAGGCGGCCAACTGCAGTTGAACGTGATGGAACCGCTGATCGCCTTCAAGATCTTCGACTCGATCCGCCTGCTGCAACGCGCCATGGACATGCTGCGCGAGCACTGCATCGTCGGCATCACCGCCAACGAAGCACGCTGCCGCGAACTGGTGGAGCACTCCATCGGCCTGGTGACCGCGCTGAACCCGTACATCGGCTATGAAAACGCCACCCGCATCGCCCGTATCGCCCTCGAAAGCGGCCGCGGCGTGCTGGAACTGGTGCGCGAAGAAGGCTTGCTCGACGACGCCATGCTCGACGACATCCTGCGCCCCGAAAACATGATTGCCCCACGCTTGGTCCCGCTGAAGGCCTAAGCGTTTGTTGCACCGCTCACCAGGTTGAGGGACTAGACACCTCTCACCTTTTGAGGGCCTGAAGGCTCGTTCTTCAGGCCCTTTTTTTTGCCTCAAGGTTGTGAAATGAAGCCCATAAGAAAGCCAATATCGCCCTGCAAGCCCACCACCCTGCTGAAACCTTTAATCGCCCCGGGCAGACGGATCACGTTCGCCTAGGTATAGTGCCGCCCCTCTCGCGTCTGCGGCCGTCGGTAACGAGGCCCGGAAACAGCGCGAAACCGCATGAATAACAACCCGCAAAAGGATTGGGGTCGAACGGTCGCGCACTGCCTGGTGCTTAGCGATTGCGTCGAACCGTCCTGCGTTTGCCATTAGAAAAATCAGCGAGGAACACTCCATGCTCGAAGTCATCAACGACTTCCTCTCAGGGAAAGTACTGATCGTGCTCATTGTCGGGCTCGGCGGTTATTTCACGATTCGCTCGCGTTTCGTACAGCTGCGTCACTTTTTCCACATGTTCTCGGTGTTTAAAGACAGCCTCAAGAGCAGCTCCGGCCAACTCAGCTCGTTCCAGGCGCTGATGCTCAGCCTGGCCGGCCGTGTGGGCGCCGGCAACATCGCCGGTGTCGGCATTGCCGTGACCCTCGGTGGCCCGGGTGCCGTGTTCTGGATGTGGGTCACCGCACTGGTGGGCATGTCGTCGAGCTTTATCGAATGCTCCCTCGGCCAGCTGTACAAGCGCACCGACGCAGAGGGCACCTTCCGTGGCGGCCCGGCTTATTACATCCAGCACGGTTTGCAGAAGCGTTGGTTGGGCATGCTCATGGCATTCCTGCTGCTGGTGACCTTCGGCTTCGCCTTCAACGGCCTGCAAGCTCACGCCGTGACTCACTCGCTGAACAACGCCTTCGGCCTCGACACCACCTACACCGGCCTCGCGCTGGCAGTATTGCTGGGCCTGGTGTTCATCGGCGGGATCAAGCGCATCGCGTCGATTGCCGACCTGCTGGTGCCGGTCAAGACCCTGGTCTACATCGCCGTGACCCTGTACGTGATCGTGCTGCAATTCGACCACGTGCCGGCCATGCTCGCGACCATCGTCAAGAGCGCCTTCGGCCTGGACCAAGCCTTCGGTGGCCTGGTGGGCAGCGCGATCATCATGGGCGTGAAGCGCGGCGTGTTCGCCAACGAAGCCGGTTTGGGCAGTGCGCCTAACGTGGCGGCCGTGGCCTCCGTTGAACACCCGATTGCCCAGGGCGTGGTGCAGGCGTTCAGCGTGTTCCTCGACACCTTCGTGATCTGCACCTGCACCGCGTTGCTGATCCTGCTCTCCGGTTTCTACACCCCGGGCTTTGAAGGCGACGGCATTGCCCTGACCCAGAACTCCCTGGCCGCTGTCGTCGGTGACTGGGGCCGCATGTTTATCTCCGTGGCCCTGGCGTTGTTCGTGTTCACCTCGATCATGTACAACTACTACCTCGGCGAGAGCAACCTGCGCTTCCTGGTGGGCAACAACCGCAAGGTGCTGATGGGCTATCGCGCCCTGGTACTGGTGCTGATTTTCTGGGGTTCCATCGAGAACCTGAGCACCGTATTCGCCTTCGCCGACATCACCATGACCATGCTGGCGTTCGTCAACCTGTTCGCCCTGGCGTTCCTGTTCAAGATCGCCATGCGCATCCTGAACGACTACGACAACCAGCGCGCCGCAGGCATCAAGACGCCCGTGTTCGATTCCAGCCAGTTCCCTGACCTGGACCTGGACCGCAAGGCCTGGCCTGCGAACCCAGCGAAACCGGACACGGCGCCATCGGCTGAGCTGAGCGCCCAAGCACAGCGTTAAGCGTAGAAAGATGACACGCCGCACCTCCTTGGGCATGCTCGGGGCCGTGCGGCGTTTTTCGTTCAGGAGAATTTTCGATGTCCCTCTCTAGCTCTAAAGCAGCTAACAACATCATGGTGCTCTACACCGGCGGCACCATCGGCATGCAGGCCAGCGCCAATGGCTTGGCCCCCGCATCCGGTTTCGAAGTACGTATGCGCGAACAACTGGCCGAGCAGCCATTGCCCGCCTGGCAATTCCAGGAAATGGCCCCGCTGATCGACAGCGCCAACATGACCCCCGCCTATTGGCAACGCCTGCGCGTCGCTGTGATCGATGCGGTAGACCAGGGCTGCGATGGCGTGCTGATCCTGCACGGCACCGACACCCTGGCCTACAGCGCGGCCGCCATGTGCTTCCAGCTGCTGGGCCTGCCGGCGCCGGTGGTGTTTACCGGCTCGATGTTGCCCGCCGGCGTGCCGGACAGCGATGCCTGGGAAAACGTCAGCGGTGCCTTGCAGGCACTGGGCACGGGTTTGCCACCGGGCGTGCACCTGCACTTCCACGGCGCGCTGATGGCGCCGACCGCGTGCGCAAAAATCCGCAGCTTCGGCCGTAACCCGTTCGCGGCGTTGAACCGCCAGGGCGGTGTGCCGCGTGCCCAGTCCATCCCCCAGGCGCTGGATTACCGTCAGCCGAAGGCCTTGGCCAACATCGGCGTGCTGCCGCTGGTGCCGGGTATGGGTGCTGTGCAATTGGACGCACTGATCGATAGCGGCATTCAAGCCCTGATCCTAGAGTGCTTCGGCAGCGGCACCGGCCCCAGCGATAACCCTGGGTTCCTCGCCAGCCTCGAGCGTGCGCACGCCCAAGGTGTGGTGGTGGTGGCCATCACTCAGTGTCATGAAGGGGGTGTGGAGCTGGATGTCTATGAGGCCGGTAGCCGTTTGCGCGGTGCAGGCGTGCTGTCGGGTGGCGGCATGACCCGCGAGGCCGCGTTCGGCAAGTTGAACGCGTTGATGGGTGCGGGTCTGAGCCAGGTTGAGGTTCGACAACTGGTCGAAACCAACCTGTGCGGTGAGCTGGGCTGAGCCCTACATTAAGGGTGTTCCCTTCTACTTTAAAACCCGCGAGCCGCGTAGATTTGGCGGCACGTATCAGCAAACAGGCGCCAGCGATCAAAGTGCGATTTATCGCAGTGAGATCAGCCGGCAACTGGCACAGTCACTGTTTTTCCAGAGATGAGGCTTCAGATAATCGACAGGAAAAGCTGCCGGCCCGCTGGCGTAGCAATCGGCCCACGATAGACCTGGGTGCTACGCCCGGCGTCCCTTTCAGCCTGCTCATAGACACGCCCGAGCCTGCGCTGGTCCGCCCGTTTCAGGTGCGCCCGCGAAGGCTGGTCGGGCGCAGAGTGCAGCGCAGGGTAGTGAAAATGGGCATACCAGAGCGGGCGATGGCCATCGGTGAGGTCAAGCACCTCATATTCCTGCAGGTAATCCACGACGCCGTCGATGGTTTCCTCCACACGCCCATTGAGCCGGCGGATGCATGCGGCCCTTTGCTCCAGCAGGTAGTGCACATCGGCCACCGTTGGCGCTTGGCTGAGTCGAACGCTATTGATGCGCCGCTGGCGGCCTTCGATCCGTAGCTGGACGGCCCGCGCTTGTAATTGCACGGTCAGCTCATCACTTTCTGCGATGCTGCGGCGTTGAGTGAATTGCTTAAGGCGTGCCGCTGCGTCATCCAGTGCACGGGCATTGCGCACAAACTGCTCCTCGATCTCGACGGGAAGCAAGGTTGGCTGCACGGTTTGGGCGCTGTTCATCTGGGCCAACAACGCTCGTGCTGAATCGAACGCCTTGCGCGCGCGTACGCTCAACCCATCCAGTTCACGTTTGAACCTTGGGGCACCCTGGATCTCCCACACGTCATCGACGGTACGGGCGATGGGCGGGCCGCCCGCCAAGCTATGCTCGTATACATTCAAATTAATGACGGTATTGAATCGGTTATGGGACAAGACGTGAAAGTGGTTCTCGTCTTTATTGAAAATCAGCAGGTTGTTGAAGAGGTGCAGGCCACGGTTAATCCCCTCATGAATCAGGGTGCCGACCCGTAACGGATGCGCCAGCGCGCCCAACCGATGACGCTGCAATGCCGACAACGCCCCGCGGGCGCCAGCCCAACTGGCGTCCAACCGCTTGTAGTGTAACGTGGCCTGTGTGGGTTCTCCTGCCGGCCATGCCTTGGGATACACCAGCCACAGCGCCACCGTACGCATCAAGCCTGGGTCTGTGCGCCATTCGGGTTGTTCGTCCTCTGGCAGCGCTGGCAGTACGGCGGAGGTTTCCACAAACGCCGGACTGGCCTCAGGAGGCGTCGTCACCTGCTGGAAAACCTGCGCCGACCCCGGCCTGAAAACCAACCAGGGGCCTGCACCATCGTGCTGTGCGCCGACCACATAACCCGACTCATCCAGCAAACGCCTGAATCCCATCGGCTCGCCGTGCCAATGCCGATGGGTGGCGTAAGTCCGTAGCGCCGCGCGCAGGCGTTCATAGCCATCGAGGTTGACACCCGCCATACCCTGCAGACTGTATTCCAACGCTATACGACGCAGTTGCAAGGCCTTATTCCGGACATCACAGGCCTGGTGTGCGGCATCATCCTGCGGCAGCTTATCGAGTACCGGCTTCGTGCAGTATTTCTGATGCACACCCGCCGTGGCAGCCAGCAGTTTGCTGTAGGCCAAGCGCCCGGCTACTGGCGCTTCCTGCAGCCATGTCGGTAACGATGCATGCAACGGTTGCGGGTCAGGCAGGAACAAATCGCAGAAACGAGTGACCCAGGCCAGTTGCTGATCCAACTGATCAAGACGCGCAACCGCATCCAGGTCGATGGCATCGATACGCTGCAATACAGCCTCCAATGCGCACAACGCCCAGCCCTCAAACACGTCGTGCTCCAGGCGCTCGGCGTTTGCCAGCCAGTCGGCATGTGGGTTGGCGACGAATGTCTCGAGGCCATGACTCAGGGTGAAAACCAGGGTGTGGTCGACGCCCACAATCGCCAGCCCGAGACCGTTGTGCCGATGCACGCCATACGCCTCAAGCGTTGGTGTACGTTCGCCGCTGTCGGGATAAGTCAGCACTGTCTGAAGCATGCTCAGGCTGATGGGGTCGATCTTTTTGCGCAGAACCTTGCGCAGCCGTTGCGCCAGCAGTTGCGCCAATTGCCACCAGCGACTACCGGCCGCTGAGTCGGAGCCACAGAAAAAATCGATCAACTGTTCGGCGTAGTATTCGAGCACATGCTCTGGATGCTCATCGAACTGGGTTTGGGTGATGGCCAACGCCTGCAGGGTGGGGCGCAAGGCGAACAATTGGCTGATCCGCAGTTGCAGCGGATCGACAGGGGACGTTGGGGACAACGAGTCGGGCATGATCATCTACCTCAGGTAGTGTTGGGTAAACCCCCACGGTATTGATCCCCTTACTCGCCAAGACGGTAGTTAGTTACTCAAGGCCGCCACGCCCTGCACAGGCGTGACAACGCTTGCGCAATCTGTGCCTCGGGCACCGCCGCAAACCCCATTACCAGCCCGGCACGCTGATCGGGTGGTGTGGTCGATTGCGGCAACCAATAGGTGCTAAGGCCGTTGATCTCAACGCTAGCCTCAATGGCCTGGGCGAGTAACTGCTGCTCACGGGCGAGGCTGTCGACCCGCACCGTCAGGTGTAACCCAGCGGCGACGTTGGGCAGTTCACCCACACCCGGCAAGCCGCTGGGCCAACCGGCAAGCAGTGCATTGCGTCGATTCAGGGCAGCGCGGCGCATGCGGCGGATATGCCGCTGGAAGTGTCCCGCGGCCATGAACTCGGCCATCACTGCCTGAGTACTGACTTCCGAGTGACGCATGTCGACGGCACGGCGCCGGGAAAAAGCGTCCACCAGCCCCGGCGGCAACACCAGGTATCCCAGGCGCAAGGCGGGGAACGCCACTTTGCCGAAGGTGCCGACGTACAGCACACGCCCGCTGCGATCCAGCGCCGCCAAGGGCGCCAGCGGGGCACCGCTGTAGCGATACTCGCCGTCGTAGTCGTCCTCGATGATCCAGCCGCCGGTACGCTCGGCCCATGCCAGCAGCTCCAGGCGCCGCGCCAGGCTCATCACCACCCCCAACGGGTATTGGTGAGAGGGCGTGACATAGGCCACGCGGCAATCACCCAGTGTATTCAGGACTTGGCAGTCGATACCGTCGTTATCCACCGGCACACCTTGCAGCCGTCCGCCCGCCAAAGCGAACGCATGACCGGCGGCACGATAGCCAGGATTTTCCACCGCCACCCCGTCCCCTGGCTCCACCAGCAACTGTGCACAAAGGCTGATTGCCTGCTGTGCACCACTGGTGATCACTATTTGCTCAGCCGTGCACTGCATGCCTCGAGAGCTGCGCAGGTAGGCGGCAATCAAACCGCGCAAACGGCCATCACCGGCAGGGTCTCCATAACAGAGTTGCTCCAGGTCCGGTTTGCGCCAGAAAGCCCCATTCAGCTTGGCCCATATCTCGAAAGGAAATAAATCGAAGGCCGGTACACCCACGCGAAAAGCCTTCGGCGGCCCTACCGGAGGTTGCGGCAAATGGTTGGTGTGTACGCGTCCCAAGGCTGGCCTGTGGATAACTTCCGGTGGCGAATTGACCGGCAAATCCAGCCAATTTGTGGATAAAGCTGTGGATAAGCCTGTTGGTAACCCTGTGGACAGTTTTGTGGATAGTTTTTTCGGCGTGGGCAGTTGGGCCACATAGGTGCCATCACCTACCCGCCCTTCGATAAAACCTTCGGCATACAGTTGGTCGTAGGCGCGCACCACGCTGTTGCGGGAAATCGACAAAGCTGCCGCCAGGTCGCGGCTGGCAGGCAAACGTGTGCCGCTCGCCAGCCGCCCGTCCAGCACGCGCTGGCGCAGCGCTTCGTACAGTTGGCGCGTGAGCCCCTGGCGGCGGTCCAGCTCGATACCAGCAGGGTTAAAGGACAATGGCGGCGTGATCGGCGGCATATTGGACCTATGAAATTGGCCAAAGATGGCTCTTACAACGAACCATTAGCCTGCCTAGGATGCAGGCATTCGCCAAGGAAAATTTCCATGTACACACCTCGCGCCTTCGCCCTCGACGATTTGCCTGAACTGCATCAACTGATCCAGCACACGCGCCTGGCGCAACTGGTGACCTATGGTGAACACGGCTTGGTCGCCAGCCACCTGCCACTGCTGCTCAACCCTGATGAGGGACCCAACGGCACGCTCTATGGGCACCTGGCCAAGGCCAACCCACAGTGGAAAGACCTGCAAAACGGCAGCGAAGCAATGGTCATCTTTGCCGGCGCCGAGGCCTACATCAGCCCGGCGTTTTATCCGGCCAAAGCCGAGCACGGCAAAGTGGTGCCCACCTGGAACTACATCGCGGTGCACGCCTACGGCAAGGCCGAAGTGTTCAGCGATGCCGAGCGCTTGCTCAAGGTTGTCACCGCGCTGACTGATCGCCATGAAGGCTCCCGCAACCAACCCTGGAAAGTCAGCGACGCCCCGGCCGACTACATCGACGGCATGCTCAAGGCCATCGTCGGCTTCGCCTTGCCCATCGAACGCTTGATCGGCAAACGCAAACTCAGCCAGAACCGCAGCCCGGCCGACATCGCCGGTGTTCGCGAAGGCCTGGCCGCCAGCACCGACGTGCGCGACCAGACCCTCGCGCGCTTTATTCCCCAAGGAGTTCCAGAATGAGCCAGATCGATATCCGCCAGGTCACCGCCGCCGACCACGGCGCCTGGCTGCCCCTGTGGCAAGCGTACTTGACGTTCTACAACACTGAACTGCCAGACGCCGTCAGCCAAAACACCTGGCAACGCCTGATTGACGCCCACGAGCCGACCCATTCGGCGCTGGCCTGGCAGGATGGCAAGGCGGTGGGTATGGTCAACTTCATCTACCACCGTTCCAACTGGAGCATCGAAAATTCCTGCTACCTGCAAGACCTGCTGGTGGACCCGGCCCAACGCGGCACCGGTGTAGGCCGCAAGCTGATCGAGTTCGTCTACGCCACTGCCAAGGCTGATGGTTGCTGCAAAGTGCACTGGCTGACCCACGAAACCAATGCCACCGCGATCCAGTTATATGAACGCATCGCCGAACGCCCAGGTTTCATCCAATTTCGCAAAGGCCTTTAAGGAGCGCAGCATGTCCACTTCCCTCGCCGACTGGAAAGGCGTCCCGCCACCCACCGTGCAACAGCTTGAAGGGCGCTTCATCCGCCTGGAAAAACTCGACCCGGCGCGCCATGGCGACGACCTGTTCCAGGCCCTGCAAGGCTCCGGCGCTGATCCGAAACTATGGGACTACCTGCCTTACGGGCCATTTCCAGAGCGCAGTGCATTCAATGATTGGTTGAACAACCATGTGTCCCACAACGACCCGTACTTTTTCAGCGTGATCGACCGTGCGACAGGCCAGGTGCAAGGCATCCTCAGCCTGATGTCCATCGTGCCCGAGCAGGGCCGTATCGAAATTGGTCACGTGACCTTTGGCGCGCCGATGCAGCGCTCGCCGAAAAGCACCGAGGCGGTGTATTTGCTGGCCAAACATGCCTTCGACCAGGGCTACCGTCGCCTGGAGTGGAAGTGCAACAACGCCAACCAGCGCTCCAAATACGCGGCAGAGCGGCTGGGGTTCAGCTTCGAAGGTGTGTTCCGCCAGCACTCGGTGGTGAAGGGTAAGAACCGGGACACGGCGTGGTATTCGATCATCGACCCGGAATGGCCGAAGATTGGGGCGGGGTTTGAGGAATGGCTGTCGGAAGGTAATCAGACGGGCTCAGGCCAACTGAAAAGCCTGGCTGAGTGCCGACTTCCAGACAACACCTGACCCTTGTGGGAGGGGGCTTGCCCGCTCCCACATTTGGCTTTGTGTCAGACCCAAGCATTAGGCACACCACCAATCCCCTGTGGGAGGGGGCTTGCCCCCGATAGCAGTGTGTCAGGTACCACCTGCGCTGGCTGACACACTGCTATCGCGGGCAAGCACGCTCCCACATTTGGCTTTGTGTCAGACTCAAGCATTAGGCATACCACCAATCCCCTGTGGGAGCGGGCTTGCCCCCGATAGCAGTGTGTCAGTTACCACATGCGCTGGCTGACACACCGCTATCGCGGGCAAGAACGCTCCCACATTTGGCTTTGTGTCAGGCTCAAGCATTAGGCATACCACCAATCCCCTGTGGGAGGGGGCTTGCCCCCGATAGCAGTGTGTCAGGTACCACCTGCGCTGGCTGACACACCGCTATCGCGGGCAAGCCCGCTCCCACATTTGGCTTTGTGTCAGGCTCAAGCATTAGGCATACCACCAATCCCCTGTGGGAGGGGGCTTGCCCCCGATAGCAGTGGGTCAGTTACCACATGCGCTGGCTGACACACCGCTATCGCGGGCAAGCCCGCTCCCACATTTGGCTTTGTGTCAGGCTCAAGCATTAGGCATACCACCAATCCCCTGTGGGAGGGGGCTTGCCCCCGATAGCAGTGTGTCAGTTACCACATGCGCTGGCTGACACACCGCTATCGCGGGCAAGCACGCTCCCACACAAGCTCTCTCACCTTTTAAATCGGCAGTGGGTCAGCGCCACTGCCGGCGCACCTTGACCACGCCCATTTGCATACCAAATGGCCTGAACACCGCATTCAGCGATTTCAGGGTCTGGTTGCCCTCGCCATGTTCGATATGCACCAAGGTGCGCACGGAAATTTTGCACATTTTGGCGAACTGACTTTGATGCAGGCCGGTGACCTCGGTGCGCAGGCGACGCACCGCGTCGGCGATTTCCAGCGTGCCATCGGCCAGTGCGGCCTGGATGCTGTCGATCAGTTGGGTACGTTCTTCGACGGTAAGGCTCATTTCAATCCCCATTCCTGCAAGCGTTGCGGCAGGTTTCCGTTAACAGCAACTTCGGTGCTTCCCCCCAACCCCCGATCCCGTGGCGCCACCCATGGCCGTCCCCTGTTCGAAATGGTCCACGAGATACTGTTGGTCATAGCCAAAACTACAGCGGCTTTCGAAGCCGTTTTCCGGCGTATCAAACGTCAACAACATGGCGTCCTGCCATTTGCCTTTTGAGTAGATTTGCACGGTTAGGTTGAGCATGAGGGGGGCACCTGCAATTTAATGCGTCTTCACGTCGACAATTAGGTTAGCTAACGCAATATAGTGCAGATATAGAGCCTACCAAACACAAAATACGCAATAAAATGCAGATTGCGCTCGCCAGATATCGATACAGACAACTCCCTCACACTCCAGGCCCATGACCTGACAGTTAATATTTAGCCCCCTCGCTAAATTCCCGGCCTCATCCATCAGAGGCCGGGATTTCATGCCCTTTTTATTCAAGAAACTCTCACGTGTCGTCACCCTGGCGGTCGGCGTTGCCAGTGCTCAACTCACCCAGGCACAGGCCGGCTCGCCTTATCAATTGCCGCTGGAACTGCCCTACGACTATTGGTTCTATGCCCCCGCCACCGAATATGACGCCCCCGACGACTACCTCACTCGACAGGCAACCACCCACAATGGCCAACAGGTTGCCAAGGTTCTTGATCCCGCACTCAAACGCTTGTTGCAGTCCGGCAAACTGACGTCCGAGCAGATCAAGGCCCTGGAAAAGTTCGGTGATCAACTCGCGCAAGCACCCGGCGGAATGGGCGCAGCGCTGGAGCAATTGGCCGGCAGCCAACATGCCGACCTCGCCGCCGCGACCCAAAGCACAACGCAGCACATCAGCAACCAACTGCTGTCGGTCCTGCACACCCTGCCCAACGACGAAGATGGCCACTTCTGGGTACAAAACCTGAACAGCGACGGTAGCCTCGCCAAACAAAACGGCAATTCCGGCTTGAAGTACGGTACTCAAGGCCTGTTACTGGGTGTCGACTGGGCGCTGGACGACGTGTGGCGCGTCGGTGTGATGGGCGCAAAATCCACCACCCATCTGGATGTGCAGCGTTTTTCCGGCGAGCTCGACAGCTGGCACCTCGGCGGTTATGCCGTACGCCAGGACGGCCCATTGGCACTGCGCCTGGGCGCGTTCTACAGCAGCCATGCCGGGCAGAATAAACGCAGCATTGAGTTGCTCGACTACAAGGAGCAGTTGAAGGGCAAGTACAGCGCCCAGAGCCAAACCCTGTTCTCCGAGGTGGGTTACCAATTGGGGAGCGAGGCGTTCAGCGTTGAGCCCTTCGCCGGTCTTGGCTACCAGCGCTATCACCGCGACAGCTTCAAGGAACAAGGCGGCCTGGCGGCGTTGAACGTCGGTACGCAAACCCGGCAAAACCTGAACAGCACATTTGGCCTTCGCCTGGCGAGCCAGTATCGATTCGATAACCAAATGAGTCTTTCACCCCACCTGAGCGCGAGCTGGCATCACCTCTATGGCGAGGTTGACAGCCAGGTCCGCCAAGGCTTTCGACAGGCACCAGGGCTGATCAACGACTTCACCATCAGTGGCACCGCGCTGAACCGAAACAGCCTTGGCGTGCAGGCCGGTGTAGACCTCACGCTGTCGAAGCAGCACACCGTAGCCCTCAATTACAACGGTGAATCAGGCACCCATAGCCGCAGCCACGGCCTGACGGCCAAGTGGGCAATGAGCTTTTAACGGCCCTCAGACGCCTTCGCCTGACCACCAAATCCCAGGCAAAAAAAAGGGGAGCACCTGCCCCCCCGAGGATTAAACGGTAGTGTCGAAGGCTAGGGATCAGCCTTCGATTTCAATCAGGATTTCACCCGGGTTGACCCGGTCGCCCTTGGCCACATGAACAGCGGTCACCTTGCCGGCAATCGCAGCCTGCACTTCGGTTTCCATCTTCATGGCTTCGGTAATCAGCACGGCCTGGCCGGCCTTGACCACGTCACCTTCCTTGACCAGCACATCGACGATGTTGCCCGGCATCGCCGTGCTGACATGGCCCGGCTCGGTGGCGTGCTTGCGCTTGCTGCCGCCGGCGCTGACGAATTCGTTGAGTGGTTCGAACACCACTTCTTCCGGCATGCCGTCGATGGACAGGTAGAAGTGACGCTTGCCTTCGGCTTTCACGCCGACACCGGTGATGTCCACGCGGTAGCTTTCGCCGTGCACGTCGATGACAAACTCGGTCGGCACACCTTCACCACCGGCGCGGGCCACGCCGCCGGCTTCTGGGATAGGCAACAGCACTTCCGGCGCCAGGGTGCCGGCGTCGCGTTCTTCGAGGAACTTGCGCCCGATGTCCGGGAACATGGCGTAGGTCAGCACGTCTTCTTCGGACTTGGCCAACGCACCGATTTCGCCACGCAGCTTGGTCATTTCCGGCTTGAGCAGGTCGGCTGGGCGTACGTCGATCACCTCTTCGCTGCCGATGGCCTGGCGGCGCAGTTTTTCGTTCACAGTGCCCGGCGCCTTGCCATAGCCGCCTTGCAGGTAGAGCTTCACTTCGTTGGTGATGGTCTTGTAGCGCTCACCGGCCAGCACGTTGAAGAACGCCTGGGTGCCGACGATTTGCGAGGTCGGGGTCACCAGCGGCGGGAAGCCCAAGTCTTCACGCACACGCGGGATCTCGGCCAGCACTTCATTCATGCGGTTGAGGGCGCCCTGCTCTTTCAACTGGTTGGCCAGGTTGGAAATCATCCCGCCCGGCACCTGGTTGACTTGCACGCGGGTATCGACGGCGGTGAATTCGCTTTCGAACTGGTGGTATTTCTTACGCACTGCGTAGAAGTACAGGCCGATCTCTTGCAGCAGTTCCAGGCTCAGGCCGGTGTCGAATTCGCTGCCTTTAAGGGCGGCGACCATCGACTCGGTGCCGGGGTGGCTGGTGCCCCAGGCGAAGCTGGAGATGGCGGTGTCGATATGGTCGGCACCGTTTTCGATGGCCTTGAGTTGGCACATCGCGGCCAAACCCGCGGTGTCATGGGAGTGAATGAACACCGGCAGGCTCTGCTCGGCTTTCAGCGCCTTGACCAGTTCGCCGGTGGCAAACGGCGTCAGCAAACCGGCCATGTCCTTGATCGCGATGGAATCGCAACCCATGGACTCCAACTGCTTGGCCTGGGCCACAAACGCCTCGACGGTGTGCACCGGGCTGGTGGTGTAGGCGATGGTGCCTTGGGCGTGTTTGCCCGCGGCTTTGACCGCCTCGATGGCGACGCGCAGGTTACGCACGTCGTTCATGGCGTCGAAGATGCGGAACACGTCGATACCATTCACGGCAGCCTTGGCGACGAAGGCTTTGACCACATCGTCGCTGTAGTGGCGGTAGCCCAGCAGGTTCTGCCCGCGCAGCAGCATTTGCAGGCGCGTGTTAGGCAACGCGGCGCGCAGTTTGCGCAGGCGCTCCCACGGGTCTTCTTTCAGGAAGCGTACGCAGGCGTCGAAGGTCGCGCCGCCCCAGACTTCCAGGGACCAGTAGCCGACTTTGTCTAGCTTGTCGCAGATCGGCAGCATGTCGTCGGTGCGCATGCGAGTCGCCAGCAACGATTGGTGGGCGTCGCGCAGGATGGTGTCGGTTACGAAGATCTTCTTGCTCATTCTTATATTCCTCACAGGCCTGCGTGGGCGGCGATGGCGGCGGCGATGGCCAGGGCCAGCTCTTCGGGTTTGCGCTTGATCGAGTAGTTGGTCAGCTCAGGATGGCTTTCCACAAAACTGGTATTGAATTGGCCGCTGCGGAATTCCGGGTTGCGCAGGATTTCCTGGTAGTAGGCAGCGGTGGTCTTCACGCCTTGCAGGCGCATGTCGTCCAGGGCTCGCAGGCCACGGTCCATGGCTTCTTCCCAGGTCAACGCCCACACCACCAGTTTCAGGCACATGGAGTCGTAGAACGGTGGGATGGTGTAGCCGGTGTAGATCGCCGTATCGGTACGCACACCGGGGCCGCCGGGCGCGTAGTAACGGGTGATCTTGCCGAAGCTGGGCAGGAAGTTGTTCTTCGGGTCTTCGGCGTTGATGCGGAACTGCAACGCGAAACCACGGTGGTGGATGTCTTCCTGTTTGACCGAAAGCGGCAGGCCCGAAGCGATGCGGATTTGCTCGCGAACGATGTCGATCCCGGTGATTTCTTCGGTGATGGTGTGCTCCACCTGCACCCGGGTGTTCATCTCCATGAAGTACACCTCGCCCTCGGCGAGCAGGAACTCCACGGTGCCAGCGTTCTCGTAGCCCACGGCCTTGGCCGCACGCACCGACAGGTCGCCGATATAGGCGCGCTGTTCCGGGGTCAGTTGCGGGCTAGGGGCAATTTCGATGAGCTTTTGGTTACGACGCTGGATCGAGCAATCGCGCTCGAACAAATGCACCACGTTGCCAAAGCTGTCACCGAGGATCTGCGCCTCGATGTGCTTGGGATTGACGATGCATTTTTCCAGGAACACTTCCGCCGAACCAAAGGCCTTGGTGGCCTCGGAGATCACGCGGGGGAAGGCTTGTTCGAGTTCTTCGCGGCTGTTGCAACGACGGATACCACGCCCACCGCCACCGGAGGTGGCCTTGAGCATCACCGGGTAACCGATGCGGTCGCCTTCGGTGAGGGCTTCATGGATATCGGCAACGTTGCCTTCGGTGCCCGGCGTGACCGGTACACCGGCCTTGATCATGCTGCGGCGCGCTTCGGTCTTGTCGCCCATGCGGCGGATCACTTCAGCGGCCGGGCCGATGAATTTGATCCCGCGTTCGGCGCAGATATCTGCCAGTTCCGCGTTTTCCGACAGGAAACCGTAGCCGGGGTGCAGCGCATCACAACCGGTTTCCACCGCCAGGTTCACCAGCTTGCGCGGGTTCAGGTAACCGGCCAGGGGCTCGGCACCAATGCTGTGGGCTTCATCAGCACGTTTAACGTGCAACGCGTGGCGGTCGGCGTCGGAGTAGACCGCGACCGAGCGAATGCCCATCTCGGCGCAGGCACGCACGATTCGTACGGCAATTTCACCACGGTTGGCGATCAGGATCTTTTTTATCACTTGGAAATTCCCTTGAGCCGATTGCTGCGTTCTTCGACCCGCTAGACCCGGGTCGGCGCGTGACCAAATGTTTCATGACAGTCGCGAGACACACACTAATCCGGCAGGAGAATTAACAAAAATCAATAATTATTGGGTCGTGCATAAGTAAAGACTTATAGTTGGCCGGACGGCCACGGGCAGAAGGAATTGAAATATGCGTAAGTCATTGATGCGTATGACATTGCGTCAATTGCAGATCTTCAATGAAGTGTGCGATTTGCGCTCGTACAGCCGCGCGGCCGAGGAAATGTCCCTCACACAACCGGCCGTAAGCCTGCAAATTCGGCAGCTCGAAGAGCTGATCGGCCAGCCGCTGTTCGATTACGTCGGCAAAAAACTCTACATGACCGAGGCCGCAGAGGCCTTGCAGCGCGCCAGCCGGGATATTTTCGGGCGCCTGGAAAACCTCGATATGCAGCTGTCGGACATGCAGGGGTCGCTGCAAGGCCAACTGAAACTGGCGATTGAATCCAGCGCCAAGTACTTCGTGCCGCACCTGTTTGCCGCCTTCAAGCGCCAGCACCCCGAAGTGCAGTTGCACCTTACGGTGGTCAACCGCGCCCAAGTCATCCGTCGGCTGTCGGACAACCGCGACGACTTGGTGATCATGTCGATGGTGCCCCAGGACATGGGCCTGGAATTCCTGCCCTTCCTCAACAACCCCATCGTCGCGGTGGCGCCGTTCGATCATCCGCTCAGCCAGCAGGGCCCGCTTCGGTTACAAGACCTGGAGCCTTATACGTTGCTGGTGCGCGAACAGGGCTCCGGGACCCGTATGGCCTGCGAGGAGTACTTCAAGGAAAAACGCGTGCACTTCATCCAGACGGTCGAAGTGTCATCCGCCGAGGCCCAGCGCGAATGCGTGAGCGCAGGCTTGGGCGTGGCCTTGCTGACGCGCCACGCCGTCAACCTGGAACTGGCCAGCGGCGGGCTCAAGGAGCTGCCGGTGGAAGAGCTGCCGCTGTACCGCAGTTGGTGCCTGGTGCAGGCCAAGGCCAAGCGCCTGTCACCGGTGGCCCATGCGTTCCTGGGCTTTATTCGCAGCGAACGGGTGCAGATCAGCGCGCTGGTTGAGCGTTTCGCTGGGCAGCCACGGGTGCCTGCCAATGCAGTTCCGGGTAGTCACTGATGCTTTGGAGCAATTGGCGTTCTTCACAACGGTCTTCGATTGCGCGACGAAACGCCATGCGGCGCTGGTCTTCCTGCTGACGACGGGTTTTGACGGCGCTGTTGCTGTCTTCGTAGGGACGGGCCATTTCGAGTCTCCCAATGCGAGTACGGGAGTTCAGGATGGGTGTGGGCGATGACGCAGCGATGACAGCCTGATGAAGATTCTGGGTTCGCAGGAGATCCAAATGTGGGAGGGGCGGTGCGACGATTCGACTTGCCCCCGATTGCGGTGTATCAGCCAGCAAATTCATTGGCTGACCCACTGCTATCGGGGGCAAGCCCCCTCCCACATTTTGACCGAGTATGGCCGAGGATCAGTCGTCTAATGCTTTGACCGACTTGGGCGACAACCGCAAGCTGCGCAGGCTGCGCTTCACGCTCTTGAGGTGGTTGACCAGGCTCGGCCCGCGCGCCATGGCCACGCCCATCGCCAACACATCGATCACCACCAGGTGGGCGATACGTGAGGTCAGCGGCGTATAGATCTCGGTGTCTTCATGCACATCGATGGCCAGGTTGACCGTGGACAGTTCCGCCAATGGCGTCTGGCTCGGGCACAAGGTGATCAGCGTCGCGCCGCTTTCACGCACCAGGTTGGCAGTGATCAACAAGTCTTTGGAGCGGCCCGACTGGGAAATGCAGATCGCCACGTCGGTCGGTTTCAACGTCACCGCCGACATCGCCTGCATGTGCGGGTCGCTGTAGGCCGCTGCGGTCAGCAGCAGGCGAAAGAACTTGTGCTGGGCATCCGCGGCAACCGCACCCGAGGCACCGAAACCATAGAACTCGACGCGCTGGGCCTGGGACATGGCCGTCACGGCTTTTTGCAACTCAATCGGGTCAAGCTTCTCGCGCACTTCCATCAGGGTGTGCAGCGTGGTGTCGAAAATCTTCAGGCTGTAGTCGGCCACGGAATCGTCTTCGTGGATCGCGAATTGCCCGAAGCTCGCTCCGGCGGCCAGGCTTTGGGCCAGCTTGAGTTTCAAGTCCTGGAACCCGGAGCAACCGATGGCGCGGCAGAAGCGCACGATGGTCGGCTCGCTGATACCCACGCTGTGGGCCAGGTCGGCCATGGAACTGTGCATCACGGCCGCAGGGTCAAGCAGCACGTGATCGGCAACCTTGAGTTCCGATTTGCGTAACAGGTGGCGCGACTGGGCGATATGTTGCAACAGGTTCAAAGGGCAGGACTCTTGTTATGGGCAGGGCCAGGGATGTAGCAAGCTTGTAGTTATACTACAAGAATTGTCGTTTTGCCCGTCCGTCGCATCACTAAATCGCCCTGCTGCCCTCTGAATCAAAGGGCGCAGGCTTTGTAGCCACAGGGGCGCCCTCGGCTACCCTAAGGAAAATCTGCATTTTCCCGTAACAAATCCGCCAGGCCCTTGGCCTGCATCGGTCGACTGATCAAGTAGCCCTGCACCTCATCACAACGCTCCTTGCGCAAGAAATCCAGCTGCTGCTGATCTTCCACACCCTCGGCCACCACTTTAAGTGCCAGCCCGTGGGCCATGGCGATGATTGCCCGGGTGATCGCCGCGTCTTCACGGCCCTGGCCCAGCCCGCGGATAAAGGCTTGGTCGATCTTCACGTAGTCCACCGGAATGCGCTTGAGGTAGCTCAGAGACGAATAGCCGGTGCCAAAGTCATCGATGGCCAGCTTCACCCCTAGGTCCCGCAGTTGCTGGAAGGTGGCGATGATGTGCTCAACGCTGTCGAGCAGCTGGCTTTCGGTCAGCTCAAGCTCAAGGTATTGCGGGTCCAGGCCGGTCTCTTCCAGTACCTGGCGCACCAGGCTGACCAGTTTGCCTTGGCGCAGCTGGTGCACCGACAGGTTCACCGACACCCGAATCGGCGCCAGCCCTTGGCGCTGCCACTCACACGCCTGCCAGCAGGCCTCGCGCAGGACGAATTCACCCAAAGGCACGATCAGGCCAGTCTCTTCGGCAAGACCAATAAAGTCCCCCGGCGGCACCATGCCCCACTGCGGGTGTTCCCAACGGATCAGCGCTTCGGCGGCATTCAGCTTGCCGGTGGCCAGGCACAACTTCGGTTGGTAGAACACCATGAGCTGATGCTCTTCGATGGCTTTGCGCAAATGGTTTTCCAACTGCAAGCGCTCCAGGGTGCTGGCTTGCAGGCTGTCGGTGTAGAACTGGAAATTATTGCCGCCCAAGTGTTTGGCGTGCTGCATGGCCATGTTCGATTGGCTGACCAGCGCGGAAATTTCCCGCGCGTTATCCGGTAACAAGCTGACGCCCATCGAGGCGCTGACCACCAGTTCATGCCCTTCCACCGTTACCGGCACGCGCAGTTTGGCCAGCAACCGCGTGGCTACTCGCGCCAGGCTCGACAGGCTGCCGTAGGCGTCGAACAACACGGCAAACTCATCGCCGGAAAGCCGTGCAATGGTGTCGGCTTCGGGCAAGGCATTGATCAAGCGACGCGACATCTTCTGCAGCAGCTGGTCGGCCACCTCATGACCCAGGCTGTCGTTGAGCAGTTTGAAGCGGTCCAGGTTGATGTGCAGCAACGCCAGGCTTCGCCCGTTCTGACGCACCCGGCCATGGGCTTCGCGCAACCGCTCACGGAACAGCGAACGGTTGGCCAGGCCGGTCAGCTCGTCATAGTGGGTGAGGTAGCGCATGCGCTCTTCGGATTCGCGGCGTGCCGACAGATCGGCGAAGAAGCCCACGATATGGCTGACGTTGCCGCGAATATCGCGCACCACATTCAATTGCAGCCACTGCGGGTAGAGCTCGCCGTTCTTGCGCGTCTCCACCAGCTCACCCTGCCAGGTGCCGTGGCTGAGCAGCGCCTGGCGAATCACCGGGAAATGACGACGCGCATCGCGGCTGCTGGGTAGCTCCACTACATTGCGACCGATCATGTCGTCGATATCAAAGCCGGTGACGCGGCTGAACGCCTGGTTCACGGCGATCAGTACGTAGTCCGGATCGAGGATCACAATGCCTTCGCTGGCAGCCTCGAACACCGTCGATGCCAGTTGCTGTTGTTCTTCCAGGGCCTTGCTGGCACTGATGTCCCGACGCGTGCCGAGCATCCGCGTGACCCGCCCGCTGGGCGCACGCTCGACAGCACGGCCACGGTCTTCGATCCACACCCAGTGCCCATCGCCATGGCGCACGCGGTATTCGACTTGATAGTCCTCGCTGCGGCCCTTGAGGTGTTCCACCAGGGCGCGCTTGAGCACCGGCAAATCCTCGGGGTGCAGGCGCGGTTTGAGGTGGCTGAGCATGGCCGTGACGTACTCCGGCTCCAGGCCGAACAGCTCTTTTAGCTGGGTGTGGTGGACTTCATCGGTCTGCAGGTTCCAGTCCCAGAGACCCAGCTCGCTGGCTTGCAAGGCCATGGCCAGGCGCGCTTCGCTTTTGTTCAGGGCGAGGCTGGCGGCGTCCAGTTCCTGGCTGCGTTGGGCCACGCGGTCCTGCAAGCCGATTTGCGCGTCGCGCAGTTCCTGCTCGGCCTGGCGGCGCTGTTCGACCTCACGCAACAATTCCAGATTCAACTGTTCGCTGCGCTGCTGGGCCTTTTGCAGATGTTCGATCAACGCCTGGTTCTGAAAGCGCCGCAGCAACCCGCGCTGGATCAGGCGGTTGACCTGCCACGCCACCAGGCTCAAGGACGCCAGCAGGATCAACCCGAGTACACCCCAGCCCTGTTGCTGCGGGGTGCCGTTCCAGAACAGATAGGCAATGGCCGGCACCAGGCACGGCAAGGCAAACGACAGGAACGCCGGCAGGCTCACGGCATAGGCCACGCTGGCCGACAGGGTCGCGGCGCCGATCAGGCCGAAGACCCAGGCCTGCTGCATAAAACTGTCCACCGGCACCAGGGCGATGGCGGCCGTGGCCAGGGTCAAGCCACTGACCGCCGAACCCAGCATGAACATGCGGCGCCACACCGGTTGCGCCTGACGGCTGGGCATGGCCGAGTCGAAGGCCGCCACCTGGATCACACGCATGGCCACCAACGCCAACAACCAGACCAACCAGATGCTGTCGAGCAGGTATTGCTTGGGGTTCCACAGCAGCCAGGCGCAGACCAGGCCGTTGACCAGCATGAGCAAGGTCGGCAACAACGAGCCTTGATACAGCAGGCGTGTGCGCTCGACCGCCATCTCGGTGGCGTAGTGTTTGTGGATAACCTGGGCGGGCGCTATCGAAGGGCCGAACAGGTCGGTGCTGAGGGTCATAGGCAGTGTTCTTATAATGGTGAGCCCGAAACGTCGACGGAGCATACACAAGCAAGCGCTTGGGCCAAACTGCTCCAGGTCATAAAAATCACTTCGTCATCCGCCGCAAACCTCGGGGCCAGACAGCTTGAGCGAGACGTGCCGGGGCCTGCGGCCATCGACCGACCGGTCATCACCCGGGAGGTTTTCCGTCGAGCAACCGGTATTGGTGTTTGCCCCACTTCCCCGAGGGCCATAGAATGCGCCGATGCGCGATGATCTCTCTCTTTTGCTGAACTCCCTCAACGATGCCCAACGCCAGGCCGTAGCCGCCCCCGTTGGCCGTCAGTTGGTCCTGGCCGGTGCTGGCTCCGGTAAAACCCGCGTGCTGGTGCACCGTATCGCCTGGTTGATCCAGGTCGAAAACGCGTCCCCGCACTCGATCCTGTCGGTGACTTTCACCAACAAGGCCGCTGCCGAGATGCGCCACCGCATCGAGCAGTTGATGGGCATCAGCCCAGCCGGCATGTGGGTGGGCACCTTCCACGGCCTGGCCCATCGCCTGTTGCGGGCGCACTGGCAGGAAGCGGGCCTGGCCCAGACCTTCCAGATCCTCGACAGCGATGACCAGCAACGCCTGGTCAAGCGGGTGATCCGCGAGCTGGGCCTCGACGAACAACGCTGGCCGGCACGTCAGGCCCAGTGGTTTATCAACGGCCAGAAAGACGAAGGCCTGCGCCCACAACACATCCAGGCCAGCGGTGATTTGTTCCTGGCCACCATGCGCAGCATTTATGAAGCCTACGAGGCCGCCTGCGCACGCGCGGGCGTCATCGACTTCTCCGAATTGCTGCTGCGCGCCCTCGACCTGTGGCGCGACAACCCCGGCCTGCTGGCGCATTACCAGAAACGTTTCCGGCACATCCTGGTAGACGAATTCCAGGACACCAACGCCGTGCAGTACGCCTGGTTGCGCCTGTTGGCCAAGGGCGGCGACAGCCTGATGGTGGTGGGCGACGACGACCAGTCGATCTACGGTTGGCGTGGCGCGAAAATCGAGAACATCTACCAGTATTCCGAAGACTTCCCGGACGCGGTCACCATCCGCCTGGAGCAGAACTACCGCTCCACGGCGGGCATCCTCAAGGCCGCCAACGCCTTGATCGCCAACAACACCGGGCGCCTGGGCAAAGAGCTGTGGACCGACGGCGGCGAAGGCGAAGCGATCAACCTGTACGCGGCGTTCAACGAGCACGATGAAGCGCGCTACGTGGTGGAAACCATCGAAAGCGCCCTGAAGACCGGCCTGGCGCGCAGCGATATCGCCATTCTGTATCGCTCCAACGCCCAGTCGCGGGTGCTGGAAGAAGCCTTGCTGCGCGAACGCATCCCGTATCGCATCTATGGCGGTCAGCGCTTCTTCGAGCGCGCGGAGATCAAGAACGCCATGGCCTATCTGCGTTTGCTGGAAGGCCGGGGCAACGATGCAGCGCTGGAGCGGGTGATCAACATCCCGGCCCGTGGCATCGGTGAGAAAACCGTCGAAGCCATTCGGGATCATGCGCGCCACGCCGATGTGTCGATGTGGGAAGCCATGCGCTTGCTCATTGCCAATAAAGGCCTGACCGGTCGCGCGGCTGGTGCGCTGGGGGTGTTTGTCGAACTGATCGAGAATCTGGCCGCCAAGTGTGCGGAAATGCCTTTGCACTTGATGACCCAGACGGTGATCGAACAGTCCGGCCTGATTGCCTACCACGAAGCGGAAAAAGGCGAAAAAGGCCAGGCCCGGGTAGAAAACCTTGAGGAACTGGTCAGCGCCGCCCGCGCCTTCGAAAACACCGAGAGCGAAGAAGACCTCACGCCGCTGGCCGCGTTCCTGGGCCATGCGTCGCTGGAAGCCGGGGATACCCAGGCCGACGAGCATGAAGACAGCATCCAGCTGATGACGCTACACAGCGCCAAGGGCCTGGAGTTTCCACATGTATTCCTGGTGGGCATGGAAGAAGGCCTGTTCCCCCACAAGATGAGCCTGGAAGAACCCGGCCGCCTTGAAGAGGAACGCCGCCTGGCTTATGTAGGCATCACCCGCGCCATGCAGAACCTGGTGATGACCTACGCCGAGACCCGACGCCTGTACGGCAGCGAGACCTACAACAAGGTGTCGCGTTTCGTACGTGAAGTGCCGAAGGGGCTGATTCAGGAAGTGCGCTTGTCCAACAGTGTCAGCCGCCCGTTCGGCGGTGGCCAGCAGCAGAGCGCCAGCAGCCTGTTTGCCGGTTCCGAAATTCCGGAAACCCAGTTCAGCCTTGGCCAGCAGGTCAAGCACGCCGTATTCGGCGAAGGCGTGATCCTCAACTTCGAAGGTGCCGGCGCCCAGGCGCGGGTGCAGGTGAACTTCGCCGAGGGCAGCAAGTGGTTGATGATGGGCTACGCGAAGCTAGAAGCTATCTGAAACATCTCTGTGGCAAGGGAGCTTGCTCCCGCTGGCGTGCGTAGCGCGCCCGTTTTTTTGGGGGCCGCTGCGCAGCCCAGCGGGAGCAAGCTCCCTCGCCACCACAAGCGTGCCCTTGTTTTTAACGAGTGCGGGCCAATATCTGTAATAAGTCCTACAGACCATTCTGAATCGGTCTTACGCAAAAGCCCGAAACATTATGTCGCTAGCCACTGCCACGACACCTGTGCAACATGGCGCGCGTGCAATCCACAAATGGGAATTCCCTTTATGAAACGTTTTCTTAGCATCGCCATGGCGTTGTGCATCGGCCTGACGATGAGCATCGACGCCAACGCCAAGCGCTTCGGTGGCGGCAAAAGCATGGGCTCGGCACCGACTCACCAGACCAGCCAAATGGCTCCATCCGCTGGCGGCATGGGCGGTGCAGCCGCTACCGCAGGCGCAGCCGGTGCTGCTGGCGCTGCGGCCAAGGCCGGCGGTGCTTCGCGCTGGCTGGGCCCTCTGGCCGGTATCGCGGCCGGTGGTCTGCTCGCTTCCATGTTCATGGGCGGCGGCTTCCAGGGCATGCAGATCTTCGACATCCTGATCATGGCGGTCATCGCCTTTGTGATCTTCCGCTTTATCGCCGCCCGTCGCCGCAAGCAGCAGGAGCACCTGGCTCCAGCCGGCGCGCCGATGCAGCGTGAAGTGTTCGAGCAAAAGCCTGCCATGGGCTCGATCTTCGGTGGTTCCGCAGCCCCTGCGGCGGCCCGTCCGGTGATCAATGCACCGGCGTGGTTCAACGAAGAACGTTTCGTCGAAGCAGCCCGCAACCACTTCCAGTCCCTGCAACAGCACTGGGACGCCAACGAAATGGACAAGATCTCCGAGTTCGTGACCCCACAACTGCTGGAGTTCCTCAAGCGCGAACGTGCCGACCTGGGCGACGGCTTCCAGTCGACCTACATCGACGACCTGCGCGTACAACTGGAAGGTGTGGATGATCGCGCCGACAAGACCATCGCCACCCTGACCTTCAGCGGTGTGTCGAAGACCTCGCGCTTCGACCAGGGCGAAGTGTTCAGCGAAAGCTGGAACATGGAGCGCGCCCCGGGTGAAAACCAGCCTTGGCTGGTGGCCGGTATCCGCCAGAACGGCTGAAACCCGCACGAGTGAACAAGCAATAGCCAAAACCCCGGACATGTTCCGGGGTTTTCTATTTCACGGTTGCACTTATAGCGAGCTACTGTATAAAACGCCCCTATAAACCGCGCCATCTAGCAAGAGGATCCCGGCCGTGGAAGAAATCATCGAACAATTGCGTGAAGCCAACGAACCGGTCCCGGTTCCTCTGGAACTGCCTGACGAAGACCTGCTGGTGGAAATCGAGGAACAACTGTTCATCGACATCCCGTTCGTCTTCCGTGAATTTTTGCTGACCGTCAGCGACGTGGTCTACGGCAGCCTGGAGCCGGTGACCGTCACCGACCCGCAATCCCACACCTACCTGCCGGACGTTGCCGCCAACGCCTGGGACGCCGGTGTCGACCGTAGCCTGATCCCGATCTGCCAGGACGGCGACGACTACTACTGCGTCGAAGAAGACGGCACCGTGGTGCTGTGGTCTGGCGAAGAAGAAATCGTTACCGAAGAAACCTGGGAATCGGTGTGGCACTGGGCGCGGGACGTCTGGCTGGAAAGCTAAGCCCAGATACCGTGGGCGAGCGCGCTCTTGTGGCGAGGGAGCTTGCTCCCGCTGGGCTGCGAAGCAGCCCCCTCAAAACCACTCAGTGCTCCGCCGTATCCTTATGGTTATCCAGCGTCTCCAGCAAGGCGACCTGCATCCGCGTATGCACGCGGATGAACCAACGCCAGAGCACGGCCGCCACCGCCGCCGTGACCACGGCGATCAACACCAGCAACTTGTTGGTCGGCAAAATACTGGCCGACAAGGCTGCCAATAGCAGAAAGATCACCAGCAGCGACAGGATCGGGATCAGTTCCGCGATAACGCGCCGCACACGCTGGGTATGCCGCCCGGCCATCTCCGGCTTCACGCTCATCTCCGCCAGCAGCATCGACAACGCCTTGAGCTTGCGATACGCCGCAATCAAGAATGGCAGCGACAGCAGCAACGCCCCTCCCCATATCAATGCCTTCTGCCAACTTGGATCGCTGATCCAACCCTCCAGATAGCTGCCAATACGCGCCGCAAAAAAGCTGCCGGCAAAGAAAATCGCCACCACCAGCGCCAGGTTCACCCCCACTTGCAGGATGATCTTGCGGATCATCGACGCCAACATCGCGCCCTCACCCTGAGGCTGGATGCTGCGCAGCCATTCGCCATACATGCCGAATACCCGGCTCATTCGCTTGGGCATCACCGCTGCGATCTTCAATGACAAGGGGTCGGCGCCGCGAATCAGATAGGGCGTCAGCAACGTGGTAATGGCTGAAACGGCTACCGCCACCGGATACAGAAAGTCGCTGGTGACCTGCAAGGTCATCCCCAGCGCCGCGATGATGAAGGAAAACTCACCAATTTGTGACAGCCCCATGCCTACGCGCAGTGAGGTACGACCATCGTTGCCGGCAATAAAGGCGCCCAGGCCGCAGGACAACATCTTGCCCAGCACCACCGCCACGGTGATCACCGCAATCGGCCAGGCGTATTGCAGCAGGATCTGCGGGTCGATCATCAAACCGATGGCTACAAAGAAAATCGCGCTGAACATGTCGCGAACGGGTTCGATCAGGCGCTCGATCTTAATCAATTGGCGCGATTCGGCCATGATCGCGCCGATCAGGAACGCGCCCAGCACCATGCTGTATTCCAGCTTGACCACCAACAGGCAGAAACCGAAACACAGGCCCAAGACGGTGATCAGCAACATCTCGTTGCTTTCGAACTTGGCGACATAAGCCAGCAGACGCGGCACCAGCAAAATGCCGATCACCAACGCAACGATCATGAACAACGAGAGCTTACCGACCGTAGAGAACACTTCGCCGGAGCTGACCGTGCCACTGACGGCGATGCTCGACAGCAAGGCAATAATGCCGATACCGAGGATATCTTCGACAATCAGCACCCCGAAAATCAGCTGAGCAAAGCGCTGGTTCTTCATCTTCAAGTCGTTAAGGGCCTTGACGATGATGGTGGTGGAGGAGATCGCCAGAATCGCGCCGAGGAACAGCGAATCCATGGTGTTCCAGTCGAACCACTGGCCGATCTCGTAGCCGATCCAGATCATCAGGATGATTTCCAGGAAGGCCGCGATAAACGCCGTGGCGCCGACCTTGAACAGCTTGCGCAGGCTGAACTCCAGGCCCAGGCAGAACATCAGGAAGATCACCCCAAGCTCGGCAAGGGTCTTGATGGTGTCTTCGTCGTGGATCAGGCCGAACGGTGGAGTGTGAGGGCCAATAATGAAGCCGGCGACGATGTAACCCAGCACCACCGGCTGCTTGAGGCGATGAAACAGGATGGTGACCACCCCTGCCACCAGCATGATCACGGCCAAGTCCTGGATAAAGCTGATGGCGTGCATGGCGAGGGGCTCCTTGAGGGTACTGGCGCTTTTCCCACTTCTGCACGCGCCTTTGGTCAGGCGCAAAGTGCGGAAGGAAAAGTCTGCATTAATCGTAAGAAATGCCCTGGGATGGGCTTTTGCAGGTTAACACTGCGACTTCCGGCAGAAAGCCGGTGCAATATATGGAAACAGATCGGTGCAGGCGTGACGGCAAGCCGCCCGCTGGCGTCCCGTAATGGATGGCGATGCAACGATTCCAGCACCCGCAGAGGTGCCCCCCAACCAATGCCTACAACCCGTGAGTGTGCTATGGAACCCGGAAACGCCCAGCTGTCGATGACAGTGCTGATGACCCCTGATATGGCCAACTTCTCTGGCAATGTCCACGGCGGCACCCTGCTCAAGTACCTCGACGAAGTGGCCTACGCCTGCGCGAGCCGTTATGCCGGGCGCTATGTCGTCACGTTGTCGGTGGACCAGGTAATTTTTCGCGAGCCGATCCACGTGGGCGAGTTGGTGACCTTCCTCGCTTCGGTCAACTACACCGGCAACACCTCGATGGAGGTGGGCATCAAGGTGGTGACCGAGAACATCCGCGAGCGTTCGGTGCGTCACACCAACAGCTGCTTCTTTACCATGGTGGCCGTGGACGACCAGCGCAAACCCGCCGCCGTGCCGCCATTGCAGCCGCATAACAGCGAAGACAAGCGCCGCTTCAAGCAGGCCCAGCAACGCCGGCAGATTCGCCAGGAGCTGGAGAAGCGGTATCAGGAAATCAAGGGCTGATAGCAGCACACTCGGCTCAAATGTGGGAGGGGGCTTGTCCCCGATTGCAGTGTGTCAGTCGACAAATGTGTGACTGATACACCGCTATCGGGGGCAAGCCCCCTCCCACATTGGGTTTTGTGTATTTATAGATCTATAGGGGTGGCTTCGAAGCGCACACGCGGATGGGCGATACGGTCCTGGGCCCGCACCAGTTCCAGCTCGTAACTCGCACACGCCTGAGTCTCCAGCAGCACCTCATGCACTGCCGCAGCGGTGAACTCGAAAGCCGCCACCAGGCTATCACCCAACAACACCCGCGCCAGAAACAGCCCGGATGTCAGGTCACCCACACCCACCGGCTGACGCGGAAACGCCAGCAACGGCCGCCGCAGGTGCCAACTGCCATCAGCGGTCACCAGCAACATCTCAAAACCATCCGGCAATTTACCCGGGTAATCCAAGTGCTTGACCAGCACCGCCTTCGGCCCGCGTGCCAGCAACGCCTTGGCCATCGCCAGGCAATCGAACAACGACTGCGGCTTGCGTCCGGCAAAGCTGTCCAGTTCCAGTTGGTTGGGGCACAGGAAGTCGGCCATGGCGACGGCTTCATCCAGCAGGAAATCACTGACCTCCTGGGGCACGATGCAGCCCTTTTCCGGGTGGCCCATCACCGGGTCGCACAGGTACAACGCTTTGGGGTTGATGGCCTTGATGCGGGCCACACCGGTAAGAATCGCGCGCCCCTGATCGGCACTGCCCAGGTAACCGGACAGCACCGCATCGCAATTGCCTAGCTCACCGATAACAGCAATCCCTTCCACTAACGCGGGAATTTGCTGCGGCGCCAACACTTCTCCGGCCCACTGGCCATACTGGGTGTGGTTGGAGAACTGCACCGTGTTCAGCGGCCATACGTTCACCCCGACGCGCTGCATAGGGAATACGGCGGCGCTGTTTCCGGCGTGGCCAAAGACCACATGAGACTGGATCGCAAGCAGATGAGGTGTGCGTTTCATGCAGGGGATTTCCGTAAAGCCATTGAAATTCTGGCCGCGCAGTATGCGACTAAACGCAGCCTGTACGACAGACCGGAGACGCAGTTAAGCTGCGCTCACTTAGTTGGAGTTTTTCGCATGCTGACCCTGGGAAATATCTTCGTGTTGATGCTGCTGGCGACCGGTGCCGCCTGGGTGTGGCACAACCACGGCCTGCGTGAGCGCGCGCTGGAGCGGGTCAAGCAGCATTGCGCCAAGCTCGACATCGAGTTGCTGGACGGTGCGGTGGCGCTCAAGCGCATTGGTTTTGTGAAGGATGCCAATGGTCGGCGACGCCTGGCGCGCATCTACAACTTCGAGTTCACCGTGACCGGCGAGGCGCGCCATCCGGGCACCATTACCCAATTCGGCGCCCACAGCGCGCAGATCGAGCTGGCGCCCTACCCGTTCGAGATCAAGACGCCGCTGCCCAGCGCAGAGGTGATCGAGCTAAGCCAGTGGCGCCAGGACCACGCCAGCAAGACGCGTCACTGACGACAAACCGCCAGTGCGGCCTGCAACGCGGCCACGTCCTGTGGCGCACTGAAGATCAATTCGATACGCGAATCGCGGCGCCACTCACTGGGTTGCCAGGCCAGCGGGCTGTTATCCACAGCGTTGGCAGAAACCCAGCCTTCGGCGCTGTGGATAACCAGTTTGGCGCGACGCCATTCAAGGCCTGTGAGCCAGCCATGCAAACGCGGGAGATCAAATTGCTGGCTCGGGTGCCATCGCCAGCCAATACTCCAGCCGCCGTCTTGCGCCTGACTCAAGCAAATGGGCAGCGTGGGATCGCTCCAAACGGCCGGCATTTGCGCGAGGCCTTTGGGCAGTTCGACGTTATCCACAGCACCGCCAGCCTGTGCGCTCAAACCGGGGAGCTGTTCCAACGGCAATTGCGCCTGACGCGTCCAATAGCGCGGGCAATCGGGGAGCTGCCGCTCGACACCCAGCCGTTGCGCGGCATCGAGCGTCTCATCCTTGTTCAAGACCAATAGCCCGGCACTGGCCAGCGCCTCCTGCTGTGCTTGGGCCAACGGCTTGCCCGCCGCCAGGGCCTGGGCATCCAGCACCATCACACAGGGCTGGACCGCCAGCACGCTTTGCCACGGTGCCTCTTTCAGTTGCTGGATCAATTGCGCGGGGTGGCCCAATCCCGAGGGTTCAATAAACAATCGATCCGGTTTGGCCTTACGCAATAAACGGCCCAAACCTACCTGGAACGGCGCGCCATTCACACAGCACAAGCAGCCACCGGCGACTTCGCCCAGGGCGATACCGTCGTCATCCATGGTTAACAGTGCAGCGTCCAGACCGATCTGGCCGAACTCATTGATCAGCACCGCCCAGCGCTCATTGGCCGGGCGTTGGACGAGCAGGTGCTTGATCAGGCTGGTCTTGCCGGCGCCCAAGGGCCCGGCAATCACGTGGGTGGGAATGTTCTGCAACATGAGGGGCATCATTCAGACCGTGTAGAACGGTCGATCCTACGCGGTTATGCGAGCCAATCCAGTGTCAGGATCAAGCGCCGCTCATCGGCCTTGAGCGCCGGCGAGCGGTGGATCAGGCCGTAGCCTTCGTTACCGTGCCATTTCGTCCCTTTGAGCAGTGCCACTTCACCGCATTGGATTTGCTCGATGCGCTCGCTGGGTTCGGCGTCCGGCTGGCTCAATTGGCGCCGGTCCATCACGCCCTCACGCAGCCACTGGCTACCCACACCGGCATAGGTGGTGATCAACCGCACCGGCACGTGATCGACGTGAAAACGCGGGCACATGGCCTTATCCAACAACCGCAGGCGCACGCCGATGCGCTTGGCGCCCAGCAGGCAGGCGAACGCACTGACCAGCCACGCCACATCGGCGATAAACCCTTCATAGCCTTCAAGATCCCTGCAACTGGACGCCAAACCCTGCAAGTTCGGCGCTGCGTCTTCATTATTGAGCTCGATGACCATGGCGTCCGCCAGTGGCTCGTTGAGCGCCACCAACAAGGCGCCGAACTCGGCAATGTGCAAAGGCAACTGACGCTGCCATAGCGCCAGGTTTACGCCGTCTTCCAAAATCTCGGACAGCACCAGCGGGGTTTCACCAAACGTCTGGCGAATCACGGGGCGCAGGGGAATCACCGGGGCCAGCATCAGGCAGCTGCCTCCTCATACCAGGGGCCAAAGGGATCAGCCAGCAAGCGCCAACCTTCGACGCCCAGGGCCATTTCTTCATCGTTGAGCAGGCACGCATCCAGTTCGGCACGCATGCGGGTGAAGTCGATGTTCTGGCCAATAAACACCAGTTCCTGGCGGCAATCACCGGTGCTCAGTTGCCAATTGCCCATGATGGCCGCAACGTTTTCTTCGTCCTGGGGCCACTGGCTTTTCGGCACAAACCGCCACCAGCGCCCGGCAAAACCATGACGCATCAAACCGCCGGCCTGGGACCAACTGCCCGCGTCCTGATGCTTGCTGGCCAGCCAGAAAAAACCCTTGGAGCGCAGCAGTTTGCCGTTGACCCAGGGCCGGTCGATAAAGTCGAAAAAGCGCTGCGGATGGAACGGCCGGCGCGCGCGGTAAGCGGTGGAGGCGATGCCGTACTCCTCGGTTTCCGGCGCATGTTCACCGCGCAGTTCCTGCAACCAGCCCGGCGCCTGGGCGGCGCGTTCGAAGTCGAAGCGGCCGGTGTTGAGGATCTTGTGCAACGGCACTTCGCCCATGACCATCGGGATAATTTCGGCCTGGGCGTTGAGACGCTCAAGGATCGCCATCAATTCTTCGCGTTCGCGGCTGCTGATCAGGTCGATCTTGCTGATCAGGATGACGTCGGCGAATTCGATCTGCTCGATCAGCAGGTCGGTGATCGAGCGTTCGTCTTCTTCGCCGAGGGTTTCGCCACGTGAGGCCAGGCTTTCGGCGGCCTGGTAGTCGAGCAGGAAGTTCATGCCGTCGACCACGGTGACCATGGTGTCCAGGCGTGCGATGTCGGCCAGGCTTTGTTCGTTTTCATCGCGAAACGTGAAGGTTTCTGCAACCGGCAACGGTTCAGAAATGCCGGTGGATTCGATCAGCAGGTAATCGAAGCGACCTTCCTTGGCGAGTTTTCCTACTTCTTCCAGCAGGTCTTCACGCAAGGTGCAGCAGATGCAACCGTTGCTCATCTCCACCAGCTTTTCTTCGGAACGGTTGAGGGTGACGTCGCGCTGGACCTCGCTGCCATCAATATTGATTTCGCTCATGTCGTTGACGATCACCGCCACACGCAGGTTTTCGCGGTTACGCAAGACGTAGTTGAGCAGCGTGCTTTTACCGGCGCCGAGAAAGCCGGACAACACAGTAACGGGGAGACGATTGGGCATCAGGTAGTCCTCATCAGGTTGGCCGGTCAAACCGCCCGTTTATGGCGTTCGCGCAGCTCTTGGCGTTCTTTGGCTTCGATACACAGGGTGGCGGTGGGACGCAGCAGCAAGCGTTGCAGGCCAATCGGCTCGCCGGTTTCGCGACACCAGCCGTATTCGCCGCGGGCCAGCAGTTCGAGGGCGTCGTCGATCTTGTCCAACAGCTTCTTTTCCCGCTCCAGCAGGCGCAGTTGCCATTGGCGTTGTTCTTCGGCGCTGCCGACGTCCGCCGGGTCGCTGTTGGTCTCTTGCTCGCGCAGCACCAGGAATTCGGCGTCGATACGGGCTTGCAGCTCGTTGCGCTGGGTCAGCAGCAGTGCGCGGAAGAAGCCTTGCTGGGCTTCATTCATATAGTCGGCGGGCGGCAACGCCAGCAGGTCTTGTTCGGTCATGGGGATCGGGTCACGGGTCGGGCTGTGTTTTTATGTTATAGTATAACAATACAAATAAGCCAATCCCCTCTTGCCCGGCACGACGAAGGGCGCAATGCTTCACCCCTGTCTACCCCGAGAAACCTTATGAGATATCTGCTGTGCGCCCTGTTATTGGCAGTGGCAGGTCCTGCCTGCGCTCAAGTGCCAAGCCTGCTGGCCAATTGCACGCGCAGCGCCAACCTGCTGGCCTGCGTGGATCCGCTGGGCAATGCCTACAGCGTGGCAACGGTCGGCAACACCACGTATTTGCGCGGCTTCGAAGTCATCGGCAAACGCTATTGGGCACAGACCAACAGCCGCTATGGGCAGCTGACGTTCTTTACCGGGCTGGCATCGGATGGTGAGGCGTGGGTGGGCTACACGCGGCGGGTGGGCTGGACCACGATCAACCGGTTTTCCAGTTCCGGTGGCGCCAGCGCCAAGTTCACGTGCAGCCGTATTACCGGTTGTTAGACCTGGCCGTTCTGCTGTTCCTTTACCCACGCCATGTAGCTGTTCATCGGCGGGTTCTTCTGGAAGTATTTTTTCAGCCCTTCGAACAATCCATCCGCAACGGCCTGTTGATGACGCGCCGTGACCAGACGCGCAGCGTCGCGTGTGTTCGAGATAAACCCGGTCTCCACCAGGATCGACGGCACATCCGGTGATTTGAGCACCGCGAACCCGGCCTGCTCGACACGCTTCTGATGCAAGGTGGTGATGCCTTCCAGGCTGCCGAGGATCGAGCTACCCAGTTGCAGGCTGGAAGCGATGGTCGCGTTCATCGACATGTCGAGAATCACCCCGGCCAGCATCGGGTCCTTGTCCTTGAGATTGAGCAGCGTGGTCGCCCCCAGCAGGTCGGCACCGTTTTCACGCTGGGCCATGAAGCGTGCCGTGGCGGAGGTCGCGCCCCCTTCCGACAACGCATACACCGAGGCGCCCGAAGCGGTGAGCCGTGGCGCGGCATCCGCATGCACCGAGATAAACATGTCGGCCTTGTGTTGGCGGGCGATGTCCACACGCTTGCGCAGCGGCACAAAGAAATCGTCATTGCGCACCAGCTTCACGTCAAAGCCCTTCTCGCGCTTCAAACGTTTGGCCAATAGCTGGGCGATGGACAGCACCACGTCTTTTTCGCGCTGGCCCTTGGAGCCGACGGCGCCCGGGTCTTTGCCGCCATGGCCAGGGTCGACCACTACGATGATGTCGCGCTTGGGATGCGCCTTATCTACCAAGGGCTTGGGCTCAGCTGCGATTTGGCGTGGGGCCTGGGTGGCGCTGGTCAGGTCAAGTACCAGGCGATGGCCCTGCCCATCCTGTGGCGGCAATAGAAAGCTGTTGAGCTGCATCGGCGCGGCCAGGTCCAGCACGATGCGCGTGTCGCTCTTGCCGAAATGCCCCGAGCGGATCGACGTGATCCCGCTGTTCTTCAACACCAGTTGCGAGAAATCACCGCTGAGCCCCGCACCGCTCAAATCGATGATCAGGCGCTCCGGTGCGGTCAGGGAAAAGGTCTTGTATTGCACAGGCCCACTGAGGTCGAACACCAGCCGCAGCTTGTCATCCGAGCGCCACAACCGTGCGTTTCTGATCTGCGTGGCATGGGCAGCAAAGGGCAATGCGAACAGAGGACTGGCCAGGAGCAAGTTAAGGAGCTGACGTCTGTGCATGACAAATACCGCAAATAAAGGAGCGTCCCTGCTCGATATGACTGAAAAAAGGCAAGTGCAGAAAAACCATCGTCGAGACAATCGTTATACTATAACATCTCTTTTTATTTCCAATGATGGACCTGCTCATGAACGCGCTGACTCTGCCGGATATCGCCGCGCAGGCTTCACGCCAAGCCTTGCCACTCGACTGGGTGGGCATGTGCGGCATCGCCCTGCCCATCCTCATCGACGGTCAGCGCCTGACCGCCACCGCCGATGCCGGCGTGAGCCTGGATGATGGCGAGGCTCGCGGCATCCATATGTCGCGCCTGTACCTGGCACTGGAGATGCTCGACCAGCAGCCCCTTACGCCTGCACTTCTGCGTAAGGTACTGCAGCGTTTTCTCGACAGTCATGAAGATTTATCTAAGAACGCCTACTTGCGAATCCACACCCAGCTGCTACTGAAACGACCGGCGCTGGTCAGCCCGTTGGCTGGCTGGAAAGGCTACCCGGTGAGCATCGAAGCGCGTCTGGAAAACCAGATGTTCCACGTGGAACTAAAAATTGACGTTACGTACTCGTCAACCTGCCCCTGCTCCGCTGCCCTCGCCAGGCAGTTGATTCAGCAGCAATTTCTCGAAGATTTCGCAGACACACCATTGCAGCATGAAGACGTGTTGGCCTGGCTCGGCAGCGCCAACGGCATCGTTGCCACGCCTCACAGCCAGCGCAGCAGCGCTCAACTGCACGTGCACCTGCAAGGTGAACACCTGGCTTTGGTCGACCTGATCGACAGCGCCGAAGCCGCCCTCGGCACCGCCGTACAAACCGCAGTAAAACGCGCGGACGAACAAGCCTTCGCCCTGGCCAATGGGCAGAACCTGATGTTCTGCGAAGACGCCGCCCGCCGCCTGAACCTCGCCTTGAAACGCTCGGATGCCGTCAAAGCCTTCCACCTGAAAGTGATCCACGCCGAAAGCCTGCACGCGCACGATGCTGTGGCTGAAAGCCGCTGGACGAGAAACCCTGCATGATCACCTGCACCGCTTTGCGCTGGGGCGCCCCCGGCCAACCGCTGACGCCCGCCATCGACCTCACTCTGGAAAAAGGCAGCCTCACCGGCATCATCGGCGCCAACGGCACCGGCAAGAGCAGTCTGCTTAAAGTCATCGCCGGTCTGCAAAAACCGCTGGCGGGGACAGTCACCGTGGATGTTCCACGCCGTGGCGGTCTGTCATTCCTGCCCCAGCAACAGCACCTCGACCGTCAGTTCCCCATCAGCCTGCAAGAGCTGGTCGCCGCCGGTTTCTGGGGCACTCAACTCACGCCGCAACAACGCAGCCAACGCCTTGACGCGGTACTGGAGGACTGGTGCCTCAGCGGCCTGCAACATCGCCCTCTGATGGCGTTGTCCGGTGGTGAACTGCAACGTGCCCTGCTCGCCCGCATGAGCCTGGCCGAAGCGCCGGTGCTGTTGCTCGACGAACCCCACGCCGCCCTCGATGAAGAAGGCCAGGCGCTGTGCTGGAAACACATCCACGCCTGGCACGAACAGGGCCGCACGCTGATCGTGGTGTGCCATGACCTGGCCTCCGTACGCCAGCACACCCAGCAAGTGGTGCAAATCAAAAGCAGCGGTTGCGTGTTCGGCGACAGTAAAGAACTGATCCGCCCACAACCGCACATGCAGGTGGCCTGATGCACTTCGCCGCCCACCTGTGGATGCCGTTCTTCGACTTCGTGTTTATGCGCCGCGCCCTCATCGGCGGCCTGGTGCTCGCTTGCAGCACCGCGCCGCTGGGCGTGTTCCTGATCCTGCGGCGCATGAGCCTGATCGGTGACGCCGTAGCCCACGGCATCCTGCCCGGCGCCGCCCTCGGTTTCTGGTTTGCCGGCCTCAGCCTGCCGGCACTGACCATCGGCGGCCTCGGTGCCGGCTTGAGCATGGCGGGCCTGTCCGCGTGGATCACCCGCCGCACCGGTCTACGCGAGGATGCCAGCCTCGCCGCCATCTACCCCATCTCCCTCGCCGCCGGCGTATTGATCCTCGGCCTCGCCGGCAAGCGCCTGGACCTGCTGCACCTACTGTTCGGCTCCGCCCTGGCCGTGGATCAAACCACCCTCACCGGCATGCTCTGGGTCAGCGGCTTCAGCCTGATCGCCATGGCCGCGATCTACAAACCGTTGCTGCTGGACACCCTTGACCCGCTGTTCCTGCAAACCGTCAGCCGCCTCGGTCCGCTGGCCCATGGGTTGTTCCTGACCTTGGTAGTACTGAACCTGGTCATCGGTTTCCAGGCCATCGGCGCGCTGATGGTGGTGGGCCTGATGATGTTGCCAGCCATTGCTTCCCGCTTCTGGAGCCGGCGCCTGCCGGTGTTGATCGCGGTATCGGCGCTGCTGGGATGCCTGTCGGTGTGGCTGGGTTTGTTGCTGTCGTTCTACTACTCGTTGCCCAGCGGCCCGGCCATCGTGCTGGTGGCGGGCGCCGGGTACTTGCTGTCCGTGGTGTTCGGGCCGGTGCACGGTTTGCTGCGCCGCCCACCGTCGTTTACATCCCAATGAGGTGTTTCCCAATGCGCGCTTTACTCGTGCTGTTCAGCCTTTTGCTGCCGCTGTCGATGGCCCAGGCCGCCGACAAACTGCAGGTCGTCACCAGCTTCAGTATTCTCGATGACATCACCCACCAGATCGGTGGCGATCACATCCAGATCAGCAACATGGTCGGCCCCGACGCCGACGCCCATACCTACGAGCCCACACCGGACGACGCCAAGGCCTTGCTCAAGGCCCGCGTAATCATCAAGAACGGCCTCGGTTTCGAACCCTGGCTCGACCGCCTGGTGACCAGCACCGAAACCAAGGCCACCGTGGTCACCGCCAGCAAAGGCGTGATTTCCCACACCATGGACGAGGACGGTGAAACCATCCCCGACCCCCACGCCTGGCACAACCTGGCCAACGCCGAAATCTATGTCAAAAACATCACCAAGGCCCTGGTAGCCGCCGACCCAACCCACACCACGGACTACCTTCGCAACAGCCAGGCCTACCTGAAAGAAATCCACCGTGTGCTGGCCGAAGCCAAGCGCAAGTTCGGCGCGCTGCCACCGGGCAATCGTCGCATCGTCACCTCCCATGACGCCTTCGGTTACCTGGGCCAGGCCTACGGTATCCAGTTCCTGGCACCCCAAGGCCTGTCCACCGAACGCGAACCGTCCGCCGCCGAAGTGGCAGCGCTGATCACCCAAATCCGCAAGGACAAGGTCAAGGCTGTGTTTATGGAAAACATCAAGGATGCGCGCCTGCTCAAGCAGATCGCCGAAGAAAGCGGTGCACAGGTCGGCGGCACGCTGTACTCCGACGCCCTCGCCGCGCAAGGCCCGGCCAGCACCTTTATCGGGCTGTTCGAATACAACCTCGACACCCTGTGCGCCGCGTTGGGCAAGCCATGATCCGCAAGAACCCTTCCGGCGATCTGCCGGTCATTGCCGAATCGGCCTACGTCGATAAAACCGCAATCATCTGCGGCAAGGTGGTTATCGGCGAGAACGTCTTCGTCGGCCCCTACGCCGTGATCCGCGCCGACGAGGTCGACGCCAGCGGCGGCATGGACCCGATCATCATCGGCGCCAACTCCAATATCCAGGATGGCGTGGTCATCCACTCCAAGTCCGGCGCGGCGGTGACGATTGGCGAATTCAGTTCGATTGCGCACCGCTCCATCGTTCACGGCCCCTGCACCGTGGGCAACCGCGTATTCATAGGCTTCAACAGCGTGCTGTTCAACTGCGCGGTGGGCGATGGCTGCGTGGTGCGCCACAACTCGGTGGTCGACGGCCGCGACTTGCCCGACGCGTTCTACGTGCCGTCCACCACCCGCATCGGGCCCAACACCGACTTGTCGCAGTTCCCGCCGGTGAGCGTCAGCGCTTCGGAGTTTTCCGAAGACGTGGCGCGCACCAACGTCGACCTGGTACGCGGCTACAAAGCCCTGCAAAACGAGTTTTGACCCATGAGCCGCCTGCTGATTCGCAATGCCCGCCTGGTCAACGAAGGCCAAGCGTTTGACGCCGATGTACTGGTTGCCAACGGCCGTATCGAGAAAATCGCCAGCAGTATTGAAGGCTGCAACGCCCCACTGGAAATCGACGCCCAAGGCCAATGGTTGCTGCCGGGCATGATCGATGACCAGGTGCACTTTCGCGAACCCGGTGCGCCGGACAAAGGCAGTTTCTACAGCGAGTCCCGCGCAGCGGTGGCAGGCGGCATCACCAGTTTCATGGACATGCCCAACACCAACCCCGCCACGCTCAACCTTGAAGCCTTGGCCGACAAGAAACGCCGCGCGGCCCTGCATTCGGTGGCCAACTACGGTTTTCATTTTGGCGTGAGCAACGACAACCTCGACATCGTTGCCGCCCTCGATCCATCACTCGTGGCCGGAGTCAAAGTGTTCATGGGCGCCTCCACCGGCAATATGCTGGTGGACGACCCGCGTATCCTGGAGCGGCTGTTCGCCGAAGTGCCGACGATCCTGTTGGCCCATTGCGAACACACGCCCAGCATCCTGGCCAACGAACAGCGCCTGCGCGAACGCTTCGGCGAGCACATCCCTGCCGTCGCTCACCCGCTGATCAGGGATGCCGAAGCCTGCTATCGCTCATCGTCTTTTGCGGTGGAATTGGCCAAGCGCCACGGCACGCGCCTGCATGTATTGCACCTGACCAGCGCCCGCGAACTGGCGCTATTCGAAGACAAACCCCTGGCCGAAAAACGCATCACCGCCGAAGTCTGCCTGCACCACTTGCTGTTCGATGACCGCGACTATCACCGCCTCGGCCACCAGATCAAATGCAACCCGGCGATCAAGACCCGCGCCGACCGCGACGCGCTGCGCCAAGCCTTGTTGAGTGATCGTCTGGATGTGATTGGCAGTGACCATGCGCCGCATACCTGGGCGCAAAAACAACTGGGGTATCGAGAGGCGCCGTCGGGTCTGCCACTGGTACAGCATGCGCTGCCGGCGTTATTGGAGTTGGTGGCGGATGGGCACTTGCCGGTGACGACGCTGGTAGCCAAAACCAGCCATCGCGTGGCTGACCTGTTTGCCATTCCTGATCGCGGCTACCT
The DNA here is from genome assembly GCF_004682045.1 of Pseudomonas nabeulensis. Lineage (GTDB taxonomy): Bacteria > Pseudomonadota > Gammaproteobacteria > Pseudomonadales > Pseudomonadaceae > Aquipseudomonas > Aquipseudomonas nabeulensis. The sequence goes on from NZ_QUZT01000024.1 coordinate 68,304, forward strand.
GCGCGAAGGCTATTGGGCAGACCTTGTGCTGGTCAAACCCGAGCCCGACGGCAAACCCGTCAGCAGCCAACCGATCCTCGGCCGCTGCGGCTGGACACCCTTCGCCGAGCGCAGCTTCCGGCACAGTGTCAGCACCACATTGGTGTCCGGCCACCTGGCGTGGCACAACGGCCAGGTGGTCGACAGCTGCCAGGGCCTGCCCTTGCACTTCTTGCGTTAAGCGCGCGGCTTGACCGTACCGCAGTCATTGCCCAGCCACTGGGCGTGGCTGTCCAGGCTGCCCTTCTGCTGGATGCCGGTGGCATTGAAGGTGCCGTTGACGGTGGTGGTGAATTCTTTCTGGCTCTGGAACGTCGCAACGCCAGTGCCCTGGGCTTTCGGGCAACTGAAGCGGAATTTCCACTGGTTGCCGGTCTTGTCGGTGACTTCCTGTTTACAGCCCGATTGCGGGTCGGTCAGCGGGATCGAATCGGAGGCGACCTGGGCGGGGGTCAGGCACACCTGCACGCCTTTGCCAGCCATGGTGATGCCTTGTTTTTCCAGCATGGCGCGTTGTTCAGGGGTCATCTGTTGCTTGAGCTGGCCCAGGATCAGCGACAAGTCCGGCAGGTCCTGGTTATCCACTTTCATATTGCTGGTGGTCAATTCCCACAAGCCCGGCGCCAGCATCTGCGCCTGCGCGGCTATCGGCAGCGCCAAACCAGTCACCATGGCCAAACAGAGCAAACGAGCATTCATCGGGTAACTCCTGGGTAATGTTGGGCGTTAGACGTCGCAAAGCCGCCAGTGTTGCACGGCAAATAAAATAGCGACATTCGCCGCCGTTCATGGTCTGTTAGGCACTGGACTGTCAGGAGTCATGTCGTTCATGGATTTTTTTGGCCCGCACTTGCTCGCCTACTTGATTGCCACTCTGCACTTCCTCGGGACTCTCGCCGCGATCCACGCGGTGCTGACCGTCAGGACCGCCCAAGGCTCCATCGCCTGGGCCCTGTCCTTGATGTTCATCCCCTACCTGACGCTGATTCCCTACCTGATTTTCGGCCGCAGCACCTTCGATGCCTACATCCAGGCGCGCCGCCAGGCCAACCAGGAAATGCACACCGCGATCACCGAGTTGAACTGGCGCCCGTGGGTCGAAGAAGCCCTCGCCGCGCGCAACTCCAGTGCCTACGCCTCGCTGCGCGCCATGCCCAAACTGGGCCGCATGCCGTGCCTGGCCAACAATGAAGTGCGCTTGTTGATCAATGGCGATGCCACGTTCAGTGCGATCTTCGAGGCCATCCGCAACGCCAGGACCGCGATCCTGTTCCAGTTCTTCATCATTCACGACGACGAACTCGGCCGCCAACTGCACAGCCTGTTAAAGGAAAAAGCCGCCGAAGGCGTCGACATCTACGTGCTGTACGACCGTATCGGTAGCCACGCCCTGCCCCATCACTATGTGCAATCGCTGCGCGATGCCGGGGTGCAGGTCAAGGCGTTTGCCACTCGCAGTGGCTGGCTCAATCGTTTCCAGGTCAACTTCCGCAACCACCGCAAGATCGTGGTGGTGGATGGGATTACCGGTTTTGTCGGCGGACATAACGTGGGCGATGAATACCTCGGCAAGAAACCGCCGTTGGCACCGTGGCGCGATACCCATGTGCAAGTCACCGGCCCGGTAGTGGCGTGTTTGCAGGAGTCATTTGCCGAGGACTGGTTCTGGGCGGCCCGGGAGCTGCCACCGCTGATGCTGCCGGACGCGTACCCCGAAGACGGTGTGCTCTGCCAACTGCTCGCCAGCGGGCCGGCTGACCCGTATGAAACCTGCTCGCTGTTTTTCGTCGAGGCCATTCACGCTGCGACCGAACGCGTGTGGATCACCAGCCCGTATTTCATCCCCGACGAGGCCGTGTTCGCCGCCCTGCGCCTGGCAGTTTTGCGCGGTGTGGACGTGCGCCTGCTGCTGCCGTCGCGGCCTGACCATCGCATCGTCTACGCGGCTTCCAGCCTGTATGCGATTGAAGCCGTGCGGGCCGGGGTGCGGGTGTTCCGCTACAAGCCGGGGTTCCTGCATCAGAAGGTGGTGTTGGTGGACAACGAAATCAGCGCCATCGGCAGTGCGAACATGGACAACCGTTCGTTCCGGCTGAATTTCGAGGTGATGTTGCTGACGGTGGACGAGGGTTTTGCCCGTGAAGTTGAGCAGATGTTGCTGGATGACTTTGCACTGGCCCATGAAGTCAGCCAGGAAGAAAGCCGCGAGACGCGTCGTTTGCAGCAACTGGGGATGCGGGTAGCGCGCCTGATCTCGCCGATTCTCTAACACACTGTGGGAGGGGGCTTGCCTCCGATTGCAGTGGGTCAGTCACATATATATCAACTGAACCACTGCTATCGGGGGCAAGCCCCCTCCCACATTTGACCCACTGTGCTCCGGTGGCTCAGCGGTAGATATCCTCCCGCGTCCACGGCAGTTCATGGCTGCCATCGGCGTGAGGTTTCACCGCCAGAATCTGGTGCAGGTTGATCCAGCCCCGCGCAAACGCATAGGCGCAACCGGCCAAATACAATCGCCAGATCCGCAACGCCTGCTCCGGCACCATCTTCGCCGCGGCTTCCAGGTTGTCCTCCAGCCGTTCACTCCAATGATCCAGCGTGCGTGCGTAGTGCAGGCGCAGGCTTTCGACGTCGACCACTTCCAGCCCGACTTCGCTGAGCTCGGCGACCATCATCGACAAGTGCGGCAACTCGCCGTTGGGGAACACATAGCGCTCGATAAACTCCCCAGCGCCACGACCCACCGGGCGACCGTCGGTGTGCTTGGCGGTAATGCCGTGGTTCATCACCAGGCCGCCTTCACGCACCGCGCCGAACAGGGTCTTGCTGTATTCGGCCAGGTTGGCGTGACCAACGTGCTCGAACATGCCCACACTCACGACTTTGTCGAAACGCCCATCTTGCGGCAGGTCGCGGTAGTCGAGCAGTTGCAGGTCCACCTGATCTTCCAGGCCCTCGGCTTTCACCCGCTCGCGGGCCAGCGCCAATTGCTCTTTGCTCAGGGTGATGCCAAACACTTTCACCCCGAACTCCCGCGCCGCAAACCGTGACAACCCACCCCAGCCACAGCCCACATCCAGCAAATATTCCCCCGGCTGCAGCCGCAATTTGCGGCACAGGTGGCGGAATTTGTCTTGTTGGGCCTGGTCGATGGACTCGCTGCCGGTTTCGAAATAACCGCAGGAATACGCCATGTCCTGGTCCAGCCATAGCTGGTAGAACTCGTTGGACAGGTCGTAATGGTAGGAAATGGCCGCCGCGTCAGTGGCCTTATCGTGGATCGAACGCACCGGACGACTCCCCTCGTCGTCTTCGATCAGGGCGTGACTCAGTTCGTCACATACCCGGATGACCTCGGTGATGGAGCCTTCCAGCTCCAGTTTGCCCTCGACGAAGGCTTCGCCCAGTGAGTCGAGCGTGGGATGGGTCAGCTGAGTCACGACCGTGGGGTCCTTCACCACGATCGTCACACTGGGCTCAGGCCCCAGGTTGAATTCATGGCCGTCCCAGAGTCGAAGACGCAGCGGTAGCTGAAGATTCTGTAAGGCCGGTGGAAGTTGCGCGAGCATGAGTAGTCCCCCCTTGTTTCAGACGTCTGGAGTGAGGGTAGACCATCCCTAGAAAAGTAGGAAGCTATCTATTAGTAGCAGGTTCCCACTGGATTCGACGCTCGAGCAAACCGTCCTGAACCCATTGTTTCAGCCATGTAACAGCTTGCAGTGGCGCACCCTCTGCATAAGTGACTGCCAACTCGGCGCACAGTTCTGCAAAGCACCAACCGGTGGTCACCATGCCTGCCAAGGCACAAGCCTCGGCGGGTTCCAGGCTGCGGTAATGGCATACATTCTGATGGCGCCACACCAGGCAAATCTGTGCGAATTCAAGGGCGTGGCTGCCGGGGAACACTGACTCCTCTTTACTTGCCCGCCAGACCTCTACCGAATTGAAGTGACACAGCAACTGCTGCACCGAAGGCGCCAGGGTGACCTGCAAGCCCGGCCAATCCTCTGGCGCCAGCAGCGCCATGTCGTTCACGGTCAATGGCTCGCCCTGCAGCGCATCAAAGGCCAAGGTAAACGCCCATTCCAAGCGGGCCAACTCGGCCAGCGGTGCGCTCTGCTCGGCCACCAGATGCTCACGAATAAACCCCGGGAACCGCTCGCCCAGCCAACGCAGGCTGTAGTGGGCGGATGGGTAACGGCGCACATAGGCCTCGGCCAGCAACGCAAACTCATCGTCTCCCAACCAATAGCGGATCGCGCGGAAGTCCTGCTGCAAGACTTCGTGCAACCGCGCGCGGTAGGCGTTGTGGTAAATCGCCAGGCCGGTTTGCACATCCAAGGTGGGACCGCCCAACAAAGTCGCGGCAAAACCACTGTTGGCGGACGACGTTTGCGCGAACAGATGCGCTTCGAAGGCCAACTGCCAATCTATCAGGCGCATAGCGACCTCCTGGCCAACGCGGCCGCGCCCAGCTCACGGGCTTTGCTCAACTCAACGAGCAGCTCTTCGAACGGCGGGAACTGATCATCACGCTCCAGCAACGTCGAGACCGGTCCGAAATGCTCCAGGGTCTGCTGATACAGCGCCCACACCGGATCGCACACCGGATGGTCATGGGTATCGACCACGTAGTCGCCGTAGTCCATATGCCCGGCCAAGTGCAGTTGGCGGATGCTGTGCGGCGGCAAGTTGCGGATAAACGACCAGGCATCGAAGCCATGGTTGCGCGAGCTGACGTACACATTGTTGACGTCCAGCAACAACTGGCAGCCCGACAGATGGGCCAGCGCATTGAGGAATTCCCACTCGGTGAATTCATCAGCCTTGGCGCGCACGTAGCTGGAGACGTTTTCCAGCACCAACGGGCGCTGTAATACGTCCTGCACTTGGCGGACGCGGGCAGCCACGTGGTACAGGCTTTCCTCGGTGTAAGGCAGCGGCAACAGGTCGTGCAATTGGTGGGCGCTGCCACGGCTCCAACACAGGTGATCAGACACCCACGCCGGCTGGATACGCTCGGCGAGCTGTTTGATCTGTTTCAGGTAATCCATATCGAGGGCATGGGGCCCGCCGATGGAGAGGGACACGCCATGCATCACCAAGGGGTAACGCTCGGCGATTGCGTCCAGGTAGTACAAGGCTTTACCGCCTTGGACCAGGTAGTTCTCGGAGATCACTTCAAACCAATCCACGGCTGGCGATTGTTCGAGGATCTGCTGGTAATACTCGTTGCGTAAACCCAGGCCGTAACCCAGGTTGGGGAGGGAAGTGGACATAGGACACTCCTGGGGAAAGTGTCCGCAGCGGCGTGGGCAACCGCTGCGGGAGCACTCGGTGGCCGGTTACTCGCCGACTTTGCCGCCAGCGGCATCGCACGCGGCCTGGCTCATGGCTTTGAAACCATGCCCCTTGCAGACACCCTGGCCCTTGCAGGCGTTTTCAGCGGTCTTGCAGTCGTTCATGCCTTTGCAGGACGTCACGCCGTAGCAGTGAACAGTCGCGTCGGCGGCCTGTACCTGGGTGGCGACACCAGCAAACATAGTGGCGGCAGCGATAGCCAGGGCAGCACCGGAAACGGCGTTTTTGATGTTCATCGTGGTATTCCTCATGATCAGTAGTGGTGTCGGTCCGAACGGAGTGCTCAGTCTCGACACACCACTAGAGAGAGGTCATCGGTTGGCGTTACAGCCTCCTCACGATTTTTCTTCAAGTTTTAAAAGCGGCTCCTGGAAACGCAGCAACCGCCCTGCATTCCCCAGTACCAGCAACGTGCTGAGGTTGTGCAGCACCGCGGCAATCATCGCCCCCGCCGCACCCAGCCAACCAAACGCGGCAAATACCACGATGGCCAGCGTCCAGCCCAAACCGATGATCACGTTGACCTGCAACGTCTGCCGGCACTGGCGACTCAAGCGCACGCACGTCCCCAGGCGCCGCAGGTCGCTGCCGATCAGCACCACATCCGCCGACGCCAACGCGATATCCGCCCCACCCGCGCCCATGGCCACGCCCACTACACCGGCCTTGAGCGCCAGGGAATCGTTGATACCGTCGCCCACCACCATCGGGCGAAAGCCGCTGCCGATTTCGCCCAACACCCGGTTGAGCTTGTCTTCCGGCAAGGCCTGGGCTTCGACATCGCTGATGCCCACGTCCAGCGCCAGGCTGTCGGCGACGCTTTGGCGGTCGCCAGTGAGCAGCAGTTGGCGACCCAGGCCGAGGTCGCGCAGCTCTTGCAACGCCTGGCGTGCTTCCGGCTTGACGCTGTCGGCCAACAGCAGCCAGGCGAGGAATTTCCCGCCCAACGCCAGCCCGGCAATCGGGCCATCATGCTTCGGCACAGGTGGGGTCACGATGCCCAATTGCTCGAACAACTCAGGCCGTCCCAATGCGGCTTCGCCCTCCCCGGTCTGCGCCACCACGCCCAGGCCCTGACGTTCGCGAATATCCGTCAACGCCAGCAGCTGTTCCTGCGTCGCCAACCCTGCGAGCGCCCGGCTGACCGGGTGACTGCTGGCCGAGCCCAGGCTGGCCGCCAGGTTGAGCAATACCTGCCGGTCCGGCGCGCTGGTTTCGATGGAGTGCAAACGCAGCGTGCCAAACGTGAGGGTGCCGGTCTTGTCGACCACCAGGGAGGTCAGGTCCGCCAGTTCCTCGAGGAACGCCGAGCTGCGAATCAAAATTCCATGCCGCGCCGCCACCGCAATCCCGGCAATCGCGGTAGCCGGCGCCGACAACACCAACGCGCACGGGCACGCCGCCACCAGCACCGCGAGCATCGCCTGGGCGTCATTGGTCACAAACCAAGTCACCGCCGCCAGCAACAACACCAACACCATATAACTGCCGGCATAACGCTCCAGCAGCCGCGTGATCGGCGGCTTGGAGCGCTCGGCGTTCTGCATCAAGGCGATGACTTTGCCCAACGTGGATTCGTTACCGGTGCGGGTCACTTGCAGGCGCAACAAGCCGTCGAGGTTGATCGCCCCGCCAAACACCTGCACGCCCACACTGGCTTCCAACGGCACCGACTCACCAGTGATCGGCGCCGTGTCCAGGCTCGCCTGGCCCGACAGCACCACCCCATCGGCGGGCACGCGGTCACCGGCGCGCACTTCGACGGTATCGCCGGTGTTCAGCGTGCCGTTGTCCACTTCAACAATGCTGCCGTCAGCCTGCACCAAGCGCGCATGGCTGCGGGTCAATTTGCCCAAGGCGTGGATCGCTTCCTGGGAGCCGATCACGCTGCGCTCTTCCAGCACATGGCCGAAGATCATGATGATCGGCAGCAGCGCGGCGGTCAGCAGGTCGCCGGTGGCCCAGGCGCCCAGCATGGCCAGGGCGATCAGCTGGTCGGTGATGCCATGCAAGCTGGGAAACCGCAGGCTGTACCAGGCAGAACGCATCACCGGCACCGCCACCAACAGCGAAGCAACGCCCAGCAGCAACTGGCTCACACCGGTCTGGTCCGGCGCCAGCCAGCGCCATACCAGGCCCAATACCAGCAAGCCCAGCGCCAACATGGCCAGGGTCAATTGCCGCGCAGCGCTGCGCTGCTCGGCGGAGGTCAGCATGGGCGCGCTCATTGTTCGGCTCCCTGAATGATCAAGCGGGAGTCGTCTTTGGGATCGACCGTGGTCACGGAACCGGCCTGGCCGAGAATCTTCGGCAGGCGCTCGCGGTACAGGCGCAGCAGCAAGCCCGGGTCTTTCACCTGGGCCAGGCTGGCCACGGTGGCGGTTTGTGCCTGGGCATTGGCCAGGCGTTCGCTGGCCTGGGCGTGGGCGACTTGCACCAGGCGGTCGGCCTGTTGGTTCGCGGTCTGGGTGAGTTTTTCGGCGTCGGTGCGGGCATTGGCCACGGCTTTATCGGCTTGCTGGCTGGCCGTCAGCACCGCGTTGAAGGCATTCACCGCCGGGCCCGGCAGGCTGGATTGCACATCCACACGGGTGACTTCGATGCCCAAGCCGAGGCCGCTGGACGTCAGCTCGGCGAGGCGCTTGTTGATGCCTTGCACCAAGTCGCCGCGCAGGCGTTCACGACGCTCGGCGGCGCCGTTGTCGGTGCCAATCAGTTCGGGGCGTGCCACCAGAATCGTGTCCAGATCGCGCGCAGCGGTGAGGGCCACAGCACTGCGGGTTACCAGGCGATCCAACGCCGGCAACACATGCTCGCCCTGCAACACAAACGCGTAGGGCTCAGTCACCTTGTAGAACACCCGTACATCCAGCTGCACCACCCCGGCATCGCCGGTGAGCAGGTAACCGGAGCCCGCCAGTGCATCGCTGAGCGGCGTGGCGAACGTGGCCACGCGGTCCGCCTGGACCGCCGCGTCGGAACGCAGCAGGTTCTCCACCCGACGTTCGATCACCCGGTCCGCCGCCGGCAATAGCACCACTTGTTCAAACGGCTGCGGCCAGGCCAGCAACAGCCCGGCATTCTGGATACGGTCGAGGGCGCCGAAGTGCAGCACCACGGCGCGGTTCTGCGGGTCGATCTGGCGCACATTGGAAAACGCCCAGGCCAACGCCGCCAACACCGTCACCGCGTACAGCGCCAGGAAGGTCAGGCGCCCGGCCTGAATCCACGGGCTGTCCGGGCTGTCACGCTCGCTCATGGCTGGACGTCCTTCGGCCCGTCCACCAAGGCGCGAAATGGCGCCGCGTCGGTGCGCAGGATGATCTTCGTGCCCGGCGTCACCACGGTGCCCAAGGTATCCAGGGAGCGCAGCAGGTTATACAGCTGCGGGTTACCGGCGTAGGCACGGCCATAGATCTGCGCCGCTTCCACCCGCGATTGCGCTTCGATGTCGGCGGCTTTCACCGTGGCATCGGCCTGCACGATGCGCGCATCGCGCTCGGCGGCGGAGCGAATCTGCGCGGCTTCACGCTTGCCCACGGCGGTGCGTTCAGTGGCGATGGTCTCGCGCTCGGCGCGCATGCGGTCGACGGTGGCGGTGAGGGTCACCGACGGCAGGGTCAGCCGCTCGATACCCACTTGAGCCACGCGCACGCCGTAGGTGGTGAGCAGCTGTTGATCAATCTGCTGACGCAGCTGCGCTTCGAAATCGGCAATGCGCACTTGGCTGGCATCGGTATTGATCAAGCTGGACAGGTCAAAACTGGCCGCCGTGGTTTCCAGTGCCGAGCCGACAAAGGTGCGAATCTGCCGCGCCGCTTCATCCGGCTGGTTCTGCACCGCGCGCATAAAGCGCTGCACATTGTCGGCATCGCCCTGCACCTGCCACGCCACGTAGGCCTGCACGATGATGCGCAGGCCATCGCGGGTGCCCACGTCCTGCAAACCGCTGGAGGTGGTGCGCAGGCGCAAGTCCACCGGGATCGCCGCTTCGAACGGCGCCGGCCAGCGCCAGCCCAGGCCCGGCTCCAGCAGCACCCGCGACGGGTTGCCAAAGCGCGTGATCACCGTGGCCTCTCCCGAGCGAACCTGCACCAGGCTCGCCGCCGCGACCGCAAACAGTACCAGCAACACCGCCCAGGCCATGCGCCGCCAAGGGAACGGACCGGCCGCGTGTTCTTCACCGTGATGATGGTGGTGGTGATGGCCATGATGATGACCGTGATCGTGAGAATGAGCGCTCAACAGACAGACTCCTTATTGAACGGCTTTACGCGGCACCGAAGGATCGGCCGGCAAAGTAAAAGAACGCAGATCGATCGTCGGTGCGCTGTCGGCACCCAGGCGATGATCCAGAATAAGCAGCTTGGCGTTGGCCAGGCCCTGGCTGAGTTGGCCGAGGTACTGTTCCAGCACGAACGCTTTGCCGGCGGTGGCATAGGCCTTTTGTTCGGCGGCAAACCGCAGGTCGGCGGCTTGGGCCCCGGCACTCACTTCGCGGGCGGTGGCCGTGGCCTGGTCGCGGGCGGTGCTGGCTTGCAGCAAGGCCTGGTTGGTTTGCTCGCTGGCCGCGCCGCGTTCGCGGGAGATCAGCGCTTGAGCGCCGATTTGTGCCGCTTGCACGCCGTGATAAGCGTTGGCCGCACCGGCCGGAGGGTGGATGGCTTCTACCACGGTGGCGAGAATTTCTACGCCGCTGTCGAGTTTTTGCAAATCCGCTTGAACGGCACGGCCAATTTCGTCGGCGAGACGTGTGCGTTGTTCGCCGAGCAATTCGTCCAGCGTGCGCGAGGCAAAGTCATGCACCAGGATGCGGCTGGCGGTGCTGCGGATCAGGGTCGGCACATCCGCGCTGTTATAGGTGGCGGCGAGCGCGGCGTTGTCAGTCAGGCCGATGCGGTACACGAACCGCACATCCATATTGACGATCTGGAAGCTCTGTTTGTCGCCACTGCTGCTGGCGATGACCTGGGATTTGTCATTTACATGGCTGGCGTCCCACAACCGATTGGCAATCAGCGGCGCCGGGCCTTCGGCAGAGGCCAGTTCCGGAGCGGCGGCTTCGCTGACGCTGGTGGCCAGTTCATGCACCACGCCGTTTTCCACGTTGATCACGCGGCCCAGCGGCCAGGGCAACCCGGTATGCAGGCCGGGGCCGAACACCTCCACCGGTTTACCAAATCGCTCATAAATCCCACGACCTTGCAGGGGCACTTCGTGCACGCCGGTCAGCGCCCAGCCTACTGCCAGCACCACCAGCAACACCGGCAGGAATGCGCGACGCATGTAGGTAAACGCCCAGATTTGGCGCAGGTCGATGCCGAAGCGGTTGTGCAATTCGTGCTGCAAGGCGAGCAAGGGTTGCGGCGGCCAGCGCAGTAGCCCGGCGATAAAACTTTGCGCCATCAGGCGCGGTTCCAGGCGTGGCTGCCGTGGGCTGAACAGTGACAGTACGGCTCTAAGCAGGAACTCTACGGCGACCAGAGCCGGCAGCAAGCCGATCAGCACCGCCAGGCGCAGCGGCCACACCGATTCGGCGCCCGCAAACAACAGGCAAAGCGCACTGACCACCAGGCAGATAATCGCCACTCGACTCAACTGCGCCAGTTGCGAGGCTTCCGGCCACTGGGCGGCGGTTTCCTGCGCCAGGCGGCGTTCGAACACCAGCAAACCAAAGGCCAGTGCCAACCCCAACGCAGCGCCAATACTCGCCGATTGGCCAAGCGGTGCGGCAGGCAACGCCAGGTTCCAGAACTCGACGATACTGACCAACGCCCACAACGACCAACCACCGAGCCACAACACCGGCGCGCCAATCTGCTGACCCAAGCGCCCCACGAGCCGTGCGTAACGGCCCGCCTCTTCAACAGGCGTTTCAACCAGCGGTTCTTCCAGCGCCTGGGCACGCCAATCGGCCACCCACCACGCCGACTGCAAACCGGCCACCAGCACCAACAGCGCTGACGCGCAGTTGATCAACACCACCGGCCAGATCGACAACGGCGCAAACAGGGCCACAAACAGCGCCAGCACCCAGCCAGCCACGGCCAATACCGTCAGGCTGATTCCCGCTTGGCGCAATCGGCGGGCGTGAAACACCCCCTGTTGAAAACGCGGAAGGCCTTCCACCGAAGCACCGTCAGCTTCCAGATCCACTTGCATCCCGACACGCCCATTCGCACACAATTAGTTACGATATAACACGGGGCGTGAAATTTTTGTCTGATAAACGCCCAAATCCCCTGTGGGAGGGGGCAATCCCTAATGCCAG